>JADLDY010000045.1 GCA_020846435.1 Deltaproteobacteria bacterium
CCTCTCGGCGTGCATGCGCACGACCTCAAGGGTGTTCACGCCGATGGAGCCTGTTGAGCCGAGTATGGAGATGGCCTTCTTACGCATAAAAAGCCTTCAAAACGAGGTAATAGTAAAGGAGCGGCACTGTGAATATGAGGCTGTCTATCCTGTCGAGCACTCCCCCGTGGCCGGGGATTATCGTACCGGAGTCCTTGACGTTGGCAGCCCTTTTTATGAGAGACTCCGCGAGGTCGCCTGCCATTGCGACAAGCCCGATAACGATTGTGATGGCGACCGTCTCGACAGGAGCAGACGCCAGGGCTATGAAATGGACGAAAACAAGGCCGACGGCCGCGCCCCCTAATATGCCGCCGATCGCGCCCTCGACGGTTTTCTTCGGGCTTATGACAGGCGCGAGCTTATGCCTGCCGAATTTTCTTCCGATGAAGTACGCGAATGTGTCGTTAGACCATATGACGACAAGTAGGAAAAGGAGCCAGAAGCGCCCCTGCTCAAACTCGGCGAGAAGCACGAGGAACGAGAGCGGCAGAGCGAGATAGGCGATCCCCAGCACCTTGTGGGAAGCGTCAAGAGAGGACTCCGAGAGTTCTCTGCTGCTCAATAACCCGTAAAAGAGGTAGAAAAAGACGAGGCCCGCGAGCGCCGGAAGAAATGCCTCCATGCCGCAGAAAAAGACGAGCGGCACGCAGGCGGCCCCTGTGAGAGCGCCCATAAGGTCGAACGCGCCGTCCCTTTTCTTGTGGAGCCCGAGGCCGTTGAGCTCTGTCAGGGCCAGTAAGGTTATGAGGGTCGAGACCGCGAGTATCCAGAGCGGCCCCAGGTACAGGACTACATATACTACAACCGGGATCAGGACGACCCCGCTCAACACCCTTTTCAGAAAGAGCCTCCGTTAATAAAAACTCGAGTTTGACGGCCTAACGGGCGGCCCCTACGCCCTTTTCCTTGACGAGGCCGAACCTGCGGTCCCGCTTCTGGTAGTCTTTTATGGCCTCGTCGAGATGGCCCCTCGTGAAATCAGGCCACAGAACGTCAGTTATGTGTATTTCAGTGTACGCGAGCTGCCAGAGGAGGAAGTTACTTATCCTGTTCTCTCCGCTCGTGCGGATGAGTAGGTCCGGGTCAGGCATTCCCGCGGTGTAAAGGTGCTCGTTGACAGTCTCTTCGGTTATGTCGTCAGGGCGAAGCGTGCCAGCGGCAACGAGCCTCGCGATAGCGGCCGCGGCCCTTGTAAGCTCTTCGCGGCCGCTGTAACTCAGGGCCAGCTGCAGGACCATGCCCGTGTTGGCGGCGGTCTTTGAGATAAGGCCGTCTATCACGCGGCGGACGCCCTTTGGCAGGTCGTCGAGCCTGCCGATGGGGTGGAAGCGGATATTGTTCTCTACGAGGTTTTTCTCCTCGGACTTCAAGTGCAGCTCGAGGAACTTCATCAGCATCTCTACTTCGTGGACAGGCCTCTTCCAGTTCTCGCGCGAGAAAGTGTACAGAGTGAGGCACTCGATGCCGAGCTCGCGGCAGTAGGTTACCGTGTCACGGGCGACGTCGACGCCCTTCCTGTGGCCGTTTATCCGGTTGAGGAGCCTTTTTTTCGCCCACCTGCCGTTGCCGTCCATTATTATGGCTATGTGCCTGGGAAGATTTTCCGTAGAAGCCTCTGTCATCTGGCTAATTGGCCCGCGTTTGGGTAATGGGAGCGCCGGGCTCAAGACCGGCAAAACATGGTTTAATCCAGCTGCTCAAAAGGCTTCGCTGCGGGACTGCGAAGCGCGAGGAGTGAGGCGTACTTTTTTGTACGCTACAATAACTCCCATCGGAGCAGACAAAACAGATTGCCCCTTTTCAGCAGTCTGTCAAACCTCCATGATATCCTTTTCCTTCTGGGCTATCATCTCGTCGACTCTGGCTATCTGCTTGTCGGTTATGTCCTGTATGTCCTTGCCGAGCTTTTTATGCTCGTCCTCGGATATCTGCTTGTCCTTCTCGAGCTTTTTCAACGCTTCGTTGGCGTCCCTTCGGATGTTCCTTATACCGACCTTGCACTCTTCCCCGTACTTTTTGGCGATCTTGACGTACTCTTTTCTCCTCTCCTCGGTCAGAGGAGGCATGTTTATGCGTATTATCTTGCCGTCGTTGGTCGGCATGAGGCCGAGATCCGAGGTCATTATGGCCTTCTCTATGGCGTGGGTCGCGGAAGCGTCCCATGGCTGTATCGTTATGGTCCTGCTCTCGGGGACAGCCAGGGTGGCGAGCTGGTTCACCGGTGTGAGAGTGCCGTAGTAATCAACCTTCACGTGGTCGAGTATGGCGATTGAAGCGCGTCCTGTCCTTATGGCGCCCAACTCGTGCGACAGGGCCTCAAGTGCCTTGTCGGTCCTTTTTTTCATATCAAGTACTTCTTCCCTCATCTTGCCGCTCTCCAGAAATCCGTATTATTATGAGACCAACGTCCCTATCTTCTCGCCTGAGACGACCCTTACGAGGTTGCCCGCCTCTTTTATGCTGAAGACTATTATCGGAAGGTTGTTGTCCATGCAAAGGGAGATGGCTGTCGCGTCCATCACCTTGAGGCTGTCCTTCAATACGTCGATGAACTTCAGGGACTCGTAGCGTTTGGCATCCTTGTCCTTCATCGGGTCGCGGTCGTAGACGCCGTCGACCTTGGTGCCCTTCATTATTACCTCGGCGTTTATCTCCATCGCGCGAAGAGAGGCGGCCGTGTCTGTGGTGAAGTACGGGTTGCCGGTGCCTGCCGCGAATATTATGACCCTGCCTTTTTCAAGGTGGCGCACCGCCCTCCTTCTGATATAGGGCTCGGCGAGCTCCTTCATCTCTATGGCCGAGATGACCCTCGTGAAAACAGAGTTCTTCTCGAGCGCGTCCTGGAGCATGAGCGCGTTGATGACTGTGGCGAGCATGCCGACGTAGTCGGCCTGGGCCCTGTCCATGCCCTTGGCGCTGGCGGATACACCCCTGAAGATGTTGCCGCCGCCTATGACCACGGCCACCTCGACGCCCCTGTCGTAGACTTCCTTTATCTCCCTGGCTATGGAATTTATAACCCCGGTGTCCACGCCGAACTCCTTGTCGCCCATGAGGGCTTCGCCGGAGAGCTTCAGGAGTATTCTCTTATACTTGTTTTGAGGTTGCATTTTAGCGTCCGAAGGAGCCGGCAAGGCTCCGCTGAGGTGAGGTTAAAAAAAGGGAGCCCTTAAGGGCTCCCTCTGGATGATTACTTCTGGGCCGCCGCCACTTCAGCGGCGAAGTCCGTTGTCTTTTTCTCTATGCCCTCTCCTACCTTGAACCTGGCGAACCTTCTCACGGAGATGTTCTCGCCGATCTTGGCGACGTTCTCTATGACGAGCTTCTCAATGGTGATGTCAGGGTTTTTCACAAAGGGCTGCTCAAGGAGGCAAATCTCCTTGTAGAACTTCTCTATCTTGCCTTCGACCATCTTCTGGATGACGTTCGCGGGCTTGCCGGACTCCTTTGCCTGCGCCTCGAATATCTGCCTTTCCTTCTCAACGACATCGGCCGGGACTTCCTCGCGCCTTACGTACTGGGGGCTCATCGCGGCGATATGCATTGCTATCTCTCTTACAAGAGCGGCAAAGCCCTCGGTCTTGGCGACGAAGTCGGTCTCGGAGTTGACTTCGAGAAGAACCCCTACTTTTCCGCCGGCGTGTATGTAAGAGCCGACAACGCCCTCTGAAGCAACCCTGCTGGCCTTCTTCGCGGCCGCGGCAAGGCCTTTTTCACGGAGCCAGGAAACCGCCTTATCCAGATCGCCTTTCGCTTCGGCGAGGGCCTTCTTGCAGTCCATGAAGCCGGCCCCTGTCTTCTCCCTGAGATCCTTTACTGCTGACGCGGAAATCTCCATTATAACTGAAATCCTCCTGAAATATTCTTATAGTAAAAATTGCTCTTTTTCCTGGCCTCTACGTCAGAAAAAACAGCTGATTTTCAAAGACAGCCTGTTCTGATTCAGCTCTTTGCGGCGTCTGCCGGAGCCGGAGCGGGCGCGGCTGCCTGCACAGGGGCCGGGGCAGGAGCGGCGGCGGCCGCCTTCTCCTGAGCCTGTTTGTCGTTCCTGGCGGCGAGCGCCTCTTCGTACTGGGCCCTGCCTTCGAGGCACGCGTCGGCCATCGAGGAGGCGAAGAGCTTGATGGCCCTTATGGCGTCGTCGTTGCCCGGTATGATGTAATCAACGCAATCCGGGTCGCAGTTGGTGTCGACTATGGCGACGACCTTTATGCCGAGCCTTTTCGCCTCGGTTATGGCGATGGTCTCTTTCTTGGAATCGATGATGAAGATGATGTCAGGGACGCTGTTGAGTTCCTTTACGCCGCCGAGGTACTTCTCAAGCCTTTCCTTCTCTCTCCTGTACATGAGGAGCTCTTTTTTCGTGGAGGAAGCGAAGTCAGGGTTGGTGTCGAGGGTGTCGAGTTCCTTCAATCTGTTTATGCTCTTCTTGACGGTGGCGAAGTTCGTGAGGAAGCCGCCTATCCAGCGGTTGTTTATGTAGCCCATCCCGGCCCTGCCGGCCTCTTCCTGTATGGCGTTCTGGGCCTGCTTCTTGGTGCCGACGAACAGGACCCTTCCGCCCTTGGACGCCGTGCTCCTGACGAAGTCATAGGCTTCCTTGAACATCTTTACGGTCTGCTGGAGGTCGATGATGTAGATGCCGTTCCTCGCGCCGTAGATGTACTGCTTCATCTTCGGGTTCCACCTCTTGGTCTGGTGGCCGAAATGCACGCCTGATTCGAGAAGCTGTTTCATTGTAAGGTAAGCCATTGTTCTTTGTTCCTCCGTTTTGGTTTGCCTCCGCGCGGCCTTGTACGGAACTCTTGCGAGCACCCCCGGACAAATAGCAAGCGCGTGCGTAGTTAATCGAAAATTAATAACATATCACAGCACCGGTTGCAAGAAAAAACTCCGCAAACCGGCTGAAAACACCGCGTCAAAGGCCCAAAAACAACAGGGGCGTCAAGCAGGCATGAGAGACGGTTCAAGGCTCAAAGCTTACCGGGTCACTTGCCGGCAGGGCGCCATTCAAGCTCGCCCTTTCCCATCACGCCGGTCACTACGAGCCTTACCGCGCCCTTTTCAGGGTCTATCTCTGGCCCACCGTCAGCGTACTTGGGGAATTTGACCAGGTAGGCCTTGCTCCAGAGGTCGAAATAGGGGAAAAACTCCCTTATGACAGGCTCAGAGCCGTCAACCCTTGAGATCGAGATGGGCTTCGCCCTGTTTCCCGAGGAGTCTTCGAGGTAGACCTGCCAGACCGTCTCCTTCCTGTCGAAGTCGTTCAGCGTCTCGTCCGGCGTATAGGCGGTGAAAAAGAACTCGTTGTAAGCCAGTGCCTGCTCCGACTCCCTGTCCATCAGGGCCTTCGCGTGGTCAGCTCCAAGGTCATAGCTCAGCGCGTAGCGGTCGACATAGGCCTTCCTGAATTCCATCGTCTTGTATGTGGCGTTCACATACAGGCGGGATTCGAGCCCATTGTAGACCTTCTGCCCCCTCGACCACCTGTCGAGGCTCTTGAAATATTCGGCGCCGGAAGGACCCTTGACGCCGGAGCATCCAGACAGCAGGGCTACAAAAAACAAGAGGCAGAAGGCCCTTGACAGGCCCCTGCCGCTTGAAAGAATTCTTCCGCCGGATTTATTACGCATCAACCCGCTCCCCCCGAAGGAAAATTTTTACTCCGCCAGACGGAACCCGACAGAAATGGCCTTGCTTACAGGCTCGAGCCCGTACCTGTAAGACGTGCGGAGCTTGTTTGGCGGGTCGAAAAACGACCCTCCCCTTACGACCTTGAAAAGAGAGTAGTCAGGCCCGTAAGGGTCTTTCCTCGGGCTTGCCTGGTAGTACTCGAAGTCAAAGTAGTCCTCAACCCACTCCCATACGTTGCCTGACATGTCGTACAGGCCCAGTGCGTTCGGCCTCTTTGTCTTCGAAGCCATTATCATCTTGTCCGTATTGTCGATGAACCAGGCGTAATCGCCGAGCTCGCCCTCGTTGCTCGTGCCTGACCAGATGTCGTCCTTGCCGCCGCTTCTGGCGGCGTACTCCCATTCAGCCTCTGTCGGGAGCCTGTAATACCCTTTTGTTATCTCATTGAGCTTGCCGATGAACTCCTGGGCATGCGACCAGCTGACGTAGTTAACCGGCGCCTTGGGGTTCCTCGGCATGGTCGGGTTATATCTCCAGGCCGGAATATAGCCCATGACCTTTTCGAAAAGCTCCTGGGTGACCTCAGTGCTGCCGATGTAATAGTCGCTTATGCAGACCTCGTGGACGGGCCTCTCGTCATCGTCGCCGTCGCCTGTCTTGTCGCCCATCTGAAAGCACCCGCCCTTGACATATACCATGTCTATGGGAGGCAGGTCCTCCTTTGTCACAAGCTTTTTCTTTTCGGCTTCTTTCTTGATCTCCTCGCCAATGCCGAGCTCGTCGTCCTGAACCGGCGCGCCAGGCGGAGCCGTCTGGGCGAAGGCCAGCCCTGAAGAGAGGGCAAGGGGGAGTAAAAGCGTGAACACGGCTGCGAACTTCCTCACGTCACAATCCTCCTGTCTGCGTTTTTTCCCCGGGCTTTGAAAAAGCCCTACTTGAACAATGCGAGCTGAGGGACGGCTTCCCTGTAAGCGTCCACAGGGTACTTCCCGGTGAAGCACGCGTCACAGAAGCTCCCTCCCGCGCACTTCACCGCCTGGTAGAGCCCTTCAACGCTCAGGTACCCGAGCGTATCAGAGGTGATAAAGTCGTTTATTTCATCGAGGCTATGCACCGCGGCGATAAGCTCTTCTTTCCTCGGCGTGTCAATGCCGTAGTAGCACGGGCATACCGTCGGAGGGGAGCTTATTCTCATGTGGACCTCTTTGGCACCGGCGGCGCGTATCATCTTGACTATCTTCCTGCTGGTCGTGCCCCTGACGATGGAGTCGTCTATCACGACGACCCTCTTGCCCTCTATTATATCCCTGATCGCGTTAAGTTTTATTTTTACGCCGAAATGCCTTATCGAGTCCTTGGGCTCTATGAAGGTCCTGCCTACGTAATGGTTCCTCACTATGCCCTTCTCAAAGGGTATGCCTGAGGCCTCTGCGTAGCCGATGGCGGCAGGCACGCCAGAGTCAGGCACGGGTATCACTATGTCCGCCTTGACCGGGTGCTCTAACGCCAGGCGCGCGCCCAGCTTTTTCCTCGTGGCGTAGACGTTCGCGCCGAATATCTTGGAGTCCGGCCTCGCGAAGTAGATGAACTCGAATACGCACGGCGTGTAGGGCGCGGGGTCAAAGGGCTTGTAGGAAGCGAGCCCGTTCTTGTCGATGACGAGCACCTCTCCGGGCTCTATCTCGCGGACGTACTCGGCCTCGATGAGGTCGAAGGCGCATGTCTCGGAAGCCACGACCCACGAGCCCTTGAGCTTCGCGAGCGAAAGAGGCCTGAAGCCGTGCGGGTCCCTCGCGGCTATCATGGTGTCCTCCGTGAGGAAAAGGAGCGAATACGACCCCTTCACGCGGCGCAGGGACGATATTATCCTTTCGACCAGAGAGCTTTCCTTGCTCGAGGCCAGGAGATGGACGAATATCTCGGTGTCCATCGACGACTGGAATATCGAGCCGTATGCCTCGAACTCGGCACGAAGGAGCGCCGCGTTGACAAGGTTGCCGTTATGCGCGACGGCTATGCCGCCCCTTGAGTACTCGACCACAAAGGGCTGCGCGTTCTTTATGTGCGATTCCCCGGTCGTCGAGTACCTGACGTGGCCTATTGACATGTTTCCCTGGAGCCGGGCGATCTCCGAGCCTGAGAATACGTCGGCGACGAGGCCCATGCCCTTGTGCGAATGGAGCTTCTTGCCGTCTGAGGAGACTATGCCAGAGCTCTCCTGCCCCCTGTGCTGCAATGAGTAAAGTCCGAGATAGGTAAGGTTCGCGGCCTCAGGGTGTCCGAATATGCCGAAGACGCCGCATTCGTCGTTGAACCTGTCGTTATTAAAAGGGTGCATCTTAACCGCCGTGAACTTTATTGGTAAGAGATTTTGTCATTGCGAGCGAAGCGAAGCAATCTGTTTTTCAAACAGGTCAATCAGGAGATTGCTTCGTCGCAAAAGCCGCTCCTCGCAATGACGGCACAGTTGTCAGGAGCGCATAAAGCCTTCGAGAGCCTTTTTCCATTCTCCGGTTATCCTGTCAACCGGCAAATCTATCAAGCCGTTTACTTTAAGCGACTTGCCGCCGACCTTGCCTATGATTGAGAGCGGTGCGCCTGCTTCTTTGGCAACGGCCTTCAACGCATCCAAATCGCCCACCTTTACGCTCACGACTATCCTCGACTGCGCTTCTCCGAAGAGGAGGTCGTCTGAACGGAGCCCATTAGCGTCGAGCTCGACCACGGCCCCTATCGGGCCGTCCGGGTTCATGCAGGCCTCCGCAAGGGCAACCGCGAGCCCGCCCTCAGAGACATCATGCGCAGATACTATTATACCAGCCTTCACGCCCTTTAAACAAGCGTCCTGAACCGCCTTCTCCTTGACGAGGTCTATGGCCGGGGGAAGCCCCTTTTCCATCTTATGGACAACGCTCAGATATTCGCTCCCCCCGATGGAAGAAACGTTCGTGCCGAGCATGGCCACGAGGTCGCCCTCCTCTAAAAACCACTGTCTCGTATGGTTCGCCAGGTCTTCAATAAGGCCGACCATGCCTATCGTCGGCGTCGGGTGGACCGAGGTGCCGGAAGTCTCGTTGTAAAGGCTGACGTTGCCGCTCACGACAGGCACGCCAAGCGCGTGGCAGGCCTCTTTTATGCCCTCTATGGCCTCTATGAGCTGCCACATGACCTCAGGCCTCTCAGGGTTGCCGAAGTTCAGGCAGTCGGTCAGGGCCATGGGCCTGGCGCCGCTTGAGACAAGGTTTCTCGCGGCTTCCGCCACTGCTATCTTGCCGCCTGTCCTCGGGTCAAGGTAGCAGTACCTCGAGTTGCAGTCGGCGGTCAATGCCAGAGCCTTTTTCGTGCCTTTTATTCTTACGACTGCCGCGTCAGAACCGGGACACACGACAGTGTC
>JADLDY010000046.1 GCA_020846435.1 Deltaproteobacteria bacterium
GATGTCTCGACCCGCAACATCAGGGACTACGCCACAGACAAGCACAAGACAACCGATGACACTCCCTACGGCGGCGGCCACGGCATGGTGATGAAGGCCGAGCCGATCGTCGCGGCAATAGAGGCCGCGAAAGAAGGGATGCCCCGGGCAACTGTCATCCTCACGACGCCGCAGGGCGAGAGGCTAACTCAGACGCTGGTCTCCGAGCTCTCAAGGCTTCCCGGCCTCATCATAGTCTGCGGCAGGTACGAGGGCTATGACGAGCGCATAAGGGCTTTCGCAGACAGAGAGATATCAATCGGCGATTACGTCCTCTCAGGCGGCGAGATACCGGCCCTGGCGATAATAGACTCTGTGGCAAGGCTTATCCCGGGCGTCCTCGGAGAGATCGCCTCGAGCGAGGCAGACTCTTTTTCAGCCGGGCTCCTCGAGTACCCGCAGTACACGAGGCCCGAAGAGTTCAGGGGTATGAGGGTGCCTGAAGTGCTCCTTTCCGGCAATCACGCCAATATTGAAAAGTGGCGTCGGAGGGAATCCATCAGGAGGACTCTTCTCAAAAGACCCGACTTAATCGCCCTTGCCGGGCTTACTGATAAGGAGCTAGGCGCCCTCGAAGAGATTAAAGCAGGCAAAAATACGGAATAATGATAAATTTTTATTGCATTTAATGGATTAATACTGCATAATTCGTGTTTATTATTTTGAAACGGACAATCAATTCGCGGAGGGCATCAACCAATGGGCATCATTCAGGATATCGAAAAGGAATTTATAAGGACTGACATCCCGGTCTTCCATCCGGGAGATACGCTTCTTGTAAGGGTCAAGATAAAAGAGGGCGACAAGGAGAGGGTTCAGCCTTTCGAGGGAACCGTCATCAAGATGCGCGGCAACGGAGTGCGCGCCACTTTCACCCTGAGGAAGGTCACTTCCGGAGTTGGCGTCGAGAGGATATTCCCGTCCAACTCCCCGGCTCTCGAGTCGGTGAAGGTCCTCACGCAGGGCAAGGTAAGAAGGGCGAAGCTCTACTACCTGCGCGAACTCAGGGGCAAGGCCGCAAGGATCAAGGTAAAAAGGTAATCGACTCCAAAGGCCCGGCGGAAAGCCGGGCCTTTTTTTTGCCCTCTATCAATGGACCAATACGAAAAGGAAGCACATTCAAAAGGTTTTCTCGCGCCAGCCGGCGTTGACGAGGCTGGCAGGGGCCCTCTTGCGGGCCCGGTAGTCGCCGCCGCGGTCATCCTTCCGTTTCCGCCTCCACTTGACATTGGTTTCAAAGACTCGAAAAAACTGACGCAAAAGGCCCGTGAAAGGCTCGTCATGGAAGTCTTCAGGGTCTCGCGCGCCGTAGGGCTAGGTCTTGTCTGGCCCGAGGAGATAGACCGCGTCAACATACACAGGGCCTCCCTTCTGGCTATGGAGCGGGCCGTTGAAAAACTCATCGTCCGGCCGGACATCCTCCTTATCGACGGCAAGTTCCGCATAAATTCGAAGATCGAGCAAAAGACGATCATCTCAGGGGACGCTTTAAGCGTCTCAATAGCCGCGGCCTCGATAGTCGCAAAGACAACGAGGGACGCGATAATGGCCTCGTATAATCTGAGCTTCCCGGAGTACAGGTTCGACAGGCACAAGGGTTACGGCACAAGGGAGCACATGGACGCCATAGATGAGCACGGCGCCGCCTCCATGCACAGGAAGACCTTCAGGGGCGTCATGAAGGACCTCTTCTCCGGCACGAGGGGTAACTCTGATGGATAGGGCCGGCACAGGCAGGCTTGGCGAGGCTGAAGCGGCCGCATTCCTCGAGAAGAACGGCTACAAGGTGCTCGAGAGGAACTTCAGGTGCAGGTACGGGGAAATTGACCTTGTCGCGAAAGACGGGGCGACGATAGTCTTTGTCGAGGTCAAGACAAGGGGCTCGGAGCGCTTCGGCTCCCCGACGGAGAGCGTTGACGCTAGGAAGCAGAAAAAGATACTCCTCACCTCGCAGTATTACATCGAGAGCAGGCGGCTTGCCGACCCTGACATGAGATTTGACGTCGTGGGAGTTGAGATAAGGGACGGACGGCTTTTCTTCGAGCTTGTGAAGGACGCGTTCGAGGGGGCGGAATGGTAGATCTCTCTACCTGAAGAATATCCCGCTCTTGTCGCTGCCTGGGGACGCCGGTTCATCATGCGGGGAGAGGTCAAAGCTTGGGACAGGCCTCGGCGCTTTTTTCGTGGCTGACTCAGAGGCAAGTGAGACCCTGAGTTCGTCGAGCATTGCGGCGCGCAGTTTCTCAAGGCGCATCATGTCGCCTTCATTCTCAGACCAGGTGCTGTTCAGAGTCTTGACTGTCTTTATTACCCTTTCCGTATACGCGCTGACCAATCCGTAGACTTTGGCTGACCTTTGCTGTCCCGGGACCTCTGTGAGGCGTATCTGGCGGAGGGTGTCCGCTGTCTTGTCTTTCGGGATCGGCGACAGGGGGTTGAGCCCCCGGCTCACCATTAATGTATTTGCTTCCCTTGTGAAATCCTCTACAATGTGTAGCGCGGCCCCCATTGATTCGGAAGACCAGGCACTCATCGGATAAAGCAGCAGCATAATCAGCGTCAGGGCTGTTTTTTTCATTTGCGCATCATAACATTTTTTGTGAAGGGTAGTCAAATATGTTGAACAAGGCCGGAAAAAGCTTTTTCATAATAGACGGAAGCTCGGTGATGTACCGGGCCTTCCACGCTGTCCCGGCCACGTTCACCACCTCAAAGGGCCTGCCGACAAACGCGGTCTACGGCTTCACCCAGAGCCTCAGGAAGATATTGAACGACTTCAAGCCCGAGTTCGTCGCCATAGCTTTTGACGTCAAAGGCCCGTCCTTCAGGCACGGGCTCATGGCTGAATATAAGGCCGAAAGAAAGCCCATGGACGAACTCCTTGTAGCGCAGGTGCCGTATATCAAGAGGATGGTCGCGGCCTTCAATATCCCGGCCATTGAGATGCCGGGCTTCGAGGCTGACGACGTGATCGCCACCCTTGTAAAAAGGTGCTCAGGCGAGGGGATGAAGACCGCCATCATAACCGGCGACAAGGACATGTACCAGCTTGTGGACGAGGATACCGTGATACTCGACTACCTCACAGGGAAAGAGTCAGGCCCCGCCGAAGTGAAGGAGAAGTTCGGGGTCGCGCCGACCCAGATAAGGGACCTTCTGGCGCTTGCAGGGGATTCTTCAGACAATATCCC
>JADLDY010000047.1 GCA_020846435.1 Deltaproteobacteria bacterium
CTCTTGTCGAGCGCCGACCCCAGCACTATGGCACCGCCATACATGAGTATTATACCCCAATTGACGTATTCTTCTATATCTTTCCACCTTACCAGCTTGAAGACGAAAAGGGCCACGACTGAGGCCAGGGCAATGGCCGCCAGCCCGAACTTCTCGCCCAGGCCTATCCAGGCGAAAACCGTGACGGCAAGGACCGCTCCGACCGCGTACTCCTTATAGCTCAACTTGCCGAGGGCCTTGAGCCTTTTTTTCAATACACCGTGCGCCTCCGCTACCCCGGTTATGTCTATGGGGAATATCCTCGTCAGGAGCATGTAGCCGGCGAAAAGGAGGATGACTACGAGCGGGAAGACGGCTATCGAATAATCGAGAAAACCTATCGTCTGGCCTGTCGTCTCTTTCAGGATGCCGACGGCAAGAGGCACCCTCGCGCCGCCCAGAAAGGTCGCGACTCCGCCTATTATGCAGCCCCAGGCCATGGAGAAGAAAAGGAGCTTGCCGTAGTTGGATTTGCCCGGCTTCAACCCAAGGCTCTTGGATATCTCTATGACAATGGGGAAAAGCATGGCCGCCACGGCGTGCTCGGACATGATGAAAGAGAGCGCGGCCGCAAGGAGGAATACCGTTATGAGGAGCCCCCTCGGGGAGCCGCCAAACCTGTCGAGTATGTAGAGGGCGAGCCTGTTCGATATGCCCGAATGCATGACCGCGCCGGCGAGGATGAACGCGCCAAGGATGAAAAAGACCGCCTCATTTCCGAAAAGGGAATAGGTCACCTTGCTCGAGAGCACGCCTAAAACAGGCACAAGGACCATGGCGAGTATGCCGGTTATCGCGAGAGGGATGGCGTTCGATATCCACAGGACAAGACAAAGGAGGAAAACGGCAATGGCCCTCTGACCCTCGACCGAGAGCCCCTCTGGAGCGGGCATCAGAACGAAGTAGAGGAACGAAGCGGCAAGGAGCAGAAAAAATACAGACCTCAGGCTCTTGATGGCCAGTATGAGCCAGATGGGCCGCGTGTCTATCTGTAAACTCAATTAAAAATCTCCGGCATCAGTGTTTGGAAGGGTCGGAGTCGGAACTGCTGACGACCCTGAGCTTCCTCCTTATCGTTGAAAGCCCCCACGCCGCCTTGAGGCCGAGCCTTGACTTGTAAAAACTCTCCATCAATGAATCGCCCCTGCCCTCGTCCACAAGCCCTCTTATCTCGGCAGGGGTCGTCACCATGCTTATGTCGCGCACCCAGGAAAGGTTTATCCCGCTTTTCTTGACGGCCCTGTAAAGGTGCTTGTAGACGGGCAGTATTATCTCGGTCGTCAGCGGCTCTATACGGAGAGCCCTGCCTGACGAAGGCCTGTATATCGGAAGGATCGGCACGACCCCCATGTCTGTGAAGAAGTCTATCCCAATGCAGGTAGAACCCGGAGGCTCGAGCCCCACGATGAGGTGGGAAGCGACCGTGCCGTTCGGGAAGACCTTCGCCGCGTAGCCCAGAGCCTCAAGATACCTCTTCCGGCCGACAAGTGAAGCCCTGCCCGGGCAGATGAGTTCGAAGAGCTCCTTGTCGAATATCTCGAGGTTGTACAAAACCGAGTCAGCGCCGAGCGCGTAAGTCTCGTCTATCCAGTGATTGTCCTTAGGAGGGAGCGCCTCGACCGCGACCAGACAGCTGAAACTCTTCTTTATCGCCTGTATGTAGGGCTTTAAAAATTCTATGCCGCCGTCATCTCCCTGGCTGAAGCCGATGGAGAGGTATATTATGTCCGACGACCTCTCCTTCAAAACCGCCTCGACAGTCTCTACGACCTCTTCTACGGTGTAGACCCTGTCGTTTTTGCCCTTTATGTCGAAGTTCCCGGCGCAGTACCTGCATTCCACGCTCCTGTCAAAGAAATCGCACCTCGGGGAAGGCGTGATGACCGTGTAGCTGCCGTGGACGGTCGCTATGTCGGAATAAGGCACACCGGTCGAGGTCTTCCTCGAATAAAAGGCAGGCTTAGGGACGAGCTTTATCTCGACCTCACCCTTGCCGTCGGTTACGAAGTACTTCTCGCCTCTCCTTTTTACCGTATAAGGCGACCCGCCGGTGAACGCTTCCATGCAGGGGATGTTTACGAGAGTATCCTGTGGCAACAAGACATCAACGCCCGAAGACCCGCAGGCCCACGCCTTCACGACCGGGTCTTCCATCCTTATGCCGCGAAGCATCAGGTCTATTTTGAGGGACGCCGGGTTGTCCAGGTAATTCGCCATCAAATCTCGCTTATCAGACTGGATGCCTAGGGACTCTTTATGGGAGAAACTTTCTGAAGAAAGATTTCCCCCATACCCCTTCAAAGACTTTAAGTTCCTTAGACAACCCCCTATTTGGGGGTTGTCTAAGGAAGAACTATAAGTTTTTGGAGAGAGTTTGAGAGAACCTTTTTTCAAAAAGGTTCTCTCAAAAGCCCAACAGCCGCCTGCTTATCGTTCGCAGGTGACGGGTTTATATTCGCAGGCCTGTTCTTCATAGGCTACGAGATCTTTTATGGTGGCGTTCTCGCCGCACAGCGCGCACTCGGGGTCTTTTCTAACCCTGACCTTGCGGAAGTTCATCTTCAGGGCGTCAAATATCATGAGGTGTCCTTCGAGCGTGTCTCCGATTCCGAGGAGGAGCTTGACGGTCTCAACGGCCTGCAGGACGCCTATTACGCCGGCGAGGGCTCCGAGTACGCCCGCTTCCTGACAGCTCGGCACAAGGCCCTTTGGCGGCGGCTCCGGGTAAAGGCAGCGGTAGCACGGGAAGCCCTTCCTCGGGTGGAATACCGAGACCTGGCCGTCGAACCTGAACATCGAGCCTGAGACAAGGGGCTTGCCCTCGAAGAAACAGGCGTCGTTCATGAGAAAGCGCGTGGGGAAGTTGTCCGAGCCGTCGAGGACGACATCGTACTCCCTTATTATCTCCCTGATATTGTCGACGGTAAGCCTGCCGTGAAAGGCCTGGACATTGACATCGGGGTTGAGTTTGTTGATGGACTCCTTCGCGGACAGGACCTTGGCC
>JADLDY010000048.1 GCA_020846435.1 Deltaproteobacteria bacterium
CTCCTGTGGCCTAAAAAAGCGTCGTGCTTTGAAAAGAACGCGTTGAAAGCAGGTACCGTAATGAGTACGCGGCCTCCTTTGGCAAGCCTCTTTTCAACGAGGTCCGTGAGAAAGCCGCTGTCGTCGTCAACGTGCTCCACCACATCAAGGAGGAGCACCAGGTCAAAATCAGCTGACCCTTCCAGCGCCTTGAAATATTTTATGTTCCGGCTCTGCCCTGAAAGTATGGAGAGGTCGGAAGCGGTGAAGTTGCTGTCAACAGCGACGACAGGTACAGACATGCCTTCGAAGAGCTCTCTGGCGACGAAACCGTCTCCGCAGCCGAGGTCCAAAACCCGCAGGCCGTCTTTGATCGTGCCTGCGAGGATGCGCCTGAGCGCGTCGACTCTGGCAAGCTCCCAGGGGTGCCTGTTGCCGCTGTCAAGGCCTTTTGCCTCCTTGAGATCCATGCCTATGCAGACCTTTTCAAACTTTTATCTTCCTTATGCAGGCGGCGCTACGCCAGCCGTGGACTTTATTATCAGCCGCCATGAGAAGCGGAGCTTTTCTCGAATTCCACCAGCTCGCGGATAATGCCGTTAAGCGGGCGCGTTATCGACCACCCTTTGTAATCGCTCTTGAGCTTACTCAGATCGCTTATGTAGCAGATATGGTCGCCCTCGCGGTTCTTCGGGTCGTATGAATAATTGAACTTCCTGCCGGAGTATTCTTCTATCAGCCCGGCGCATTCGAGTATCGACGCGCTGTTTTCCCTGCCGCCCCCGAGGTTGTAGACAGCGGCGGCCTTTGGCGAAGCTATGTATGCCTCGGCCGCGCTCACGACGTCGATGCTGTGTATCTGGTCCCTGACCTGTTTGCCCTTGTACCCGAATATCGTGTAAGTCCCGCCGGAGACGATGACCTTCACGAGATAGCTCAAGAAGCCGTGCAGCTCAACGCCCGAGTGGTTCGGCCCGGTCATGCACCCTGCCCTGAAGCAGACGGTGGGCATGCCGAAATACCTGCCGTACTCCTGCACCATGAGGTCGGCCGAGGCCTTGGAGACGCCGAAGAGGCTGTGCTTGCACTGGTCTATGGAGCACGCTTCGCTGATGCCGCCAAAGTCTTTCGGGTCTGCGTACTCCCACCTCTTGTCGAGCTCCTTCAAAGGCAGGCAGTTGGGAGCGTCGCCGTAGACCTTGTTCGTGCTCATGAAGACGAACGGAGCATCCTTCCTGAACTGGCGCGTTGCCTCCAGGAGATTGAGCGTGCCCACCGCGTTGACCTCGAAGTCGTCGAACGGCCTGTCCTTGGCAAGGTCGTGCGAGGGCTGGCCAGCGCAGTGGACGATCGCCTCGATGTCGACCGTCCTGAAAAAATCCATTATGGCAGGCCTGTCGAGAATGTTCATGGTGCGGTGCTCGAAGTTCTTCACGCTCTCACTGAGCCTCTTCAAGTTCCAGAGGGTATCTCCCTTCGGCCCGAAAAAGTCCGCGCGCATGTTGTTGTCGATGCCGTAGACGAACCATCCTTTTTTAGAGAAGTACTGCACAGCTTCAGACCCTATGAGGCCGCTCGAGCCTGTGACGAGTATTTTTTTCATTTCATCTTCCTACACGAATTTGAATTTTTTCAACGCCGCGAAGCACATCCTGAGCATCACGAGGCCGTTCTGGAACCTCTTCGTCATCTTCGTCTCGCCATAGGTCCTCTCAAGGTAATGCACCGGCACTTCGACTATCTTGAGGTGGAGCTTGGCCGCCCCGAAGATGAGCTCGTAATCGCCCCACCTGTCGTTTATGCCCCACGAGCCGAGAAGCTTTTTCACCCTCGGCCAGTCCCGCCTCCAGAGCACCTTCGTGCCGCAGAGAGTGTCAGTGAGGTTTTGCCCGAGGAGGTACGAAAACGTCCCGCTGAAGAACCTGTTGCCGATTATGTTGAGGGTGCGCATCGCCTGCTTCTGCATGGGGTAGACCATGCGCGTGCCGTTGATGAACTCGCCCGCGCCGCTCGATATGGCGCCGTAGAAGTATGGAAGCTCCTCGGGTATTACCGTGAGGTCCGCGTCGAGTATCATGAGTATGTCGCCGGTTGCCGCGTCAAAACCTGTCCACACGTTCTTCGCCTTGCATATACCGGGGCCGTTGACGAGCTTTATGTCGCGCTGAGGGTACTTGGCCATGACCCTCCTCACCTCGTCGGCGGTGCCGTCGGTAGACTTATCGTCGCAGAAGATTATCTCGGTTCCAAGCCCCATCTCAGGGACGCGCTCGACGGCCGGCTCGACATTGCCTTTCTCGTTCTTGCACGGGATTATGACCGAGACCTTGAACTCCTTGCGCCCGATGGCCGCCTCAGGCGTCTTCCTCGCCACGAGTATCTGGAGGAAGCAGAGTTTTTTTATGACCGGGAGCTTGGAGAGCACGCCGTTGAAGAACCATGAGACGAGCGGGATGTTGAACGGGAAGAGCACCTGGTAGTACTTCTTCACCACCTCAAAGCCCGAGATATGCAGGAGGTTTTCGAGGACCGGTATGTTGAGCCAGTTCTGGGTCGGCTGCGGCACCTTGAGGCCGAACTTCTCGGCGAGGAATACGAGCGGGCGCCAGAGGTAGTTGTAGTTGATAACAACGAGCCTCGTCGAGCTCCCCGTGAAGGAGTGGGCGTTCAGAAAAGCCTTCTCAATGTCAATTATGTCGCCGAGCGTATAGAAGATGACATGGTCGAACTTGCCCTTGAGGGAGACCTCCTCAGGGTCGGCGCAATAAAAATCCACGTCAGGGCGCTTGAGCCTGGCCTGGGCCACCATCTTCTCGCATATGTCGACGCCGACCGCCCTCGAGAGCTCGAGCTTCTCGAAGAGCTGGCCGAGCTCGCTCCTGAAGAGCACGGCGGAGCTTCCGGGCTCGATTATAAACTTGAGGAACGCGCCGAGCCTGTCATAGAAGTACCTGTTCCTGTGTATCCACTTCTCGCGGACAGGGGCGATAGAGGCGTAGGAGTCCCGCACGTACTGCTTGCGTGACCGGATATGCTCCAGTGCCCAGTTATCCGTTTGGTTCTCATTTTTGACTGTCATCTTGGACGCGGAGCGCGGATAACGCGCGTTGAGGCACAGAGTGGATGATATTTTTAAGGCAAAAACAGGACTAAACCATAAATTTTATAACACGTTAGGCCGTCAAAAGCAATTTCTTTCGCTCTTATTCAAGCGCCCGTGCGTCAAAGCCTTGCTTACGCTTCATTATGACGATGCCGAGAGGCTGGCTCATGCTGACCGACCTTTCAAGGAATCCCATGTTCCCGATGCGCACCACATCCTCGTACCCGGCGGTTATGAAGGCGAATAGCCTGTGGCCGTAGTCCTGCCCGAGATAATGTGCCCCGTACTCTATGGTGTCCCTGCTTATGAAGATGACGAAGTCCGGCGGATTTTCCCTGATCGCGGACAGGATCGTCTCTTCTCCGTATATGGTCATGTCAGATGGCAGGAAAGAGGTGTATTTGACCGGGTTTTTCCGCCTTGAGAGGTAATTGACGAGTGTGCCTTCAGGCAGCATGATGAAGTCGTCCTCAGGGGCCATGACCCGCTCTATCTGCCCAAGGAGTATGTCCACGGCCTTGCCGCCAGAGAAGCCTGAGGCGACGAGGGTGTCGCCTCCCTTGCCCACGGGGTAGTCCTGCGTAGTGTAGAGCCTGTAAGACCTGAGAGTGTAGACCGAGAGCATGACCAGAATAGCGGCCAGGACCGAATACCTGAATATGCCGGAGCCGCCCCATCGCGCCTTGATGCGTGCCGGTATAAGGTAAAGGAGCGCGTAGCAGACAAGAAGGGTCGCGGGCATCGCAAGCACAAAGCCGTAGCCGTATACGCGCGGCACGAAGAGTATCTTGATAAGCAGGACAGAGGCAAAGACCGAAAAGATGAATATTGGCAGACCCGCTCGAGAGACCTCTTTTTCGCCGAGAAGGAGACCTGCCCCGGCAAACAACACTAACGCCGCCATGAAGAGAGGCAGAGGCCAGAAGATCAGGTCCCAGGGTATGCTGCCCGAAAAATAGCCCATCAGGGCGCCGGTCGCGATGAACGCGATGATGCCTGCGTACCTCAGTGCGAACTGGCTCTTGCGCAACAGATAGTCCATTAGCAGAGGGACCCCAAGGAGCAGATACCATGAAGCAGCCGTGAGCATGCCACTGAGATTGGCGGAGAGGTTGTCAATGCCTGTCACCGCCATGTAGAACCTGCTCGAAGAGATGCCTGTGCCGGCAACGACTGTCCATGAGCTGAAAACCGAGCGGGAAGCCTCAACAAGGCCCAGATGGAAGCTGAAATAGGCTATGAAAGCGGCGATCGGCACAATCGCTCCCGCGATGAACAGGCCGAACGGCGCAAAAAGCGCGTCTTCCCCCCTATCCCTTTTCAGAAGCATCACAGCGAAGCCCGCGAGGATGGCCATGACGAGCGCCAACGCTATCTCCATCTTCGTGAGGAGCGCGAGCCCTGTCAGTGCTCCGGCCAGCAGGGCCCATAAGAGCCTTTGCCCCCTGATAAAGAGAGTGAAGGCGTAGACCGCCGCGAAGGCGAGGAATACGCCGTGGACAAGCTCGTGCGAATACGGGGCGACATAGTTGTAGCTCCCGAGGCTGAAGTGCTTGGGCAAAGCGAACAGCAGTATGAAGACTATCGAGATGACCGTCGGGGTGAGGCCGTCATCATCTCTCGCGAAAAGCCGGTAGATGATATAGGTAAGAGCGGCGATGAGCAGTATGTTGAAGAGCTGGATGGAGAGGACCGACTCCCCGAAGGCCCGGAACAAAAACGAGTTCCAGTAATTGGAAAGCGGCCCGTAGAATGACGCTATGTCCCTGTACAGGAGGCTCCCGTGCGAGAGCTGCCACGGCACATATACCTCGCGGCCGTAATCGACTATCAGGTCAGCCCACCTGCGCCAGCTTATGAAAAGCATGAACGCGCCAGTAAGGACTATTGAAGCGGCTTTCAGTCCAGTGCCTGGGCGCATCAGCTACTTCACCGCCCTTATGAAGAGGCTTCCGGCAATTTCCGAGACAAGCGGTATCTTTTCGATGACGCGCAGGAGAGAGTCGGCCTTTCCGGCAAGAGAGTCCGGTATCTTCGGGTAGAGGAAGTCGAACGGGTCGATGACTATGTCCTTGAAGCCGCGCTCCCTCATCTGCCGCTTCAAGGCAAACCTTACGAAGGCCGTCTCATCAGGGCTGTTGTGAAACCTCTCGCGGAAAAAATGCCTCTCGCAGAATATGTGCGGGTTGAGCATATTGGGCTCGGAGAAGGCCATCTTCCCGCCCTTTTTCAATACCCTGTAAAACTCGGCCAACGCCCTGTCCATGTCGAGGTGATGGAGGACCGACATGCCGATGATATTATCAAAAACCGAGTCAGCGAAGCCGAGCTCATAGGCGCTCGAACAGAAAAAGACGATCTCTTTGTTCCCGGACTTCCCGGCCGCCTTTTTAAGAAGCTCGTGCGAGATGTCGAGAGAATATACCTTGACGCCCCTTTTGGCTATCTCTTCCGTAAGGAGCCCTGTGCCGCAGCCGACCTCAAGCACCCTCGACCCGGGACGGAGCCCCGAGCAGAGCATCTCCACGCGCCTTCTCCAGCGGAGCTTGCCAATCGCGCCTTCCCAGCCCCAGGCCGCCTCCGCGTAAGAGGCTATCTGCCTGCCGTGCGCTATTTCGTTTTCAAGTCTCTGGTCCATAACGCGAATATCGCCTCTTTCGCTGGCCAAACCGGTCAATTCCAAAGTTTACATCATCGCCCTTTTTTTCTCCACAGGTTTCCATCGGGCCGGGAAAAGGGGAAAACAGGGCCAAAACCGCCCGCCAAAGGAATCTTGCGCCTGGGCCGCAATTTTCTTTCAGGTGATTTTTCATTAAAAATCAGGCGGTTGCGCGCAGAAAGCCTGCCCAGCAGGATTCGGGAGACGCTCTAATAATGCTTTAACAAGGCGATTGCTATACTGAGATCAGAAGACAGAATAAAGGGAGGACGATATGAACAAGGAAAACTCGATAGTAAGGATATACGAACTGATAAGCCTTTCGGTTTCGGCTCTGGCCATATCCATCTACTTCATAGCTGCCTGAGCCAAGTTCCTTTAACCCTGATGACCACAAGGAGAATCGATATGAACAAGGGAAACTCGATAGTAAGGATATACGAACTGATAAGCCTTTCGGTTTCGGCCCTGGCCATATCCATCTACTTCATAGCAGCCTGACGCAAGCCCATTGCCCACGGTGAGAACAGGGAGAGTTGATATGAGCAGGGAAACAGCGATTGTACGGATGTACGAAGTGATAAGCCTCTCGGTCTCGGCCCTGGCTATCTCAGTTTACATGCTGGCCGCCTGATCCTGCTCGTTTATCAGCATGACCGGACAGGGGGAGAGCTCCATGAGCCTGCTTGAGAACGACTGTGCGAGAAGGCCCTTGAGAGAGAAGCCGCGGCAGATGGGAGCGACGATAACCGACGCTCCCTGCTCTACCGCGACCCCTGCCACCTCAAAGACCAACTCGCCGCACCTTACTTCCTTTTTAATTGAATAACAGCCCTGTTCCCTTATAGCCTCTTCCTTTTTGTCCAGAAGGCTCCTCGCCTCCGAAAACCACGAATCATGAATGGCCTTCCACTCCGGGGAATCGGTGGCCAGAAAGCCGGAGTTGTAGCACTTCTCGATGACGTGGAGAAGTATGAGCCTGGCCCCTGCCATCACGCTCAGCCTGGCCGCCTCCCGCTCCGCCCGTCCCGGCATCGCAGAATCTCCGGATATGCAAAGGATGCTGGCGTACCTCATGTGCCGTCGTATTCGGGGCCTTTCCTAACCTTCGCTCGACGAAAGACACCTTCCGTTGTCCCTGTCGTTTTCGTCTCCGGCACTGAGAGCCTTGCCACCCTTGCCGACCCAGCTTGAGGTCCATCTGTGCTGGACTAAAAGGAGGACTCCAAGAGCCACGACCGAGGTGATGCCGTAGATTATGAAGCCGCCTGAGTAGGTGGCGAAAGTGCCCATTGAAAAGCCCATGGCCATCGGTATGAAGGCTCCTCCGAGCGCGCCGAACTCGCCGACTACGCCTGAGGTGATGGCTTTGGCGTGCGGGTAGCGAAGCGGCAGCAGCTGGAAGACCGAGCCGTTGCCCACGCCCATGCCGGCGCTCATGAGGACTATGAAGAGTATGAACAGCTGTATCGGCGGCAGGAACGCAGCCCCTATGGCGCCGACGAGTATGAGGATATAGATGAACGAAAGCACCCTTATGCCGCCGAAGCGGTCAGCGCAGTACCCGCCTATGACCCTCACGGCTGAAGCTGTAAATCCTATGAGTATCATGAACTGGCCGGCGGAAACCTTGCTCACGCCGTACTGATCGGCCATCAGGGTCGGAATGAAGCTGGAAAAGCCGACATAGCCGCCGAAGGTGACCCAGTAGAGTATGTTGAATATCCAGATATCCTTTTCACCGAGCACCTTGAGGTACGAGGCCATGGACTTTCTCTCGACCTTGTCCGGCGGCTCCTTCGCGAAAAACCACATGCCTATCATGACGAGGACTATGGGTATGGCGAAGAACCCGTAGACCGCGTTCCA
>JADLDY010000049.1 GCA_020846435.1 Deltaproteobacteria bacterium
TCTTGCCGCCTGTCCTCGGGTCAAGGTAGCAGTACCTCGAGTTGCAGTCGGCGGTCAATGCCAGAGCCTTTTTCGTGCCTTTTATTCTTACGACTGCCGCGTCAGAACCGGGACACACGACAGTGTCCGTCCTGACCATGTGGTCGTACTGGCGGTATATCCACTCCCTGCTCGAGAGGTTCATGGAGCTCATGAGAGTAACGAGGGTAGCGTTATAATCCTTCGGTTCGGGGAGTTTCGATATATCGAGCGTGTTGAGCTCATCCTGGGCAGCTGGCCTCTTAGAGGGCCTGTCGTAGACCGGAGCGTCGTCGGTAAGGAGCGGCACCGGGATGTCCGCGACGACCTTGCCACCCTCAAGAAGCTTTATGGAGTTGCCCTCGGTTACCCTTCCTATTACCTCGGCGTCGAGGTCCCACTTCCGGTATATCTCCATCACGGCGTCTTCAGTGCCGGAACGCACGACCATGAGCATCCTCTCCTGCGATTCGGAGAGCATGAGCTCATAAGGGGTCATGCCTTCTTCGCGCCTGGGGACTGAGTCCATGTCGAGCTCTATTCCTACATTTCCCCTCGAGGCCATCTCCACGCTCGAAGAGGTGAGCCCGGCCGCGCCCATATCCTGTATGCCGACTACATAGTCTGTTTTGAAGAGTTCGAGACAGGCTTCCAGAAGAAGCTTTTCAGCGAACGGGTCTCCGACCTGCACAGTCGGCCTTCTCTCTTCCCCGCCTTCGCCGAAAACATCAGAGGCCATTGTCGCGCCATGTATGCCGTCCCTGCCCGTCTTGCTTCCGGCGTATATGACCGGGTTTCCCGTCCCGGAAGCCTTGCCCCTGAATATCCTGTCCTTCTTGACGACGCCTGCTGTCATGACGTTGACGAGGTTGTTGCCGTTGTATGAAGAGTTGAAGTAGACCTCTCCGCCGACAGTCGGGACGCCTATGCAGTTGCCGTAACCGGCTATGCCGGAGACGACGCCTTCGAGGAGGAATTTCGTCTTCGGGTGCTCAGGAGCGCCGAAACGCAGAGAGTTCAAAGAGGCAACGGGCCTGGCGCCCATGGTGAATATGTCGCGCAGGATGCCGCCGACGCCTGTTGCCGCGCCCTGGTAAGGCTCTATGAACGAAGGGTGGTTGTGGCTCTCCATCTTGAAGGCCACGGCAAGCCCGTCGCCTATGTCGACTATTCCGGCGTTCTCTCCCGGGCCCTGAAGCACGAACTCGCCTTTCGTGGGAAAGCCGCGAAGGTGCTTTCTCGAAGACTTGTAGGAGCAGTGTTCGCTCCACATGACCGAGAATATGCCAAGCTCCAGAAGGTTCGGCTCTCTGCCAAGCGAGCTCACTATCCGCTGGTACTCCTCAGGGTTGAGGCCGTGCTCTTTTACTACATCTTGCGTTATTTTCATTTTGTCCTTTATCCGTTAATAGTGTGCACCCAACCATACCTGTCCGGCTCGTCGCCATACTGCATGCCGGTAATATAGTCGTATAGTTTTCTGGAGAGCGGCCCTGTCTGGCCGTTGTTGATCGTGACGCACGCGTTGTCGTGGCATATCTCGCCAACCGGCGAGATGACTGCGGCGGTCCCTGTGCCGAAGGCCTCTTTCAGTATGCCTTTATTCGAGGCCGCGAACACTTCGTCAATCGAGATCTTCCTTTCAACGACCTTCAAGCCCCAGTCCTTCGCTATGTGTATGACAGAATCGCGTGTGACGCCCGGCAGGACCGAGCCTTCAAGAGACGGGGTCGCGAGCTCATCGCCTATGTGGAAGAACATGTTCATGGTGCCGACCTCTTCGACATACTTCTTCTCGATGGCATCCAGCCACAGGACCTGCGTAAAACCCTTTTTCTTGGCCTCTTCAGCGGGAAGAAGGCTTGCCGCGTAGTTAGCTGGCGTCTTTGCCGAGCCGAGCCCGCCCTTTACAGCGCGCACATACTCGCCAGGCGTCGTGAGCCTCACAGGGTTTATGCCCTCTTTATAATACGCGCCCACAGGGGATGTGATTATGAGGAACTTGTAGGTATCCGAGACCTTGACGCCAAGGTACTCGTCGGTCGCGAATATGAACGGCCTGATGTAAAGGGCCTGTCCCCTCTTGGACGGCACCCAGACGCTGTCGGTCTTCAAAAGGGTCTCTAAGCCAGAGATGAAATCATTGTAATCGACCGGAGGTATGCAAAGCCTCGCGCAAGACCTCAGCATCCGTTCATGGTACTTCTCAGGCCTGAAGATGTTTACGCGGCCGTCCTTTGTGCGAAAAGCCTTGAGCCCTTCGAATATGGCCTGCCCGTAGTGGAGCACGGTAAGGGCCGGTGAGACCTCTATTTTGGCGAACGGCACTATCTTCGGGGCCGCCCACCTGCCGCCGGAAAAATCCATGGAGCACATGTGGTCGGAAAAGAGCACGCCGAAGCCGGGGTTCTCAAGGAGGGCCGGGTCGAACCTGCTCTTCGTTGTTTTTATTACCTCGATGTCCTTGATCTCAGCCATCAGTTACCCGCCTTCTTCCTCGCGTAGACTTCTATGGTGCCGCCTGACCTGAAAGCCGCCTCTGTCAATGAAAGACCCATTGAAAGCGCGGCGACGATCGGCAGGGAAACGAAAGTAAAGGCCAGGGACGCCATCGAACCAGCGTCCTTCGGGGCCCTTGACCTCAGGAAATCGTATAGCAAATTGGACTTGAAGCCCATCCTGTTATAGATGGACTGGACAAAACCATACGGGTTGTATTCAAATGAGAAGTGGCGGACCTTCAATACCTCGAAGCCGTTCTTCTCAAGGAGCTTTTTCATGTTCGAGGCCGAGTAATGGTACAGGTGAAAGGGCGGGTCGAGGTGAAACCACCCTTTTCCGGAGAAGCGCGCCTGCAGGCTCCCCATGTTCGGCACAGCCAGCACAAGGATGCCGCCCGGCTTCAGGATGCGCGAGCACTCTTTAAGTGTCCATTCCGGCTCTTTGACATGCTCGAAGACATGCCAGAAGGTGACTGCTTCAAAGTACGAATCAGGAAACCTTACGTCTGAGAGGCTACCTGACCTCAGGTCGAACCCCTCTTTTGACTTCTGTGAGACCCTGCTGTCGAGCTCGAGGCCGAAAGCCTCCCAGCCCCTGTCCCTCATCATCTGAAGGAAGTCGCCCCTGCCGCACCCTACGTCGAGTATGCGCCCCTTTGACGCGTAGCGCTCGAGAGCCCTGCGCCTGCCGTCCCGCACAACCCTTATGAGCTTTTCAAGGGGCGCGGGGAACCGGGTGCCGGCCTCCTCGCGGTACGTGCTCGAATACATGGACTTGAGGGTCTTTTCATCGAGGAACGGGGTGGTCTTGCCAAGCCCGCACCCCTCGCAGACAAGTACCTTGAACTCGGTGCCCTCAAACCTTATGCCTGAGAAGCCCTGTCTGGAAAAAGCGGCTCCGCAGATGAAGCACTTCTCTTGTTTTTTATGAGCCTTACGCACTGGGTGAGCGCATTGAACACGGTCCGGGACATCGATTAAAAATTTAAGATAACCCAAAAACATTCAAATGACAAGAATGAAAACCGGGGCAATGGCCCGATGGCGGGACGTACACGGAAGGTTTTAAAAACAGGGGCTTAGGAGGGAGAGTCAGATGGAATTTCAAGTATCCTGTGCCGGGCCTTCTCGATGATATCCTTCTCGTCCTTGAACCTCATAAGGGATATGGCTTCCTCGACCGGGACCCATCTGCACTCGTCTACCTCGTCGTCGTGGTCAGCGACGTCTCCTCTCAGGTATTCCATGAGAAAAAAATAGACTATCTTGAAGACCCGCCTCGGCGGGCCTGAATCCTTTACAGTGTAGAAATACTCAATGTGGCCTAACTTGTCGATTATCCTGCCGTCGAGCCCGGTCTCCTCGCGCACCTCCCTGTGGGCGGTCGCCGCTATGTTCTCTCCCTTTTCAGCGGTGCCCTTTGGCAGGCCCCAGACCTTGCCGCCCCTGACAGAGATGAGGGCCACTTCGATGTCAGCCCCTTTTCTCCTGAATATGACGCCACCGGCCGAGATATGGCGGTCGGTCATGCTAAAAGACCTCCGTTTTATTAAGAACCTTCGCTCACTTATGGGTGCCTCTTACATCATACCACATGCCGCGCACTGCCTTCAGCAGACAGGGTGCTCGCCCCTGGCGAGTTCTTCAGTGAACGGGCCTATGGCCGAGAGGAACTCGTCGATTATGGTCTGGACCTCGCTTTGCATGGCGGCATGACGCCGCCGGGCGCGGCCGATTATCTGTACATAAACCTGTTTCGGGTCGTCTATTGGAGCGCCTATCGCGCTCACGAGCCAGACTGAGACCTCTTTGACGCCCTCGACCCTCTCATATATCTCGGCCGCCATCCTGTGGCTCAGCACCGAGTATATCTTGCCGACGTGAGAGACAGGGTTCTTTCCGGCGGCGGCCTCGGTGCCCATCGGCCTCATCAGTGAGATCACGCCGTTGACCCTGTTTCCCCTGCCCACCTGCCCTGAGTCAGCGTCCTCGGCCGAAGTGCCGAGCAAACTCAGGTAGACGCCTTTGACCCCGCGCCCCTTCGCGTCAAGGGAGTTGAGGTTTAATGTGACCTTGTTGAAAAGAAAGCCTCTGCAAAACTCTTCGAGAGCCTCTCTCACGGCTTTTTTCCTGCGGAAGTAGGCCGCCTCGCTATCGATGAGCCTCGCCATTAGCGGACAGGCGACCGTGAGGTCAAGGGAAGTCCCCTTTCTTACGCCCATCACCTTGACGTCCTCGCCTGTCTCGGGGAAACGGAGCTTGAAGGCAGGGGAATTGATGAACTTTTCAGTGGATAGCACGGCTTCTTCCGTCGGCGTCAAGGGCGCGTAGCCGCACGCGGCCGAGGTGTCGTTGGCGCCTAAAACCTGCCCCTTCCTGTCGAATATGTCGGCAAGCTCGACTGACCCCGGCTGAAGGACCACCCTTGTCTTCAAGTGCTTGTCAGGGTCGACGGCAGGAAGGTTCTCGCCAAACCACTCGCGCACGGTCTCCTTGACGATGGAGTTGACCGGCACCTTTGTCCTGCCGAAGGCAAAGGCCGCCCTGTCGCCGACGATGAGCTCCATCGGCCTTATGACCCGGCCGGAGCCAAAGCCCTTCTCCACCTGACCGGCTACAAGGAGGC
This sequence comes from Deltaproteobacteria bacterium, assembly GCA_020846435.1. Lineage (GTDB taxonomy): Bacteria > Desulfobacterota > GWC2-55-46 > GWC2-55-46 > GWC2-55-46 > GWA2-54-12. Next base: position 5,146 of record JADLDY010000049.1, read on the forward strand.
CCTTGTCGATGTTATGGTGGAGGACCGCGCCGAACCGCCTCATATACTCGCGGCTCAAGGCAACGGAAACCCTGTCCATGACGGCGTCGCAGATAGAGTCGGGATGCCCGAGCCCCTTTCTCTCGACTATCTCGACAGGCTGCTGTGAGACAGGCTCATTTTTTGAGACTTCGATCGTCTTTTCCATGCGCGTGAGATACTCCGCCGAACATAAGGACCAGTATCAAAAAACAGGCCTAACTTGCTGTTTTTATGGTTTTTTTCTTGGAATCACGCTCTATCCTGCTGTAAGCGCAGCCGCAGTACCTCTGCCTGTAAAGGCCGAGCGCCTTTGACTCGGCTATCCCGGCATTCCACATGGACCTGAAGTCCTCGTAGAAGAAGGCGACGCCATACCTGTCTGCAAGCTCGAAGCCAGCCTTTTTTATAGCCTCATGATTTTGTGAATGGCTGTATAGAAGGGAGGAGGTAAAGCCCTCAAAGCCGCGCTCTTTTGCCACGCGGGCGGTGGCCTCAAGCCTTGCCTCGTAGCAGTACCCGCACCTCCTGCCCTGAGGCGGAGTACCCTTCAAGACCCCGGTGTGGGCCCGCACGCCCTGCACAAAAGCGACAGGCCTGTACTCCTCGTCATAGATGACATCGAGCTCAAGAAAGGCGGCAAGGGTCTTTACGGCGGCAAGTCTCTTCCTGAACTCGGAGAGCGGGTGGATGTTGGGGTTGTGGAAAAAACCCCAGACCTCGGCTGAAGAGCCGAGCATCTTTTTCAGTGGCATGATTGAACAGGGGCCGCAGCAGATATGGACGAGTATGCGTGGGGTGGTCATCTTTGTGCGCACCTGCGTTGGCTGGACTTGACATCAAGACTCAAGAACCCAGGATTCTTCGACCGCTTCGCTCCCCCGGAATGACAGAGCAGGACAATCAGCCGGTGCTCTCTCAACTGAAGCACGAACCGATAGACAATTCTTACAAAAGCCGCTCCTGGCCGTTGTTCGCGCCTTTGGCCGGAGTGCGTCCCAGGTGCTTGTACGCGAGGTCGGTTGCGACCCTGCCCCTCGGGGTGCGCATGATGTACCCTTCCTGTATGAGAAACGGCTCGTAGAGGTCCTCTATCGCGTCCCTCTCCTCGTGGAGCGCGGCGGCGATGGAATCTATGCCTACGGGGCCGCCGTTGTACCTGTCGATGATGGCGAGGAGTATCCTCCTGTCCATCTTGTCAAAGCCCTTGGAGTCTATCTCGAGCATGTCGAGGGCGCTGGACGCGACCTCTTTGGTGATTACGCCCCCTGCCCTTACCTGGGCAAAGTCCCTGACCCTGCGAAGAAGCCTGTTGGCAACTCTCGGGGTGCCCCTCGACCTGCCTGATATCTCTTCAGCGCCGTCAGGCGTTATCTCGACGCCGAGGATCGATGCCGACCTCATTATGATGGTCTTGAGCTCAGAGGACTTGTAGAAATCAAACCTCAGTATCACCCCGAACCTGTCACGCAGTGGGGATGTGAGGAGCCCTGCCCTGGTGGTAGCGCCAATTAGCGTGAACTTCGGGAGCTCTATCTTCACAGACCTCGCGGAAGGACCCTGGCCTATGAGTATGTCTATGTGGTAGTCCTCCATGGCCGGGTACATTATCTCTTCGACGATGGGAGAGAGCCTGTGTATCTCGTCGATGAAAAATACGTCCCGCTCCTCGAGGTTCGTGAGCATCGCGGCCAGGTCGCCTGCCTTGTCTATTACAGGCCCGGAGGTAGCCTTGACGTGGCTTCCCAGCTCGTTGGCGATTATGTTCGCCATGGTCGTCTTGCCAAGTCCCGGAGGCCCGTAAAAGAGGACATGGTCGAGCGCCTCTCCCCTGGCTTTCGCCGCCTGGATGAAGACCTTGAGGTTCTCCTTGAGCTTATCCTGTCCGACGAAATCGTCAAGAAGCCTGGGCCGGAGTGTGACCTCCAGCTCGTCTTCGACCAGCTTCGCCGGGCTTATGTCGCGTCCGTCGTCCATTGTCATCTCTTTGAAAGGTGCTTCAAGGCTTCCTTGAGGAACGCCTCGAATGAGACGGCATCAACTGAGACCGCCTTAGCCTTTTTCACTGCCTCTTCGGCCTGCGCGGTCTTGTACCCGAGGTTTTCAAGGGCCGAGACAACGTCATTGGCAAGCGGGTCGCCCTCGCCTGTTGCCGCAGCCTGCTGTTCAGGGACGCCCTTCAAGGCGATATTCTTAATCTTGTCCCGAAGCTCGAGGATGAGCCTCTCCGCTGATTTGCCGCCGATGCCCGGTATCGAGCTTAACTTCTTGCTGTCGGCGGAGCCGATGGCCGAGACAAGGTCAGCGACCGCGATGCCTGAGAGGATGTTGCGCGCGAGCTTTGGCCCGACCCCTGAGACGCCTATGAGGAGGCCGAAAACGTCCCTTTCGTCCTGCGTGAGGAATCCGTAGAGCTGTATCGCGTCTTCCCTGACGTTGGTGTAGACCTTGAGGCTCGCCTGCTCGCCGAGGCCCGGCAGAGTGTAAAAAGTGGAAAGCGGTATGAAGAGCTCATATCCGACGCCATTGACGTCGATCACGACCGACTCTGTGCCCTTTTGAATGAGCCTGCCGCTGATATGAGCTATCATCTCGGCACTGACGAGGCGGCAAGCCTCGCTTTGCCGGTGGCGGCGTTGATGCCGCAATGGTGTATGTGGCAGATGGCTATGGCAAGCGCGTCTGAGGCGTCAGCCTTTTTAAAGCCTTCGGTATCCTTCAAAAGGAGCTTTACCATCTTGCCGACCTGCTCCTTGGCGGCCTGTCCGTAGCCTGTGACGGCAAGTTTTATGGCGGTGGGAGCGTACTCGAAGACAGGCAGGCCGAACCTCGCGGCTGTAAGAAGGGCCGCGCCCCTTGCCTGCCCGAGGACTATCGCGCTTTTGACGTTCTTGGCGAAAAAAACAGACTCAATGGATACGGCATCCGGCTTATGTGCCTCTATCACCTCGGTGAGCCCTTCAGAGACTTTAAAGAGCCGCTCGGCGACGGTCAGGCCCGGCCCCGGAGAGATCGCGCCGTCGCATACGCGCACAAGAGAGCCGTTCGGCCCTTTGCCGACTATGCCGTAGCCTGTGTGCACGCTGCCAGGGTCTATGCCGAGGATTTTCAAATAGCCCGCCTCCGTGGATTAACAAGGAAGTTCTGATCAATTATGTTTCTCTGTCATTGTGAGAGAGCGCAGCGACCGAAGAAACTCGCGACTTGCTGTTCATTCAGATACGAGATTCTTATCTCGCCCCTTGAGGCCTTCTCGCTTACGCTCAAAGTTCAATTTCTGCTGTCCCGCAAAAAATGCCGCTTCGCTCAGAACGACATACTATTTATGAATTAACCAGAGGTTCTTCAAATCAATCGGCCATGCGTCAGGCCATCGCCGCCATCTCCTCATCGGAGATATCGAAGTTGGCGTAGACGTCCTGCACGTCGTCGAGGTCCTCGAGCTCTTCAAGGAGGTTTAATACCTGCTTTGCGGCCTTGCCCTCGACCTTGACCGAGTTCTTCGGGATCATGGTTATATCGGCCTGCGAGTACTTGAGGCCCGAGCCGTCAAACGAGGTCTTGACCTTGTGGAACTCCGTCGGGTCGGTATATACCTCGAAGACATTGTCGTCCTGGTTAGGGTTGACGTCCTCTGCCCCGGCCTCTAACGCGGCCTCCATTAGCTTTTCCTCTGAGACGGAAGCCATGTCAAAGGTGAAGAGCCCTTTTTTCTCGAACATGTAGGAGACCGACCCGCTCTGTCCGAGGCTCCCGCCTGATTTCGTGAAGGCGTGCCTTACTTCAGAGGCTGTCCTGTTCCTGTTGTCCGTCATGAAGTTCACGAGTACCGCGACCCCTGAGGGGCCGTAGCCCTCGTAGGTGCCTTCCTCGTAGATGACGTTGTCGAGCTCGCCAGCGCCTTTTTTAACGGCCCTGTCTATGTTGTCGGCCGGAAGGTTCTCAGCCTTCGCCTTCTCTATGGCAAGACGGAGCCTCGGGTTGCCGGACGGGTCTCCCCCGCCCTTGGCCGCAACCATTATCTCCTTGACGAGCTTGGTAAAGACCTTGCCCTTCTTGGCATCGGTCTTGGCCTTCTTATGCTTGATGTTGGCCCACTTGGAATGACCTGACATCTTATTGCCCCCTTGAAAAAGAATTGAGCCTGTCGGCGTGAAACTGTGTGAATGGGTATGCTCTGCCTTGAGAGCCGCTTGACAGCTTGTCCGGGCTGGCGAAAAAGAGTTTCAATGCCATCAGAACTCTGCGCTCTCCATCGCACGGAATAGTAATTGATAACACAAATCGAGCTATTTTTCAATTTGCAAATTGACTTGTCAGAGGACAGAAGGGGATTGTTACGGAGTAAGCCTCCGCGGTTGAGAGGAACGAGGGCTGTCGCTTTTCAGCGGCCGAGCCGCCATGGAGACGAAGACAGCCCAAGAGCCTTTACAAAAGCAATGCATGAGGGACGCTGGCGATGGCCGGCAAAAGCGCACCGCTGCCCTAACCAGGCCTTCTCGCCCCTGTGTCAACGGGCTCGTGAATGCCGAGCTCCTTCATCTTGAGCAGGAGCGTATTCCTGTGGATATTGAGCCTTCCTGCCGCCTCAAGCCTGTTCCAGCCTGTCCTTTTAAGGACGCCGGTAATATAGCGTTTTTCAAAGGCCTGAACAGCTTCCCTGAGGTCTGTGTCATCAGCACTCTGGCCTGCCTCAGAGGGGCCGTGGACTATGCCAGAGGGCAGGTCCGCGCTCGTGATCAGGCTCCCGTCAGGCGCGAGCACCACGAGCCTTTCAACGAGGTTTTCAAGCTCCCTTATGTTCCCGGGCCAGCGGTATTCTCTCAAGAGGGCCATCGCGTCGTCGGTTATGCCGGAGATGCGCTTGTTGCAGGCCCTTGAGTGCTTCTCAAGGAAGTGGCTCAAAAGAAGCGGGATGTCCTCTCGCCTCTCGCGAAGGGGCGGCAGTTCAATAGGGACTACTTTGAGCCTGTAATAGAGGTCTTCCCTGAAAGCCCCCTTCACCACCTCGTTGGCGAGGTCGACGTTTGTCGCCGCTATGACCCGTATGTCGACCTTTATGGTCGAGTTCGAGCCGACCCTCTCGAAGGACTTCTCCTGCAGGACACGGAGGAGCTTTATCTGAAGGTGTGTCGGCAGGGTCGAGACCTCGTCGAGAAAGAGCGTCCCTGTGTCGGCGAACTCGAACTTGCCGATCTTTCTCTGGTGGGCTCCTGTGAACGAGCCTTTCTCGTGGCCGAAGAGCTCGCTTTCCATGAGCTCTGAAGGGACCGCCCCGCAGTTGACCGCGACGAAAGGCTTATCCCGACGGACGCCCATCGTCTGTATGGCTCTGGCCACCAGTTCCTTCCCTGTCCCGCTCTCCCCTGTTATGAGGACATTCGACGCGGTATTGCATACGGCCATTATCCTGTCAAAGACCTTCTTCATGACTGGGGCTTTGCTTATTATCTCGCCGTAGCCCTGCTTTTCGTAGAGCTCCTCGCGCAAAAAAGCGACTTCGCTCTTGAGCTTCAACCCTTCGGAGAAACGCTCAAGAGTGGCGAGGAGCTTGTCGTTGTCAAAGGGCTTAGTAAGGTAGTCGTACGCGCCGAGGCGGAGGGCTGAGACGGCCTGCTCAGCGCTGTCAGAGGCTGAAAGCATGAGGACGCCCACGCGGCTGTCATAATCCTTTATGAGCTTTAAAGCCTCGAGCCCGCTCATCCCCGGGAGCTTCAGGTCCATGAGCACAATGTCTACCGGCTGGTTCCTCACGATGGAGACCGCCTCTGCCCCGCTCCGGGCGACGACAGGCTCATAGGAGTCGCCAAGTATGTACTTCAAGGTCTCCAATACCTGCTGGTCGTCATCTACCATCAGAACAA
>JADLDY010000050.1 GCA_020846435.1 Deltaproteobacteria bacterium
CTATGACCTTGGAAGCGGTCGACTCCCTGCCTGAAAGCGTGTGCCTTATCCTCGCGTAGGTCTCTTCGAGGTTCAGCGGCCTTGACAGGAATATGTCTGTCCCTGACCTGAAGCCCTTTATGTCAACGACGCTACCTGAGACGAAAAGAAATGGTATGCGCGAGGTGTGCGGGTTGTTCCTGAGTATCTGGAAAAGCTTCTGCCCGCCGATGACAGGCAGGGCGGTGTCGACGACGATGATGGCAGGCACCTCCTGGATAGCCAGCTCAAGGGCGCCCGCGCCGTCGGCGGTCAGGATCGATTCGAACCCTATGCCGTTGAGATACTCGGAGAACGTGTGCGCCTCTTCTTCGTCGACCAGGGCGATAAGTGTCTTGAACTTCTCCATCGTTATCCTAACTGCTCCTGCAGGGAGTATTCGTTCTGGAACTTCGTGATAAGACCTTCGACCAGCACAGGGTCTGAAGTGTGGAAGCACGAGAAGGTCGAGCCCCAGTTCTCCTTGCATATGAGGGCGTAGGCGGTGTCCTCGTTGAGGAAGAAGGTGAAGAAGGTCTCCTTGAGCCTCGGGTCGTCAAGGAAGAGCGGCAGCGCGTTCTTTATCTCCCAGACGCTGCCCTCTGAGTCGCCTACGAGAAATACTTTCGTCGCGGTCGAGCCTGCCGTGTTCAGGTTCTTTACGACAGGGAGGCTCGCCGAGAGGTTCCTCGTGCCGTAGTACATTATGCCCCTTCTCCGGGGGCTCCTCGCTATCTCTTTTATTATGAGCTCGTTTATCTGGTCTATGAAGAACTCCGAGAGGTCCTGGCCAGAGCCAGCGTCGAAGGACGCGCCGTTCAGCCCGGTGATGTTGCGTCCGTTGAGGCTGCCTGCTATCTCCCAGAAGAGCTTGCCTGAACAGCCAAGCTTCTCCCAGAGGGAGTCGGCGCGCTCGATGACGCGCTTTTCCGCGGCCGCCGCCATCTCGGCGAAAGTCCTTCCGTCGCGCTGGAATGTCGCGCTTGAAAGAAGGACCTTGTGTCTTGACGCCTCCTTCGCCGCCGGGGAGAGCGCCCTGGAGAGCTTCTTGGAGGCGATGAGCGCGCCGAAATAGTCTGTCTCCGGCAGTATGACCATTATGCGCCCGTTCTCAGAGAGCCCTGCTATGTCGCAGCTCCTTACCGAGGCGAGCACCTTGCCGGCGAGCTTTTTGAGGAATTCAAGCCCTTCGACGCTCTCAAGGGGCAAGCCATTGCCCGCGCCGTCAATTCCTATGACGATCAGCGAAAAACAGGTATTGTAGCGGGTGGCCCTCGTTGCCTCAATGCGGCCGTACTCGCCGATGAAGAACGCGTCGTAGAACCTGCCAGGAAAAAGTTTTCTTGTGATGACGCTCGTGGTGTCTATATCCAACGACAAAACTCCCTGAAAATGCCTGTGCCGGTTTTTCTGCCTGGCACCTGGCTTGCGCTACATCTTGTACTTTCCGTAGTCGCCGGGCATGAAGTCGTCGAGCGAGGGCTCGTCCTTGAGGTTCTTATCCCTTGCCTCGCCCTTCAGGTCCATGCTCTTGGACTTGTCCAGCACGCCTGACTCCACGAAAATGGGCGCTCCGGTGCGAAGCGCGATGGCTATGGCGTCGCTCGGCCTCGAGTCAATCGTGAACGCGCCGTTGCTACCGGTAAGGTGAATTGTCGCGTAGTAGACATTGTCCTTGAGGTCGGTGACCTCTATCTTCTCGACCTTAGCCCCTACGAGCCTTATAAGGTCTTTGAGGAGGTCGTGCGTCATGGGCCTCGAGAACTGGACCTTTTCGAGCTCCGAGGCTATGGCGCTGGCTTCCAGCACGCCTATCCAGACAGGCAGGGCGTTCTTTTCGCCGTCGTCCTTGAGTATCACTATGGGTACGTTGGTGAAAGGGTCCATCGTAAGCCCGAAGACCTTCATCTTTAAAAGCATCCGCGTGCTCCTTTTTTAATGGTTGCCCGTTTTTGCTTCGGCGCTCAGCGTGTTGGGAGAGGCGTCCGTGACGACCGCTTCCATGATGCTGCCCTGCAGGACATCAAGCCCCGGCGGGCACGCGATGTTGACTATCCTGTTGCACTGAGTCTTGCCCATCATCCGGCTGGCATCCCCCCTGCTCGGGCCTTCTACTAAGACTTCGACGGTCCTGCCGATGAGATCCCTGTTCTTCTCGAGGGTTATCACCCTCTGCTCGTCGAGCAGGGCCTGGAGCCTTCGCGTCCTTACCTCAACAGAGAGCTGGCCGTCGAACGAGGCGGCGGCAGTGCCGGGCCTCAAAGAGTACATGAACGCGAATATGTTGTCGAAGCGGGCCCTTCTGACAAGGGCCATCGTCGCCTCGAAGTCTTCTGCGGTCTCGCCCGGGAATCCGGCGATTATGTCGGTCGTTATCGCCATGTCAGGGTAAAGCGCCTTGATCCGCTCAATCTTCGAGAGGTATTCTGAGACCGTATATCCCCTGCCCATCTTCTCGAGTATCCTGTCAGAGCCGGACTGGACCGGCAGGTGGAGGTGGCGGCAGAGTTTCTTCTCCGCGCCGAAGAGCTCGATGAGCTCAGCGCCTATGTCCTTGGGGTGCGATGTCATGAACCTCACGCGCAGCAACCCTTTGAGAGAGCAGACCATGCCGAGGAGAGCGGGAAACGAGACATCCCCTCCTCCGCTCGTTGAGTATGAGTTGACGTTCTGGCCGAGAAGGGTTACCTCCTTGACGCCCTTTGCGCAAAGCCCCTCGATCTCTGAGATTATGTCCGCGCTGAGCCTGCTGACCTCCCTGCCCCTTGTGTAGGGCACTATGCAGTAGGAGCAGAAGTTGTTGCAGCCGCGCATTATGCTGACAAAGGCCTTCTCGCCTGAGGCCTCAGGCGCCGCGCCGTACTCGCCTGCGTCTATCGCCTCGGTGAGAGCCGTGGCTACGACCCTGCGGCCGCTGTCAGCCTCGAGGAGGAGTTCCCTTAACTTGTGGACGTTGTGCGGGCCGAAGACCATGTCGAGGTGCGGAGCCCTCTTGAGGAGCTTTTCGCCCTGCTGCTGGGCCACGCACCCCGCGATGCCGATGATGAGGCCGGGCCTTCCCCTCTTCAACTCCTTGTACCTGCCGAGGGTCGAGTAGACCTTCTGTTCGGCCTTGTCCCTTACGGTGCAGGTGTTGATGAGTATGAGGTCTGCGCAATTCGGGTCATCAGTCCTGGCAAAGTTGATGCCCTTCAATATCCCGAGCATGCGCTCGGAATCATTGTCGTTCATCTGGCACCCGAAGGTCTCCAGAAATACGAGTTTTTCCCTGTTTTCAGAGCTCTCTTCCATGCCCATGACAAGCCTTTCGTGTAATGAGCGTCAAAAGAGCATTTTAAGGTCTTTAGAACGGCATAGTCAAGTTACTTTTGGGAAACTCGTTGTTTTTTAAAGGAATTCCCCTGCCGTCCGCCGTTATAAATGGGCCTTGAGCTCGGTAGCGTCAGGTTTGGCTATCCAGGGCTTCTCTACCTTGAACTTTGACTGTATGGCCCTGCCGGCCCTTGTCGCCTCATCCCTTGTGGAGAAGAAGCCGACCCTTACCCTGTGCCATCTTACGGAGTCTTTCGTAAAGGACGCTACATACGAGTTGTAACCGGCCTTTTTGAGCTTGCCTACGAGCCCCTGCGCCTCTGAAAGGCTGGTAAACGACGCTATATTCAAAGCGAGCGCGTTTGCGGGGGCTATTTTTTTGACCGTTGCCACTGCCTTCTTCTTGGGTTTCTCGACCGCCTTTTTCTCGGCCTTTACGGTCTTGACAGTCTTAGGAGCCTCTTCCTTGACGGCCGGGGCTCTCTCGACGGGCTTCGGCAGGGCCGCCTTCGGCTCTATCTTAGGCTGCACGAGAACAGGCTTCATCTCGACTGCACGCTCTGGAGCGGGAGCGGTCACAGGCGCAGGATATGGAACCGGAACCTGCGCTACCGGAGCCGGAACCATGGTTGCAGTCGGCGCGACAGGTGCGCCTTCTGTCGTCGGCTCGATGGACGCAGAGAGGTCTGTGGCTGTCTCAGGCATCTCTATCTTGACCCTTTTTGATATGACCTCAGGGCCCTGTTCGTCAGGGCCGCTGCCTGGCTTGAATATCAGGAAGAGCAGTATGACTACGGCCGCCGCAGCCGCGACGATTATCGGGAGTTTCCTGTCTTTCAGATTCAATGGTCTGTCCTCCGTGCTGTTATCTTTTTTGACTGTCACCGGTTTGGAGAGCTTCAATTATATTGCAGACTATCTTGGAATAAAAGGGAAAATTCCTTCTGGCAGACGAAATGAAAAAAGGCCCGGCCTTGAAAAGGCCGGGCCTTCTGAAGAGACTTCAGATCAACCTACGAAAAAGCACTTGGAGGCCGCTGTCCTGGTGTCCATGTTGCGGCCCCTGTTGATGTGGTCGTCTATCTCGGCGGCGCAGCCTATCATCCTGCCAAAGAGGAAGGTGGTGAAGGCCGCCGACTCTACTTCCCTGTCCGTCATCTTGCCGGAGTTGAAGGCCTCCCAGACGACCTTGAGGAGGATCACGGCGATGACCGCGTCTACGTTGACGCAGTAGACGTTGGAACTTACCTTGTTCTCGAAGAGCGATTTGACGAGGTCATGGTAGAAGTCGAGGAACACGTTGTATATGCCCTTCTCTTCGAACAGAGCCGCGACGAACCTTTCCCTGGGGTCGTAGTTCACGTCCTTGCCCTTGAAGACCGGGTGGTTGACGCACGGGACCTTCATGTACTCGATGTTGCCGAGCGACTTCTGGTCGGCCTTGTATTTGGCGTAGCCCTTCGCGTACTCGTTGGCTATCGCCTTGAGGTCGATGCCGTGCTTCTTGCTCGACGGGTCCTTGAGCCCGCGGCCCTTGAACCTGTCGATGAGGAACGCTATCGCTTCAAAGCCGTTTCCGCCGTGGGCGAAGCCGGTGTGGGTAAGGAAGCCCACGAACGCCTTGTTTATCTGCACCCTTGACGGGTCTTCCGGGCCGTCGGAGCTTACCGCGCCCTTGGAGCCCTGCGCAGAGATGGTGCCCGGGCCGTTGGATATGATGAGCCCCAGGAGCATGGAGAACTCGAAGCGTTCCTTCTCGTTGGGCTTCCTGCCGATGAGCGCGAGGAAGGCGGCGTCGGTGAACGACCACTTGGATATGAGCTCGTCGTTCTTGATCCCGCAGAAGCTGTCCTTCGTCTGCTTTACGGCCGGGACCGAACAGCCGACAAACGAGGAGAATATCCTCGAGTACCACGGCAGGGCCATGAGAGTTATCTTCGAGATGCTCCTCTTGATGAGGGGCTCCCAGCCTATGGTCATCCATATGGCGGCGATCAGCGCGTCAGTCGAAGGGGCTCCATTTGAGGCTTCCTTGACGAACTCGATGAAGACGGACTTCTTGCCGAGCCCGTCCACCCTCTTCAAAAGAGTCTTGGCAATAGTGTCGTCCTTGCCAGCCGTGAGCGACTTTTTCGCGTCAGCGGTGAGGCCCTTCACGAGAGCCGAAACATTGAACTTGTCGACAGCCGTCTGTATGCCGGTCTCCTGGAATGTCTCCATGAGAAGGTTTGCCGCGTTAAGAGAACCCCTCACCTTGCCTTTGCCTATTATCGAGATGGCGGCTGAAAGCACGCTGTTCGGCGAGCTCTC
>JADLDY010000051.1 GCA_020846435.1 Deltaproteobacteria bacterium
AAAAACTGATAAAACCGCTTTGCTATACGATGTTGGTTGTAGGAGTTGTAAGTGTTTTAGTTTTTAAAACACGAGGTCTGATATTTATGTACCCTGCTGAAATTCGTGAGATTGCCGAATTTAAAATTGATAATGAGGCCTATAGGATTAATAGATGTTTTATCGACAAAGATGCTGAACCATCTTCTTTTCTCAGTGAGTGCCTGGAATATGAAAATAAAAAGGAGCATTCTGTTTTTTTGTGGGGGGATTCGCATGCCGCTGCTTTGTATCCCGGCTTAAAAAAACTGAAGGCGGAAAATAATGCGTTTAGTCTGTCTCAATTTACTTCAAGTGGTTGCCCCCCCCCTTGTTGGGTTGGATATTGAGCAGAGAAAAAATTGCAAACCGATAAACGACATGATCTTGTCAAAGATAAGAACCGTTCAACCTGATATCGTTATCCTTGCTGCTAATTGGCTTGCGTATCACGAAAAGGAAATAACCGAAGGAGTATTGTCTGAAACACTGAAAACGCTTAAAGATGCTGGTGTCAGGCGTGTGGTTGTATTTGGGCAAGCACCTGTCTGGAAACTAACTCAACCATCCGTATATCTAATGGTTTGGCGAAGATTGGACAAAACAACTGAAAGAACAAAGTTGTATTTTGATAGCAACTCAGTACGAATCGACAATTTAGTAAATAAAACTGTAACTTCTTTGAACGCAACTTTTATTTCTCCAATAAAATCTCTTTGTAATGAGCAGGGGTGTTTGCTTGTTGCTGGGCAGAATATTCCAGTAACTGGGGATCGTGATCATCTTACCGTAGAAGGTTCAAAATTGTTAATTGAGAGCTCTAAATCAAAGATATTTGACTATAGTCTTTAATTTAAAGACTGAGCCGTGAGGCGTAACCCAACACAATATAAAAAGACCGTATCAAGAAAGGCAAAATCATGGACATGGTAAAAGACTCTAACGGCAACGCCCTCGCTGAAGGTGATTCGGTTCAGCTCACCAAGGACTTGAAAGTCAAGGGATCTTCTTTAAACCTCAAGAGGGGAAAGGTCTTCAAGAACATCCATCTCACCTCGAACAGCGAAGAGATAGAGTGCCGCGAGGGAAAGACCACCATCGTGCTCAAGACCTGTTTTTTGAAAAAAGCCTGATACGGTTGGGCGCGTCATGGACGCCTTCAAGACGATCAAACGCACTGAACGGGCCCCTCTTCTGCATGGTTAACAGGACAAGCCACATCATAAAAGTCATCCTTGTCTTTCTGGTCATAATGGCGTTCGGCGTAGCCGGCCTGATGATCATAGAGGGGTGGCCTTTCCTCGACGCTCTCTACATGGTCGTCATCACCCTTTCCACCATAGGGTACAGGGAGGTGCACGAGCTCTCCACGCCGGGCACTATCTTCCTTATCGGCTTCATCATCCTCGGCGTCGGGTCTTTCCTTTATGTCGTGTCGACGACGGCGGAGTTCATAGTAGAAGGGCACCTCAAGGGCGTTCTCGGGAGAAAGAAGATGACGAAAAAGATACACGAGCTCAAGGGCCATTACATCATCTGTGGCTTCGGCAGGGTCGGCCAGCGAGTGGCGCAGGAATTGAAAAAGACGGCGCGGAGTTTGTCGTGATCGATGTCAATCGCGACGCTATAAACGCCTGCGTGCAGTTGGGCTATCTTTACATCGACGGGTCGGCCTCGAATGACGATGTTCTCAAAGAGGCCGGGATAATGACCGCGAAGGGGCTGGTCTCGGCCATAGATTCCGACGCAGAGAATGTCTATGTCACTTTGAGCGCCAAGACCCTGAGGAGCGACCTATATGTGGTCGCGAGGGCGAGTTGTGATGAAGCCGAGTTCAAGCTTTTGAAGGCCCACGCGGACAGGGTGCTCTCGCCGTATACCATTGGCGGAAGGCGGCTCGCGAGCCTCCTCATGCGCCCCAATGTCGTCGAGTTCCTCGATGTCGTCATGCACGCGGGGCAGGAAAGGCTTCTCATGGAAGAGATAACGGTGCTGGGGGAATCAACGCTCTCCGGCCTCACCATAGGCGATGTGAAGTCCCGTTGTCCGGGCGGCGTCAACATACTCGCCATAAAGAAGAACGGCGACCCGAAGGTCACCGCCAGCCCGGCAGGCAAGACAGTGATAAGTACAGGGGACATGCTCATAACGCTCGGCACGCGCGAACAGCTAAAAGAGCTCGAGGATATGATATAGAAGATGGCGGCCCTATGGATGGGGCAAGATGAGAACCTTTTTTTGCAATACGAGATTGCTTCGTCGCTTCGCTCCTCGCAATGACGGAAGTCTCCCTCTCCCACAAGGGTAGAGGGAGTTTATCATGCGGCTCCTCAGAATGACAGCATACTTTAAATAATCCCCCCTCAGTCCCCCTTTAGAAAAGGGGGAGGTAATAAAGAAGAAGAGATTGCTTATCTCGCCCCATCCATGGGGCTCGACCCTTCGGGCCCGCGATCGCTCAAAATTCAATTTTTACTGTCCTGCAAAAATTGTCGTCGCTTCGCTCCTCGCAATGACGGCAATCCCCTTTACAAAAGGTGGAAAGTAAAAAATAAAAAAGGCGGAGCGAATGCCCCGCCTTTTCTTATTCAATCATCTCGTCTGTCATTGCGAGCGAAGCGAGGCAATCTCTGAGATTGTCTCGGCTGCGCCCTCGCGATGACCACTAATCGAAGGTTATCTCTTTTATATTCTTCGCCAAAATCCTGTAAGTACCGTAGCTCGTCGTGCCCATGAACCTCTGGTCGTTGTCCAGGCTTATGGCGACTACATCGCCGCTCTTCATCGTAACCTGGAAGTCGCTCTTGTTGTTGGTTCCGCTTCCGGTGGCGACGACCTTCTTTATCTTCTCAAAGGCGACAGTCACTGTGCCCTTGCCCCTTGTCCCTATGAAAAAGATATTGCCTTCCCACGACGCGCCGACTACCTTTGTGGTTATGTCCTGGTCGTCTCTTATTGTGGCGTTGTGGCTCACTTCCGGGACCGGAACATCAGGGCCCGGGCTTTTTCCCATGCCGACGAGGGCTACCCAGAGGAAAACAAAAGACAGAACAGCAAAAGACCTTTTTATGCGCAACATCCGAATCCTCCGAAAGTAAGTTGCCTAATTATTGCAGGCACCAAGGCGAAAAGTCAAGGAAACTAAGGGGGAAACACGAAGGCAGGCCGTTTGAAAAAACGCACCCTTCTCCCGCAAGGGGAGAGGGGCGCTCCGCGTCAATCTCCGCATATTGACTTCCCGCGCCGGGCGCCTCTGGTGGGCGCATTGTTTGACTTTTACCGGGTTTGTCTTTATACTTAAAGTACTTATGGCCACCAGGATAAACTTCATAGACCTTTACTCCATCTATAACGAGCTTGACGCTAATGTCATCGAGTCTCTTATGGAAGGGTTCAATATAACCTGTTCCATAAGGACGCTCGGCCGCGAACGCTTTGCCACAGATGTGGGCGGCTACCTCGAAAAGCGCATAGCCGTCGAGGAGGACAAGATAGAGAACGCGAGAAAGCTCATAAACGAGGCCATAAGGAACGGCGTCATCTCCAAGGAAGGCAAGTTCCGCGTCTGATTTTTCCGGCCCTTTTCCGCTCCTCTTTGTCGCAAGGGCTTCTTTTTTCCGGTCTGATATCCTTTAACAATACATGCGAATTCAAATAGAAAAGCTTAAAAGCAGGCTTAAGAAAGCCCGCTCGCTCGTGGTCCTGACAGGAGCTGGCGTCTCTTCCGAGAGCGGCGTGCCGACCTTCAGGGGGGCGGATGGCCTGTGGCGAAACCATGACCCTATGGCGCTCGCGACCCCTGAGGCGTTCGAGGAAGACCCTGTCCTCGTCTGGGAATGGTACGACTGGCGCCGTTCCATCATCTCGAAGATCCAGCCCAACCCGGCCCACTACGCCATTGCCGAGCTCGAAAAAAGATATGCCGAGTTCACGCTCATAACCCAGAATGTCGACGGGCTCCACCTGCTTGCCGGGAGCCAAAAGGCGATAGAGCTGCACGGCTCCATCTGGACTCTGAAGTGCGTAGAGTGCGGAAATTCAAGCGAAAACAGGGAAGTGCCGATAAAGATACTGCCGAGGTGCTCCTGCGGCGGCCTCCTCCGGCCTTCTGTCGTCTGGTTCGGAGAAGCTCTCCCTGAAGGCGCTCTCTACCGCGCCTTTGAGGCGTCGTCGAACGCCGAAGTCATGCTGGTCGTCGGCACTTCCGGAGTTGTCCAGCCAGCCGCGTCATTGGCTTTGAGGGCAAAGGGGGCAGGGGCTTTTGTCGTTGAGATAAACCCGGAGGAGACTCAACTTTCAGGTTCTCTCGACATGAGACTTTCCGGCAAGGCGGGCGAGCTGATGCCAACTCTTCTTTAGCTGTTAGTTCCAGTAGAAATTCGTCTCGTACCTTAGTATAATATCGGCCGCGGTCGCGTCAGCGGCCAGAATCTCTCAAAAGGGGGCTAAATTGAAGGTTTTTACCAGCGCTATCAGGATCAGATCGAGTGCCAAGACCGAAGAGGTCAATATCACTAACCAGGTGGAAGCTGTAATACTTGAAAGCGGCATCCATGAGGGGCAGGCGCTGGTATTTACCGGCCATACGACCGCGAGCTTACACCTGAACAACGCTGACAAGGACCTCGAAGAGGACTTCCACAACTTCCTCAAGCAGATAGTCCCGAACAAACCCGACTACAAGCACAACAAGGGCGAGTACGGCAGGAACGCCGACGCTCACCTCAAGAGCCTTCTTGTCGGCAACAGCGTGACCATACCGGTCACCAAGGGCAGGCTCGCTCTCGGCCAGTGGCAGGCCATCTACTTCTCGGAGTTCGACGGACCGAGGAGCCGCCTCATATCCATCAAGGTCTTCGGCGTCCCTGAGCAGAGCGTCAAGGGCCGTTGAGGATAGTCTCAGGCGCTTTCAAGGGCAGGAGGCTCTCGACCCCCAAAGGGATGGACATAAGGCCTACCTCCGACAAGGTCAGGCAGGCCATATTCAATATCCTCCCGATGGAGTTCCCGTTTAAAAGGGCTCTCGACCTTTTCGCCGGCACAGGCGCGATGGGGTTGGAAGCCCTGAGCCGCGGCGCGCTTCAAGCGACCTTCGTCGACAGCGGCGCCGAGGCCATATCGCTGATCAAAAAAAACATGGAGTCCTGCGGCGTCGAGGCAAGGGTATACAGGAGCGACGCGCAGGCCTCTTTGAAACAGTTCAGCCGAAAAGGCGAAAAGTTCGACCTCATAATAATAGACCCGCCGTACAGCACGGCCCTTTTGAGGGAAGCTCTCGAGGCGATCGACTCCGACGGCCTCCTTTCCCCGGAAGGGGTCATAGTGGCTGAGACCACTAAGAGGAACGCATTTCAAGCTGATTTGAAAACCCTTGAGGTCTATGACGAGAGGCGCTACGGGGATACGGTAGTCTATTTTCTCAGATGCAAGGCTGCAACAACTTTTGAAAATTAGATATTTTTTCTGAGATCAAGGAAGGGCGGAAATAAAAAGCGCAGCATATATGAGAATATGTGAGCATTTTTATTTACGCCCTGACACAGAGGTCGGGAAAAAGAGCAATTTTCCAGGAGAAAGATGTCTAAGCATATCGGTGTATATCCCGGCACCTTCGACCCTATAACAAAAGGGCACCTCGACGTTATCGAGCGCGGCATCAAGCTCTTCGACGTCCTCGTGGTGGCGGTCGCCGAGGGGCTCACAAAGACCCCGCTCTTCGATGTGAATGAGCGGCTCGAGATGATACGGGCCGAGGTGAAAAAGTACAAGAGCGTCAGGGTCGAGAGCTTCGACTGCCTGCTCATGGATTACATGAGAAAGAAAAAGGCCAAGATAGTTCTGCGCGGCCTTCGCGTTGTCTCAGACTTCGAGTACGAGTTCCAGATGGCCCTCATAAACAGGAAGCTCGACTCTGACATTGAGACGGTCTTCATGATGACCTCAGACAACTACGCTCCGGTGAGCTCGCGTTTCATAAAAGAGATCGCCAGATTAGGCGGGGATGTAAGCGCCTTCGTGACTCCGGGTGTCTCCCGCCGCCTCGACAAAAAGTACAAGCAGCTTGGAAAAGGACAGTAACTTCAAGGAGCGTCACGATGATTAAGCTTTCAGACAGGCTCGCGGGACTCGAGGAATCGGTAACGCTCGCCATTACGGCAAAGGCCAGGGCGATGAAGGCCGAAGGCCGCGATGTAATAGGCTTCGGCGCGGGAGAGCCTGACTTCGATACGCCGGAGAACATCAAAGAGGCGGGCATAAAGGCCATAAGGGACGGCCACACCAAGTACACGGCCGTCGGCGGCATAAACGAGCTCAAGGACGCCATAATAGGCAAGTTCAACAAGGAGAACTCCCTTGCCTATACGCGGGACGAGATACTCGTCTCATGCGGCGGCAAGCATTCCATCTTCAACCTCTTTCAGGCGATATTGAATCCGGGCGACGAGGTCATAATACCCGCGCCGTACTGGGTTTCATACCCGGTCATGGTCGCCCTCGGCGGAGGCACCCCGAAGGTCGTGCACACGAAGGAGTCCGACGGCTTCAGGATGTCGCCGGAGGCGTTCAGGGCGGCTATCAATCCCAGGACAAAGGCCGTAGTCATCAACAGCCCCTCCAACCCCACTGGAGCTGCCTACACTGAAAAAGAGCTCGTAAAAATCGCTGAGATAGCCCTTGAAAACGGCCTCCTCATAATATCCGACGAGATATACGAGAGGCTCTCCTACGACGGTTTCAAGGTGACCTCGATCGCCTCGCTTTCAGAGGAGGCGAAAAAGTCCACGGTAGTGTTGAACGGCGTCTCCAAGACCTATTCGATGACAGGCTGGAGGATAGGCTACGCGGCAGGCCCGAAGAACATCATAAAGGCCATGACCAACATCCAGAGCCAGTCGACTTCGAACCCGACTTCCATCAGCCAGTGGGCGGCGGTCGAGGCGATAAGCGGACCGCAGACCGAGATAGACAAGATGGTCGCCGAGTTCGTCAAGAGGCGCGATTCTATAGTCGCGGGCCTCAACGCCATCGACGGGATAAGCTGCATAAAGCCGCAGGGCGCGTTCTATGTCTTCCCTAATGTCTCGAAACTCTTCGGCAGGAAGTACAAGGGCTCTCCCATAAAGGGCTCAGTTGACCTCGCGACTTACCTTATTGACGAAGCCGGGATAGCGGTTGTCCCGGGCGAGCCGTTCGGCGACGACAACTTCATAAGGCTCTCCTACGCTACTTCCATGGACCATATAGTAAAGGGCGTGAAGAGGATAGGCGAAGCTGTAAAAGAGCTGAAGTGAAAATTGTTATTTTTCACCCTTCCTCGGCCTCGGAAAAAATATTTAATTTTCAGAGACACCCTAAGAATAAAAAGGCCAGTTCCTTTCGGAACTGGCCTTTTTTACTTTATCAGTCAAAAGATAGCGAAGCGATCTCGTTTTTCAGGTAAAGCCTTTTACGACACTTCCTTCTCCCCGAATATCTCGGCCTCGAAAATATAGATGTCCGCGCCCTTTTGCCAGGCGTCTTCAGGCAGGTCTGCCTTGAGGCAGGTCTCGGCGAGGAAGGTATCCCTGTCAAAGTCGTGCTCGACTGCGACCTGCGGCAGGAGCACGCCGGCCCGCGGCCCCTGTTTTATGAATATGCCGTGGCGGCCGATCTCTATCTCGTTTACGTCGGTTATCTGCCTTAAGGGCGTGAGGACGGATATCTCGATCTCGATACCCTGCAGTTCCTGTTTTTCAACGGGGCTGAACCTCGGGTCCCTGAAGGCCGCGGCGACAGCGTTCTCCTGTATCGTCTTCCAGAGGGGGGCTTTCGAGGCGAAGACGCCGATGCAGCCGCGCAGGCGTCCGTTGCTGTGCAGCGAGACGAAAGCGCCAGAGCCTCTTTTGAGAGCATCCGACTCTATGGCAGGGTTCAGAAGCCTTAGCTTCCCGCCTGCTTTCGTCTCTATCGCTTCTCTCGCAATTTTCAGGAGCGTCTTTTTTTCAGCGGTGTTGAGCATATCCCTTGCCTTTGCTTTTTCGGAATATTATCATATAAGTTCAAGCCGGGCATAACGCTTTTTAAGGGTGTGAGATGACTCAGAAGGAAGAGCTTAAAAAAGAGGTGAGAGCGCTCCTCAAAGACAGGGACGCGGTGATGCTCGCCCACAACTATCAGCGCGACGAGATACAGGAGACAGCCGACATCACTGGCGATTCGCTGGCCCTCAGCCAGGCCGCCGCCGAGAGGCCGGAGAAGGTGATAGTCTTCTGCGGAGTCCACTTCATGGCCGAGAGCGCGGCGATATTATCTCCTCAAAAGACCGTCATACTGCCGAGGATGGACGCTGGCTGCCCAATGGCCGATATGATAACCCCAGAAGAGCTCAAGAGGGAGAAAGAAAAAAGGCCTGGCGTGCCTGTCGTCGCCTATGTCAACACGAGCGCGGCTGTAAAGGCCCTGAGCGACATCTGCTGTACCTCTGCTAACGCCGTCAGGGTTGTAGATTCGCTCCCTGAGGAGAGGGTTTACATGATCCCCGACAGGAACCTCTCGCACTATGTCTCACTTCAGACAAAGAAGAAGATGGAGTGGTGGGACGGCTACTGCCCGACGCATGAAAGGCTCACGCCAGCGGATGTGCTGAAGGCCAAAGAGCAAAACCCCGGAGCCTTGTTCGTATGCCACCCTGAGTGCCACCCGGATGTGGTGAAGCTCGCGGACCATGTCTGCTCGACCTCAGGGATGTACAAGTTCGCCAAAGCGACGAAGGCGCAAACGCTCATCATAGGCACTGAGCAGGGGATACTCTATAGGCTCAAGCTGGAAAACCCTGAGAAGAAGTTCATACTGCCTTCCAGGGCCCTCATCTGCCCGAACATGAAGCTGACGACCCTTGAGGATGTCGTTGAGAGCCTCAGAGAGATGAAAAATGTAGTGACCGTGCCGGATGACATAAGAGAGGCGGCCAAGCTGACTCTCGACAGGATGCTCAAAGTGCCGAGGGATACGGTGGCATAGGCTTGTCATTAAAAAACGAGAACAAATAAAGAAGGCGGGGCAAATGCCCCGCCTTTTGTTTTGCGTATCAACACAGCATCTCAAAAGCCAGCGCTCTCCCGCTGTGCCCTGTCCCGCCTGCGCCTCTTTATCGCTTTTTCAATCTCCACGGCTATGAACACGGCAGAGGACATGATGAGCGTGAACGCGAGCTCGTTCAGGCTCAGCGGCTCGGTCTTGAATATCGGGTTCAGGAGCGGGACGTAGATGGTCGTCATCTGCAGGCCGAAGGTCAGGGCCACCGCTCCAAGAAGGGGCTTGTTCGACAGGAGCCCCATGCTGAAGATCGATTCAGTCTCAGACCTTATCGCGAGGACATGGCCTATCTGGCTGAGGCACAGGACCGTGAATACCATCGTCTGCCAGTGGGCCGTGCCGCTTTTTATGCTCAAAGCCTGCGTGAGAATCGAGATGCCTCCCATGAGCAGGCCCACCCATATTATGTGGGTGCCGAGCCCCTGAGCGAATATGCTCTCCTTCGGGTGTCTCGGTGGCCTTTTCATGATATTCTTCTCCGGGCCTTCCACGGCGAGCGCAAGCCCGGGCAGCCCGTCCGTCACGAGGTTTATCCATAGTATGTGGATGGGAAGCAGAGGGATGGGCAGGCCGAAGAACGGGGCGAGGAATATGGTCCATATCTCGCCGGAGTTGCTGGTCATCGTGTATTTTATGAATTTTCGTATGTTGTCGAAGATCCTGCGGCCTTCCCTCACAGCCTTGACGATGGTGGCGAAGTTGTCGTCGGTCAGGACCATGTGCGCCGCTTCCTTGGCAACGTCCGTGCCAGTTATGCCCATGGCGACTCCTATGTCGGCGCTCTTGAGCGCTGGCGCGTCGTTCACGCCGTCGCCTGTCATGGCCACGAACTCGCCCTTGTCCTGCAGGGCTTTTACTATCTTGAGCTTTTGTTCGGGAGCGACCCTGGCGTAGACCTTTATCGACTCGACCCGCTGCTCGAACTCCTCCATGGGGAGCTTTTCGAGTTCCCTGCCGGTCATGATGCCCCTGGCGTCGTCGTCGAGGAGCCCGAGCCTTCTGGCTATGACGCGGGCCGTTATCGGGTGGTCCCCGGTTATCATGACCGGTTTTATTCCGGCCGTCTTGCACAGGTCTATCGCTTCCCGGGCCTCTTCCCTCGGCGGGTCCATTATGCCGACGATGCCGAGCACCGTGAGCCCTGATTCGGCCTCATCCGGGTCGAGCACCTCCGGGACGCGTGTCCATGTCTTTTGCGCGACGCACAGGACCCTGAGCCCGTCGGCGGCCATTTTTTCGGCGGCTTTCATAATTCCGGCGGCGTCGAGCCTGACCTTGCCTTCGGCCGTGAGCATCCATTCCGACCTCTCGAGGATGACCTCGGCCGCGCCCTTGGTCACTGACACGGCCCCTCCTTCGGTTGAGTGCATCGTCGTCATGGCCTTTCGTTCCGAGTCAAAGGGTATTTCGCCGGTCCTCGGGCGCTCTGATTCGACCGAAGACTTCTCGAAGCCGTGCTCTCTCGCGTAGTTGAAGAGCGCCACTTCTGTGGGGTCTCCGAGCATGCCGCTGGACCCTTCGCGCGCGTCGTTGCAAAGGGCTATGGCCTTCATGAACTCTCCTCCGGCTTCGTCAGGGACCCTGTGCCCTGAGCCGTAGAGCGTCCCGGCTATCCAGGCTTCCTCGACAGCCATCTTGTTCATCGTGAGGGTGCCGGTCTTGTCAGAGCAGATGTAGGTGATGGAGCCGAGCGTTTCCACGGCCGGGAGCTTTCTCACAAGAGCGTTCTGTTTTATGAGCTTTTTCGCCCCGAGCGCGAGCGAGATTGTCACCACCGCTGGCAGGGCCTCCGGGATCGCGGCGACCGCGAGCGAGATGGCGGTTAAGACCATGAGAAGCGGCTCTTCCCCCCTCATTACGCCTATGCCGAAGACCGCGCCGCAGATGAGCAGGACCGCTATGCCGAGTTTCTGTCCGAACGAGGCGAGGCGCTTTTGCAGGGGGGTCCTGACCTCTTCGCTCTCCTGCAGGAGAGCGGCTATGCGGCCGAGTTCCGTGTCCGTGCCGGTGGCGACCACTACCCCCGCGCCTCTGCCGTAGACGACGGAAGTGCCGCTGTAGGTCATGTTCTTCCTGTCGCCGAGAGGCAGGTCTTTTTCATGCAGGGTCTTCGTGTGCTTTTCAACCGGGGCAGACTCACCGGTGAGAGCCGCCTCTTCGCATTTCAGCTGGGCCGTCTCGATGAGCCGAAGGTCGGCCGGAACGACATTCCCTGCCTCAAGGAGCACGATATCCCCTGGAACGAGCTCAAAGGCCGGGACTGTCTCATGAGAGCCTGCGCGTATTGCCACGGCTGAAGGCGCCGCCATCTTCTTCAGGGCAGCCAGGGCCTTCTCGGCCCTGTACTCCTGGACAAAGCCTATGACGGCGTTCAGGACGATTATGACGACTATGGCGATCGTGTCGGCGGCGTCCCCTAGTAGTCCGGAGATGAGAGCCGCGGCGATGAGGACTATGATCATGAAGTCCTTGAACTGGTCAAGGAACATGGCGAAGACGGTCCTCTTTTTCTTCTCCTCGAGCATGTTGGGCCCGTATTCCGCGAGCCTTTTTTCAGCCTCCTCGCGCGTCAGCCCTTTTTGAGAGGAGCCAAGCTCCTCTATCGCCGTCTCGTAGTCCCGGGTGTGCCAGCTCATCTGTCCTCCATGTGGCGCGTCTTTGCGCTGCAAGCGCCGGAGATATTGCCGCGACTTGATATGACAGGTCCAACCGTCAGGCAGTACCATTTCATGGTAGATGACCCCTTAAATTGAAAAAGACCTTTACCCTGTAATAAGGCCGAAGGTCTTTGAGTGTTTTTTGTCCGCCATGGTGTCCCGTTCCTGCTTTTTAGAGCTTCAATGGGGAAGATGCGGCACCTTTTAACTTAACCATAGCGAAAAATGGCTGTCAAGTGGCTTAGGGGCGAGCCCCGGCCGTCTTAACCGCCGGAATTACCAATGGAAACAGATTGCCCCTCTCTGCTAACTCCGATTGAAAGTCGCTCCCGTGCTGTACTATAATATCGTATCAAGCGCCTGCAGGCGGATGTACTTGTGCGCCCGGCGGTCAGAAGGCAAGATGGCGATCAAAAAAATACTCGTCAGGGCCCCGAACTGGATAGGGGACGCGGTCATGTCATTGCCCGCGCTCGAAGCATTGAAGTCCCTGTATCCCTCGGCTGATATATATCTCCTTGCCAAGTCAAGGGTTGTGCCGGTCTTTGAGAACAACCCGGCGATAAGCGGCTTTATCACGGTGGAAGGCGGCAGGCACAAGGGTTTTTTCGGTGCTCTCAGGCTCTCAGGGGAGCTGCGCGAGCGTGACTTCGACCTCGCGGTCCTCTTCCAGAACGCGTTCGGCGCGGCCCTTGTCGCCTTCCTTTCCGGCGTCAAAGAGCGCGTGGGATACGCCAGAGACATGCGCTCCGGCCTCCTTACGAAGGCTGTCCCGGTGTCGGCCGAGATCAAAAAGAAGCACCAGGTATTCTATTACCTCAACATTATAAAGGCGCTCGGAGCGAAGGTGCCGGAGGCCCCTGTGCCGAAGATATATATATCAGACAGGGAGAAGGCGGCGGCAAAAGCGTTTCTTGAAAGAGAAGGACTCTCTGGCAAGCCCGTCTTCGGGGCCGCCCCAGGCGCGGCCTTCGGGCCTGCCAAGAGGTGGCCTTCCGAGAGGTTCGCCTCAGTTTTAAAAGGTCTTGTGGACGAGTACAAAGGCTGCGCCCTTGTCTTTGGCGGGCCTGATGACAAAGAGGCCTGCTCAGGCGTCAAGGCGGCCCTGCCTTCTGTGACAGACCTCTCCGGCAGGATTACCCTGCGGGAGTCGATAGCGCTTGTCGCTCTTACAAGAGTCTTCATAACGAACGACTCAGGCCCAATGCACCTGGCCGCGGCTATCGGCGTGCCGACAGTCGGGATCTTCGGCTCGACCGAAGATTCGCTCACAGGCCCTGTCGGCAGGAAAGCAGTATCAGTGCGCGAGAAGATCGACTGCAGCCCGTGCTTTAAAAGGGAGTGCCCCTTTGGCCATTACGATTGCCTCAAAAGGGTCGAGGCGGCAAGGGTGCTCGCGAAGGCAAGGGAGATGATGGAGTGAGAGAGTCCGGCAGGCAGAGGGTCGTCTTCCTTGACAGGGACGGCACCATAAACGAGGATGTCGAATATCTTTCAAACCCATCCGGCCTCGTTATCATAGAGGGCGCCGGAAAAGCGATAAGGCTCCTGAACGAAAGGGGCATAAAGGTCATAGTCGTCACAAACCAGTCCGGTGTGGGAAGAGGCTACTTTAAAGATTCTGACGTTGAGGCAGTGAACGCGAGGCTCAAAGAGCTACTTGCGAGGGACGGCGCGTCGATCGACGCCAGTTATCACTGCCCCCATCGACCTGACGAAGGGTGCGAGTGCAGGAAGCCTGGGACAGCTTTGGCGAAGAGAGCGGCAAAAGAGCACGGGGCTGATTTGAGCCGCGCTTACGTAGTGGGCGACAAATCCTCTGATATCGGCCTTGCCAGAAACCTTTTCGCGAAGGGCGTGCTCGTCCTCACAGGCAAAGGGGCTAAAGAGGCCGAGGGACTCGTCGAGCCGCCGGACTTTATCGCTCAAGACCTCCTCTCGGCGGTCGAATGGATACTCGAAGACATGGAACGGACCGGCGGTTGAAGATACTCATCGTCAAGCTCTCGTCCATAGGCGACGTCGTGCACACGCTTCCGGCGCTTGAATCCCTCAGCCGGGGATTCAAAAGCGGCGGCGTGAAAGTAAAGATAGACTGGCTCGTCGAAGAGGCCGCTTCAAGCGTATTGAAAGGCCACCCTCTGATAAACGAGCTGATAGTAGTCAGGCGCGGCTGGGGCAAGAACCTCAGGGCCAATTTGAAGACAGCCGGAGAGCTAAAGGACAGGCAATACGACCTTGTGCTCGACTTCCAGGGGCTACTGAAGAGCGCCATCTGGGTCTGGCTTTCAAAGGGCAAGAGAAGGATCGGTTTTTCGAACGCGAGGGAGGGGAGCCATTTCGCGTATAACGAAAAGCTCCCCGCCTATGATGTCGAGCAGCACGCTGTCGACAGGTACCTTTCATTATCGAGGAGCGTCGGAGGCGCGTCCGGCGAGGCGGTCTTTGAGATAGACGCCGCGAAGGCGTCCGAATCGATAAAAAAGAAGCTCAGGCAAAAAGGCGTCGCCAGCCCTTTTTTCGTCATGGTCACGAGGGGCAGGTGGGCCACCAAGCTCTGGCGCGACGACAGGTTCATAGAGGTTGCCAGAAGGCTCGTCAGGGATAAGAAGCTCTCCTGCGTGCTCGTTGGAAGCCCGTCAGACAAAGTCGAGCTCGACAGGATCGCCGGGTCGATAGGAGAAGGCGCGTTCAACATGGCTGGGGAGACTGACCTCAAAGAGCTCTTCGCGCTTTTCAGGCTTGGCAAGTTCGCCGTGACGGTAGACTCGGGCCCCATGCACATTGCCGCGGCCTCAGGCGCCAGGACGGTCGCCCTCTTCGGCCCGACCGCCCCATGGCGCACCGGCCCTTACGGGAAAGGGCACGTCATCGTGAGGAAGGGGCTCCAGTGCAGTCCGTGTTTCAAAAAGGCCTGCGCTTCCCCCAGATGCATGGAAGAGATTACAGTGGAAGATGTCATGGAGGCGGTAGATAAAATAGCAGGCTGCTGAAAACCCATAGCGAGCGAACCCCCGCAGTTTTATGCGGGGTCAAGCGAGCGAATAGAAAATCGATACTTCCTTAGGTTTCGAAGCTCCCTGCGGCTTGCCGAGGTAAGCTTCAAAAAGTCCATCTGCGTCGTTGTCTTCATCGCTCGTCATTGCGGCGTACACAAAAAGTACGCCTCTTTCCTCACTCCTCGACGCCTTGCAGCTGGAGCTTTTTGAGCAGTCTGGACGATGTTATTTTTTTCAGCAATTTGAACTCCTATATAATACCGGACGGAACAACTGATGGACGCCATAATGAATTTCGACATAGAGGTTTTCAGGTTCATCAACACCGGCATGACCGCCCCGTTCCTCGACACTGTCATGACCTTTGTGACCGACAAGATGAATTTTCTTGGCGCTGTCATAGTCGCGGCCGCGCTAATATGGATACTCGGCAAGAGGCAGGACAGAATTGGCCTCGTTGTGCTCGTCCTGCTTGTCATATCGAGCGACCTCGTCGCGAACGCCATGAAGCACTACTTCATGCGCCTCAGGCCTTGCCATACGATCGAGGGCGTCAGGCTGCTCGTCGGGTGCGGCAAGGCGTTCTCAATGCCTTCGAGCCACGCCGTCAACATCTTCAGCGCCATGGCCTTTCTGACCGCCCGTTACAGGAAGTTCTGGCCGGTCTTCATGGCGATAGCTCTCATCGTCGCCTACTCGAGGGTCTATGTCGGCGCGCATTACCCGACAGACGTCATGGCGGGCGCGGTCCTCGGCACTGTCATGGCGCTCATCTTTTACTCGGCCGAGAGGGGCTATCTGAGGGGCAGGCTTGTCGAGAGCCTCGAGGCCCTGAGGAAGAGAAGGGGCGGCAATTGAATTACAGGTCAGCGACGATAGCGCTCCTTGCGGCTCTCGCTCTCTTCAGGGTCTGCTACATACTATTCGGGCCGTTCGACGTCTCCCCTGACGAGGCGCACTACTGGGAGTGGTCGAGGAGGCTCGGCCTCTCGTATTACAGCAAGGGGCCTGCCGTCGCCTATGTGATAGCCTTCTTCACCTCCATCTTCGGCAATAATGAATTCGGCATAAGGATAGGGGCTGTTCTTTTTTCGACAGCCGCCTCTTTCGTGCTCTTCCTTCTCGGCAAGACGCTCTTCAAAAGCGAGAAGGCCGGTTTCTGGTCGGCCCTGCTCCCGAACATGACGCCGATATTCTCTATTGGCGCTGTCCTCATGACGACAGACGTCATGCTTGTCTTCTTCTGGGGGGCGGCGGCGTTATGCGTCTATCTGGGTTCGACCAACGGCCGTCCTCTCTGGTGGTACGCGGCTGGCGGGGCTGTCGGACTGGGCTTTTTAAGCAAGTACACGATGGTGCTTATCGTGCCGTGCCTCGCGCTTTTTCTCCTGGCCTCAAGGGATAAGAGGCGCTGGTTCAGGAGGCCTGAGCCGTATATGGCCGGGGCCATAAGCCTTGTCCTCGCGGCCCCTGTAATCCTCTGGAATATTATGCATGGACAGGTTACAATACGGCACACAATGGGCCAGGCGCACCTGGGCGAAGGAGCTCTTTCGGCCATCGACGCGCTCGAGTTCATCGGAGCGCAGGCGGCCCTCCTCGGGCCGATCGTCTTCGCTGCCCTGGTCTATGGCGTATGGATGGCCTTCGCGAGGGGGTTGAGGGAGAAGCGCGACGAGCTCATGCTCGTTTTTTTCACCTCTGCCCCGCTCTTTGTTTTTTTCGCCGTTAAAAGCCTTCACGGCAAGGTGCAGGCCAATTGGGCTGTGGCCGCCTTTGTGACGGCCTTTCCAGCGGCGGTCTGGGCGGCCGGAAGGCTCTACGAGAGAAGGCGCTCTCTCGTTCTCTTTCTGACGGCGACTGCGGTTGTCATGGGGGTGGCCGCCTCATTCCTGACTTACTTCCCCTGGCTCCTGGAGCCGCTGGGAGTAAAGAAGGTGCTCACAGGGCCGCCCTTCAACAGGGTCGTTGGCTGGGCAGGGTTAGGGATAAGCGTCACGCGCATGAAAAATGAGATGAGCGCCTCTTCGGGTGGCGTCGAGCCGTTCATCATAAGCGACACCTATCAGACGGCTGGCGAGCTCGCCCTTTACGTCGAAGGCAACCCGGTCGTCTACAACGCGGCCGTCGGGACCCGGCGCATGAACCAGTACGACCTGTGGCCCGGCCCTGAGGGGCTCACTGGAAAGAGCGCCATATATGTGAAGGCCGGAGACTCGGAGCTCGACCCTGAGGTTAAAGCGGCCTTCGACAGGTGCGATAAGGAACTGCTGGCAATAAGCTGGCAGGGCAGGCCCGTGAAGGAGTTCTGTGCGTACCGCTGCTACGGCTTCAAGGGCTTTGAGGCAAGGAAACTGGAGAACTACTGAGAGCCATCTGGCGGGAGGGGTCTTTTTTTGGAAGAGTCGGTTTCAATAGTAATACCCGTATATGAGGAAGAGGAGTCGCTGCCCCATCTCTACAAGTCCATAAAAGACGTGATGGACCCTCTCAAGAGGAAGTACGAGATAGTCTTTGTCGACGACGGCAGCAGGGATAATACCTTCAAGGTGCTGGAAGCCTATCAGAAGAAGGACCCGGCAGTCGTCGTCATCTCGTTCAGGAGGAACTTCGGCCAGACGGCGGCCATGGCCGCGGGCTTCGAGTACGCGCAGGGCGACATCATCGTCACCATGGACGCTGACCTTCAGAACGACCCCACGGACATCCCCAGGCTCCTCGAGAAGATGAAGGGGCATGACGTCGTCAGCGGCTGGAGGAAGAAGAGGCAGGACAAGTTCATCTCACGACGCCTGCCCTCCATGATAGCCAATGGGCTCATATCGAAGGTCACGGGAGTCCACCTGCACGATTACGGCTGCACGTTGAAGGCTTACAGGAAAGAGGTCATAAAGAACGTGCGCCTCTACGGAGAGATGCACCGCTTCATCCCGGCGATAGCGAGCTGGTTCGGCGCGTCCATAACCGAGGTCGAGACAAACCACCACCCGAGGAAGTTCGGCAAATCCAAGTACGGGATATCGCGCACCATAAGGGTCGTCCTTGACCTCATCACGGTCAAATTCCTCCAGAGCTTTTCCACGAGGCCGATACACGCCTTCGGCCCGGGCGGGCTCCTTTTAGGTTTTCTGGGCTTCATAATAGCCCTGTACCTTAGCTTCGAGAAGGTAGTCTTCGGGCAGAGCATCGGCGGCCGCCCGCTTCTTTCCCTCTCAGTCCTGTTCATGATACTCGGAGTGCAGCTCGTCATCATGGGCCTTCTTGGCGAGATGCTCGCGAGGATCTACCACGAATCTCAGGGCAAGCCAATATACACGGTCAAGAAGGTGCTCGGAAGATGAAGTCAGCCCTCTCGACCCTCGTAAAGATACTCATAAGCGGCGCGATACTGTATTTTCTCATGCGCAACATGGACGTCAAGGCCGTCTGGCAGACCTTCTCTTCTGTCGAGCCGCTCGCGGTCGTGTTCGTCGCCCTCCTCATAGTCTTCAACCAGTCGGTCTCGAGTTACAGGTGGTCGGTCATACTTAAAAAAGATCTGGATGTCTCCTATCTGCGCCTCCTTTCCATATACTTCGTCGGCATGTTCTTCAACAACTTCTTGCCGACCATGGTCGGCGGCGACATCGTGAAGGGCTACTACCTCTACAAGTACTCGCGCAAGGGAGATGTCGCGATCGCCTCGATATTCATGGACAGGTACTCGGGGTTCGCCGCTCTCATGGTGATCACAGCCCTGACGCTCATCCCGGGCTACGCGCTCATCAAGGGCACGCCCCTTCCCGGTTTTTTCGCGCTGCTCATCGGCGGCTTCATCGTCATGAGCCTCGTCATCTGGGTCGGCCCGCTCCATGCCGGGGCCATGAGGCTGGCGAACAAGGTCCACTTTTACGGCATCAACCAGAAGATAGACACCCTCTACAAGGTCTTGATGAGCTACAAGCGCCACGGCGACATACTCGTCAAGGCGTTCGTCTGCTCGCTCATCGTCCAGTGCGGCGTCATGATAGGCTATTATGTGCTCGGCAGGGGGCTTGGCATGGACATACCCCTGGCCTATTATTTCCTGTTCATACCTCTTACGACGGTCATAGCGATGCTGCCGATATCCCTTTCAGGGCTCGGGATAAGAGAAGGCGCTTTCGTATTCCTATTCACGATGGCCGGGGCGACCAAGGAACAGGCCCTGACGCTCTCCCTCCTGTGGTTCGCGACCGGCGTCATCGTCAGCCTCATCGGCGGAGTAGAGTACGTGAGGATGGGCGGAAGGAAGGCCGTCGAGGACGGCATGTCCAGGGAGTAGCCTTAAAAATTTTCCGTGATATAATCCACCTTATCAGAGATACAGGAGGTCTTATGGCCGTAGACAAGGAACTGCTCGACATACTCGCCTGCCCCAAGTGCAAGGGAGCCGTGAAGCTCTCGTCCGCCAAGGACGGGCTCATCTGCGAGAAGTGCGCTATCAAGTACCCCATAAAGGACGATATCCCGGTCATGCTCATAGACGAAGCGACACCGGTGAAGTAGTCCAGCCAGCCAGGCTATTTCCATCAATACAGACCCTCGACCAAAGAGCATCCTCACATTCTGACGCTTTCTCAGCCCTGTCCGCCGCCTCCCGGCGGGCTCGATGGCGGGCTTTAGCGTTTGCCCGTAAAGGGGAAGTGTGTTATATAAAACGGGTCAATCCCCGTAATTTAACGCAGGCTTTCATGGAAGAGCCGCGGAGAGCAGATGAGACGATACCTGAGCCTCAGGAGGGCCGAGACCCTCATCGAAAAGTTCAAGAAGGCGCGCATCCTCGTCATAGGCGACCTCATCATGGACCATTTCATCTGGGGCAAGGTAAGAAGGATCTCGCCTGAAGCGCCGGTGCCGGTCGTCGAGGTCACCTCAGAGTCGATAGTCCTGGGCGGCAGCGCCAACGTCGTCAACAACATACACAGCCTCGGCGGACGCGCCGCGGTAACCGGCGTCATCGGAGCTGACGACGACGGCAGGCGGCTCGTGGAGATGCTCAAGGTAAAGGGCATAGAAGCCGACGGCGTAATAAAAGACAGCCGGCGGCCTACGACCGTAAAGACCAGGATAATCGCCCACAGCCAGCAGATGGTCAGGTTCGACCGGGAGAAGAAGGACAGGATAGAGCCGGAGACCTCTGCCAGGATATTGAGCTACATAAAAAAGGCGGCGAAAGCCGCCGATATAATCGTCATATCCGACTACGCCAAGGGGCTCATAACCCGGGAGCTCGTTGAGGAGGCCAACGCCGTCTGCAAGAGGCTCGGCAGGCCGGTGGCGGTCGACCCGAAGGTCGAGCACTTTGATTTCTACAAGGGAGTCACCATCGTGACCCCGAACAACCTCGAGGCCTCCCAGGCCTCCGGTGTCGAAATAAACGACGACGAGACGCTCCACAGGGCCGGAGAGGTCCTTTTCAACACGCTCGGCTGCCAGGCCCTCCTCATCACGAGGGGAGAAAACGGCATGAGCCTCTTCGAGGACTCCTCCGAGACCCACATACCGACCGTCGCAAAAGAGGTCTTTGACGTCAGCGGCGCGGGAGATACAGTCATCGGCACCCTGGCGCTCGCTCTGGCCGGAGGCGCGAGCTTCCGTGAGGCGGCCGTGCTCGCCAACTTCGCGGCAGGCGTCGTCGTAGGCAAGGTCGGAACGGCGACCCTCAGCCCGGAAGAGTTAAGGGAAGCCGCGGCAAAGGGATTGAAGACAAGGCTTTTGAAATAGGTCTGGAAGGGGGCAGTGTGATGGTCAAGTCAATGACAGGCTGGGGCAAGGGTGACTTCGCCATCGGAGGGGACACGTTCACCATCGAGGTGAAGACCCTTAACAACCGCTTCATAGATATCTCGGCGAGGTATCCTGAGAGGTTCTCCCCGATGGAGACCCGCCTGAGGGACGAGATAAAAAAGGCGTTCGCGAGGGGCTCTTTCACGGTCCACATCTACCCGGTGAGCGCAGAGACGGCCGCGCTCAAGCTCAACGTGCAGATGGCAAGGCTCTATCTCGAGGCCGCCAGAGAGCTCAAGGACGCGCTCGGCGTGAAGGGCGAGATGGACGTCGCGACCCTTTTGCGCCAGAAGGACATATTCGCCTATGAGAGGAAGGGGCCCTTTGCCGAGGATGACTGGCTCAGCGTGAGGGCAGGGCTCGTCGCGGCTCTCGAGGCGGTCGAGGCATGGCGCCTCAAGGAAGGCGAAGCGCTTTCAAAAGACCTTTTTTCAAGGCTTGAGAACCTCGAGGCCTTTCTCAGGGTCGTAGAGGCGAGGATACCGAAGATGCTCGAAAGTTACAGAGAGAGGCTCAAATGCGAGATGGACAGGGTGCTCGCCGGAAAGTTCGAGGACTCGCGCATACTCCTGGAGGCCGCCATCTTCGCGGAAAAGACAGACACGGCCGAGGAGGCGACCCGCCTCAAGAGCCACATCGATATGTTCAGGAAGCTCCTCAATGAGGAGGGCCCTGTCGGCAAGAAGCTCGATTTCCTCTGCCAGGAGCTCGGCAGGGAGATAAACACGATAGGCTCCAAGGCCAATGACACGCAGATAACCCAGACAGTAATCGAGATGAAGGGCGAGGTCGAAAAGATAAGGGAGCAGGTGCAGAACGTCGAGTAGCCCGGTTTTCTGTAAAGGCGCCGATGATTTGATGGACGCGGATTCTATTCCATATATGAAAACAGCTTACGGAAAAATGAGACGATGAAAGGCATCGCATACATAATCTCCGCCCCGTCAGGCGCGGGCAAGACGACTTTGTGCAGGATGGCCGCGGCCCATTTCCCGGAGATAAGGAACTCGGTATCATACACGACAAGGAAGCCGCGCCCCGGCGAGGTGAACGGCCGCGACTACTGGTTCATAGATGACGAGACATTTGACCGGATGGTGGCTGCTGGCGAGTTTCTGGAGCACGCCGGGGTCTACGGCAGGCGCTACGGCACCTCCAGGAAAGACCTCGAGGCGCTCCTCGAGGAGGGTTTCAGTGTCATCCTCGAGATAGACGTGCAGGGCGCGGCCAGCATAAGAAAAACTCTCAAGGGCGGCGTGTACATCTTCATACTCCCGCCTTCGCTCAAGGCCTGCGAGCAGAGGCTCGTGGACAGGGGCAAGGACAGCCCTGAAGACATCAGAAAACGGCTCAAGATCGCCGAAGAAGAGATAAAGAGCGCACCTTCTTACGATTATCTCATAGTGAACGACGATCTCGGCCGGGCTTTCGAGGACCTCAAGGCGGTGATGATGGCCCAGAGGGCGGCATCGATGAGGATGGAAGGCCGATTGAGGGAGCTTTTCGGCGGCATTTTAAAGGATTGACATATCAGTACATCGATCGTATAATTTTCTTCTGTTTTTTGATATTCAAGGAGGCTGGCTCATGGCAAGGATTACCGTCGAAGATTGTCTAAAGCAGGTGCACAGCAGGTTCATACTCGTGCATCTCGCTTCCCAGAGGGCAAGAGACCTTATGAAGGGCGCGCCTGCGCTCGTGCAGTCCGATAACAAGTCTGTCGTCACCGCGCTCCGTGAAGTCGCGGCAGGCAAGGTCAATATGGTGCCCAGGTCACGCAAGAGAGAACTGCCTGAGGACGAATAAGAAACCTCACCGGCTTTTTAAATGAGAAAGGGGCGGGCTGAATATTCAGCCCGCCCCTTTTGTTTTCCCAGCCCGCTCTGGCGTCGCTCATCTATCAGTTGGGCAGCTTCCACGCTGAGATCAGTTTCTCGTCTATCTTCGGTATGGCGGCAAGGAGCTTTTTCGTGTACTCGTGCTTCGGGTCGGCGAATAGTTCGGCCGTGGTGTTCCTCTCGACTATTTTCCCGGCGTACATGACGGCGACCTCGTCGGCTATGTACTCGACGACCCCGAGGTCGTGGGTTATGAAAAGGAACGAGAGGCCAAAGTCCCTCTGAATGGACTTGAGGAGGTTTAATATCTGCGCCTGCACAGACACGTCGAGCGCTGAGACCGCCTCGTCGCAGACGATGAACTCCGGGTCTACCGCCAGCGCCCTCGCTATCCCGATCCTCTGCCTCTGCCCGCCTGAGAACTCGTGCGGGTATCTTCCGGCCATCTCCGGGGCAAGGCCGACCCTCTGGAGGACTGACGCTGTCTTAGCGGCCCTCTCCGGCCTGCTCATGCCGGGCCTCAGGGTCCTGAGCCCTTCCTCGATAGTCTCCCTCACGGTAAGTCTCGGGTTCAAGGATGAGTACGGGTCCTGGAAGATTATCTGCATCAGGGACCTGTGCTCGCGGAGCTCTTTTTCACTTAGCGAAGCCAGGTCTTTTCCCTTGAAGACGATCTCTCCGGCTGTCGGCTTTATGAGCCTGATTATCGATTTGCCGGCTGTCGTCTTGCCGCAGCCAGACTCTCCGACAAGCGCGAGGGTCGAGCCCTTTCTTATTGAAAGGTCTATGCCGTCGACGGCTTTCATGTGGCCCGCGACCCTTTTCAAGATTCCCTTTCTCACCGGGTACCATGTCTTCAAGCCCTTGACCTCAAGGATCACTTCAGTGCCTGGAGCCCTGGCGGTTATGGCCGCAAGAGTGTCAGGCGCCTGGCTCAAGGGCCTTGAATGGGGCTTTGACATGAAATCTTTGTCGTGCAGGTGGCAGGCGACTCTGTGCTCTTGAGCCCTCTGGATAAGCTCCGGCTCGATCGTCGCGCACCCGGCCATCTCCTTGGGGCAGCGTCCCGAGAAGTGGCAGCCCTCTGGCCACGCGGTCGCCGGCGGCACCGTGCCTGGGATGGTGTCGAGGCTGAGCCCGCGTTTTTCCTGCCCCGGTATCGAGCGCAGGAGTTTTACAGTGTAAGGGTGCAGAGGGGTCCTGAAGAGGGCCTTTGCTGAGGCCGTCTCGACGAGCTTGCCGCCGTACATGACGCCGACGAAGTCGGCGTTCTGGTAGACGAGGGCCATGTTGTGGGTTATGAGGAGCACCGCGGTCCCGAGAGAGTCCTTGAGCTCTCTGATGAGCTTTAATATCTGGTCCTGTATAGTGACGTCAAGGGCTGTCGTGGGCTCGTCCGCTATGAGGAGGTCTGGTCTGCACGCCAGGGCCATGGCTATCATGACTCTCTGCCTCTGCCCGCCGGAAAGAGAGTGCGGGTACTCGCCAAAGAGCCTTTCAGGCTCAAGCAGGCCGACCCTGCCGAGCATCTCGACAGCGGCCAGACGCGCTTCCATGGCCGACTTCCCCTGATGCAGGGTGATCGTTTCCATGACCTGCTCGCCTATCGTGAAGACGGGGTTTAAAGAGGTCATGGGCTCCTGGAATATCATCGATATGTTGTTGCCGCGTATCTCCCGCTTTTCGCGCTCGCCGAGTGGCACGATGTCCCTGCCGTTCAGGAGGATGCGGCCGTCCGCGATGAACCCGGCCGGCTCGGAGACGAGCTGGATGATGGAGAGGGCCGTGACCGATTTGCCGCAGCCCGACTCTCCTACGAGGGCAAAGGTAGACCCGCGCGCTATCTCGAAGGAGACGCCGTCAACTGACCTCGCAAGACCTCTGGGGGTCTTGAAGAAGGTTTTGAGGTTTTCAACTTTCAGGGTCGGAGTATCCAATGGTTGCCTTTTTGTTGCCTCTCAGGTCTTTATGTGACCGGGGAAGCTATCTCTTTGACTTCCCCTCCCATCGAGTGGGAGGAGATTTGTGGCGAGGCACCTGTCAGTTTCAGACCATACGGCCACGAAACACGGCCACGGACACGAAAAAGGCCTTACTTGTACCTCAGCCTCGGGTCGAGCGCGTCACGCACGGCGTCCCCGAATATGTTGGCCGGCAGAACGAGGCCGAACATGAATACAAAGGCGGCGAGCAAATTCCACCAGACGACCGGGTCTCTCGAGAGCTCGAGGCGCGCGGTGTTTATCATGTTGCCCCAGCTGCCCATCTGCGGGCCGACCCCTATGCCTATGTAGCTCAATATCGCCTCAGCCAGGACGAGGCCGCTGAACTGGAGGACGAATGTTATGAGCACAAGGTGCATGAGGTTCGGGACGATGTGCCTGTATATGATGCCAGGGCTCCTTACGCCGAAGGCCTTTGACGCCTGCACGTATTCAAGCTCTCTGAGCTTCAATGTCTCGCCCCGGATGAGCCTGCACAGGTCTGTCCACGAGGTTATGCCGAGTATGAGCGCGAGCCAGAAGAGCCTGTCGTTGAAGATGAAGACGCCGAAGTCCAATTGGGAGTCAGTTATGAGCCCGCCCTGAAATCCGGTCGTGCCGAAAAGGAGCATGAACGCGACTATGAGGAGGACGCCGGGGATGGAAGCGAGAGTCGTGTAGATGTACTGGACCGCGTCGTCGATGAAGCCGCCGTAGTAGCCTGCCATGACCCCGAAGAATATCGCGAACGGGACGATTATGAGGGTAGTGCCGGCGCCTATGACTATTGCCGTGCGCACGCCCTTTAGGGCGGTAAAGAGGACGTCGGAGCCGACCTTGTCGGTTCCGAGCCAGTGGTTTCCCGGGTGCCTGAGCTTCGGGTAGTCCCTTGCCGTAGTGCCGTCTGGGAGCTCTATCGATTCCTTGGCGAAAAGCTTATCCGCGAATGGCGCTGAATAGGTCTTCTCGGTGTTTGTCATCATGCCTGAGAGCGACCTCTCAAGCAGGCTCAATGCCTGCGGGCTCCAGACCTCCCTGCCATCGGCTGTTTTAACTGGCGCTCCGTCTTCGCCGGTGACAGGGTCCCTGTACCGCACGCTGTCGAGGAGGGCGACGAAGAGGTAGAGGCCGAGTATCGCCATGCACAATAGAGCGAGCCTGTTCTTTTTGAGAGAGCGCCAGGCGGCCGCGGCCGCGCCTTCTCCTCTGGCCGCGAAGGCGAAGTAGATGATCGAGGCCACGATGAAGTAGACTATCAGGTCGGTCGCTAAGATTACTGGCATTTTATCCGTGTCCGTGACCGGGATTCGTGACCGGTTCTTGATTGAAGCTGATTTTTTTCATGCCGTATTTATTCCGATGCGCGCACCACGGCCACGGCCCGCGTGTTATTCAAAACGCACCCTCGGGTCGACGAGCGTGTAGCTTATGTCGGTCAGTATGAGCCCGGCTATGTAGAGTATGGAGCCGAGAAAGACCATGGAGCGCACTATGGCGAAGTCCTGCGCCTGAATCGCGTCTATGGTGAAGTTGCCGAGGCCCGGTATCGCGAAGAAGGTCTCGAGTATGAGGCTGCCGTAGAAGAGGAACGGTATCGAGACGACGACGTTCGTCAACACCGGTATCATGGCGTTCTTCATCGCGTGCTTGAAGAGCACGGAGCCTTCGGTCAGCCCCTTTGCGCGGGCCGTCCTCACGTAGTCCTTGTTTATCTCCTCGAGGAATACAGTCCTGTAAAAGCGCACGCCTGAGCCTATTGAGGCCAGAATACCTATTATTATGGGAAGGACAAGGAATTTCAGGGAATCGAGCCCTGTGTCGTACCCTGATATGGGAAAGAGCTTTAATACCTTGCCGAGGATGAACTGCCCGCCGATTATGTAAAAGAGGGTAGACACCGACATGAGCGCCACTGCGGCTACCACGCCCCAGATGTCGATGTAGGTCGCCCTGTAATAGGCGAGCATCATCGCGAGGAAGAGGTTTACTGCGAGCCCGGCCATGAACATTGGCAGGCTTATGGCCAGGGAAGGCCACATCCTCGTGCGTATCTCTCCGCTGATGTCGATGTTGTTCCTGTCAGACCTGCCGAAATCCAGCCACAGGAGCGGCACCGACTTCTGGTAGAAGATAGTCTGCGTGAGCGTCCTGACGCCGCCTTCAGCGGTGTTTATGAAGGCCGGGAGGTCGTAGCCGTGGTCTGTCTTCCAGTTCTCAATGGCCTCCGGCGTGACGTTCTTGTCGCCGAGAATCTTCCTCGCCATGTCCTCCGGCGTGTTCACGTAGAAAAAGAGCACGGCTGTGAGCACGTTGACGCCGATTATAATGGGCACGGCGTAGAGTATGCGGCGGATGATGTAGTTGAGCATAGTTTTTTCGCTGGACAGAGGCTGCTGAAAACTCACAGCGAGCGTATTCCCCGCAGCTTTGCTGCGGGGTCAAGCGAACGAATAGAAAACGATACTTCCTTAGGTTTCGAAGCTCCCTGCGGCTTGCCGATGGGAGCTTCAAAAAGTCCCATCTGCGTTGTTGTCTTCATCGCTCGTAATTGCGGCGTACAAAAAAGTACGCCTCATTCCTCGCTCTTCGACGCCTAGCATCTGGAACTTTTTGAGCAGCCTGAGTTTTCCAGCAGACTTGTTTTAGTGAATCGTGGCTGCGATGATACGGGCCATCGCTATTTTTTCCCCAGCCCCCGTTTTCTCCTCATGGCCATTATGGCAGGCAGGCTTGCCCCTGCGATTATAACAACGACAACAGCCACAGGCCAGAAGATCGGCCTGTTCCACTCATGCCTCCTGGCCTGCCTTTCGGCGGCGTCGAGGATAAGGTACTTCATAGTGTTGTTCGCCATCGAGTTGGGCTTCAGGTTCCCTGTCCATGCGTGGGCGAGCGTGAAGGCCACCGGGTGGTAGCCCCATGTCCAGGGAGCGTCCTGTCTGGCTATCGCGACCATCTCGTCTATGACCTTGCCCCGCGCTTCCCCGTTCTCCATGTTCTCCATTATTTTGAAGAGGCGGTCGAACTCGGCGTTGGCGTAGTTGGCCGCGTTCTCGCCCTTGTGGGGCACCTTGGCGTTCGAGCCTGCCAGCAGGAAGAAGAAGTTCTCCGGGTCAGGGTAGTCCGCGTTCCAGCCCCACGAGAAGAACTGGAAGTTGCCGCTGAACATCTTCTCCTGAAAGCGGTTGTAGTCTGTCGTCCTGTTCTCGAGCTGTATGCCGAGGAGGCTGAACTTCTTTATGTACCAGTTTATCATCTGGGTCGAGTCGGCCCCGGTCCAGGGGTTGTCGAAGGTTATGACAAGTGGGCGTCCTGTCTTGTCCCTGCCTCCGGGATAGCCAGCCTCGCTCATGAGAGCCTTCGCGTACTCGATCGACTTTCTCACCGGCTTTCCTCTTGTCTCGTCCCAGTCGTAGACAAATGGGTTGATGCCCTCGCGGCCTTCTCTGTACCCGAAGATGCCGGGCGGCAGCGGTGAGTGGGCGCCAACCCCCCTGCCGTTGCTGAATATCTCGATGAATTCCTCGTAATCGAGCGCGATGGATATGGCCTGCCTGAGTTTTTGCTGCTCCGGCGAGTAGCCGCCGACTGTCGCTTCCAGCATGTTGAAGCCTGAGTAGAAGGTCGAGGGCCGCACCGAGGTCAGGAGCCGTATGTCCCGCTCTTCCATCGCTTCCGTCAGCTCAGGACGGCCCGCCGAGCTGATGGAGACTGCCTGGTCAAAGCTGTCGGAGGTTATGCCTGAAGTGTCGTAGTAGCCCTGAAGGAACTTGTTCCACCTCGGGATGGCTTCCTTCTCGAGCTTGAAGACTATCCTGTCGATGAACGGGAGCTTTGAGCCGGCCTTCTTCAGGAGCCCGTTGGGGCTGTCAGAGCTCTCGCCCTCGGCCGGGTATTCCTCGTAATGGAAGTTGGCGTTCCTCGTGAGGACGACTTCCATGTTCGGGTTGTTAGTCTCCATCATGTACGGCCCGGTGCCTATGGGGAAGCGGTCGAGGGTGATGTTCTTCCCGGCAAGGGGCCCCTGGCCGTAGAACTCTGCGGCCTCTTTCGGCACTGGCGCGAAAAACGGCATGGCGAGCCAGTACGCGAACTGCGGGTACTTTGTCTTGAGTATTATCCTGAAGGTATGGTCGTCGACCTTCTCGACTCCGGGCAAAGGGTGCTTCGAGTAGTCGAGGATTATGGGGTTTTCCTGTTCGTCGACAGCCTGGTTGTAGGAGGCCCCGGCGGCTCTTTTCCTCTCTTCCCTTATGCTGGAGAGGTCGTCGCGCAGCGCCCCGGAGAACTCCTGAAGACCGGCTACATATTTTTCGATGATCGAAAGGACGGGGCTTTCGACCCTCGGGTCGGCAAGCCTCATTATCTGGTAGATGAAGTCGTCGGCGACAAGCTCCTTCGAACCCTTCATCGGAAAATCGGCTATGCCGTCCATGCCGTCGAGGTCGCCTTTCCTGAGGCTCCTGTAAAGTGGCTCTCCGTCGGCCCCCCTGGCAAAGGCGGGG
The DNA here is from genome assembly GCA_020846435.1 of Deltaproteobacteria bacterium. GTDB lineage: Bacteria > Desulfobacterota > GWC2-55-46 > GWC2-55-46 > GWC2-55-46 > GWA2-54-12. The sequence continues at coordinate 28,883 of JADLDY010000051.1, forward strand.
TGCTCCTGGTATTTTATCCCCTTCCTGACCTTTATCTCGTAGACGGCCATCGCGACGCTCTCGGCGGCGGCGTCCATGGGCAGGACTTTGCCGTCATGTCCGTAATAGACAGGGTTAGGGACTTCCTCGGCTGTAAGCGGGACGAGGGTATATGGCCTTTTGAGGTAATGGTACTGCAGGAGCGGCTCGTAGATCTGCCCTATGAAGTCGTACTCGTCAGAGCTGTACGCCCTGGCCGGGTCAAGGTGTTTGGGTGGCTCGAGGAATGTCGTGTAGAATATGTTCGCGCCTTTTTCCGAAGCCCTGTAAGGGTCGTTTGGCGTGCAGCCTGAAATAATAAACAGGGACGCTAAGGCCGCGAGCCAGAGCTGGACGGCGGGGACGCCCTTGAGCAATCCCCTGTTAAACTTTTTATTTAACATGTCTCCTGAGGGGTGACAGGTGTCATTGACCGGCATCCTGTAATATCTTTAAAAGCCGCAGTTAAACGGAGGATTTGAAAATTTAGCACATGAGGCCCCCACGGTCAACTATCTTCGTGAAAAATAACGTAAATCCGCTAACTTGACCCGGCTTGACATTTGCTGTAAAGTTATGTTAGGATTAAATGATTTCTCTGTCCCAGGAAACACCTACAAAGGAAGGGCTATGACCAAGAAGGCAAGCGGCGGCAACGGCAACAACCAGGAACTCGGAAACCTTATCGACATTGGCAAGGATAAGGGTTTTCTCACATACGACGAGATTAACGACGCGTTTCCGCAGGATAATTTCTCAGTCGAGGAGATGGACACCCTCCTTGAGACCCTGGGGGATCTCGGTATAGACGTAGTCGATACCTCTGAAAAGGGCGCCGATGCCCAGGAAGCCGCCGAGACAAGAGAAGAAGCGGGCGTTGAAGAGGCCGAGCGCGTCGAAGACCCCGTCAGGATATACATGAGGGAGATGGGCGCGGTCCCGCTCCTGAAGCGCGAAGAAGAGATAGTCTATGCCAAGAGGATAGAGGAGAGCAGGAACGAGCTCAGGAGGATGACCCTTTCGAGCCCCTTCGCGGTCGTGGAAGTCCTGAGGGTGGTCGAGAGGTTCAAGGCGGGCAAATCCTCGCTCCGCAACCTCATGGAGGAGGCTGAAGAAGAGCTCGAGGAGGGTGCCAGCGCCTCCGATGCCTCTGAAGAGATAATCTCCAAGCTCGAGCGCCTCAAGAGGAGAAAGCCCGAGAGCGCGTACAAGCTCCTTAACGAGGTAAGCCTCAGCATAAATATCATAAGGCGCATCGTAAAGAGGATCGTAAGGCTCGAGCACCTCATCGAGCGCGAGGAGTCCAAGAAGGGCCCCAAGAAGCAGGAGAGGGCAAAGCTCAGGATAAAGCGGATAATGAAGCGCCTCGAGATGAAAAGGGGCGACCTCAAGGAGATAGCGCGCCAGGTCAAGGTCCACGACTACAACATGTGGGAGGCCAAGCAGCGCCTCATCGAGGCCAACCTCCGTCTCGTCGTCTCCATTGCCAAGAGGTATGTGAACCTCGGCCTCAAATTCTCAGACCTCATCCAGGAAGGCAACATCGGCCTCATGAAGGCCGTTGACAAGTTCGACTACAAGAAGGGCTACAAGTTCTCCACCTACGCGACATGGTGGATAAGGCAGGCCATCACGAGGTCCATCGCCGACCACGGCAGGACCATCAGGATACCTGTCCACATGATAGAGACCATCAACAGGCTCCTTCAGACTTCAAGGCAGCTTCTGAAGGAACTCGGCAGGGAACCCTATCCCGAAGAGATAGCCGAGAGGATGGACATACCCATCCAGAAGGTCAGGCGCATCCTGAGGCTCATGAAGCAGACCCTCTCTCTTGAGACGCCAATTGGCGACGACGAGGAGAGCTCACTCGGGGACTTCATAGAAGACGAGAAGTCGCCTTCGCCTGCTGACGCGGCAATAGAAAAAGACCTTTCAGACCAGACAAACGCCGTGCTCGAGACCCTCACCCCCAGGGAAGAGAAGGTCTTGCGCATGAGGTTCGGCATAGGCGAAAAGCAGGATTACACGCTCGAGGAAGTCGGCAAGGTTTTAGGCGTCACCCGCGAGAGGGTGCGCCAGATAGAGGCGAAGGCAATAAGGAGGCTCAGGCATCCTACAAGGGCCAAGCTCCTCAAGGGCTTCAGCGAGGGCTGAACCTTACGCATTAAATTTATACGCTCTTTCAACGGGGGGCTCTTTTTATAAGGGCTCCCCGTTTTTTTTGCCTCTGGAAGCCGAGCGCGGCCTCCCTCGTAATTTTTATCAATTAATCGTGCGGTTTATCTGCTAATATTGTTTTCTTTAAATCACGCCATGAACGGACAGAAGCGGTGCGCGTCAAAGAACTTTTCAGGGAATCCATCATGGCCGCCAGACGGCGGCGGAATTTAATAGTATTCTTCGCCCTTGTCCATATTGTTTTTCTGGGCCTGGGGCAGTGGATGGTCGCTCAAGGCTACCCGGGCGTACTCGATCTGCGTACCGAGCAGCTCAAGAACCTGCAGGATCTCTCCTACCTCAAGCCGCTTACCGGGGTGCTGGCTGACAACCTCCTGTTGAAGATACTCTACACATTCGCCTTCAACCTGGTCATGGGCGCGTTCGTCTCGACGACCCTTACAGGCCTCGTCTTTTTCTTCCCGTACATGATAGCCGTCTGGAGGAGCTTTCTCATAGGCATACTCGTTGCCGACATGGACACTTCTCTTGCGATGGCCGTGATATTCTACGGCACATTCATCCTCGAGTTCGGGGCGTACTGCGTCTCTTCCGCGATAGGGGCCGACCTGGGGCTCTCGTACCTGTGGCCCTCGAGAAAAGGCACGGAAAGCCGGTCAGAAGCCTTGAAAATTGCCGCAAGAGACGGCGCGAGGCTATATCTTCTTGTCGCGGTCATACTTTTTGCCGCGGCCGTCTGGGAGATTTCCTGGCTCCACTACATGGGGCCGCTGTTGAAGCCGCTCGCCTCCTGATTACTGGAAAAAATCGAAATTTTCATCATTTATTGCTGAAATTTTCAAGATTTTGCTTGGATAGGCCTGCCATCTGTGCTATAAGGACTGCTAAACGTCGCGTGACATGGAAGTCACATTGAAGTTGTACGGGTTTTTCTCCAGGTCTGGATTCTCTTTGATTTTCGGCATGTTCTGATTCAGGTAGTTCATTCGGGGTCCTCAAAAATCCACTTTGCCGGGCATTCCTGATGACGGGAACCATCTCCGACAACCTCCTCAACATCCAAGAAAGAATAAGAAAGGCCGCCAGAAGGGCAGGCCGTGACCCGGGAGAAGTGACGGTCATCGCGGTCACCAAGACGGTCGAGGCCAAGCGCGTCAAAGAGGCCATTTCAGCGGGCCTGCGCGTCTTCGGCGAGAACTATGTCCAGGAAGCCCAGGAGAAGATGGGCAAGTTCAAGGAAAAGAGCCTGAAGTGGCACTTCATTGGCCATCTGCAGAAGAACAAGGCCAAACTCGCCGTCGAGCTCTTTGACCTCATACACACGGTCGACTCTGTGGAACTTGCCCAGGAGCTCAACAAGCGGGCATCAGAGCCGCTCGATGTACTGATAGAGGTCAACATAGCCAGGGAAAAGACCAAGGCAGGGGTTGACCCTGATGGAGCGGTAAAGCTCGCGAAGGCGTTGTCGGCCATGCCGAATTTAAGGCTGCGCGGCCTCATGGCCATACCTCCTTCTTTTGAGCAGCCTGAGATGTCGAGGCCGTACTTCGCGATGGTCCGCAGGCTCGCCGAGCGCATAAACAAGGAGAGGCTTCCCGGCGTTTATCTGCGGGAGCTTTCAATGGGCATGTCAAGCGACTTCGAAGTAGCCATAGAAGAAGGCGCCACAATGGTAAGGCTCGGCACTGCCATCTTCGGTACAAGGACAGCGCCTGACAAGAAAGCCGCCAAGACCGCCTGATCCTCCCTCATACAAAATATGCTCACTAAAAAAACAATAGGATTCCTCGGCGCAGGCAACCTCGCCGAGGCCCTTATCAAGGGGCTCATCTCCTCGAGGAGCGTCGCTCCCGGCCATATTGTCGCGGCTGACAGGATGAGCGAGCGGCTCATCCACATGGCGGAAGTCCATGAGGTAAAGGTCTTCAGCCGCAACTTCGAGGCGGTGAGGAGCTCGGATATAATATTCCTCACGGTCAAGCCGCAGGACGCCCTTGGCGTGCTCGCCGAGATCGCCCCGGAAGCAGTACAGGGCCAGCTCCTAATCTCGGTGGCAGCCGGCATAACAACGGCCAGCATCATGGAAGCCTTGAAAGACGCGGGCTTGAAGCACTTCATGCCGATAGTGAGGGCCATGCCGAACACGCCGGCGACAGTCCGCGAGGCGGCGACCGCCATCTGCGCGGGCCCGGGAGCCGGCACCGGACATCTCGAGCTCGCGGCCGCCCTCTTCTCGACCGTCGGGGCCGTGACCGTCATAGAGGACGAATCGCTCATGGACGCTGTCACCGGCTTGAGCGGGTCAGGGCCGGCCTATGTATTTCTCTTCATGGAGGCTTTGATAGAGGCCGGGGTGAAGCTCGGGCTGGCCTCTGATACGGCTAAGGCCCTCGCCATGCAGACGGTTCTTGGCGCGGCCAAATACGCGATTGACAGCCGCAAGGACCTTGGTGAGCTCAGGCGCATGGTGACTTCCCCTGGAGGCACGACCATGGCCGGCCTTAAAAAGCTGGACGAAGGCGGCTTCTGTGAGATAATAGAAAAGGCGGTCGAGGCCGCCACCAAAAGGGCGAAAGAGCTGTCAGCGGGAAAATAGGTTCTGAAAATCGCTCTTTTTCCTGATATCTGTTTCAGGGCGTAAATAAAAATGCTCACATATTGTCATATATGCCGCGCTTTTTAGCTCCAAACTTCCTTGACCTCGGAAAAAACAGCTGATTTTCAGAAGGCATACGTCAATCCGTAAGCGACAACATACTACTTCAATAATTTTCTCCGGGAGACAGGGTAAAAATGTTCGTACTTTCAAACTTTCTGGTCGGATTCGCCAAGATACTCGACATGGCGCTTACGATATACTTCTGGATAATCGTTGTCAGGGCTCTCATCTCCTGGGTCAACCCAGACCCGTACAACCCGATAGTGCGTTTCCTCTATCAGGTTACAGAGCCTGTCCTTTACAGGGTGAGGAAAGTGGTGCCGTACATGGGCGGGCTCGACCTCTCGCCCCTTATCGTGATCTTCATCATATATTTTTTCCAGTGGGCCGTAATACCATCCATCATGGAGCTGGCGTTAAGGCTTAAGACCGGAGGAGGCATATGAAACTGACACCGCTTGAGATAAGGAGCCACGGGCTCAGGAAGAGCTTCAAGGGCTACGACGTAAAAGGGGTGGAAGAGCTCCGCGACATGGCGGCCGACGCCCTTGAGGAGGCGGCCAGGGAGATAATGGCCCTCGAGGAGAGGATCAGCGACCTCAGCGAGCGCAACAGGGATTACGCGGCGAACGAGAACATCCTGCGCGAGACCATAACTACAGCGCAGAGGATGGTAGACGACCTGAAGGCCAACGCCCGCAAGGAAGCCGAGCTGGTCGTTGCCGAGGCCAGGCTCAATGCCGAGGATATAATAAGGCAGGCGCAGGAGAGGGCCTCCCGGGTGCAGGACGACATTTACAGGCTCCGTAAGCAGAGAAAGGAGCTGGAGGCGTCCATGAAGGCGGTGCTCGATTATCACTCCGGCGTCTTCCTCGCTGAGGAAGAGGAGGCCAGGCGGGCCGATGAGGAAACGGACAAGCTCAAGTACCTCTCCAAGTAAGTACCCCTTTCTCACGGCGCACTCCGAGGGCGTCCTCATACGCGTCCGTCTCCAGCCACGCTCCTCCAGAAACCAGATAGAAGGAACCCTTGAAGGCTCCCTGAAGATAAGGCTTACAGCCCCTCCGGTCGAGGGCGAGGCCAACCGGTCCCTGATAGAATTCCTCTCGGATATCACAGGGTTGCGAAAGAGCGCCTTTTCCATCTCATCAGGGCACAAGTCCAGGGAGAAATCGGTTCTGGCAACTGGCGCCGCCATTGGCGACATGGAAAAAGTTTTTTCTGAAATACTTCCCTGAAACTCCCCAGACCCCGTAAAGTTACGCCGCAACCCGCCGATAAGTAGAGAAATACTTCCATAGGATGTTCCCCGCATGTTCCCGATAATAGGCGTACTTATTGTTTTTGGTTCTATAATCGGCGGCTATCTCATGGAGAAAGGCAATGTCCATGTCCTTTTCCAGCCAGCCGAGTTCGTAATCCTCGGAGGCGCGGCCCTCGGCGCTCTTGTCATTACCTGCACGCCAAAGGCACTCATCAAGATCCTTAAAAACCTCTCCAAGCTCTTTGGAAGCGGCCCCGGGAAAAAAGAGTACGTCGACCTCCTGAGCCTCATGTACCTGCTCTTCGCGAAAGCAAGGAAAGACGGCCTGCTCGGGGTCGAGGCTGACATCGAGGCTCCGGAAAAGAGCCCGATATTCAAGAAATACCCGCAGATAATGAAAAACCACCACGCGGTCGAGTTCATCTGCGATAACTTCAGGATCTACATCCTTGGCGTCAAGCCCTTCGAGTTCGAGGAGATGATGGACAGGGAACTGGAAGCCCATCACGAGGAATCAAACATGCCGTCGGCCGTCATCGGCAAGGTCGCGGACTCTCTGCCCGGTTTCGGTATAGTCGCCGCGGTCCTCGGCGTCGTCATAACGATGGGCAAGATGAGCGAGTCGCCCGACGTCATAGGCCACAGCATAGCTGCGGCCCTTGTCGGCACTTTTCTCGGCATACTCCTGTGCTACGGCTTCCTTGGCCCCATCGGCAGCAACCTCGAGTACAGGGCAAAGGACGAGGCAAAGTACTACGAGGCCATAAAGGTCGCCATCCTTGCTTTCTCAAAGGAGCTGCCCCCGCAGCTTGCGGTAGAGAGCGCGAGGAAGGTGCTCTTCAGCGACTCCAAGCCGACCTTCAAGGAACTTGAGACCGCTGTCAGGAAAAAGGCGGCCTGATCATGAGCGCGGCCCCGCAGAACCAGCCCATCATAATAAAGAGGATAAAGAAGGGTCACGGAGGAGGCCACCACGGAGGCGCCTGGAAGGTCGCCTACGCCGACTTCGTTACTGCCATGATGGCCCTTTTTCTGGTCCTGTGGCTGGTCGCCATGCTCTCGATAGACACCAAGAAGGCTGTTGCCGAGTACTTCAGGTCGCATACCGTCTTCAAGGGCACCGAGGCTGGAGGAGCGACAGGCTTTTCCACGATGATAGGCGGCCCGGTCAAGATAGACGCGGAAGAAGGCGGGATAAAGAGCCGGGACAAGAGGTTCGAGCTCATTGCCGCCAAGCTCAACAAGATAGTCGAGGACAAGCTCCACGAGTACAGGGAGCAGGTGATGATATTCACGACGAGCGAGGGGATAAGGCTCGAGCTTACCGAGAGGGACATGAGCCCCATGTTCGAGAGCGGTACGGCCAAGCTCATGCCAGGCGGCGAGGAGGTCATATCTACTCTGGCCGAGGTTTTAAGCGAGTTCCCGAACGCCATCGCCATAGAGGGGCACACCGACAGATCGAGATACCCGGGGGGCAACTACACCAACTGGGAGCTCGCGGCCGACAGGGCGAACGTTGCCCGCCGCCAGCTTGTTTCAAAGGGCTTTGACGCCGCCAAGATAACCAGGGTCACGAGCTACGCCGACGCTGTCCCGTTAAGGGACGACCCCTTTGACCCTGCCAACAGGCGCGTCAGCATACTCGTGCAGCCTGATTGAAAGGCCGCGCGAAAAAAACCATGACCTCAATTCAAATCTTCAGAAGATCAGAATAGACGCCACGCCCGCGAGCATTATCGCGCTTCCCAGGAGCCTCTCCTTTATCTTCTCCTCTTTGAACATCGCCCAACCGTAAATAACGCTGAACACGAGGCTGAGCCTTTTGACGGCTATCATGTAGGCGACCTGCGTCATGCTTATCGCCATGAAATGCGTTATCACCATCGTCGCGGTGCAAAGGCCTATCGGAAGGAATGTGGCGGGCTTTTCAAAGACAGAGCCGAGCTTGCCCTTAGCGCTCAAGAATATTGTCAGGACTATGGTGAGCGTGAGCGGGTAGAAAAAGCCGAAGAAGACAGGGCTCGAGTGCTGGACCGCCACTTTGCCGAGCGTCGAGGTCACGCTGTATATGACCGCGACGATAAGCATGAGGACTGACCCCGGCTCCTTGAATATCGCCTTTACCGGCTCCAGAAGCCCTTGTTTTGACGCGCTCGCGTTCAGAGTGTACGCTCCGGCCGTGATAAGGACTATCCCGATGATGCCTCCAATGGAAGGCACCTCTCCGAGTGTCGCGAAGGCTATGAAGATGATGAAGACCGGGCTCATGGCGAGGAACGGGACAGTGAGCGAAAGCGGGGAGAGCCTTATCGCCTTGATGTAGAGGACGAGGGATATTACCTCGAGCGGGACGAGGCCGCAAACCGTCAGCCAGAACGTGGCGTCGAGCTCAGGGATCGGGACGAACAGGAGCGCGAGCGCCAGAAAGGGGAGGGCATACCCTTCCCTGACCCAGACGATGACAAGCTCGTCTGTTTTGCCGAGCGCCCGCTTGCTCAGGGCGTCGGCGGTCGAGAGGGCAATCGCTGTTGTGAGCGCGAACAGGACCCAGGTCATGGCAGCATGATACCACGCCTTTGCACGTTATGGGCAAAGCAGTTTGTTCTTCTCAGACGGCGTTTTCAAGCCTATCCGCCGAGTGTGTGCCTCAGAAGTCCTGTTGAGAATATTGCGGCTGTCTCTGTCCTGAGGATTCTCCAACCGAGGTTTATGCTGACGAATCCTTTTTCCTCCGCGGCTTTTATCTCCTCTTTCGTAAATCCGCCTTCAGGCCCGGCAAGGACCGCCGCGCCCGCGATTGGTAGAGTCGTTCTCTTGAGCAGGTCTTTGAGCTCGATTTGCGCCCCTTCCCAGAGGAGGAGCTTCAATTCAAAGCCTTCCGCGGCTCTCAGGGCCTCCTCGAACTGGCGATAGGGCAGGACTTCGGGGATATCAGGGCGTCTCGACTGTTTAGCGGCCTTTCTCGCTATCTCTCCCCAGTTGTGAGAGCGCCTCTGGCGCGAGTCGAGCTCGGTGAGGCTTATCGACTTTTCAGACTTGAACGGCAGTATGGAGCTCACCCCAAGCTCTGTCGCCTTTTGTATGATAGTCTCCATGCGCTCCCTTTCAGGAAGGGCCTGCATGAGGAGTATCTCAGGGCCTTCTTCTGCAATGCCCATTTTCTCGTACGCCAGCAAAGTTGCCGAATTTTCCAGAAGCTCGGTGAGCCTCGCCCGGAAGAGGGTGTTGTCAGGCCCGGAGACTGTAAACGCCTCCCCTGGCCTGGGGATCCATTCCATGAGGCAATCGAAGGCCGCCCCTTCAATTTCGAAGGGAGTCCCTGTTTTAATAGAGCTTTCAGTTCTGATGGAGCCCCTGCCAAGCATGGAAGATAAACCTCTATTTTGGTCTTGAGGAAAGTAGTATAATCTGTCCGGCTTCTGGTTGGAAGAAAAAGGAAAAAGAGGTCAGGGGCTTTCGAGAACAGGTCTTGTGAAAGAGCGATGCTGAAGGTCAAAAAAAACATAATGCTCCAGGGTACGAGCTCTCATGTCGGCAAGACGGTCCTTACGGCGGCCCTTTTAAGGTGCCTTGTTGACAGGGGTTTCAAGTGCGCGCCGTTCAAGGCGCAGAACATGGCGTTGAACTCGGCCGTCTCATCCGACGGCGGCGAGATAGGCCGCGCGCAGGCTTTTCAGGCCGAGGCCGCGGGCATCCCTTCGAGCGTCCACATGAACCCCGTGCTCTTGAAGCCCACCGGAGAGGCCCGCTCACAGGTTATCATACAGGGCAGGGTCCATTCGGTGATGAGCGCGGCTGAGTACCACAAGTTCAAGCCCAAGGCTATGGAGTTTGTCCTTGAGAGCTACCGGGCCCTCTCTTCGGTCTACGACGTCATCGTCATCGAGGGAGCGGGCAGTCCGGCCGAGATAAACCTGAGGGAAGGCGACATAGCCAACATGGGCATTGCCGAGGCGGTTGACAGCCCTGTCCTTCTCGTCGGCGACATAGACAGGGGCGGGGTCTTCGCCTCTCTCGTGGGCACGCTTGAGCTCCTTTCTGAATCTGAAAGAGCGCGCGTCAAGGGCTTCATCATAAACAAGTTCAGGGGAGATAAAACCCTCCTCATGCCGGGCCTCGATTTTCTCGAAGAGCGCACTGGAAAGAAAGTCTTTGGCGTAGTGCCGCATTTTTCCGGGCTCGTCCTGCCTGACGAGGACAGCGTAGGCCTCGAAAACAACGGCTCTTGCACCTCCGGCCGCCTCAAGGTCTCTGTCATAAAGCTGCCGAGGATCTCGAACTACACTGACTTCGACCCGTTGAAGGCTGACCCCGGATTAAGTGTCGTCTTCGCTGAATCTCCGTCTGAGATAGAAGGGTCGGCCCTTGTCATAATCCCGGGCACGAAGAGCACCATAGAAGACCTCCTCTGGCTCCATGAAAAAGGCCTTGCCGCCGCTATCCAGAAGCACGCGGCGCAGGGAGCTTCAGTCTTCGGCATCTGCGGCGGCTTTCAGATTCTGGGAAAAAAAGTCTCAGACCCCTTTGGCGTGGAGTCAGGCGTTGCCGAGGCTCAAGGCCTCGGCCTGCTCGATGTAGAGACAGTCCTCAATAAAGAGAAGTCCACATTTCAGGTGTCAGGCACTGCCGGGTTCGGCAAAAGGGAGTTCGATGTAAAGGGCTATGAGATACACATGGGAGAGTCGATAGCCTCTTGCGCGCCCTTTGCGGCAATCAACGAGAGAAACGGCGAGGGCGTCTCAGTGAGCGACGGCGGCGCATCTGCCGACGGACGCGTCTGCGGCACCTATATTCACGGCATATTCGATAACGACGGCTTCAGGAACGCGCTCTTTGAGTCTCTTGGGGCAAGGGCTTTGCCTAAGTCCTCGTTCAGCGAGGCGAGGGAAGCATCCCTTTCTGAGCTCGCGAGGCTCTTTGAAGAGAGCGTGGAGATGGAAGAAGTTTTGAGGGCCATCGGGCTATGAGGTGGTTCTTTGAGCTGCTGAACCTGGTCCCATTTTCACCGGTAGCCCTTGTTTCAGGGTATCTCCTCGACCTTGTCTTCGGCGACAATGAAAAGCTCCCCCATCCGGTGCGCTGGATCGGAAGGCTCATAACGACGCTTGAAAAGCATTTGAGGAAGCTCCCCGCGACCTCGGGATGGGAAAAGGCAGGCGGGGCGTTGCTCGCGGTCCTGACAGTCGCTGTCGTATACGGGGCGAGCCTCGCGATACTGTTCATCTCCTACGAGATATCGCCTTATCTGTGCTTCGCGGTATCGACGCTCCTTGTCTGGACGGGCATGTCGGCAAGGTCTTTGGGGGATGAGGCAAAAGGAGTATTGAAGGCGTTTGATAACGGCGGCATAGAGGCGGCAAGAATAAGGCTTTCAAGGATAGTCGGCAGGGATACGGGAAGCCTCGACAAAAAAGATGTACTGAGGGCAACTACCGAGACCGTCTCGGAGAACACTTCCGACGGGGTCGTGGCCCCGCTCTTTTTCCTTGCCATCGGAGGCCCGGCCCTGATGATGGCCTACAAGGCCGTGAACACGCTCGATTCGATGGTGGGCTACAAGAACGCGAGATACATCTCCTTTGGATGGTTTTCCGCGAGGCTCGACGACGCGGCGAATTACATCCCCGCCAGAATCGCGGGAGTTCTTGCCGTTTCAGCTTCTTTTATTTTAGGGTATAATTGGTTGTCTTCAATGAGGACAATGCTTCGCGACGGAGGCAAGCACCCGAGCCCGAACTCCGGGGTAATAGAAGCGGCCTTCGCGGGCGCTCTCGGCGTGAGATTCGGAGGGCCGTCATCCTACGGGGGCAGAGAGTCTGTAAAACCCTTCATAGGGGTTGAGGCGCGCCAGTTCGACCCTTTGATAGTCCTGTCGTCGATAAGGCTCATGTACGCGACCACATTCCTCATGGTCTCTCTGACGCTCGTGGTGAGGGTCGCGGCCGTCTTTGCGCTGTAAAAGGATCTGTTGTCATCTCATCTGCCGGATAGAGGCTCTTCAATGTCCAACGCTTTGAGGTTCGTGCTTTTGTTCAGCGTCGCCGTATGGGTAGGCGGCCAGGTGTTCTTCACCTTTCTGGTCACTCCGGCGATTTTCAAGGCGCTGCCGAGGGATACTGCGGGCGACCTTGTCTCGACCCTGTTCCCGAAGTACTGGGCTCTCGGTTACGCCGCCGGTTTCATAGCTGTCGCGTCAATCCTGCTCCTGTCGTTCAGGGAGAAATCCTTTCCCAGGGCGAGGATAGCCCTCCTCGTCTTCATGACGGGCCTTACCATGTATTCAGGCATGGTCATAGGGCCGAGGGCAAGGCAGGTGCGCCTCGAGCTCAAGAGCGCGGCAGAGCCAGCGAAGATAGATGAGCTTAAAGCGAGCTTCAGGCGTGAGCACATGGAAAGCTACGCTGTCAACATGGCGGTAATGGCCGCAGGCGCGGCCTTTATCTTTTTGACGGCCCGCAACGCCAGGTAAAGGCGTCGGGAAAACAGCTTCTCAAGGAGGTTCGTCATGGACAGGGTCTACAAGAAAATAGAGATCATAGGAATATCTTCGGTGAGCTTCGAGGACGCCGTAAACAAGGCCGTCGCCAAGGCGTCGACCTCGCTTCACGGCCTCGCCTGGTTTGACGTAGTGGAGCAGCACGGCCGCATCGAGAACGGCAAGGTAGCCGAGTATCAGGCAGTGATCAAGGTCGCGTTCAAGCTCGACCAGTAGGAGGCGCTGAAAGCGCGGATGCAGAAAAGACATGACCTGACGGCTTTTTTCAGTCCGTCGTCGATAGCCCTTGTCGGTGCGAGCCCGTCAGCCGGAAAGATATCGGGTATCATACTCGAGAACCTCAGGAATTCGTTCAAGGGGGCCATATACCCCGTGAACCCACACTACAATGAGGTCATGGGGCTCAGATGCCACCCTTCGATAGAGGCCATCGGCTCTCCCGTAGACCTCGCTGTCTACGCTCTCGGGGCAGAATCTGTCCCAGAGGCTATCCTGAATACCGGAGGTAACGCGGCCGGCGCGGTCGTAGTAAGCGGCGGCTTTGCCGAGGCAGGCCCGAAAGGCGTCCTCCTCGAGAAGGCGTTGAAGGACGCGGCGCGCTCAACAGGCATCCGCGTCATCGGCCCGAACTGCCTCGGAATATACGACGCGGTCACAGGGCTCGACACCTTCTTCGTTCCCAGGGACAGGGTCAGGAGGCCTGGCAGGGGTACTCTTTCCATCATCTCGCAGAGCGGCTCTTTCGCGGCGACGGCCATCGACGAACTCGCGACCGACGGCATAGGGGTCGCCAGAGTCGTAAGCTACGGGAACAAATCAGACGTAGACGAGGCAGACTGTCTCGACTTCCTCGCCGAAGACCCTGAGACAAAGGCAGTAGCCATTTACGTCGAGTCGATAGAGGACGGCAGGCGTTTTGTCGAGTCTGCCGCGAGGTGCTCTGCCATAAAGCCGGTAATGGCAGTCAAGGTCGGAAAATCAGCCTCAGGGATATCCGCCGCCCGCTCCCATACAGGCGCCATCGCCGGGTCTTATGAGATATACAGGGCGGCCTTCAGGAAGGCCGGCATAATAGAGCTTAATGGCTATGAGGACTTTCTCGTGGCCTGCAAGGCCTTCGGCCTGACCTCGGGCGCGGCAGGCAAAAGGGTCATGATAATAACCGACGGCGGCGGCATGGGCGTCAACGTAGCTGACGAGTGCATCGCTGCCGGGCTCACTGTCCCGCCCCTTCCTGAAGAGCTCATAGAGGAGCTCTCCGCGGCCTTCCCGCCGTACTTCACGACAGGCAACCCTCTTGACCTTACGGGGAGCGCGACTGATGAGTCCTTCGCGTTCGCTCTCAGCAAGACCATGTCAGGCGACTACTACGACATGGTCATAGTCGCGGCTCTATGGGGCCCTCCCGCGCTTACCGACAACCTGCCGGGCATGCTCGCGCAAAAGCCGGGCTTCAATGAAAAGCCCATAATCGCATGCACGCCGGGAGGCGCGTATTCGAGGGAGAGGATAAGGCTCTTTCACGAGGCCGGGCTCCCCGCGTTCCTGACCCCCGAGGCCGCCGTTACAGCGGCCTGTGTCCTTTCGAAAAGGCAGGGGAGGCGCTGATGGACCTGCGCGGTATTGAGCGGATAGTGAAGGAGGCGTTGAGCGTCAGCAGGAAAGTGCTGGTCGAGCCTGACGCGAAAGAGGTGTTGAAGCTCGCCTCTTTCCAGGTGCCTGCCTCAAGGGTCGTCAAGGACGTCTCCGGCGCGATAGAGGCCGCCAGAGAGATAGGCTTTCCGGTCGCCCTGAAGCTCATCTCCCCTGACATCATCCACAAGAGCGACGCCGGAGGGGTCTTCCTCAATGTCATGGACGAAAAAGAGATAGAAGAGAAGTGGTCGGGGATGATTCTCGGCATGGCCGACGACTACCCGACCGCCATTATCGAGGGCTTCCTCGTGGAAGAGATGGTAGGCTCTGGCGCGGAAGTCATAGTGGGCTGCCTGAGGGACCCGCAGTTCGGCCCGGTAGTCATGTTCGGCATAGGTGGCGTGACTGTCGAGCTCATGAAGGACGTCTCGTTCAGACTTGCGCCGATTACGAGGGAAGAGGCCTTTGAGATGATGGCTGAGGTAAAGGGCTTCCCAATACTCACAGGCTTCAGGGGCAAGACAATAAAAGACCTCGACGCCATTGCCGACGCTCTCATCAAGCTTGGCGAGATAATGGCCCGCGTCGACGGAATAAAAGAGCTTGAGATAAACCCGCTTATCGTGCATGAAAGGGGCGCTGTCGTAGCCGACGCGAGGGCGATTTTAGAATAAGGTGGATAGAGTTAAGGACATACACGGAGGCAACATCTGGCTTGCCTCGGCCTCAAGAGGTACTCATCCCTCTGACATACTCGACTTCAGCGCGTCGATAAACCCGCTCGGCTTTCCAGCGTCTGCCCGAAAGGCGCTCCTTGGCGCTTTTAAATCCATCCCTCCTTACCCTGACCCTGCTTCAACTGAATTGAAAAAGGCCATCGCGAACTTCCACTCGATTGGCACAGGCGAGGTCGCGCCGGCGAACGGCTCTAACGAGCTGATAAGCGTGATACCGAGGCTTCTCAAGAGCGGGCCATCCCTTATCGTGGAGCCCGCGTTCACCGAGTACAAAAAGGCCCTCGAGCTCGAAGGCATTAAAGTAAAGAGACATCTGCTCCGTGAGAGGGCCGGCTTCAGGCTCAACGCCAAAAGGCTCAAAAAGGCGATGGAGGGCTCCTCTGCCGTCTACATCGCCAACCCTTCAAACCCCTCAGGCGCGCGGGCCGGAAAAGACTGCCTGCTCGATGTCATAGCCCACGCCGGAAAGACTGGCGCGCTTGTCGTCATCGACGAGGCGTTCGCGGATTTCACCGGGGTGAGCGTCATCCCTGAGGCGATAAAGGCCGGGAATGTCATTGTCCTGAGGTCCATGACAAAGTTCTACGCCATGGCCGGCCTGAGGCTCGGTTACGCGGTCGGCGGAAAAAAGCTCATGGCCCGCCTTGCGGCTTTCATCCCGGCGTGGTCAGTCAACACGCTCGCATCTGCAGCCGGGGTTGCGGCGCTCAAAGACAGGGCGTTCAGGAAAAGGACTCTTGAGTGGTTTGAATGTGAAAGGGAATTTCTTTTCAAAGGGCTCTCCTCGCTCTCCGGACTGACGCCTTTTGAAAGCTCGGCCAACTACGTCATGGTGAGGCTGAAAGAAGGCGTTGACGCGAGAGCGCTCAGGAAGTGGCTGCTTGAAAAGGACGGTATACTGATAAGGGAGCTTTCGGCTTTCCCGGGGCTTGGCCCGCAGTTCTTCAGGGTCGCGGTCCTCGGCAGGGAGGCCAATAAAAAGCTTCTCGCGGCCTTGAAGAGGTTTTTAAGGCACTCATGAGGTCGCCTGCCGAAGGTTCAGAGCGCGACCCGTATCACGGTCTTTACGTTCCCTCTCACGTTGAAGTCGCCGACCACTTCCAGCTTCCTCGGGGCGAGAGCGGCTTTGAGGTCGTCGAATATGAGGTTGGTGACGGCCTCGTGGGAGACCGCCCTGTCACGGAACGAGTTTAAATAGAGTTTCAGAGACTTGAGCTCCACTACCTTTTTGTCAGGCACGTAGTTTATCTTTATCGTGGCGAAGTCCGGGTACCCTGAGCGGGGGCACAGGCAGGTGAACTCCGGGAACGATATCTCGATCGCGTAATCTCGCTCAGGGCTGGGGTTGTCCCAGGGCTCGAGCTTCGCTTCTTCAACGGCCTTCGCGCCGTACTTTTTCTCTGTCATGGTCAGGGCCCTTTCTTCTTCAATCCTGATATATTATCAGAGCGCCGGAGCCTGTGTAAAGATCCATCCCCTTGACAAAAGGGCCCTCTTCGGAATAAATGGGTAGTAATCCTGAAAAGGAGGAACATATATGTCTATGGTGACGATAGTTCTGCAGGACGCGCCCTACGGCAACGAGAAGGTCTGGAACGCCTTGCGCCTCTCTCAGGCGCTCATCTCCGTGGGCTCGAAGGTGAGGATATTCCTCTACGGCGACAGCGTGGTCGCCGCTAAGCGCGGGCAAAACCCGCCGAAGGGCTACTATAACGTCGGCGAGATGCTCTCGGCCCTCATGGAAAAGGGTGTTGAGGTGAAGTCCTGCCTGACCTGCACTTCGGCCAGGGGGCTCGTGCAGGAGGACTTTATAGAGGGCGCCCTCATCGGCAAGACGATAGACCTCGCCAGGTGGGTGCATGAGGGCGAAAAGGTCATGGTATTCTGACAGGCAGCCATGAAAGCCCCATCTGCTTTGTCGTCAGCGTCGCTTGTAATTGAGGCGTACAGAAAAAGTACGCCTCAATTCCTGCTCCTCGACTCCTCGCACCTGGAACTTTTTGAGCGGCCTGTCTGAACCGGTGTCTCAGGTGTCTTTTCGCGGCAAAAGATTCCCTCTTGACAAAAGGGCAGTTTTTTTGTAACTTGATTTGATTCGGTTTGAAGCGCCTGTAGCTCAGTGGATAGAGCATCGGCCTCCGAAGCCGAGGGTCGGAGGTTCGAATCCTCTCAGGCGCGCCAGGAATACTGGGTCTGAGGGTGAACGAGGGCCGGGTTCACAAGCTTTTCAACAACAGAATATGTCTTGGGCCGCTAGCTCAGTTGGTAGAGCAGCTGACTCTTAATCAGCGGGTCG
>JADLDY010000052.1 GCA_020846435.1 Deltaproteobacteria bacterium
GACGCGGGGCTTATGAGACCCCTGCTCTGCCAACTGAGCTACACCGCCGCATTGGGAAATAGAAGGGCAAAACCGAAGGTCACCGATTATAACGAAATCCTGTATGAAAGTATATAACTTTTTACGGTCCCGAAAAGCTTCTCTGTCCCGGTAACGACCAGCATGGTCAATTCCTCATTGCCGTCACCGTCGAGGTCGTCTATGAAGAAATCAGAGACATAGCCCTCGACCTGCTTTGTGCGCCAGTTCTCCGAGGTCGCCGTGCCCTTTTCATCCCAGGAAAGGCTTATTACCACAGAGGTCTTGAATGACGACGGCACATCCGCGCTCCTGCCGAGGCCGCCGGGCGTGTTCTTCTTTATTATAAGCTCCTTTTTGCCGTCCCTGTCCATGTCAGCCTGAAGGAACCTGCTCTCGACAAGTATCGGCCTGGCGTCCGCGCCGTTCTCGTTCAGGCTGATGCGGTTCAAAGTGCCGCCATAATACTCGGCGCTCTTGTAGCCCTTTGCCCATCCCTTGCCGTCTTTTTTATCGCCGTAGAATGTCAGGTACTGCCTGTCATCAAGCGTCACGAGGTCAGGAGTGCCTGAACCCGTAAAGCTGAAAGTCTCGAAGCCGTATATGTTGACCCCCCGGGGAAGCTCGACCTCGAACGCGCCATCCTCTTTCAAGCCGTCCTTGTCCTTGCGGAGCTTCTTGAGGCCGCCGTAAAAGCCGTCAGCCGCCCGCAACTTCTGCCCGATGAGGACCGGCTCCTTGCCGTCCAGGCTCACTGCCCTGAGCATCCAGCCGAGATCCTTTGCCGTCATCACATACACGCCGTTCTTGTACTCGACCATCGCGCTCATCGGCTTGCCGCCGGAGACCCTCGACACATAGACTTCAACCGAGCCGTCCCTGTCAGAGTCAATGGATGTCACAGCGATGTTCTGGCTCCTCTTGTCCTTTATCTCTTTAATCACTTCCATGCCCGCGGCGTTGTACTTCGCGATAACAAGGCTGCGGCCTGAGATAAGGAAAAGTTCCTTCGCGCCGTCCTTGTCAAGGTCAGCGGCTGTCATGGCGACGAACATGTCATCCATATCGCGCCCCTTCCATAAAACCGGCTGTTCCTTTGACTTGTCGGCCTTGACGATAAGGCCTACGTCAGGCGCAGGGGCAATAACAACCGGAGATGGCGCGACAACCGGCGCGGTGACGCCGGAGGCCACCGGAGCCTCCTGAATTACAACCTTAGGGTTCAAAAACGAGTTGACGTCAGTTGAGAGCTTGTCTACGAGGCCGATTATAGATTCAATCCCTGTGCCCTTTGAAGCGAACGGCGTTGACGCGCCTGTGTTGACGTTGACGAGCCTGGCGTCCATGCTCACCGCGTTGCCGAATATGGTAAGGCTGCCGAAGAGGGCATAGTCAGCCTTGAGCGCCTTGCCCGCGTCCAGCGCGCTCGCGTCGGTAAGATCAGCGCCCTTGCCTTCGGCCGCCGTAGAAGGCCTTATTATCTCAATGGGCCCGGCCCCAAGCCTTGTGGCGAGCATCTCGGGCATTGCGGCCCTCACATACTCCATGTCGCCCGCGGCGTTGACCTTCCACGGAAGGAGCGCCACCTTCTCTCCGGCGCACATGCCAGTGCCGGGAAGAAAGACGATCGAAAAAAGAGCGATTAAAGCGAATCTGGAAAACCTTGAAAAGAGAGCCATTATTCAGTCCTGGATTATTTTGTTGAACCGCTCTGTCTGCCGAGCCTGTAATGAAGAAGGCGCTCTATTATCTCGCCCTTCCTGAAGTGTTTCTCTATTATCTCGTCGATGTCAGAGACCTCGACGTTTCTATACCATGTCCCTTCCGGGTATATAACCATGACCGGAGAGTACTCCCCCTCGGTCTCCGTCTCCTTGCACACGCTCACGCAGCCGGATTTCGTGAGCTTTATCTCGCCCTTGAGCCCCAGGTCTTTGAGCCTGGCCTTCATCTCCTCGTATATATCCTCGGAGCCCCTTGCGGCGCACCTTTTGCCCTGACAAATGAAAGCGTGGAGCCTGTAAGGTTTCACGCATGCCTCCCTGAGCGGATTCACAAACCATTATAATCCGATTTCAGGGCTGGCAAATCAAGGATAAATATAAGAGCGCAAGCCATCCTCTTAAACCTTTTACCTCAAGCGGCCTCATCTGTTATAATCCCGTACTCCAGGGAGCGAAGACTTTGACCGACAAAGAGTGCGAACTTACATATAAAGGAAAGGCCGCCGGAGACAAGGTGCTCTCAACGCGGCCAAAGCCTCTCGTCACGCTCAAATCAGTGCGGATCGATGCCCCTTGGCGAAACCTCCTGATAAGCGGCGACAACCTGGGCGCCCTGGCCACCCTCCTGGAGATGAAACGCGCCGGAACTCTCAAATGCGCCGACAAGACCTCAGGGGTCCGCCTCGTCTACATCGACCCGCCCTTTTCAACAAGGCTCGAATTCAAGGCAAAGAAGAACCAGAAGGCGTACGACGACAAGCTTGGCGGCGCGGAGTTCATTGAATCCCTGCGCAAAAGGCTGATACTTCTCAGAGAGCTCCTTACGGAAGACGGCTCCATCTACGTCCACCTCGACTGGAAAAAGGCCCACTACATCAAGGTCATCATGGACGAGGTATTCGGCGAAGAGAACTTTTTGAACGACATCATCTGGAGCTACGGCGGCAGGGGCGCCAAGCACATCTCAGGGCAGTTCTCGAGAAACCACGACATAATCCTCTGGTACAAAAAGGGGGCGTCCCACGTCTTCAACCAGCTGACTATCGGCAAAAGGGTCCCCAAAAAAGGGGGCGGCTTCAAGCAGGACGACGAAGGCCGCTGGTTTAAAACCTCCCCCAAAGGGGATTACACAGATGAAAGCATGAAGGCGCTCGCGAAGCAGGGGCGCGTCTACACGACAAGGACCGGCGTCATGCGGGTCAAGTACTTCCTCAAGGACGAGGGAGAGTACCTTATAGAAGACAAGCTCGTGGGAGACGTCTGGGACGACATCCCCGACGCCATGCACCTGTCTGAATCCGAGAAAACAGGCTACCCCACGCAAAAGCCCGAAGCCCTGCTCGAGCGCGTGATAAGGGCCTCATCTGAAGCCGGCGACATTGTCCTCGACTGCTTCTCAGGGGCTGGCACTACCCTCGCCGTTGCCGAGAAGCTCGGCAGACGCTGGGTCGGCATTGACTCAGGCTCTCTGGCCATACACACGACGGAGGTAAGGCTACTTACGATAGCCGCGTCAAAGAGCCTCGACGAGCCGAAGAAGAAGTACGCAAAACCCTGCCGCCCCTTTGACATACTCGGCGAACTGGAGCATGATCATGCGGGCTGCGCCGGGCAAAAAACAGCCCCGAAGGTCAAATGCTCTTACGATGTCGACGAATCGTCCGGCGAGTGCGTCGTCAGGATAGAGCGGTTCACAAGCCCGGGGTCGGGCTTGAAAGACATGGAGGCTCTCTCATCGGTCGCTGTCGACCTCAATTTTGACGGGGAGGCGATGAAGATAGACCTGTTCGCCACAAAAGAAGAGCTCGAGAAAAACGGCTTTGAGTTCAGGTTTCCGGTAAAGGCCGTCAAGGGAGAGGTGCTTTTGGCCTTTGCCGACATATTCGGCAATGAGAAATGGTTTGTCGGAGAGCTGGCCTGAAGGCCTGCTTAAGAGATTAAAGCTCTTTTAAAGATACTTTTTACGCAATTTTAATCTTTCTGAAGGATAATTAAAGCGCGGGAAGGCCGATAGTCCTTAATTTTCAGGCTATTCAGCCGAAAAGCAACTGATGGGGGTTGCTTTTACTTCCCCACGCCTCAAAAAAGTGCGCTACTACCCGGTTTTCCTCGACATAAATGACAAGCCCTGCCTCGTGATAGGCGGCGGCTCTGTCGCGCAAAGGAAGGTTTCAGGTCTCCTTGGCGCGGGCGCGCTGGTCACTGTCATGAGCCCCAGGGCGACCAAAGGCATATTGAAACTTGCCAGCGAGGGCAGGATAACGCTTCAAAAAAGAGAGTTTACGCCAGAGAGCCTCAAGGGCTTTGTCCTGTGTTTCGCGGCGACCGATTCAATTGAAGTGAACGAGGCCGTCTGGCGGGAAGCGATCAAGCTCGGGGTGCCGGTAAATGTCGTGGACGACCCGGCCCATTGCAGCTTCATCGTGCCGTCTGTTGTCGACAGGGGGGACTTGACGATCGCCATCTCGACCTCCGGCAGGTGCCCGGCTCTTTCGCGATCCATACGCGAAAAACTCGAAGAGATCCTCGGCACGGAGTACGAAACGCTCGTCGAGATACTCGGCGCCATCCGCAGGAAGCTGTTGAAAACAGGGCTCAGTCGTGATAAAAAAGAAAGTATAATCAGGGATTTGGTGAAATCCCCCCTGCCCGCTCTGATACGCGATAAAGACACGAGTGGCATAAACGGGATTTTAAGGGACGCTCTCGGCAAAGGGTACGCGCTTTCTTCGCTGGGAGTCAGAATCAAAACTAAATGAGGGGGGTGAACACTCCTCTCCCGGGGTAATTCCGCAAAAGTGAGCGAGACTTTCTTCCATATAACGGCGGCGGTATATTTTTTGGCCACTATCGTCTATTCCACATACCTGTTCATCCGCAGGGATAATCTCCTCAAGGCGGCCCAGTGGGTCATCATCACCGGCTTCGCCTTCCACACAGCTACCATCGCCCTGCGCTGGATAGCCGCCGGGAGGACCCCGGCCACAAGCTTCCATGAGTCGCTGAACTTCTTCGCGTGGATAACCGTAGCGCTCTTCCTCTTCCTCCTCGTCAAGTACAAACAGAGGGTGCTCGGCGCGTTTGTCGCGCCTTTCGCGCTCCTCCTCGTCATTACCGCCTCTTTCCTGCCGGCTGAGATAGTCCCGCTCTCGCCCGCTCTCGAGAGCTACTGGCTCCCGGTCCATGTGATACTCGCTTTCCTGGGCAACGCCTTCTTCGCCATGGCCTTTTTCCTCGGCGTAATGTACGTCATACAGGACAAGTACCTTAAATCAAGGAAACTCAAGGGCCTGTACTTTATCCTGCCCTCGCTCGAGACGCTCGACGAGCTCAACTACAAATGCCTCCAGTACGGCTTCCCGCTCCTTACTGCAGCCATAATAACAGGGGCCATCTGGTCGGAGTACGCTACCGGCAGCTACTGGCAGTGGAAGCACAGGCAGGTCTGGTCGCTCATCACATGGTTCCTTTACGCCGCGCTCCTTCACGGCAGGCTTACGGCGGGCTGGAGGGGAAGGAAGGCCGCTATACTCTCAGGGGTCGCCTTCCTGTGCCTCATAAGCTCGTTCATCATCATCAACATCATTCTGGGCGGAGCCCACGGGCTTTCTAATTAGGCTTTAATTGGTCAGGCTTTAAAATAGCGCGAGTCCACAGACGGAAAAAACGGATGAACCTCGTAATCGTAGGATTGAACCATAAGACCTCGCCCATCGAGATAAGAGAGAAGCTCTCTTTCCCCTCGGGCACCATAGGAGAGCCTCTCAAAAAGCTCGTCCATGGCTACGGGCTTGCCGAGGGCGTCATCCTTTCGACCTGCAACAGGGTCGAGGTGCTCGCCATAACCGGCGAGCTCGAAAAAGGCACCCAGCAGATAAAACGCTTCCTCTCCGACTTCCACTCGATACCCCTTGAGATACTCGACGAACACCTCTACGTCCACCAGGGAGAGGCCGCGGTCAAGCACCTGTTCAGGGTCGCCGCCGGCCTCGATTCGATGGTACTGGGCGAGCCCCAGATACTCGGACAGGTAAAGGACTCATACGGGTACGCGGTCGAGCACAACACCGCGGGAATAATCGTAAACAAGCTCTACCACAAAGCCTTCCAGGTCTCCAAGCGCGTGCGCACCGAGACGAAGATCGGAGAGTCTGCCGTTTCCATAAGCTTTGCCGCGGTCGAGCTGGCCAGGAAGATTTTCGGCGAGCTCTCCGGCAAGACTGCCATGCTGGTCGGCGCGGGAGAGATGGCGGAGCTCGCGGCCAGGCACCTCCAGACAAACGGCGTAAGAGAGATAATGGTCGCCAACAGGACCTATGAGAAGGCAGTCGAGCTCGTAAAATGCTTCTCCGGCACGGCCATCATGTTCAGGGAGTTCCCGCACTACCTTAAAAATGTCGACATAGTCATAGCCTCCACCGCCTCGCCGAACTTCATCATAAAGCCCGACCAGATACACGAAGTCATGAAGGAGCGGCGCCACAAGCCCATGTTCTTCATAGACATCTCCGTGCCGAGGAACGTAGACCCGCTCGTCAACAACATAGACAACTGCTATGTCTACGACGTAGACGACCTGCAGGGCGTGGTCGTCGCCAACCTCCAGGAGCGGCACAAGGAGGCTGAAGAGGCAGAAACGATAATCGTCGAGGAGATAGACAAGTTCTACAGGTGGATAAAGTCCCTCGATGTCGTCCCGACCATAATAGCCCTGCGCCAGGAGTGCGACGCCATAAGAAAGGCCGAGCTCGCCAGGGCCATGCCCTCTCTCCAGAACTTGGGCCCCAAAGAGGTCAAGGTAATAGAGGCCATGACCTCGGCCATCGTCAACAAGATCCTTCACCACCCGGTCACCCACCTGAAGCGTGAGGCGAACAAGATAGAGGGAGACCTGTACATAGACACCATAAGGAAGCTCTTCGACCTCACTGTCGACGAGGAAGCCGCGAGAAAGGCCGCTCAGAGCAGCGACGACTGATAGAAGACCGCGTTGTCGCAATAAAATTCAAGGGGAAGTCTTTTGAAGAAGAAGATAGTCATAGGCACCAGGGCCAGCATGCTCGCCCTCTGGCAGGCCAACTGGGTCAAGAGCGAGATGGAAAAGCGCTATCCTGACCTCGAAGTTGCCCTCGAGAAGATAAAGACGACCGGAGACAAGATACTCGACGTGCCGCTCTCAAAGGTCGGCGGCAAGGGCCTTTTCGTCAAGGAGATAGAAGAAGCGCTCCTCGATGGCCGGGCCCATCTGGCCGTCCACTCGATGAAGGACGTACCGACTTACTTCCCCGAGGGCCTGAGCCTCCGGTGCATAACCGAGAGGGAAGACCCGAGGGACGCGGTCTTCAGCAGGGGCCATGTAAAGCTCCTGGATTTGCCCAAAGGCGCGAAGATAGGCACTTCGAGCCTCAGGAGGCAGGCGCAGCTTCTTTCGGTGAGGCCCGACTTCCAGATACTCCAGCTCAGGGGCAACCTCGACACCCGCATGAAAAAGCTCGAGAACGGCGACTTCGACGCCATCATCCTCGCCGGGGCCGGGGTCAAGAGGCTCGGCTGGGCTGAAAAGATAACCGAGCTCTTGCCGGTTGAATTGAGCCTCCCGGCCATAGGCCAGGGCGCGCTCGGCATAGAGACCAAGACCAATGACGCGTACATAAACGGCCTCGTGGACTTCTTCAACCACCCTGAGACCTCCTGGTGCGTAAGGGGCGAGAGGGCCCTTTTAACGCGCCTCGAAGGCGGCTGCCAGGTGCCGATCGCGGCCTACGGCTCTCTTTCAGGTGAGACCATAAGGATAGACGGGCTGGTCGCGAGCACAGACGGCAAGACCATACTGAAGGACACCATCTCCGGCCACAGGGACGACTGCGAGAAGCTCGGAGTAGAGCTGGCCGAAAGGCTCCTCAAGATGGGCGCTTACGACATATTGAAATCCCTCTACGAAGTGACGCCGCCGCCGGGTTCAGCCTGAAAAAAATAATACCGAAAAAGGCCCATCGCGAAAAGCATGGGCCTTTTTTATTGCCCCGCGGCAACAAGCCAGCTTAAAGCCAATAAAGTTGGTAGACTTTTTCACCCATCTGTTAGTATAATTATCGTAACACCCCAGGACAATACTATATTGATACGCAGACCATCCATACCGGCGTTATTCGCCGCTCTGTGTCTATTCTTCTGCGCCTTCGGGCAGGCAGGAGCAGACACCGTCCGCCAGGAGAAGTTCGCTTCGCCCTCCGGCAGGTACGCCGTTGTCTTCACGGAGATGGAGAACAGGAAGTACAACAAGGAAGAGATGCTCGAGGACCTCGATCACGTGAGCAACATCCTCTACCGGGTCGACTTCATCGCCAAAGGAGCCGTTGACCCTGCCGCGAGCTCCAGCTACGCTGACGTCTACGGCTGGGAGGCCGGCGCCAGGCCGGAGAAAGCCTCATCCATATTCAAAAAGCTCATCTGGAGCCCCAAAGAGGACTTCGTCATATTCCCAGAAGAAGGATGGGCCGCCAGGCTGGGCGCGTCCCAGTCAAGGGTAGTGGCCATTAACAGAGAACTCGGCTGGGAGACCTCCGAAGTCTCTGTCGGCGCGATAGAGTGGACGGACGAGCTGTCGTTCGTAAGCGATTACCACTTTGACTGCGACTACGGGATACTGCGGTTCGACGGACGCGCTGGCAAAGCCTTCTCGCTCAAGGAATCGGAGAGCCCCATAGGGTACGAGCTCGTCGAGGTAAGGCGCGGCAAAGTAGTAATAAGAATGCTACTTGACAACTGCAGGATGCAGGACCTGCCTCCAAGGTGCTTTACGCGCGACCTCTCGACCGGCGCTGAAGTGCCTGTTGCCTGCCCCAAGCGCAAAACTTGAGGGCAAGACCCCATTTCAACCAATTTCACGCCAACCTGTTCGATGCTGACTGTAAAAAATCAGCTGTTTTTTCCCTCAATCCCTTTGATAACACCCTGTTTCCTCTGGTATAATGTCCACGTTTAAAAAAAATTAATCGAAAAGGAAAATTCCCTTAATCCTGCGGTGATATAACAAATATGAGCGCAGTGTAAGGACATTTCATTTTATGGCAGGAAAAGTATATCTCGTGGGCGCTGGCCCCGGAGACCCGGGGCTCTTCACCCTCAAGGGCCTTGAAGCGATAAAAGCGGCAGACTGCATAATCTACGACTTCCTGGCCAACTCCCGCCTCCTCGAGCACGCGGGAGCCGGGGTCGAGACCATCTATGTAGGCAAGAAGGGTAGCGAGAAGACCCTTCCCCAGGAAGATATAAACAGGCTCATCATAAAGAAGGCGCTCTCCGGCAAGACGGTCGTCAGGCTCAAGGGCGGAGACCCCTTCATATTCGGCAGGGGCGGAGAAGAGGCAGAAGAGCTCTCATCAGCCGGAATAGAGTTTGAGATAGTCCCGGGCGTGACCTCCGCCATCGCGGCCCCGGCGTACGCTGGCATCCCTCTTACGCACAGGGAGCTCGCCTCAGCCGTGACCTTCATAACCGGTCAGGAAAACCCGCTCAAAGAAAGGTCGAACATCGCGTGGGACAGGCTCTCTACCGGCAGGGGCACTCTCGTGTTCCTCATGGGCTGGAAGAACCTCCCGCTTATAACGGAAAAACTCCTTGAGAACGGATGGGCTCCGTCCACCCCGGTCGCCCTTGTCCGCTGGGGCACTCTTACAAAGCAGGCCTGCCTCACCGGCAGGCTCGACAACATAATAAAACTCGCCAGGGAAAAGGGTCTCAAGCCGCCTGTCATCACCGTCGTCGGAGATGTAGTGAGCCTGCGCGAGAAGCTCAACTGGTTCGAGACCAGGCCGCTTTTCGGCAAAAGGGTGCTCGTAACCCGCGCCCTTGAACAGGCAGGGGACTTCACGAGGATACTCGAAGCTCAAGGGGCCGACCCGATAGCCTTCCCGACGATAAAGACGACCGCGCCCTCGTCATGGAACGAGCTCGACAGGGCGATAAAGAGGCTCTCCACTTACGACTGGGCCATCTTCACGAGCGTCAACGGGGTCAAATACTTCTTCGAGAGGCTCTACAAGCTCGGATACGACATAAGGGAATTGAAGGGCGTGAAAATCTGCGCCATAGGGCCGATGACTGCGAAGGCCGTGACTGACCTGGGCATAAAGGTCGACCTGATGCCAAAGGAGTTCAAGGCAGAAGGCGTGCTCGAGGCGTTGGGCAAAAGGAAGATCAAAGGGAAAAAGTTCCTCCTTGCCAGGGCCGCGGTCGCAAGGGAGATACTGCCGGATGAGATAAGAAGGCTCGGCGGCAAGATAGACGTTGCTCCAGCCTACAAGACGGTGAAGCCCACGAAGGCGGCAAAAGAGCTGACAGAGCTCTTCAAGGAAGGCGGGGTCGACATCGTGACCTTCACATCATCATCGACGGTCACGAACTTTGTCTCAATGTTTAAAAGAAAAGAACTGCCGGAGCTCCTCAAGGGCTGCACGATCGCGGCTATCGGCCCGATAACCGCGAACACGGCTAAAGGCTATGGCATAAAAGTCGATATTATGCCGAAGGACTACACGATTCCCGCCCTCACGAAGGCGATGGCTGAGTATTTCAAGACAAAATCCACAGGGGAAAAAAGATTATGAGCTTTCCTATCTACAGGCCAAGAAGGTTGAGGGCGAACGAGACGATAAGAAGGATGGTGCGCGAGACAAACCTCACGCCAGCGGACTTCATCCTCCCCCTGTTCGTCACCTACGGCAAGAATGTGAAGAACGAGATAAAGTCCATGCCGGGGCAGTTCCAGATGTCGGTAGACAACATCAGGAAGGAAGCAAAAGAGATAAAATCCCTCGGCATACCGGCCGTCATACTCTTCGGAATACCCGAGCACAAGGACGAGGAAGGCACGAGCGCCTTTGACCCGCACGGCCCGGTACAGGAAGCGATAATGGCCATAAAGGACAAAAATCCCGGCCTTATGGTCATAACCGACGTCTGCATGTGCGAATATACTTCGCACGGCCACTGTGGTATTATTAAAGATAAGGACGTCGACAACGACGCCACCCTTGATCTTCTCTGCCACGAGGCGATCTCTCACGCGCAGGCCGGTGCTGACATGGTCGCCCCTTCGGACATGATGGACGGCAGGGTCGGCGCCATAAGGGACGCCCTTGACGACAACGGCTTCTCCGACATACCCATAATGGCCTACTCGGCCAAGTACGCCAGCGCGTTTTACGGCCCTTTCAGGGACGCGGCTGAGTCGACCCCCAAGTTCGGAGACAGAAGAAGCTACCAGATGGACGCGGGCAACTCCGACGAGGCCTTGAGGGAAGTCGCCCTCGACATAGAAGAGGGCGCCGACATCGTGATGGTCAAGCCCGCTCTCCCGTACCTCGACATAATAAGAAGGATAAAGGACGAGTTCGGCTACCCGGTCGCGGCCTACAATGTAAGCGGCGAATATTCGATGATTAAAGCGGCGGCGAAGATGGGCTGGATCGACGGGGAGAAGGCGATGATGGAATCGCTCCTGTCCATCAAGCGGGCCGGAGCCGACCTGATACTGACCTACTTCGCCAAGGAAGCGGCGAAGGCTTTACGCTAACACCAAACTCAAACCTACCAGAAGGAGTCGTTATATGTCCATGCACGGCGGAATGCCTAAAGGCCACCCACACGAGGTGCCCGGTATGAAAGGCCACGGGGGGCATCCCGGCGGCCACGGCGGCCACGGAGGCGGACCTGACAAGAGCGGCGGCAGGAAATGGCTCCCCAAGCTAATCGCCTGGGAGCTCACCAGAAGCTGCAACCTCGACTGCATACACTGCAGGGCCGCGGCCAGGTTCGGCCCGTACCCCAACGAGCTTACGACAGAAGAGTGCTACAAGTTCCTCGACGATGTAGCCTCGTTCTCAAACCCCATAATGATCATGACCGGCGGCGAGCCGATGCTCAGAGACGACATATGGGACATAGCGAAATACGGCACCAAGCTGGGCCTTCGCATGGTCATGGCTCCGTGCGGCTTCCTCGTCACCGAGGAGACCGCCAGGAAGATGATAGAGTCCGGCATACAGAGGGTGAGCTTTTCCATAGACGGCGCGACCGCGGAGAGCCACGACAACTTCAGGAGAGTCAAGGGCGCGTTCGCCAGCGTCATGCAGGCCATAGAGAGCGTCAAGAAGGTCGGCCTTCCTTTCCAGGTGAACACGACCATAACAAAGCACAACCTCGCAGAGCTGCCCAAGATTTTAGAGCTCGTCATATCGCTCGGGGCTGTTGCCCACCATCCGTTCCTCCTCGTGCCCACAGGCAGGGGAGCGCAGTTGAAAGACCAGGAGATTTCCCCGGAAGAGTACGAGAAATCCCTCTCGTGGTTCCACGAGATGAGGGACAAGGTGCCCCTCCAGTTCAAGCCGACATGCGCGCCGCACTACTACAGGATATTCAGGCAGAAGGAGCGCGAAAAGGGAGTTACAGTGACCCCCGAGACCCACGGGCTGGATGCCATGAGCAAGGGCTGCATGGGCGGGCAGTCATTCGCCTTCGTCTCGAACACCGGCAAGGTCCAGATATGCGGATTCCTTGATGTCGAGTGCGGCGACATAAGAAAAGAGCCGTTCCACACGATATGGGACACCTCCAAGGTCTTCCAGGAGATGAGACACTGGGACGACTACAACGGCAGGTGCGGCTACTGCGAGTTCAGGAAAGTCTGCGGAGGGTGCAGGGCAAGGGCCTTCGCCTTCACAGGCAACTACATGGACGAAGAGCCGTTCTGCACATACCAGCCTACTGATGCCGCGAAAAAAGCGCGGGACGAGAAAAAAATCGCCGAAGGCCCGGATAAAAAGATAGAAAGATAACTCAAAAGCCTCGGATAACCGGAGGCGGGGCGGCCTGGCCGCCCCGCCTCCTTTTTTTTTCGAGCGGCAAAACCGGCTCAGTGATATAATCCGGCGAACATCATTAAAGAGAAGGTTGAGAGAAATGGACAAGGGCATGGCCTACGACACAAACCAGGGAGGAGCGGGCTTGAAAAAGGCCGAGTACCTCGAGCGCTTCCTCGCCAAGTTCATCGACTTCCTCGTAGTGGGCGCCCTGTTCATGATACCGGGGCCTGTCGGCCCGCTCGCCGGGACTACCTACATACTCATATCAGACGGCCTTAAGGGTGGGCAGAGCCTCGGCAAGAGGCTCATCAGGCTCAAGGCCCTCTCGCTTGCGACAGGCGGGCCATGCGACTTCAGGAAGTCTATGATAAGGAACGCCCCGTTCGCCCTTCTCATCGTATTCTGCTATGTCGTAGGCTGGATACCCTACCTCGGGCCGCTCCTCAGCGTAATTGCCGTTGTGGCAGTCTTTGGCATGGAGATAACCCTTATCTTCACGGACAGCATGGGCGCTAGGTTAGGCGACAGGGTGGCAGGGACGATCGTAGTGGATAGCGGTCATGGAGACGCTTAGCAGAAGTAACGGGCTCAACCATTTTCGTGCGTCAGGCGGCCTTCTCGACCCTGTTCCTCATCCTCTTGGCGCTGTACATCGCGCTGTCGGCCCTCAGGATTAAATTGTCCCTTGACTCGCCTTCCCTGTACTCAGCCACCCCGAAGCTCGCCGTCACCGGCCCTATGTACTCGAACTGGTGGTCGCTCATCACTGTCCTGAGCCTCTCGGCCATCATCGCGGCCTTCACGATTCCGGTCCCGGGAGAGACCACGAGGAACTCCTCTCCGCCCCACCTCACCAGATAATCGCTCTCCCTTATGTGCTCCATCGCGATAGACGCCAGAGTCCTCAGAACATGGTCGCCGGTCAGGTGGCCGAAGCTGTCGTTTACAGCCTTGAACCTGTCTATATCGAAGATGATGACCGAAAGGGGCTGTTTTACACGCGCCGCCCTGTCCATCTCAGAGCACATTATCTCCTCGAACATCGACCTGTTGTAGGCCTGGGTGAGCTCGTCTGTCGTGGCGAGCTTTTTGAGGCGGACTTCAGCCGCCCTTATCTCGTCCATGTGTCCGTTCACAGCAGTTATCATGGAGTCGAAAGAGGTAACGAGCTCCTTTATGTCGGTTATGCGGCGGGCAAGGCGGGCCTCCCCAGTGGTGAGCCTCTCGGAGAGAAGGCCTGAAGAGAGCCCCTTATGACGGCCATCAGAGTCTCCGGAGATATCACTCATGAGGCTGCGGAGTCTCTTCAGAGGCATCGCTATCGAGCGGAACAGGTCCATGTAGAGAGAGACCATGCTGACGAGTATGAGGAGAAATATCAATATGACGTAATACCTGGTCTGGCTTATCGTCTCATCCATCCTCGCGGCGGCCTCCAAACGCATGGAGCCAACCTCTTTCATCAGCGCTTCTCCGCTGGTTATGAGCGCGCCGTAAGCTATCATCGTCTCTATGTCGTCATGGTCTATCCTGTTTTCGCGCATGTAGGGGCCGAGCTCTTTTCTTATGGCCTCCCACCTGAGCCCTACCCGCTCGAGGATCGCGGTCCTTACTTTTTCGTCATGCTCGGTGGCCAGCGCGAGCGAGTGGGCTTCGTCAAAGCACCCGAGAGCCTGCCTCGTTATCTCAATCGAGTTCGACGTGCCCTGCGTAAGAAGCGTCTCGTTCACGCCGCGAAAGAGCATCTGCAGGCACATGGACTGCCTGTCATAGGCCTTGACCGCTGTCGAGCTTTCCATCACGGAACGGTACCCGAACCACCCGGCCAGGGCCAGGAGGCTGAAAAGGGCCATCGAGACCATTGATGCGTATATGAGTTTTTTGCCTATCGTCATCTCATCTGCTCTCAGGGCCGGAGACAGCCTCGAAGTTCTTCTTTTCCCATGACGTGAACCCTTCTCTCATCCACATGACGTTGGCGTACCCGGCCTTTATCGCCTCACTGGCCGCGTTATAGGACTTCCAGCCGGTCTCTCCATGGCTGTAGAATATTATCCGCGCGCCCTTGTCAGCGGGGAGCTTCCTGAGGAAATCGAGCCTGCTCAATCCGTCACCGTTGCCGCCAGCGAACGGCGCGGCAATTGCCGTTGGTATGTGGCCCTTGCCGTAGTTGAGCGGGTTCCTCACATCGACAAACAACGCTTTTCCTGAATCAAAATAAGCCTTTGCCTCTTCGGCGGTCACGACCCGCCCGCCCTCCAGAACATCCGGTGATTTTATCTCCCCGGCAAAGGCATGGAGCGAAAGACTCAAGACAAACAGACAGATCAATTTGACGAGCATGGACTACTCCTGTGAGCGTACATGCTTCATATCGGACGATTCAGGGATTTTTTTAATGAAAATTGAAGGGTTGCGGAAAAATTACCGAGTAAGCAGCGGGGTGGCTAAATGGATTTCATATCTTCCTTGAGCGCTATGTTGCAGCCTTCTGTTGCCGGGTCATAAATAATGACAGCCCTTCCTGTTTCAAGCTGTCTTCTGACTGAAGCGGCCTTTTCCTCGAGGGTATATTCGCCCTGGCCATAATCAGTTCCCTCTCTGGAGACAAACTCCTCTATGAGCCCCTTTAACGCCTCTTCCGACAGAAGGCGAAAAGGTATCTCTAAGCTCTCAACCACGGCCGCCCCATCTTTGCACGCTGAACGACTTGCCGTCAAAGACGAGATAACTCTTGTCTCTGGCCCAGCTGCCCGGGTTGGCGTAGACCCCTCGCCTTCCTTTTGATTCGAGAGGATTGACGCCCGGCTCGTGTGAATGCCCGAGCACGACAAAATCAGCGCCTTTGCCTATTTGTTCTCCGGCGAACTGCCGTAGCCTCTTCTCGACAAAATTCTCATCTGACAGACAGGCTCTCTTCCTGCTCTTTTTAGAGAGCTTTCTGGCTATGGCCCACACGCCTTTGGGAGTCGCTATCCGTGCCATGACCTTGAAAAGCGGGCTCCTCAGATACGCCCTCCATAGCCTGTAGCCGCTCGACATGGCGACAGTGTCGCCGTGGCCTATAACGAACTTCTTTTTGCCTATCTCCAGAGCGGTGAGCCCGTCGAAAACACTGGCCTTGAGCTCATTCGTAAAAAACGGCCCCATTGAAAAATCGTGGTTGCCCTCGAAGTACATTATTTTAACGCCCCGCTTCCTGAGGCGCGAGAAAGCCTCAAGCGTTGGCCTGTACTCAGCCATAGCTACGGCGTTGGACCCTGTCCAGAAATCAAAGAGGTCGCCGAGGATTGCGAGAGTGTCGGCTTTGAGAGAATCGAGGAACTCGACGAGCGCCGCCTGGTTCGGGTCGCCGATGCCCTTCAAATGGCCGTCGGCTATGAAGACCATCCTCATGCCTTATTGCCTCAGGGCCTTTACAGCGGCCTTTTCCATGACGCTAACAGGCGCTTTTTTGCCGGTCCAGAGCTCAAAGCCTATCGCGCCCTGCCTTATCAGCATGCCGAGGCCCGTGTGGGTCTTGAGCCCCATTTTTTCAGCGGCCTTTATGAGGCCGGTCTTCCTCGGCCTGTATACTATGTCAGAGACGACCGCCTTTGAAGGCAGGGCCTTCAAAGGCAGACCAAGCTCGCCCTTGCCCATCATGCCGATCGAGGTAGTGTTGACGACGAGGTCGGCGGAATTGAGGACCTTTTCCATGACCGCGCGGTCGAGCTCAGCAGTCTCAACAGGCACAGAGAATTTTCTGGCGAACTCATTGGCAAGCAAGTCCGCCCTTTTTATGGTTCTGTTAGCGAGCACGACGGAAGCCGGGTTGAGCCCCAGGAACGAATAAAGTATACCCCTTGCCGCCCCTCCTGCCCCAATTATGACCACCCTCTTTCCAGCGGGTTTGAAGCCTGACTCCTTCCTCAGGCTGAGGAGGTATCCAGGACCGTCGGTGTTGCAGCCGAAGAGCCTGCCGTCCCGGTTGACTATCGTATTCACGGCGCCGATGTCGAGAGCGTGCGCGTCGACATCGTCGAGGAACCTTATGACAGCCTCCTTGTGAGGAATGGTCACGTTGACGCCGAGCATGTTCATGGCGCGCACAGATTCGACAGCCGCCTTGAGAGCGCCTTTTGAATCGGCCTTTACATGGAACGGCACATAGACGGCGTTCAGGCCGATTGCCATGAACGCCGCGTTGTGCATGGCCGGGGAGAGCGTGTGCGAGATGGGGTCTCCGAATATTCCGGCAACCCTTGTGTGACCGTTTATCTTCATAGGCTTATATCGCGGCCGCGAGCATCCTCGCGGCGCGCTCAGCGTCCTTTCTTATCTGTTTTATCAGCGCCTCTTTCGACTTGAAGGCCTTCTCTCCACGGAGCCTTCTCAAGAACTCGACCTCTATCTTCCTGCCGTAGATATTGCCCTTGAACCCGAGTATATGGACCTCGACGCGCCTCTTGTCGCCTCCGAATGTCGGGGCGACCCCTATGTTCACCACCGCCCCGTGCCTCCTGCCAGCGACGAACGCCCAGGCCGCGTAGACCCCGTCAAGGGGCATAAGCTCTGTTGTCGCCGAGAGGTTGGCCGTTGGAAAGCCTATTTCCTTTCCGATGCTCCTGCCCTTTACCACCTTGCCGGATATCAAAAAGTTTCCGCCGAGCAATCGCGAGGCTTCAGAGACACTTCCTTCGGCGACGAGCTTTCGTATGCGCGAGCTGCTTACGACGCTTGCTCCCCTCTTATAGGCTGGTATGACGTGGACGGAGAAGCCGAACTCTTCGCCGAGCGCCCTGAGGTAATCGACAGTGCCGGACTTGGCCTTCCCGAAGGAGAAGTCGTGGCCGACCCAGACCTCCTGCGGCTTCAACGGGACTATCTCCTCTTCGACGAACGCCCTGGGGTGCTTTGAGGCGAACTCCTTCGTGAACTCGGCTATGACCATGAAGTCTATGCCAAGGGCCTCGACAAGGTCCGCCTTTGTGCGGGTGTCGACGATCATGTCAGGGCTTTTATGCGGGGCTATCACCTTGAGCGGATGCGGCTCAAAGGTGTAGACGACTGACGGACGGGAGAGCTTTTTTGCCCTCTCCATGACCTTCTTTATTATCTTCCTGTGGCCGAGGTGCACGCCGTCGAAGTTGCCGAGGGTGAGTACCGGCCCTTTGACTGCCCTCGCGAGGGCCTTTGAGGTCTTGAATATCTTCATCTGCGCCGGAGTACCTTTTTGAAATGATATAACGGATAGCCTGAAAAAACCGATTATCCGCAGGCTGATCAAAAAGCTCCAGCTGCGAGGCGTCGAGGAACGAGGAATGAGGCGTACTTTTTTGTACGCTGCAATGACTCGCGACGATGACAACAAAGCAGATGGACTTTTTCAGCAGCCTGCCTTCAGAACTTGCCTGACCTCAAAATTTGCACCGCAAGCCAGAAACCAAGGACTGAAGCTATCACAAAGCCGAGGAGCCCCAATGCCGAGAGGCCGAAGACATGAGGGGCGGCCTCGGCCGCGATTACCATCGAAGAGCCGATTATGAGAGCCGCCACGATGATGGCGAAGGTCAGCCTGTTGGACGACCTGTCGACCTCGCCCATGAAGTCCTCGAGCCCCCTGTGAAGGAACTCGATCCGGAGCTTGTCGTCCATGACCTTCTTCATTATCCTTCCTGCCTGCGAAGGAAACTCAGCAAGAAGATCTGCGTACCCTCCGGCAGTTGAAAGCGCCCTGCCGGCGATGGCCGCCGGGGCGAAGCGCTCGACGTACAGCCGCCTCGCGTACGGCTCGCTCTCCACCAGCAGATTGACGTCAGGGTAAAGGAGCTTTACGAGCCCTTCGAGCTCGATTATGCACTTGTCAAAAAGAAGGAGCTCTCTTGGCAGGCGCACGCTGTGCCTGGCGGCGAGCCTTATGTAGTCCAGAAGGAGCTCGCCTATTTTCACGTGCTTGAAAGGCCTGCCGAAATAGTGGACGATTATATCATAGTACTCGCGCTCGAACGAAGCCCTGTCTATGCCTTCGGGCAGTATGCCCATGCGCTCATAGACCTTTATCATCGCGTCAAAGTCCTGACTGGCGAGCCCGATGAGTATGTCGGCCAGGTTCTGCTTCATCTCAAGGCCTATCCTGCCGACGATCCCGAAGTCAACGAGCGCGATCGTGCCCTGCGAGACGACGAAGATGTTCCCGGAGTGCAGGTCGCCGTGGAAAAGGCCGAACTCGAAGACCTGCTTGAAAAAGACGTCCGCTATCACATGCGCGATCCGTTCGGTATCGATGCCCGCCTCTTTCAGGGAGTCCAGCTTGTCCACCTTTATACCGGAGACCCGCTCCATTGTCAGGACCTTTTGCCCCGTGGACTCCCAGTAAACCTTTGGCACCATCACCCTCGGGTCCCCGGAGAAGTTCTCACGGAACTTCTCCATGTAGCTCGCTTCGAGCGTGAAGTCCATCTCGCGGTGTATGACGGACGAGAACTCCTCGACCACGCCGGAAGGGTCGTAAAGCCTGCTTTCAGGCACGTACTTCACGAGCAGCCTGGCGAGATAACCGAGTATGGCGATGTCGGTCTCTACGGTCTCCTCGATGCCCGGCCTCTGCACCTTGACCATGACCTCAGTCCCGCCCGTCGTTATGGCCCTGTGAACCTGCGCTATGGAAGCGGCCGCTAACGGGGTTTCGTCAATCGAGGAAAACATCTCGCCCATCGGACGGCCGAACTGGCTCTCGATGACCTTTACCGCGTCTTTGAAAGGGTAGGGCTTGACCGAGTCCTGGAGCTTTAAAAACTCTATTATGAAATCGTGCGGTACGACATCAGGTCTTGTCGAGAGTATCTGGCCGAACTTTATGAAGGTCGGGCCGAGCTCCTCCATGGCGAGCCTCGCCCTTACCGGCTCGCTCAAGCCCTCTTTGGCTCGCCTTATCTTCCTGCCCATGAGCCGAAGAGGGACGGAGACGAGCCTCGAGAGGTGGAGGCGCTCCATCAGCGGGAAGAAGCCGTGCCTGGCGAGCACAGTCACTATCTCCCTGAGCCTGCCGACGCTCTTATAGGCCATGTGGAGCCTCATTCCCTTTGTTTCTTCCTCCCCTTTGGCATGGCCTTCTCGTCAAAAAGCACGAGCTCGATCCTTCTTCTCTCTAATCCGACCGCCGCCACCTTGACCTTCACGGGGTCGGCCAGCATGAACTTCCTTCCGGCCCTCTCCCCAAGGAGGGCGTGCCTTTTGGGGTCGAATACATAGTAGTCATCCGCGAGGGTCGAGACGTGCACGAGCCCTTCGACGAAAAAGTCCTTGAGCTCGACGAAGAAGCCGAAGTTCGTGACCCCTGATATGAAGCCGTCGAAGACATCTCCGACCTTGTCCTGCATGAACTGGCACTTCTTGAGGTCGGCTATCTCCCGTTCGGCCTCCATCGCCTTCCTCTCCCTCGAGGACGTGTGCACGGCCGCCTCGGGAAGCACAGCCTCCATCCTTGCCTGCTCCTCTTTCGAGTAGGCCTTTTTCACCAGACGCTTCAGGAGCCTGTGCACGATGAGGTCAGGGTAGCGCCTTATGGGAGAGGTAAAGTGAGTGTAGTCCTCGAAGGCCAGCCCGAAGTGGCCGAGGTTATCATCCGAATAGACGGCCTGCTTCATCGAACGCAGGAGCACGTGGTTTATGAGCTTCTCTTCCGGCCTGCCGTCGAACTTCGCGAGAGCTTCCTGAAAAGACTTGGGGCCGCCTGGCGTGAACTTTATGCCGAAGGTGGCGATAAAGTCGGCGAACTCGCTGACCGACTCTTCGTCAGGGGGCTCGTGTATCCTGTAAATGAACGGGAGGCCCCTCCTCGAGAACTCTTCCGCAACGGCCCTGTTCGCCGAGAGCATGAACTCTTCTATGAGCTTGTGAGCTTCGTTCCTCTCGGAGCGGACAATGTCTTCTACCTTGCCCTTGATGTCTATTATTATCTGCGGCTCTGGCAGGTCAAAATCTATCGAGCCCTGCTCGAACCTTCTCGCCGTCAGTTTTTTCGCGAGCTCTGCCATGAGCTTTATGTCAGCGAGTATGTGGGCGTACCGGCTTTTGATGGCCGCGTCATCCCCGTCTATGAGCTTTTTGACGTTCGTGTAGGTCATACGCTCGGCGCTCTTTATGACGCTCTCGTAAAAACTCTTCTTCGTGGGCCTGCCGTCGTTGTCAAAGTCGATCTCTGCGGTCATGGTGAGCCTGTCGACCTTCGGGTTCAAACTGCATATCCCGTTTGAAAGGGCTTCCGGCAGCATGGGTATGGCCCTGTCCGGGAAGTAGACGCTCGTGCTCCTCTCGTAAGCCTCGGCATCTATTGCCGAGCCCTCTTTGACATAGTGGCTGACATCGGCAATAGAGACCCAAAGCCTGTATCCCGCCGCGGTCTTCTCTATGCATACCGCGTCGTCGAAGTCCCTCGCAGTCTCGCCGTCTATGGTGACGACAGTGCGCGAGCGCAGGTCCACCCTGTTGTGCAAATCGCTCTCAACAACTTCCAACGGGACAGACTTCACCTCCGCCATGACATTGGCCGGGAAGCTGTTGGTAAGCCCGTACTTCCTCAGTATGACCTCTGCCTCTACGTCCGGGTCGTCCGGCTCGCCGAGCACTTCCGCAACCCTGCCCGCGGCTGACATAGTGCGTCCCGGCCAGCGGGTTATCTCTGCCGAGACGATCTGGCCTTCCTGAACTCCCTTGGCGTCAGCCGGAGGGATGATTATGTGGTCAAGGACCCTCTCGTCAGAGGGGATAACAACCCCGAAGCCCCTGCCCCATTCGAACCTTCCGACTACCGCCGTGCGGGCCCTTTTCACAATCCTCAGGATGGATCCCTCGCGCCGCCCCCCGGGTCTGCCGCCCTCGACTCTCGCGACGACCGAGTCGCCGTGCATGGCGCCGTTCATCTTTCTCGCGCCGATGAAAACATCGGTGCCTTCACCCTCAGGCACGACAAAGCCGTAGCCGTCCG
Organism: Deltaproteobacteria bacterium; assembly: GCA_020846435.1. Taxonomy (GTDB): domain Bacteria; phylum Desulfobacterota; class GWC2-55-46; order GWC2-55-46; family GWC2-55-46; genus GWA2-54-12. The sequence continues at coordinate 21,576 of JADLDY010000052.1, forward strand.
GATGGCAGACGAGCGAGCCTGTTACGAGGTTCATCCTCGAAGGCAGCCCGTAGGTGCCGCCCCGTGTCTTTACAAGCTCACCCTGCATGACCATGGCCTTCACGACCTTCTTGAACTCGCTGCGAAACGCCTTCTTTACGTCAAAGGCGTGGCTGAGCTCCCTGAAGGTAAGGGGGCCGGTTGCGACATTCTCCATGAAGTCAGTTATCTTTTTCCTTATCTCTTCCAAAAATTACCTTCCTTCGTAATCGACTACGGCTACCGACTCCCTTACGGAGCCGATGTAATCGGCGACAAGCACGTGCTCAGGGTGGCTCTGGTAAGCCTCGAGGTCCTCGAGCGTGTCGAACTTTACCGTAAGGCATATGTCATAAGACCTCTGGGAACGGAGCACGTCGACCCCGACCTCTATCGACCTTATGACAGGCACCCTGCCTTCGAGACTCCTGAGGACCTGCTCGGCCTTGTAAATCGATTCAGGCGAGGAGTCCTTGAGCTTGAAAAGAACAACGTGAGTTATCAATGAAACTCTCCCTTGCTTATTATATTGGAAAACGGACAAATCCGTCAGGCTGACGAGACAGTGAGCGTAACTTCCCCTCTCCCCAGCCCTCTCCCACAAGGGGAGAGGGGGAACAGGCATGAAACAAATACAAACCACTCCCGTCATAGAGGTTTGCGCGACAGAGCTGACTCAGCATCTAAATGTAAAATAAAAAAGTGTATTGAAGAAAGGCGGCCCTGAAACGGGCCGCCTTTTCCTGACAGAGCTTGATGGTTCGCTCAAAATTGACGGGGTTTTCCTCTTTGCGCCCTCTGATTACTTGGGCACCTTCTCCCAGTCCTTGAGGAACCTGTCGATGCCGATATCGGTAAGCGGGTGCTTTGAGAGCTGCTCCAAAACCTTGAACGGGATTGTCGCCACGTGAGCGCCCATCCTGGCGCTATCAAGAACGTGCACAGGGTGCCTGATGCTCGCCGCTATTATCTCGGTGTCAAAGCCGTAGTTGAAATAGATCTCGAGTATCTGGGCTATGATGTCCATGCCGGTCTGCGAGATGTCATCGAGCCTGCCGACAAAGGGGCTGACGTAGGTCGCGCCGGCCTTGGCCGCCAGAAGGGCCTGCACAGGGGAGAAAACGAGCGTCACGTTGGTCTTGATGCCCTCGGCCGAGACCTTCTTGACGGCCTTGAGCCCTTCGAGGGTCATGGGGACCTTCACGACCACGTTCTGGTGTATCTTCGAGAGCTCCCTTGCCTCGGCTATCATGCCGGCGGCGTCCAGGCTTACGGCCTCGGCGCTCACCGGGCCGTCTATGATGGAGCAGATCTCGGCTATCCTCTTCTTGAAGTCGCATTTTTCCTTGGCGACGAGAGACGGGTTTGTCGTGACTCCGTCAATGAGGCCCCATTCGTCAGCTGTCCTTATTTCATCAAGATTTGCGGTGTCTATAAAGAACTTCATTAAAAACTCCCTTGACTAAAGTTTTCTTGTGTGCGAATATTTTTTACTGAATTGGGCCGGGCTGTCCTTGAAATATCATCGACGATAATAGCCTGATTCAGTCCGTTTTTCAAGGTTTTAATTGCTTTCCGGCGAGCTTCATCAGCTCTCCGGGCTCCTGTTGCCGAAGTGGCGGAATTGGCAGACGCGCAAGATTCAGGTTCTTGTGGGTGAAAGCCTGTGGGGGTTCGAGTCCCCCCTTCGGCACCAAATTTAAAAGGTCAGCCTTCTTCCTGGCTGAGCTTTTAAATTTGAGCATTTAAAGACGGGACTCGAACGGCATCCGAACGCCGAGCAGGCGCGAGGATGAGGCCATTCGGGAGAATGGCCGGAAGTGAGGATGCGCGGGTAGAGCGAAGGACCGGGAGGACCGGGAGGTCCGAGCGGAACCTCGAGTCCCCCCTTCGGCACCATTTTTATGTCTATATATTTTATACCTTCATCAATCCCTTCCATACCCTCTTTCAGCCGCGAAACCAGCGGCCTTTGCTGATGAAACATAAGCTCCTCATAATCATCCCGGCCTTCAACGAAGAGGCGACCATCTCAGGGGTCATAGCCTCCATAAGAAGGCACGTCCCCTCGGCTGACATCGTCGTCGTCAACGACGGCTCGCGTGACAGGACCGCCGGGCTGGCCGCTGGAAGCGGTGCCGTCGTCCTCAGCCACCTGTACAACCTGGGTATCGGCGCTACCATGCAGACCGGCTACAAATATGCCAGGTCAAAGGGCTACGACATAGCGGTCCAGGTTGACGCCGACGGTCAGCACCCCCCTGAGCAGATAGAGCGGCTCGTCAAGCCTGTCATGGAAGGCAGGGCGGACATCGTCGTGGGCTCGAGGTTCATGGGAGAGGGCGACTACAAGCCCTCAATCGCCAGGAGCGCGGGCATGGTCTTCTTCTCGCAGCTGGTCTCGGCCATAATCAAGGAGAAGATCACGGACACGACCTCCGGCTTCCGGGCGTCAGGAAAGAGGTGCATAGAGTACTTCAGCTCTCGCTACCCGGACGACTACCCTGAGGTCGAAGCGCTCGTGTTGCTTCACAAAAAGGGTTTTAGTATAATGGAAGTCCCTGTCAGCATGGCTGAAAGGGCCGGCGGAAAGTCTTCCATCACGCCGATGAAGTCGGTCTACTACATGGTGAAGGTGCTCCTGGCCATACTGGTCGATCTCATGAAAAAGAACTGACGGCAAACAGGGCGGTTCGATGTACATCTTCCAGATAATAGCCATAATCGGCTCGGTCGCCCTCTTCGCCTTTGTCATCGACTTCATAAGGCGCGGGCTTCTCAAGGAAAAATACTCGGTCCTCTGGATCATCTCGGCGCTGGCCATCATGGCGCTCTCGGTGAAAAAGGGGCTCCTCGACGCCATAGCAGGCTTCCTCGGGATAGCCTACCCGCCGTCTCTCCTCTTTCTCGTGGCCTTCGTATTCATCCTTCTCATAAACCTGCACTTCTCGGTCGTCATCTCCATTCTCCACGAGAAGAACAAGGCCCTCGTGCAGGACATTACGCTCCTTAAAAACTCTCTAAGGGAAGCTGGCATTGACCTCTCCGGCAAGGCAAAGGAACGGGAGCCGCGCGATAATGGATAGGCTCCTCCTCTCCAGGTGGTTTCACCCGGCCTTTGTGCTCGTAGCGGCAATTTTCACCATCCTCATATACTCGAACACGTTCAACTCGGCCTTCCAGTTCGACGACCTGCCCATAATAGTAGATAACACGCAACTGAGAGACCTCTCCAACCTGCCGGCCATACTCTCGGGCCAGAGGGGCCTTACCATGGCCACCTTCGCCCTCAATTACGCGATAAGCGGCATGGACACGGCCGGGTATCACGCGGTCAACCTCGCAATACACATAATAAATACCGGCCTCGTCTACCTCCTCCTTCTCTACACGCTCCGCCTCGTGAACTCGACCGAAGCGGCGGCAAGGAGGCTTTCAGCGCTCACAGCTCTCATATTCGCGGCACACCCGGTGCAAACGCAGGCCGTGACCTACATAGTGCAGAGGATGGAGTCGCTCATGAGCCTTTTTTTCGTGCTCGCCATCCTCTTCCTCGTCCGGGCTTCAAAGGCGACAGGGACAATGAAGCGGGCGGCCCTGTACTCTGGGGTCGGCGCCTCTTATCTTCTCGCCTTCCACTCAAAGGAGATAGCGTATACCCTACCGGCGGTCGTGCTCCTCTATGACTTCTGCTTCATAGCCAAAGGGAAGTTCAGAGGGATAGCAGCGAAGTGGCCGGTCTACGCTATCCTCGGCGGGCTGTTCGCGGCCTTCACCATTACGACGATCATGCCGCTCGGCGGCTTCAATGACCTGAGCGACGAATCCGCTGACACGAAGTACGCGGCCCCGAAGGTCAAGGCAGGCCTCGGCACAAAAGAGCTCGACTACACCGCGGGCTTCAAGCTCTCGGCGGTGACGCCCAGAGAGTACCTCTACACCCAGTTCAACGTCATGACCTACTACATGGGGCTCCTGGCGTTTCCGGCAAAGCAGAACCTCGACTACGACTTCCCGTGGTCAAAGGAGCTGACGAAAGCCCCTCAGGTCGCCGAAGGCACTGTGCTCAACACGCCGCTGCCTCCCCCCATCGTCTCGCTCCTCATACTCGCGGCCATTACCGCAGCCGCCTTTTACATGATAATCTCCACGCAAAAGGCCCCTGACTCGAGAAAACGGGTCGCGGGGTTCTTCATACTCTGGTACTTCATAATACTCTCGCCGACCTCGAGCATAGTGCCGATAATAGACGCAATATACGAGCACAGGGTCTACCTGCCGTCCCTGGGCTTCTTCACGATATTCGTCCTCGCGGTAGACTCTGTCACGGCCCGCTTCATCCGGTAAAAAAACCTTTTTTTCCACAGCGGCTCTAATTGCCGCTTAATGTCCAGAGCTTAAAATCATGAGGGTCAAGGCATCAAACGGCGCCTCTGAAATAAAAAAAGTGTTCCAGTTTTTACAGTTTTACTAAAGTCAGCGATAATAATGCCGTTACTATAACTAATGTATGTTTTTCATGGGGTTCCGGAGAGCCTGGAAGATTGGGAACACCGGAGCGGAAGAGCGCCTTAAACAGACTCTGAAATGGCGTAACCCCTTAACTCAAATATATATATTGACTCCGACATGGTTGTATATTATCCTGTCCAAAATAGTCACGAGGGCTATAAGTTTATGAAGGCATCGACGCCGGCGCAGGAAAAAAAGGTCCTCATAGCTGAGGACAACCCGAAAACAAGGCTTTTCCTAAAGAACCAGCTTGAGCTCCTTGGATATCAGGTCGAAGCTGTCTCAAACGGGCAGGCGGCCGTTGACATGGTCTCCGAGATAGACCCTACCCTCGTCATCATGGACGTAAAGATGCCGGAGATGGACGGCATAGACGCCGCCAGGCACATCTCCGCCAAGAAGACCATACCCATCATACTCATCACAGGCCTTTCCTCGGACGAGATGGCTACAAAGGCCATAGAGTCCGGCGTATTCGCCTATCTTGTCAAGCCGGTCACCAAAAAGCAGTTAGAGCCTGCCATAAAGCTCGCCATGGCGAGATACGACCAGTTCAAGAGCCTCAAGGTCGAGGTCGACGACCTCAAGGAAGCCATCGAGACCAGAAAGCTCGTCGAGCGCGCCAAGGGCATCCTCATGAAGAGGTGCAGCATCTCCGAGGAGGACGCCTTCAAGCTCCTTCAGACCCATTCCCAGAAAGAGAACAAGAAGATGCGCGAGATAGCCGAGACCATAGTCGCGGCGAGCAAGCTCATCTGACCCCTTCTTTTCAGACCTTTTAAAACCTTGACTTAAACCTGCAGGACTGCTATTTTTGTCTTATGGCGAAAAAGCGTTTCCACGCCTTTTTCGGCCACATATCGACGCTGGGGGAGCCCGCAAGGGCTGAGAGTTCCCGTAACGGGAAGACCCTTGACGACCTGATCTGGTTAATACCAGCGTAGGGAAGCGGCTGAATCCCGGTGGTAGTTTCACCGGATAAGAGCTTTTAAAGCCGCCATCAAGGCGGCTTTTTCAATTTCAGGCGCTCATGATCATAGACGAGAAAAATATCAGCCTCCTCTCAAAGGCGGCCGAGCCTTCCGCTGGCGAGCTCGGCTCCATCCTGAAGGAAGCCTCAAAGGGCAAAGGGCTCGGCCTCACTGAAGCCGCTTCCCTGCTCGCTGCAAGCGGCCCGGACAAGCTCGCCCAAATATTGAAGTGCGCGGGAGAGGTAAAAGAGAGAGTCTTCGGCAAGAGGATAGTCCTTTTCGCGCCGCTATACCTTTCGAATTTCTGCACTAACGGCTGCGAATACTGCGGATTCAGGGCCCAGAACAAGGATGTCGCCAGAAGAGCCCTTTCAATCGACGAGGCCGTTACAGAGGCAAAGGCATTGGAAGAGATGGGCTTTAAAAGGGTCCTTCTCGTGACAGGCGAAGATCCGAGATGGGGGCTCAAATATATCGTCGAGTGCGTCAGGGCCATATACGAGAAGACCGGCATGAGGATAGTCCATGTGAACGCCCCACCAATGGACACTGATTCCCTCAAAGAGCTCAAAGCCGCCGGGGCTGGCGTATACCAGGCCTTTCAGGAGACATACCACAGGCCCACGTACGAGCTCATGCATCCGTCAGGCAGGAAAAAGGACTTTGACTTCAGGCTCTCCGTCATGGACAGGGCTATGGAAGCGGGCTTCGGAGATGTCGGGATAGGCGCGCTCCTGGGCCTCTACGACTACCGCTTCGATTCTCTCGCGTCAATAGCGCACTCAAAGCACCTCTTCGACACTTTCGGGGCGCATGCGCATACGATATCCATCCCGAGGCTCAGGCCTGCGGAAGCGGGACTGAAAGATATACCCTGGCAGCTTACCGACGACGACCTGAGAAAAGTCGTTGCGGTCTTCCGCCTCGCGGTCCCGTCGGCCGGAATAGTCGCTTCCACGAGGGAGTCGGCCCCCTTCAGAGCCGAGCTCATAAAAATAGGAGCTACTCAACTGAGCGCCGCGTCGAAGACCAACCCCGGCGGCTACAAGGGAGAGAGGACCCTTGAGCAGTTCTCGACAAACGACCACAGGAGCCTCGAAGAGGTGATGAGGTCTGTCGTCGACAACGGCCTGCTGCCGAGCCTTTGCACGACATGCTACCGGGTCGGCAGGACCGGGCACGACTTCACTGACAAGGCCACATCAGGCGAGATGGAAAAGTTCTGTCAGGCCAACGCCGTGCTGACCTTGAAAGAGTACCTGCTGGACTACTGCGTCAACGGCTCCAAAGAGGCGGTAGCGAGGGCCATAGAAAAAGGCTTGAACGAAGTGAAGGACGCCGGGATCAAAAAAGCCCTCATCGAAAAGCTCAAGGAAATTGAAGAGGGAAAAAGGGACCTCTACTTTTAGCGATGCATATAAAAGTCAACGGCGAGAAAAAAGAACTTCCAGACGGCTCGACAATAGAGGCGATGCTTACCGCCCTTTCGATAAAGGCAGTCGGCATAGCCGTGGAAGTGAACAGGGAGATAGTCCCGAAGAGGCTCTTTGGCGCGTCAACGCTCAAGGACGGGGACGCTGTTGAGATAGTGCGTATGGTCGGCGGCGGGTAGGGTTTGAGCCCCGTGAGCGTTGTCCGTGAAAAAGCAAAAATGGAGAGACACAGATGGATACAGTGAAAATAGGCAAATACGAGTTCAAATCCCGCCTCATGGTAGGGACAGGCAAATACCCGTCGAACGAGATAATGGTCCGTGCCCTCGAAGCCTCGGGCGCTGACCTCGTGACGGTGGCCGTCAGAAGGGTCAACCTCGACAGGTCAAAAGGTGAATCTCTCCTCGACCACATAGACCTTAAAAAATACTCACTCCTGCCGAACACGGCCGCCTGCTACACAGCCGATGAAGCGATAAGGACGGCCCGGCTCGCGAGAGAAGCCCTTGACACCGACCTCATAAAGCTGGAGGTCATCGGCGACGAGAAGACCCTTTTCCCTGACAACGAAGCGCTCCTCGAAGCCGCGAAAGTGCTGGTCAAGGAAGGCTTCACTGTCATGCCCTACACAAACGACGACCCCATAATGGCCAGAAAGCTCGAGGACATTGGCTGCGCCGCGGTCATGCCGCTGGCCGCGCCAATCGGCTCTGGCCTCGGCATAAGAAACCCGTACAACATAAGGATAATACTCGAGACTGTGAAGGTCCCGATAATAGTCGACGCCGGTGTGGGAACCGCCTCTGACGCGGCTTTAGCCATGGAGCTTGGCTGCGATGGCCTCCTCATGAACACCGCGATAGCAAGCGCGAAAGACCCTGTAGCCATGGCAAGGGCCATGAACCTCGCGACCGAGGCCGGAAGGCTCGCGTACAAAGCAGGCAGGATACCGAGAAAACTTTACGCAACGGCTTCGAGCCCGCTTTCGGGACTCGTAGAATAAAGGAGCATCTTGCATCCTATATTATTTGAATACGGGCCGATACAGATCAGGTTCTACGGGCTCATGTATGTCGTCGCCATCCTGGTCGCCAACTACCTCATAAAAAAAGAGGTGGACAGGAAAGGCATCCCCCTTACCAGCGACGATGTCATGAACTTCATCATCTGGACTGTCGTCGGAGGCGTCATCGGCGCGAGGCTCTACTATGTCGGCTTCAACTGGGACTTCTACGGCTCGACCCCTTCCGAGATACCGGCTGTCTGGCACGGCGGGCTCGCGATACACGGAGGCATGCTCGGCGGCATCACGGCGGCTTTCATATATCTCAAACGCCAGGGCGTTGAATTCTGGCGCATGGCCGACGCGGTAGCTCCATCACTTATACTCGGACAGGCCTTCGGCAGGTTCGGCAACTTCATGAACGGGGACGCGCACGGCAGGCCGACCGACGCGCCCTGGGGCATCGTCTTTCCGCCGGAGTCTATCGCGGGGTCAGAGAACCCCGGCGTGCCTCTCCACCCTACAATGCTCTATGAGATGGCGATAAACCTGAGCGTATTTTTATTCCTCTGGCTCTACCTCAGAAAAAAAGAGCACAGACCCGGCTTCATATTCGGCGCGTATATCGCCATGTACTCTCTCGGAAGGTTCGTTGTCGAGCACTTCAGGGCGGACAGCCTCATGCTCGGCCCGATAAAGGCCGCGCAGGCCGTGAGCCTCGTGATAGCGATCGCGGCACTCGCCATAATAATCTCAAGTAGGCTCTGGGAGCCTCAGCAAAAGTAGACGTCAGAATGGGACTGCCGTGCCTCTATCTCATAACCGACAGAACGGCCTCTTGCGCGAAGGGGCTTCTTCCCACGCTGGAAGCCGCTTTCAAAGGCGGAGTGAAACTCGTTCAACTGAGGGAGAAAGACCTTCCGGCAAGAGAGCTTTTATCGCTGGCTATTGAAGTGAAAGCCCTTGCCGCGCTTTACGGCGCAAGGCTCCTCATAAACGACAGGGTCGATATCGCGCTCCTCGCGGCGGCTGACGGAGTCCACCTGACTTCAAAGAGCTACTCTCCGAAAGAAGCGAGAAGCCTTCTTGGAACGGGAAGGCTCATCGGAGTTTCGACCCACAGCGTTGAAGAGGCTTTAAAGGCCCAGGAGGACGGAGCGGACTTCGTGACCTTCGGCCCCGTATTCCATACGGCATCGAAGGCGGGCATGGGAGAGCCTGTCGGCATTGACAGGTTAAGGGAAGCGGCGCAAAAGCTCTCGATACCTGTCTTCGGCCTCGGCGGGATAGACGAGTCCAACATAAAAGAGGTGGCAACTCAAGGCGCGTCGGTTGCGCTGATAACAGCCATCATGGCAAGCAACGACCCTGGAAGCGCGGCGCAGAAGCTTCTGGACGCGATAGCAGGCTGTTGAAAAACAGCCTGCTTGCAATCCATGGATGGATTGACAAATTACGAGACTGAAAAGGTGAGCAATTTGTAAGATTTGGACGAATTCACTTCGGCCAAATCATGTTTGAAAAAGCCAGGGAGGGTTTTTTCAATATCCGATAGATTACGAAGCAACTCACAAGGAGATGAA
>JADLDY010000053.1 GCA_020846435.1 Deltaproteobacteria bacterium
GACATCAGGGCGAAGTCCACTATCTCGTCGTCGTTGAAGCCCTTGATCACCACCATGTTGAGCTTCACAGGGGTGAGGCCGACCTTCTGCGCTTCTTCCAGGCCTTCGAGCACTTCCTTCAAGTTGTCGCCTCTGGTCATCTTGAGGAAGCGGTCCTGCTTCAAGGAGTCGAGGCTGACATTGACCCTCTTGAGACCAGCGTCCTTAAGCTGCTGCGCGTAGCCCTTCAGGAGAACGCCGTTGGTCGTCAAGCTCAGGTCTTTTATGCCGGGGATTGAGGCGACATCGTGTAGGAACTCGATTATGCCTTTTCTTACGAGAGGCTCTCCACCCGTGACCCTTACCTTGGAGACTCCGTGGCTGGCAGAGAGGCGCACGAGCCGCAATATCTCTTCGTACCTCAATATGTTCTTAGACTCGGCAAGCTCAATGCCCTCCGGCGGCATGCAGTAGACGCACCGGAGGTTGCACCTGTCGGTGACCGAGATTCTCAGGTAATCTATCTTTCTTTCGTAAGCGTCTACAAGGGGCTGCATATTCTCCTCAATCAACGAAGTCAAGGCCCTGCGGCTTTTTCCTGACTGGTTTGTCGTCGGTATCTACCATGAAAAAGTCTGAAGAAAGGGAGCGCGCCTTTTGCGAGGATATCTGTGTCGGCGCGGTCCCTGTCCTGAATACCTCGAATACGGCGTCCTGCGTCGACGGCCCGGCAAGGAGGCCTGTTTCCGGGTCAATCTTGGCGAACTCGAGCCCTTCTGGGATGGGGAAGCTCCGGGCCGGCATGGCGATCGTCGCGCCCTTCATGAACTTGAGCCAGATGGGCAAAGCGGCCTCAGACCCGGTCTCGCCGTGTCCCAAGGGCTTTTCATCATCATAACCCACCCATGAGCCAGCCGCAAGCCCCGGCACGTAACCCATGAACCACGCGTCGTTCAAGTTGTTCGTTGTGCCTGTCTTGCCGGCGGCGGGCCTTCCAAGGGCCCTTGCCCTCATGCCTGTGCCTGACTCGATGACGCTCTGCAGAAGGCTCGTCATTATGTATGAGGTCTGCGGGGAGAGCACCTGAGTAGAAAATGGCGCGTTCTCTTCGAGTACTGTCCCGGCCCTGTCCTGTATCCTTGTTATGTAGAGCGGCTCGGGCTTGGTGCCGAGGTTGGCGAGGGTCGAGTAGGCGACAGTCATCTCTTTGAGCGTGACGGCCGATGAGCCGAGCGCTATGGAGAGGTCCCTGGCAAGAGGGGAGTTTATGCCAAGTAGCCTCGCGTACTGTATCGCCTCGTCTATGCCGACCTCTTTCAATACCTTTATCGTGATGATGTTCCTTGACCTCGCGACAGCTTCCCTTATGGTCGTTGGCCCGAAGAACTGTTCGTCGTAGTTCCTCGGCCTCCAGGCAAGCTCCTGCTGGGCTTCCTGGAATACGAGTGGGGAGTCCATAAGGACGCTCGCTGGCGTGAATTTCGTGTCAATGGCCGCAGTATAGATGATGGGCTTGAAGGAGGAGCCCGGCTGCCTCAAGGACTGAACCGCCCTGTTGAACTGGCTCCTGGAGAAATCAAACCCGCCGACCATCGCCTTTATGGCGCCTGTCTCAGGCTCCATCGCGAGCAGGGATGCCTGCGCGAGAGGCTCCTGTTCGAGCTTGAGGCTCAGGAACGCGTTGGGGCTTGTTGGCGTCTCCTTCACCATCACCTGCACCACGTCGCCGGGGTTGAAGAGTTTGGAGAGCTCCGTGTACTTGCCGCCGTCAGACTCGGTCGTGGGGTTGTAGAGCCTCGCCCATTCCATGTCAGCCTTGATGATGGTCCCGCGCCTCGAGCCTATGTCGACGGTGAGGGTGTTGTTCTTTTTGTTGAAACCGGCAACGGCGGCCAGATAGGTCTTGCCAGCGGCCGGAGGGTCGTTAAGGAGCTTCTTGTCAGCGTCTTTCATGAACTGGGAGGCCTCTGCCTCGTCTTTCAGGACCTTTACAGGCCCGCGGAAGCCCCTTCTCTTGTCATACTCGCGCAGCCCTTCGTCGACCGCCCTGTTTGCGGCCTTCTGCATCTCGACGTCGAGGGTCGTGTATACCTCCAGCCCGCCCTTGTAGAGCTGCTCTTCGCCGTATTTGAGCTCAAGGTACTTTCTCACCTCTTCGGTGAAATAGGGGCCGACCCAGAGGCTCTCAGACCTTTTGGGCATTAGCTTCAGGGGTTTTGAGGCCTCGCGTTTGGCCTGGTCAGCAGTGATAAAGCCCTCCTCGGCCATGCGTTCGAGGACATAGCTCTGGCGCTGTCTGGAGAGTTCAAGGTTCTCATGAGGGGAGTACTTGCTCGGCGCCTTTGGAAGACCTGCGAGGAGCGCGGCCTCGGCGACAGTGAGGGTCGAGACGTCCTTGCCGTAGTAGGTTTCGCTTGCGCTCTGCACCCCGTAGGCCCCGTTGCCGAAGTATATCTGGTTGAGGTAGAGGTGGAGTATCTCTTCCTTGTTGAGGTTCTTTTCTATGCGGTAGGCCATGATGGCTTCCCGTATTTTTCTTGAGATCTTCCTTTCAGGCGTAAGGAAAAAGCTCTTGGCGACCTGCTGGGTGATGGTAGACCCGCCCTGCACGACCCTCCCGGCGGTCATGTTCTTCAACATGGCGCGGATGATGCTCGTGTAGCTTATCCCTTCGTGCTCGAAGAACTTGGAGTCCTCGGCGGCTATGAAGGCCTGCACAAGGTGCTTGGGCACGCGCTCGTAAGGCACGACGACCCTGCGCTCGATGAAGAACTCCCCGATTATACGGCCATCGTGGGAGTAGACCTTTGTCACCAGGTTAGGGTGGTAGTCGTGCAGGGTCTCGAGAGAGGGGAGTCCGCGTGTGAAATAAAAGTAGGTTGCTGTCCCGGCCGCGATCATTATCAGGAGCGCGGCAAGGAGTATCTTGATGATGCGCATTCTGAAATTTTATCAGATTTGGCCTCCACAAAGCAAGGTAAACGCCCAAAAGCTCAAAAACGCCGCAAATGTGGGGTGTAAGCCCCGTTGTCTATTGAAAAAGGGCTGTGTTTGAGTTAAATTGTCAACTTATGGTAAGGCTTGAGGAAATCCTCGAAAAAGTAGCGTCTTACAGCCCCAACGCTGACCTTGAGGTCGTAAGGAAGGCCTATGTCTTCTCCGGTGTCGTGCACCAGGGGCAGATAAGGCAGTCAGGCGAGCCTTATCTTACCCACCCGCTCGAGGTGGCGAACATCCTCGCGGGCCTCAA
>JADLDY010000054.1 GCA_020846435.1 Deltaproteobacteria bacterium
CGGCGACAACGTCAGCATAGAAGTCGAGCTTATATGTCCGATCGCCATGGAAGAAGGCCTCAGGTTCGCCATCCGCGAGGGCGGCAGGACAGTGGGCGCGGGCGTCGTAACCAAGATAATAGCGTAAAAACGACCGCGCGGGCCTTAAGCCCGGCGGATTTCCGGAACAAACGGTAACGGAGTTAAAGGGTGGACAACCAGAAGATCAGAATCAGGCTTAAAGCGTTCGACCACAGGCTTCTCGACAAGTCCGTGAAGGAGATCGTTGATACTGCCAGGAGAACGGGCGCGACGATAAAGGGCCCTATCCCCCTGCCGACCAGGATCAACAGGTTTACCGTCCTGCGCTCGCCGCACGTGGACAAGAAGAGCCGCGAGCAGTTCGAGATCAGGACCCACAAGAGGCTGATGGACATCATGGAGCCGACCCAGAACACGGTCGACGCTCTCATGAAGCTCGATTTGCCGGCCGGCGTGGACGTGGAGATAAAGCTCGAGTAGTACTCGAAAGCGTGTCTCCAGGCATTCAAATCCAAAATAGAGCGCGCACGCACCCGCGAGGGGGCCAATGCGGCAAGGATCAGGAAGATGATTGAAGGTATTGTCGGAAAAAAGCTGGGCATGACCCACATATACTCCGCGGACGGGGCAATGGTCCCTGTTACCGTCGTGAAGACTGGCAACACTGTCGTGCAGAAGAAGACCGCCGACAAGGACGGTTATGAGGCTGTCCAGGTCGGTTTCCTCGAGAAGAAAGAGCAGCGCGTCAACAGGCCGGCAAAGGGTCATTTCAAGAAGGCGGGCGCTCCCTGCTTCTATCACCTCGTCGAGTTCAAGGCCGCCGACATCTCGGCAGTTCAGCCTGGCGCCGTGGTCAACGCGACCGACGTCTTCAAGATAGGCGACTGGGTCGACGTGACCGGCACCTCGAAGGGCAAGGGCTTCATGGGTTCCATGAGGAGGCACAACTTCAGCGGCGGCGCCGAGTCTCACGGCTCCATGCACAACAGGGCTCCCGGCTCCATCGGCTCGAGCTCGGACCCCTCAAGGGTCTTCAAGGGCATGAAGATGGCAGGCCACATGGGACACGCGAAAGTGACCGTCCAGAACCTCAAGGTTGTTGGAATAAGGGCAGAGGAGAACGTCCTCCTCATAAAAGGAGCCCTGCCCGGCGCCATCAACAGCGTAGTCGTGATAAAAAAAGCGATAAAGAAGTAAAAAACCCGTTTTTAGGGTTGTTAATTCGCTCGGGATTGTGTATATTTAGCGTTTACTGAAAATTTCAAGGGACTCCGGTAATGAACGCAGAGATATTGGATAAGAATGGATCAAAGGTTTCTGAGATCGCCCTCAGCGAGGAGATCTTCGGCGGCGAAGTAAAAGAGCACCTCTTTTACGAAGTCGTCAAGATGCAGCTCGCCAACAGGAGATCTGGCACCGCCTCGACCAAGACAAAAGGCGAGGTAAGCGGCGGCGGTATAAAGCCCTGGAAGCAGAAGGGCACCGGACGCGCGAGGTCAGGCTCGAACAGGAGCCCGCTCTGGAGGCATGGCGGCACCGTATTCGGCCCGCACCCGAGGGACTATTCCTACAAGCTCCCCAGGAAGGTCATGAAGGACGCCCTGAAGAACGCTCTCAGGCTTCGCGCCGGAGAGGGCAAGATCAAGGTGTTCGACGCAATCTCCCTTGCCGAGCCCAAGACCAAGGCGGCCCTTGAGCTCCTGAAGAAGGCGAACCTCGATAACGCGTTGATCGTCATCGAAGGCGAGAACAGGAACCTTGAGCTCGCGGTGAGGAACCTTAAGGACTTCCAGGTGCAGAAGGTCGTCGGACTCAACGTATACGACATTCTCAACTACGACAACCTGGTATTGACCAGGAGCGCCCTGGAGAAAGTAGAGGCGATGGTCTGATGAAAAACCACTACGAGATAATAAAATCCCCGGTCATTACCGAGAAGAGCACCAACGCCAGCGCATACGGCAAGGTTGTTTTCTGGGTGGAGCTGACCGCCAACAAGAAAGACATCAAGGAAGCCGTCGAGAAGGTCTTCAACGTCAAGGTGACCAACGTAAACACCGAGAGAGTCGCCGGCAAGATGAAGAGGATGGGCAAGTACCAGGGTCAGAGGCCTACCAGGAAGAAGGCCTACCTCACGCTCCGCGAAGGCGACAAGATCGAGATCTTCGAAGGCGTTTAGGCCATAAAATTTTCCGGAAGAGAAGAGAAGGACTATGCCAGTAAAAAAGTATAACCCGACATCCCCTGCCCTTAGGCAGAAGACGACGATAGTCTTCGAAGGTCTCGCGAAGAAGCGCCCTGAAAAGGGCCTGACCGCGCCCATCAAGAAGACCGGCGGCAGAAACAACAACGGCCGCGTGACCAGCCGCTGGATAGGCGGCGGACACAAGAGAATCTACAGGGTGATCGATTTCAAGAGGGACAAGATAGATATCCCGGCCAAGGTCGCCTCATTGGAGTACGACCCGAACCGCAGCGCCAACATCGCGCTTTTGAATTACGCTGACGGCGAGAAGAGGTACATACTCGCGCCTGTCAACCTCAACGTCGGGGATACGGTCATAGCGGGCCCCGGGGCGGATATCAAGCCAGGCAACGCTCTGCCGATACGCTCCATACCGGTCGGCAGCTTCGTTCACAACGTCGAGATGAAAAAGGGCAAGGGCGGCCAGCTCGTCAAGAGCGCCGGCTCCTACGCCCAGCTCATGGCGAAAGAGGGCGACTACGCCACACTCAAGCTCCCCTCGAGCGAGATGAGGTTTGTTCTCCAGGACTGCTACGCGACCGTCGGTCAGGTAGGCAACATCGACCACGAGAACGTGACGATAGGCAAGGCCGGAAGAAGCCGCTGGCTGGGCAGGAACCCGAGAGTCAGAGGAGTCGCCATGAACCCGGTCGACCATCCGCACGGCGGCGGCGAAGGCAAGAGCAAGGGCGGCAACCACCCGACGAACCCGTGGGGCGTGCCGACAAAGGGATACAAGACCAGGCGTCGCAAGTACACTGACAAGTATATAATTACCAGGAGGAAGTAGCGGTGCGCTCTTTAAAGAAAGGCCCGTTTGTAGACGAGCATCTCATGGAAAAGGTCAGGGCGGCCGGAGATTCCAGGCAGAGAAAAGTAATAAAGACCTGGTCGAGGCGCTCAATGGTAATACCGGACATGGTCGGCTTCACGATGGCCGTGCACAACGGTAAGAAGTTCGTCCCCGTGTTCGTCACCGAGAACATGGTCGGACACAAGCTCGGCGAGTTTTCGCCGACCCGTACCTTCCACGGCCACTCAGGTATAAAGAAGGCCAAGGTTGCGGGCGCCAAGGGCTAAGGCCGGCAAGAGCAAGAAACATCATAAGGAGCTGCATTAAAATGGAAGCCAAGGCTGTTCTCAGATATTTGAAGACCTCACCGCAGAAGACGCGCCTGGTCGTCGACCTCATAAGGGGCAAGAAGGTTGACGAGGCCATAACGATATTGAATTTCAGTGAGAAGGCGGTCGGACGAGAGCTCCTGAAGCTCGTGAAGAGCGCCGTTGCCAACGCCGAGAACACAAAGAGCCTCGATGTGGACAAGCTCTTCGTGAAGACCGCTTTCGTGGACGGCGGACCGGTTTTGAAGCGCACCCACTCCAAGGCCATGGGAAGAGGCGCCCTCATAAGGCGCAGGACGAGCCACGTGACGGTCGTCCTCGGCGAAAGATAAAATACACGGCTTACAGACTTTAAAGCTTGGTTACGGAGGTCGATTTTTGGGTCAGAAGGTTCATCCAATAGGTTTCAGATTAGGCATCTCGAAGGGCTGGAACTCGAGATGGTACAGCGAGAAGAACTACGCGGCTTTCGTCCACGAGGACTTGAAGCTCAGGAAGTTCACGAAGAAGAAGCTCTTCCACGCCGGCATCTCCTCGATAGACATCGAGAGGACCGCGAACAAGGTCAAGGTCATAATCAGGACCGCGAGGCCGGGCATAGTAATCGGAAAGCGCGGCTCCGAGATAGACGTGATGAAAAAGCAGCTCGCGCAGCTCACTGGCAAGGTGGTCGACCTCGAGATAGTAGAGGTAAGGAAGCCCGACACTGACGCGCAGCTTGTAGCAGAGAACATAGCTCTCCAGCTCGAGAGAAGAGTTTCTTTCAGGAGGGCCATGAAGAAGTCGGTCACCTCCTCTCTCAGAATGGGCGCGAAGGGCATAAAGATAATGTGCGCCGGCAGGCTTGGCGGCGCCGAGATCGCCAGGAGCGAGTGGTACAGGGAGGGCAGAGTCCCCCTTCACACGCTCAGGGCCGACATCGACTACGGCCAGGCTGAAGCTCTCACGACCTTCGGAATCATAGGCGTGAAGGTGCTGATATACAAGGGTGACGTTGTGACTCAGAGGGTGGCTGCCGACGATACGGCCGCCGCTCAGTAAGGGGAATTTTTGAGCCATGTTGATACCAAAGAAAGTTAAATACAGGAAGCAGCAGAGGGGCAAGAGGCGCGGTCTCGCACACAGGGGCTCCGAGCTCTCCTTCGGCAACTACGGACTCCAGTCCATCGAGTGCGGCTGGCTGTCGACCAGGCAGATTGAAGCCGCCAGGATCGCCATGACCCGCTTCATCAAGAGGGGCGGCAAGATCTGGATAAGGGTCTTCCCGGACAAGCCGGTCACCAAGAAGCCGGCCGAGACCAGGATGGGAAGCGGCAAGGGAGCTCCGGAAGACTGGGTATGCGTAATCAAGCCAGGCCGCATACTCTATGAGATGGAAGGCGTGACCGAAGCCATAGCAAGAGAGGCTTTCAGGCTCGCGGCCCACAAGATATCTCTTCCGACAAAGTTCATTAAAAGGGAAGCAATATGAAACCGGCAGAAATAAGGGATTTGACGCTCGATGAGGCGAAAGGCAAGGCGGCTGAGCTCACGAAAGAGCTCTTCAACCTCCGCATGCGCCACGCGACAAACCAGCTCGAGAACCCGCTTAAGCTTCGTTTGCTCAAGAGGGAGATCGCAAGGATAAAGACCGTCGTAGCCGAGAAGGAGAGGGTAAAGTAAGATGGCAGAGGCAAAGACACCGCACAAAAAGACTCTCATCGGAAGCGTGCTCACGAGCGGCAGGATGGACAAGACCATAGTGGTCTCCATCGACAGGCTCTCCAAGCACCCCTTCTACGGCAAGTACGTCAAGAGGCGCGTGAAGTATATGGCGCACGACGAGACCAATCAGTGCGGCGCAGGCGACAAGGTCGTAATCGTGGAGACCCGTCCCCTCAGCAAGACCAAGAGGTGGCGCGTTAAAGAAATACTGGAGAAGGCAAAATGATACAGATCAGGTCAATCCTCGGGGTCGCTGACAACTCGGGCGCCAAGAAGGTCTCCTGCATAAAGGTAATCGGCGCTTCAAACAAGCTCATTGCCACCATCGGCGACATCATAGTCGTCAACGTCAAGGAAGCGGTTCACGACGGCAAGGTGAAGAAGGGCGAAGTGGCCAAGGCGGTAATCGTCCGCACCAGGAAAGAGACCAGGAGGCCGGACGGCTCCTACATAAAATTCGACGAGAATTCCTGCGTTATCATCAACAAGGACAACGAGCCCGTCGGCACAAGGATCTTCGGTCCGGTAGCCAGGGAACTGCGCGCCAGGAAGTTCATGAAGATAGTTTCCCTGGCGCCTGAAGTACTCTAAAATTTTCAGCAAAGGTTGAGTGAGATGGCATTGAAGATAAGGAAAGACGACCAGATAATGGTTGTTACCGGCAAGGAAAAGGGCAAGACCGGCAAGATTCTCAGGGTGGACCCCGAAAAGGGCAAGGTCTATGTTGAGAAGCTCAACATGGTCAAGCGTCACCAGAAGCCCTCGGCCAAGTACAAGCACGGCGGCATCATCGAGAAGGAAGCCCCGATACACGCTTCTAACGTGATGATCCTTTGCGCCAAGTGCAAGGGCCCTGTCAGGACTGGCAAGAAGCTCGACGGCGACCGCAGGGTAAGGTTCTGCAAAAAGTGCGGCGAGGTGCTCGACAAATGATTCCGAGACTCAGAGAAAAATTTACAAGCAGCGTTGTGCCGGCCATGATGAAGGAGTTCAGCTACACCAGCGTCATGCAGGTGCCCAAGCTCGAGAAGATAACTTTGAACATCGGCCTCGGCGAGGCGGTCAAGGACGTCAAGCTCATCGACGCGGCGACCCGTGACCTCACCGCCATCACCGGCCAGAAGCCGGTCGTCACCAAGGCGAAGAAGTCGATAGCGACCTACAAGCTCAGGGCCGGAATGCCGATCGGCTGCATGGTAACCCTGCGCGGCCCCAAGATGTTCGAGTTCTTCGACCGCTTCGTCTCCTTCGCGGTCCCCAGGATAAGGGACTTCAAGGGCATGCCGGACAAGTCCTTCGACGGCAGGGGCAACTACACCATCGGCGTAAAAGAGCAGATAATATTCCCCGAGATCGAGTACGACAAGATCGACAAGTTGAGGGGTCTCAATATAACCATAAACACAACGGCTAAGACCGATGAAGAGGCGAAGGCGCTCTTGAAGCACCTTGGCATGCCCTTCAGAAGCTGAGCACGGATAGACCGGAGGTAACAAGTGGCTAAGAAGTCGCTCATCGCGAAGGCCAAGAGAAAAGCGAAGTTTCAGGTCAGGGAATACAACCGCTGCCCCATCTGCGGCAGGTCGAGGGCCTATTACAGGAAGTTCGACATGTGCAGGCTCTGCATGAGGAAGATGGCTTTGAAGGGCGACCTTCCGGGTGTAGTGAAGGCCAGCTGGTAAAACAACAGATATAACGGAGAATCATAAGATGTCAATGACTGATCCGATCGCGGACATGCTCACAAGAGTAAGGAACGCGGTCCAGGCTAAGCAGAACGAGGTCATAGTGCCGGCCTCTACCGTGAAGCTCAACATAGCGAAGATCCTGAAAGAGGAAGGGTACGTAAAGGACTTTTCCACCTACAAGGACGGCGCCAAGGGCTTCATAAAGATACAGCTCAAGTGGGCCGCTGGCAAGAAGAGCTCTATCTGCAACATAAAGAGAGTGAGCAAGCCCGGCCTCAGGAAGTACGTAGGCAAGGAAGAGATACCCAGGGTCCTGAACGGACTTGGCATAGTGATAGTGTCTACCTCCAAGGGCCTCATGACCGACAGGAAGGCCAGAGAGCTTGGAGTTGGCGGCGAGCTCATCTGCACAGTATATTAATCGCGGTCCTGACTCTGTCAATGGACCAGAGGGATTCTTAAATGTCAAGGATAGGTAAACTCGCAATCGCAGTACCGGCCGGCGTGAAGATAGCTTTCGAAGGCGCTCTCATCAAGGTGGCCGGGCCCCAGGGCACTCTCGAGCTGCCGCTGAGGGACGAAGTCAAGGTAGAGGTCAAGGACGCCCAGATACATGTGACAAGGGTGGACGATACCAGAATACCGAAAGCCCTTCACGGGCTCACCAGAACGCTCATATTCAACATGGTCAAGGGCGTGACCGATGGCTTCCAGAAGAGGCTCGACATCGTCGGAGTCGGCTACAAGGCCGATGTTCAGGGCAATGTCCTGAACCTGGCGCTCGGTTATTCGCACCCGGTGAAGTACGAGCTTCCCAAGGGCATAAGCGCGACAGTTGAAAAGCAGACTTCGATAACGCTCAAAGGCGCGGACAAGCAGCTCGTAGGCAAGGTGGCCGCTGATATAAGGGCTTTCAGGAAGCCGGAACCCTACAAGGGCAAGGGCATCAAGTACTCCGATGAGGTAATCAGGAGAAAGGCCGGAAAGGCCGGCAAGGCCGGAGGTAAATAAGGCACATGAATGGAAGAGTGATAAAGCTCAGCGGCTGGGAAAGAAGAAAAGAGCGCGTCAGGAAGAAGATATCGGGCACGACCGAGCGTCCAAGGCTCAACGTGCACAGGTCCAACAAGCATATCTACGCGCAGATAATAGACGACGTGACCGGCAAGACCATCGTTGCCGCCTCCACGAAGAGCAAGTCTTTCGAGGGAGCGGACGCCAAGAAGGTCGACGCCGCCAAGAAGGTCGGCGAGACCATCGGCAAGCTCGCCCTTGAAAAGGGCATTGACAAGGTCGTCTTCGACAGGTCAGGCTACATCTACCACGGCAGGATCAAGGCCCTGGCGGACGGCGCGAGAGAAGCCGGCCTCAAGTTCTGATACAACGGCTCTATCAACATAATTCACATGGTTTTGGGGATACCTCCAAACAAGGATCGACAAGGGAGGCTTTTTTTGGAAAAGATAGACTTTAACGGCTTGGAGCTTAAGGATAAGCTCGTATACCTCAACAGGGTCGCCAAGGTCGTCAAGGGCGGCAAGAGGTTCAGCTTCAACGCAATCGTTGTTGTTGGCGACGCTAAGGGTCACGTCGGCATAGGCCTGGGCAAGGCCAACGAAGTCCCTGAAGCCATAAGGAAGGCCATAGAGCAGGCCAAGAAGTCGCTGATACGCGTTCCCATCGTGGAAGACGGCACCATCCCTTACGAGGTCCTCGGCGCTTTCGGCGCTGGCAGGGTCTTCCTGAGGCCCGCTTCCCCCGGTACCGGAATAATAGCCGGAGGCGCGGTGAGGGCGGTCGTCGAATCGGTCGGCATAACCAACGTGCTCACGAAGTGCATAGGCACGAACAACCCGCATAACGTCGTCAAGGCCACGATGGACGCTCTCTCCCAGCTCAGAAGCCCTGAGCACATGGCTGAGCTCAGGGGCAAGCAACTCGCAGAGGTAAGGTAATGGACAAGAAGATAAGGGTTACTCTCAACAAGCGCCCCGCGACCAGCAGGCTCAGGGTCATCCTTCTGGGCATCGGGCTCAAGAAGACTGATTCCACGAAGGTCCTCAACGACACACCCTCAATAAGGGGCATGGTCGAGAAGGTCGCCCACCTGGTGACGGTCGAAGAGGCGTAAAAGCCTCTTTATTATTCCAACTACGAAAAAGAGCTTCAAGGGGAACTATAAATGCTGGACAGACTTAAGGCGCCCAAGGGCGCGAATCAGAAGAAGACCAGGCGCGGACGCGGCGAAGGCTCTGGATTAGGCAAGACCTCCGGAAGGGGCGGCAAGGGCCAGACCGCGAGGACCGGCGGCAGCATAAAGCCCGGTTTCGAGGGCGGCCAGATGCCTTTGCAGAGGAAGCTCCCCAAGAGGGGCTTTACCAACGTGTTCAGGACCGCCTACCAGGTCGTGAACATCGGCGCCATCGCCAAGGCCTTCAAGGCTGGCGAGACAGTCGACCCGGCCGCCATACTCGACAGGGGCCTTATCAAGAGGAAGATGCTCGTCAAGGTTCTCGGCGAGGGCGAAATAACCACTGCAGTAACCGTGAAGGCCAACAGCTTCAGCAAGTCAGCCATTGAGAAGATCAAGGCTGCCGGCGGAGTGGCGGAGGTAATCTGAGTTGGCGGCACTCACTCCGAACATAAGCAAGATCCCGGAGCTAAACCGCCGCATACTCATAACGCTCGTGATGCTCGCGATCTTCCGGCTTGGCGTTTTCATACCCACGCCCGGAATTGACAGCGAAGCCCTCGCGGGCTTTTTCAAGTCTGCGAGCGGCACGCTCCTGGACTTCGCAACGATGTTTACCGGAGGCGCTCTTGAGCGTTTCTCCGTTTTCGCGCTGGGCATAATGCCCTATATCAGCGCGTCCATCATCATACAGCTCCTTACGGCGGTCGTCCCTCACCTTGAAAAGCTCCAGAAAGAGGGAGACGCCGGAAGAAAGAAGATAACACAGTACACCAGGTACTCGACGATCGTCCTCAGCATCGTCCAGGGCTTCATGATAGCAGTGGGCCTCGAGTCCATGAGAGGGCAGGCCGGAGAGGCTATTGTCCTCAACCCGGGCTGGGACTTCAGGATACTGACGATGATCACGCTCACCTCGGGCACGGCGTTTCTCATGTGGCTGGGCGAGCAGATAACCGAGAGGGGCGTCGGCAACGGAATCTCCCTCATAATCTTTGTCGGCATCGTCGCTAACATGCCTTCGGCACTGTACAACACCGTTTTGCTCGTGAGGACCGGCGAGATGAGCGTTTTCGTCCTCTTCTTCCTCCTCGCGCTCATGGTAGCGGTCGTGGCTTTCATCGTTTTCATGGAGATGGGGCAGAGAAGGATCCCTATTCAGTACCCGAAGAGGGTGGTCGGCAGGAAGGTCATGGGAGGCGGCACCCAGCACCTCCCGCTCAAGGTCAACACCTCGGGCGTCATACCGCCGATATTCGCCTCTTCCATAATTGTTTTCCCGGCGACGATCGCCAACTTCATCGACGTGCCTTACATGAAGTGGCTCTCGGACAGCCTCATGCCGGACGGGTTGATCTATAACCTGCTTTACATCGTTCTGATTATTTTCTTCACCTTTTTCTATACCGCGATACAGTTCAACCCCAAGGAAGTCGCGGACAACCTCAAGAAGTACGGCGGCTTCGTCCCTGGCATAAGGCCGGGCGCGAACACCGCCGATTACCTGGACACCGTGCTCACGAGGCTCACCGTCTGGGGTGCCCTGTACCTCGCCGCCGTATGCGTTCTGCCGTCCTTCCTCGTGGCTGAGTTCAACGCCCCGTTCTACTTCGGCGGAACAGCTCTTCTCATCGTCGTCGGAGTCGGCATGGACACGGCCCAGCAGATAGAGTCTCACATGCTCGCGAGGAGTTACGACGGGCTTCTAAAAAAGGGTAAAATTAAAGGCAGGGGCTTGTCATGAACATCATCCTTCTGGGCGCCCCCGGAGCAGGCAAGGGGACGCAGGGACTCAGCCTGGCCGAAAAGTTCAAGATACCGCAGATATCGACCGGCGACATCCTGCGCGCAAACGTAAGGAACAGGACCCAGCTCGGCCTCAAGGCAAAAGAGTTCATGGACAAAGGGGCGTTGGTCCCTGATGACATAGTTGTAAACATGCTCGTCGACCGCATAAACGCCGAAGACGCGAAGGCCGGCTGCATACTCGACGGCTTCCCCAGGAACATAAACCAGGCCGAGGTGCTCGAGAAGACCCTCGCTTCGATGGGGAAATCAATTTCCACGGTCATAGGCATAGAGGTCGACAGAAAAGAGCTCGTAAGAAGGCTCTCGGGGCGCCGCGTGTGCAGGAAGTGCGGCGCGAGCTACCACGTCATCTTCAGCCCGCCCCTTAACATCGGGATGTGCGACAAGTGCGGCTCCGAGATATACCAGAGGGACGACGACAAGGAAGATACAATAGAGGCGAGGCTCAAGGTATATGAGAGTGAGACCTTCCCTCTTGTTGATTATTACTCAAGGAAGGGCCTTTACAGGGCGATTGACGGCAAGGGCTCGGTCGACCAGATAACCCTGACCATCGTGGGAGCAATTGAAGGAAGCGATAATTCTAAAGTCTCCTGACGAGATTGAGACCATGCGCAGGGCAGGTGCCGTTGTTGCCGAAGTCCTCGAGGTCTTGAAAGAAAATATAAGGCCGGGGGTCACGACCCTTGACCTTGAAAAGATAGCCGAAGAACTCACGAAAGCAAGGAAGGCTTCCCCGGCCTTCAAGGGATACAGGGGTTACCCGTTCTGCCTGTGCACCTCGATAAACAGCGAGGTCGTTCACGGGATGCCCTCGAAGAGGGCCTTGAAGGAAGGCGACATCGTCAGCGTCGATTACGGCGCGCGAGTCGACGGGTTCTACGGGGACGCGGCCTTTACCGCGCCGGTAGGCAAGGTCTCTGAAGAGGCATCAAGGCTCGTGAGGGTCACGGCTCAGTCCCTCGCAAAGGCGATCGAGGCCGCGCAGGAAGGCAACAGGCTCCAGGATATCTCGGCCGCTGTCCAGTCCCATGTCGAGCCCGAAGGCTTCTCGGTCGTAAGAGAGTTCGTGGGCCACGGAATAGGCAGAGAGCTGCACGAGCCTCCCCAGGTCCCGAACTTCGGGATACCCGGAAGGGGCGTGAGGCTCAAGGCGGGGATGGTCCTGGCCATAGAGCCGATGATAAACTCCGGCGGCTGGGCTGTGAAGGTACTGAGCGACGGTTGGACGGCCGTCACTGCCGACGGGAAACTTTCGGCGCACTTCGAACATACTGTGGCGATCACGCCCGGCGGGCCGCTGGTGCTCACGGCGATATAATCTCAAAAGGAACGGGATGGCAAAGGAAGAAGCGATACAGGTAGAAGGAACGGTTTTAGAGACCCTGCCGAACGCCATGTTCAGGGTCGAGCTGGAGAACGGGCACAAGGTGCTGGCGCACGTATCGGGCAAGATGAGGATGCACTTCATAAAGATACTCCCCGGCGACAAGGTCACCATAGAGCTTTCACCCTATGACCTCAGCAGGGGCAGGATTACATACAGGGCAAAGTAAGGTTTATCCGAAACGATTCAAAGGGGAATGAGATGAAGGTAAGGAGCTCGGTAAAAAAGATCTGCACGAAGTGCAAGATAGTCAAGAGAAGCGGCGTGGTCAGGGTTGTCTGTGAAAACCCCAAGCACAAGCAGAGGCAGGGATAAAACAAGGCCAAGGCCTTTCGTCGTCATAGTAAAAGGAGGAAGTAAAGTTGGCAAGGATCGCAGGCGTAGACCTTAACAAAAACAAGCGCATTGACGTGGCCCTCACCAAGATCTACGGCATAGGCCAGACCTCTGCCAGGAAGATTCTTGCAATGGCCCAGGTGGACCCCTCCACAAAGGTGTCGGACCTCGCGGAGCCGCACGTAGCCGCCATAAGGAAGGCCATAGACACCGGCTTCAAGGTCGAAGGCGACCTGAGGAAAGAGGTGTCGATGCATGTAAAGATGCTCATCGACATAGGCTGTTACAGGGGCATCCGCCACAGGAAGAACCTGCCGGTCCACGGCCAGAGGACGCATACCAACGCCAGGACCCGCAAGGGGCCGCGCAAGGGCGTCGTGTCCAACAGGAAAGCCGAGTAGGTTTTTTTTAAAA
Organism: Deltaproteobacteria bacterium; assembly: GCA_020846435.1. Lineage (GTDB taxonomy): Bacteria > Desulfobacterota > GWC2-55-46 > GWC2-55-46 > GWC2-55-46 > GWA2-54-12. The sequence continues at coordinate 12,918 of JADLDY010000054.1, forward strand.
AAACACTGGATTTTCTCCCAGGACATGGGCATAATGCATGTTTGCGCCATTTAGGGCCATGTGTCGTTATAACGCACTGTCTGAAAATGAATTTGAGGTCCCGGAGGACATAGATGTCTAAGGTAAAGAAGGAAAAAAGATCGGTATCAAAGGGCGTCGCCCACATAAAGTCGACGTTCAACAATACCATCATCAGCATAACCGACCCGGCTGGCAACGTCATCGCATGGTCGAGCTCAGGCGGACAGGGCTTCAAGGGTTCCAGGAAGGGTACTCCTTTCGCGGCCCAGGTCGCCGCAGAGGTTGCCGCCAAGAAGGCCATTGACAGCGGAGTCAAGACGGTCGATGTTTTCATAAACGGCCCCGGAGCGGGCAGGGAAGCTGCATTGAGGTCCCTGCAGGCAGCCGGTTTCAGCATAAGCCTCATAAGGGACGTAACGCCGCTGCCGCACAACGGCTGCAGGCCTCCCAAGAGGCGCAGGGTCTAACACGAATTTTTCGCTCCCGCTCGGGGCTTAGAGCCATCGACGCGGTGAAAAGGGAGGAAAGAAGTTGGCAAGGTATACTGAATCAGTTTGCAAGGTCTGCAGGCGCGAGGGCGCAAAGCTGTTCTTCAAGGCCGAAAGGTGCTACACAGACAAGTGCGCCTTCGAGAGAAGGGCTTACGCGCCGGGTCAGCACGGCCAGGGCCGCGGCAAGGTCTCTGAATACGCTCTGCAGCTCCGTGAAAAGCAGAAGGTAAAGAGGGTCTACGGCCTCATGGAGAGCCAGTTCAGGCTGACCTTCGCGGACGCCGAGAGGAGCAAGGGCATCACCGGCGAGAACCTCATCTCCCTTCTTGAGAGAAGGCTCGACAACGTCCTTTACAGGACCGGCATGGCGGGTTCGAGGACTCAGGCCAGGCTCATGGTCACTCATGGCTATATCCGCATAAACGGCAGGAAAGTCGACATCCCGTCCTTCAGGGTAAGGCTCAACGACGTCATAGAGGTGACGGACAAGAGGAAAAAGGAGGCCAGGATCGCTGACAACATCAAGGCCGCCGAGAGCAGGCACGGCATACCCGAGTGGCTCAACCTCGACAAGGACAACCTCAAGGCGAAAGTCGTCAGGCTCCCGAGGAGAGAAGATACTACGCTGCCGATGCACGAGCAGCTCATAGTCGAGCTCTACTCCAAATAATTTTCCGTACGATTTAAACCCAGTTCTGGCGGGCAGGCCCCGCGGCGGATATCTATTATTCTGGTCTGACCACAATTTTTAGACAAGGACGGGTACAACATGCAAAAAAACTGGCGTGACCTTATTAAACCGAAGAAGCTCGAGGTCGACAAGGACACACTCACGCTCACATACGGCAAGTTCGTCGCTGAGCCTCTTGAGAGGGGTTTCGGCGTGACCATAGGCAATGCCTTGAGGAGGATCCTTCTTTCCTCGCTCCAGGGCGCGGCAATAACCTCGGTCAAGATTGACGGCGTACTTCATGAGTTTTCGTCCGTCCCGGGCGTCAAGGAAGACGTCTCCGACATCATCCTGAACCTTAAGCAGGTCAAGCTCAAGCTCCACGGCGACGGCCCCAAGACCATCAGGATTAAGTGCGCCGGAGACTCAGTCGTGAGGGCCGGCGACATAATCAGCGACGCGACAGTCGAGGTCCTGAACCCGGACCAGCACATCGCGACCGTCTCCAGGGACTCGAAGTTCGACGCTGAATTGAACGTCAGCGGCGGCAAGGGCTATGTCTCATCCGAGCGGAACAAGCTCGCCGAGATGCCCATCGGCACCATAGCGATAGACTCGGTCTTCCAGCCGGTGAGCAGGGTCAACTTCACCTGCACACACGCCAGGGTAGGCCAGAGGACAGATTACGACAAGCTCGTCCTTGAAGTCTGGACGACCGGCGCCATTGACCCGCAGAGCGCCGTGGCGGTAGCCGCGAAGATATTGAAGGACCAGCTTTCCGTGTTTATCACCTTCGAAGAGGGTGCTGAAGAAGGCTCCGGCGACAGGGGGGATTCCAAGCCCCAGTTCAACGACAACCTCTTCAAGACCGTTGACGAATTGGAGCTTTCAGTAAGGTCGGCGAACTGCCTCAAGAACGCCGACATAAAGTACATCGGCGAGATGGTCCAGAAGTCAGAGCAGGAGATGCTCAGGACCAAGAACTTCGGCAGGAAGTCCCTTAACGAGATTAAGGAGATCCTGAAGGGCATGGGACTCGACTTCGGTATGAAGCTCGACGGGTTTCCTTCCCGCAAGGATCTTGACGCCACGCATTCAGAGCACAAGGAAACCGTTTAAGGGGATAGCCTTATGAGACATAATAGAGACGAAAAAAGATTTGACAGGACTTACAGCCACCTGAAGAGCATGCTCTCCAACATGACCAACGACATGGTCATGTACGGCAGGATAAGGACCACTACTCCGAAGGCGAAAGCCCTCCGCAGCCACGTCGAGAAGATGATAACCCTCGGCAAGGACGGTGGCCTGTCCGCAAGGAGAAGGGCCTTTGCCTTCATGAAGAGCAAGGCGGCCGTCACAAGGCTGTTCGAGACGATCGCCCCTTTGTTCAAGGAGCGTAACGGCGGCTACACAAGGATACTGAAGGTCGGCAACAGGCCCGGTGACAACGCCTCGATGGCGATAATCGAGCTTGTCGAGGGACCTCAGGCGGCCCAGGCCGCTGAAGCCGCACCGAAGAAGAAGGCCGTGAAAAAGGCCGCTCCGGCAGCCGCCGCCAAGAAGGCTCCGGCCAAGGAAAAGAAGGAGGCCGCCCCCAAGAAGGCAGCCGCCCCGAGAAAGCCCAAGGCAGCAGCCGCTGAAGGCGAAGCAGCCCCCAAGCCGGCCGTGAAAAGGACCAGGAAAAAGGCCACCGACACAGAAGCCTGATAAAGTTCTGTAAGGGGGCGGGTTAACAGACCCGCCCCTTTTTTTTAAGGTGGAGTTTATTGCCGGAAAAGTTGATTTTATCTCGGATTCTACTATAATCTACTTGTCCTGGCCGGAGCGTTCTTGTGTCAGGCAGTAGAAGTTCAATCAGTTCAGCTCAGCGCCCATCTGGGCCGCTGAAAGCCCAAAAAAACGGAGGTGCCATGTCAAAGTCGATGACAAAATCACAGATCGAAGACCAGCTCTCGAAAGAAACCGGAGTGCCCAAGAAGTCGGTGAAGGAACTCCTCACCAAACTTTCAGAGCTCGCATATAAGGAAGCCGCGAACCAGTTCACCATTCCGGGCATAGGCAAGCTCGTGCTCGTGAACAGGCCCGCGAGGACCGGCAGGAACCCGAGAACCGGCGAAGAGATACAGATCCCGGCGCGCCAGGCCGTGAAGTTCAGGATAGCGAAGGCCTGCAAGGACGCGGTGCTCAAGGGAGAGGGCGCGTAAGCGCCCCCTCAGTTCTCTGAGCTCTTGTACCTGTAAGTCTGGACAATGTCGTCTTTGAGGACTATCTCAAGGACGGTCTTCTTCTCCCTGGTCATAACGTCGTTTTCAACCATACCCCCGAGATAAGCGGGGGTTTTCTTTTCCTTGTACACGTAAGACAAACGCTCCTCGCTGTTCTCGTAGACCACCTCGGTAGGCGACCCGAAGGTCTGCAGGACGGCCTGTCTTGTGGTAACCCCCGGCTTCAACTCGAGAACCTTTTCCCTGTCGACCTTCACGCCTTCCGTCCTGGTGACCGCGGCGCATCCGGCTATCGCCAGAGCGGCTATCATAATCGTCAGAAACCTTTTCATTGCTGCCTCCTTGTATGGTAATAATGCGTTATCATGCTTCTTCCACGCCGTTCCTTGTCCTGTTCTTGACGCGGTACATGGCGTTGTCAGCCTGATGGATAAGCTCGTCCTTGTTCGACGCGTCCTCCGGGAATGACGCGACTCCGAAGCTTGCCGTGAGCCTTAAGTTTATGCCCTCGCCAGCGAGGAAGGCGGTCTCGCTTATGGCGGCCCTGAGCTTTTCAGCCACGAGCGCGGCGTTTTTCTTGGGCGTGTTCGGCATGAGTATCACGAACTCGTCGCCTCCGTACCTGCACGCCATGTCGATTGTCCTCAGCATGGAAGAGGTGAGCACGGCGACCTCCCTGAGGAGCCTGCTGCCGGCCTGGTGGCCGTGGACGTCGTTCACTTCCTTGAAGTAGTCGAGGTCGAAGAATATTATGGACAGGTCGTAATTGAACCGGCGGGCCCTCTCGAACTCGTAGTCGAGCCTCCCCTGAAGAAAACGCGAGTTGTACAGCTTCGTCAGGTCGTCGGTGACGGTCAGCTCTCTGACCTTGTTCAGGAATATGGCGTTCTCGATGGCTATGGCAGTGAAGTCCGCGAGGGTGGTGAGCACGAGGAGGTCGTCCTCTGAAAAGCCGCCAGCGTCCTCGACCTTGTTGATGAGCTCGATGACGCCGAGGCATCTGCCGCGCGTCACAAGAGGGACGCAGATGATGGACTGCGTGGTAAAGCGGGAGACCTCGTCAGCCTTTCTGCAAAAGCGCGGGTCTTTGTTCACGTCAGGGACGAGGAGCGGTTTCATCTCCATGGCGACCCATCCGGCCACGCCCTCGCCGACCTTTAGCCGGAGGTCCTTGAGCTTCTCGGAGCCTTCTCCCACCGCAAGCTCGAACCTGAGCTCGTCAGTGCCCTCGTCCAGAAGAAGCAAAGACCAGTTCTTCGGCTGGAGAAGCTCGTGTATCTCCTCCATGACGACGTGGAGTATATCCTTGAGGTCGCGGGAGGAGGTGAGGGCCTTGCCTATCTCCGTGAAAGTCTCAAGCTGAAGCCTCATGAGCTCCAGTCCGGTCGAGCCGCGTCCGGGGCCTTCCTGGCCCTTTGCGTTCTTCATCTGTGAAATATAACGTAACAGACCCTGAAAATCAAGGAGCTGAGTCTCCTGAAATCTTTTTATAGCGAGCTTCAAGCAGCCACTGGAGGCGCTGTGTCACCGGCCCGGGCCTTCCATCGCCTGTCTTTGCCCTGTTGACTTTGACAAGAGGGACGATGCCGATTATCGAGTTGGTGAGGAAAGCCTCGTCAGCCTTCTCGAGCGCGCTTATGGAAAGGGGTGCCTCGGAAAAAGGGATGCCGCCTTTTTTGCAGAGCTTTTTTACCTCGCCCCTTATTATTCCGGGGAGCGGCCCCCTTGATAAAGAGCTTGCCAGAGGCGGCGTCGTAACGATGCCGCCCTTTACCGCGAAGACGTTCGTCGAGCTTCCCTCGATGACAAGACTGTTGTCTGTGAAGATCGATTCGAAAGCGCCTTTTTTGTCAGCGCTCATTTTCGCCAGTACGCTCGTGAGGTAGTTGAGGGATTTGACGCCGGGGATCGCCGGGCTTGAGCCCTCGATGGTTATGGCTGAGATACCTTTTTCCCTTATGGCGGCAAGGCGGCCGCCGTCGATTTTTCTGGCGACGATGACCGTAGTCGGCGTGATGCCTTCAGAGGGAAGGTGGCCCCCTGTGTCAGCGCCCCTCGTGACGAGCAGCTTTATGTAAGCCTCTCCTCTGTCGAGGCGGTTTTTTTTCAAGAGGGTTTCTATCGCCCCTTTGTTGATCGATTCGATGAATGGCTCGAAGAGCCGTACGTCCATCCTGATGGTTCTCGCGCCCTGGACGAGCCTCTTGAGGTGCTCCTTCAGGAACAGAGGCTCCCCCTCAACGGCCTTAATAGTCTCAAAGAGGCCGTCGCCGTAGTTAAATCCCCTGTCGGATATCGGCACGAGGGCTTTATCAGCCGGGACGGTCTTTCCGTTGAGCCAGACGAACTCTTTTGTCATGCCACCCCCAGCGCCCTCAAAAAGTCCTGGGCCTTGAGCATAGTCTCCTCATATTCTTCCTCAGGAACCGAGTCCGCGACTATGCCGCCGCCGACGCTCAGCTCAAGGACTCCGTCCCTGTACAGGGCGGTCCTTATCGCTATCGATACGTCGGCGTTGCCTGAGGAGTCGAACCAGCCGATGCCTCCGGTGTAAATCGCGCGGGCCGAGCTTTCTATCTCGTCAATTATCTCCATTGCCCTGACCTTTGGCGCGCCTGTTATCGACCCGCCAGGGAAAAGCGCCTTGAGCGCGAGCGCTGAGCTGATATCGGCTCTGAGCTTTCCTTTTATAGTCGAGACCATGTGATGCAGGTGAGGGTAGGTCACGACCTCCTCGAATGACGAGACTTCGACCGAGCCGGGCATGCAGACCTTGCCGAGGTCGCTCCTTTCGAGGTCGACTATCATGACGTGCTCGGCCCTCTCTTTTTTGCTCGCGCGCAGCTCTTCCATTAGGGCGTTGTCCTCGTCAGAGTCCTTGCCGCGCCGCCGCGTGCCTTTGATAGGGCTCGTCTCGGCGATGCCGTCAGAGACGGACAGGAGGCGCTCAGGCGAGTTCGAGATTATCTGGAAGTCTCCGCAGTCGAGATACGAGCTCATCGGCGCGGGGTGCGTCTCGAGGAGTTTCATGTAAAGGCTGAACGGGTCTCCAGCCCATCTTATCGTGAGAGAGTGCGAGAGGTTTATCTGGTAGATGTCTCCGGAGGAGATGTACTCTTTGGCTTTGAGGACATTCGATATGTACTTTTCTTTTGAGGTGTCAGATGAAAAGCCCGCGGCCCTGGGTATCGGGACGGCTTCAGGCGAAGGCGCTCTCTTGAGGAGTTCCATGAAGGCGTTGAAGCGTTCCTCGTCACCTGAGCGGGAGACAAGGTATCCGGTGTTTTCAATATGGTCGTAGACAAATACAGGGTCAAAGACAGCTCCCATGAAAAGAGGCATCAGTGGGCCGTCCTTTTTCCTGAAGGCGACTCCGGGTTCGATGCCGCCCTTTAGGTCGTAGGAGAAGTAAGCGACAGCCCCTGATGTAAAGGGGAACGGCCCCTTTACGCCGCCTTCAGCTAATGCCTTTGAGAGGGCTTCGAACGGGTCGGCGTTCCTGTCCGGGTCGATGATGGCGAGCGGGCCCGCGCCAGAGTAGGAGTACCTCCGGCCTGTTGAGCCGCCTGAAAACAGGAACGGCATGCCGAGAGGCTTGAGGGCCAGAAAAGCGGCTTCGCTCGTCACGCCCGATACATGTTCCATACGCATGAACTGGAGGATAATACGCTTTCATGGTGTTGGTCAAGGCCGCCTTTATTATGTGATGAAAAAACTGGCCGGTTATAGTATATTTACCGACTATGGCTGGAAGAAAGACAAGAGAGTTGAGGGTCGGCGGCGTGAAGGTCGGGGCAGGCGCCCCTGTTTCCGTGCAGTCGATGACCAACACCAACACCGCGGACGTCAAGGCGACTGTCTCGCAGATAAGGGCTTTGATTGATGCCGGGTGCGAGATAGTGCGCGTCGCGGTCCCTGACATGGACTCGGCAAAGGCCGTGGGCGAGATAAAAAAGGCCATCTCCATCCCGCTTGTCGCCGATATACATTTCGACTGGAGGCTCGCGATAGAGAGCCTCGACGGCGGGGTCGACTGCCTCAGGATAAACCCGGGCAACATAGGCGAAACTGACAGAGTGAGACAGGTCGTCAAGGGCGCGGCCGCCAGAGGCGTGCCCATAAGGATAGGCGTCAACGCCGGGTCTTTGGAAAAGGACATACTCGCCCGCTACGGACACCCCACGCCTGACGCGCTCGTTGAGAGCGCCATGCGCCACATCTCGATACTAGAAGAGATGGACTTCCGCGACATAAAGGTCTCTCTCAAGGCATCCAGCGTGCCTCTTACGGTGAAGAGTTACAGGCTCCTAGCAGAGCAGGTCGACTACCCTTTCCACATAGGCATAACAGAGGCCGGCACGCTCTTTTCCGGCGCGATAAAGTCGGCTGCAGGACTCGGCATACTGCTTAACGAGGGCATCGGGGACACCATGCGTGTTTCTCTGACCGGCGACCCGGTAGACGAGGTGAGGGCGGGCTGGGAGATATTGAAGGCCCTTGAGCTCAGGAGCCGCGGGGCGACCATAATCTCGTGCCCGACCTGCGGCAGGCTCAAGTTCAACAGCGTCGCCATAGCGACAGAGATAGAGGAAAAGCTCGCCCATCTGAAAGAGTCGGTCAAGGTCGCGGTAATGGGCTGCGTTGTCAACGGCCCGGGAGAGGCGATGGAGGCTGACATCGGCATAGCCGGAGGAGACGGCGCGGGCATGCTGTATGTGAAGGGCGTGCAGGTGAGGAAGGTCTCTGAGAGCGAGATAGTACGGACAGTGCTCGAAGAGGTCGATAAGTTGCTTTTGGAGAGGAAGGGCTGAAGCTCTCAGGCTGCCTGGAGCTGTGACTTTGAGCGTAAGCGAGGAACTGTTTTCAGGTCAATACGCCAGAGATCGCTTCGTCGCCAGATGATCTCCCCGCAATGACGGTATGTTATAACCCATGAACAACTTCACCCTCCACGAAAGATTGAAGAACGATACATTCGAGGTCATGGACCTCGCCCTCTGCCGCGTCCTTTTGATGAACGACTCACACTTCCCCTGGCTCATACTCGTGCCCATGCGCACTGGGGTCACGGAAGTCCACGGCCTCACAAGAGAGGACAGGGCCGTTTTGATCGAAGAGACGGCGGCCGCGTCCAGGGCCATAAGCTCTGTTTTTTCCCCGGACAAGATAAACATCGGCGCTCTCGGGAACCTCGTGCCCCAGCTCCATGTCCATGTCGTCGGCAGGACAAGAGAAGACCGCGCGTGGCCAGGCCCTGTCTGGGGGAGCGGGCAGGGGGCGCCCTATGTCAAAGAAGAGCTTGAAAAGACCCTTTCGGCCATAAGGCAGGCCCTTCAAGGACAGGGAGCCTGAACTCGGTCAGGCTTATTTTCAGCGGATCCGTCAATATCCTTCCTTTGCCGCCCCATTCATTTAAAAATCTTTGAAATAACCCCCTTTTTGCGGTAAAATATGTGATTAAGCAATAATACTACTACATTCGGAACGGACAAAAATGCTCAAGGTAAACGGTCTTTGCAAGCAATACGGCCCGCAGGTGCTCTTCGAGGACGTCTCGTTCTCGCTCACCCAGGGCGAGAAGGTAGGTCTTGTCGGAAGGAACGGACACGGCAAATCCACCCTTTTCAAGATAATACTCGGTCAGGAGGAGCCTGACTCAGGCGAAGTCACTGTGCCGAAATATTACAGGACAGGGCATCTCTCCCAGAGGATAGACTTCTCGCAGCCGACCGTGCTCAAGGAGGCCTGCATGGGCCTGCCGCACAACGAGGACGGCATTGACGAGACATACAAGGCGGAGGCGATCCTCATGGGTCTCGGCATAGGCGAGGAGCTCTTCGAGAGCAGTCCGCATTCCCTCTCTGGCGGCTATCAGGTGAGGCTCAACCTCGCCAAGGTGCTCGTCTCAGGGCCTGACCTCCTATTGCTCGACGAGCCTACGAACTATCTTGACATCGTCTCTGCGCGCTGGCTCGAGAGGTTCCTGCGTGAGTGGAAGGGCGAGCTCATCATGATAACCCACGACAGGGGTTTCATGGACGCGGTGACGACCCACACCATGGGCATACACCGCAACAAGGTCAGGAAGGTGCAGGGTCCTACTTCCAAGCTCTACGAGCAGATATTGACCGAAGAGGAGACCTACGAGCAGACCCGGCAGAATGAGGAGAAGAAGAGGGCCGAGGTAGAGAAGTTCATAGCGAGGTTCCGCGCATCAGCCACAAAGGCCTCGGCCGTTCAGTCAAGGGTGAAGGCTCTCGAGAAGAAGGGGAAGCTCGAAGAGCTCAGGGATGTAAAGAGCCTGGACTTCGCGTTCAACGAGGCGCCGTTCCAGAGCAAGTACTTCCTCGAGACGAGGGACCTGTCCTTCGGCTACGGCGGGGACTCTCCACTGCTCATAAACGGCCTGAGCTTCACGGTCTCCAAGGGCGACAGGATAGGCGTCGTCGGCAAGAACGGCAGGGGCAAGACGACCCTTTTAAACCTCCTCAACGGCGAGATGAAGCCCTTGAGCGGCGACGTCAACATCAACCAGAACACCAAGATGGCCTTCTTCGGCCAGACCAACATAGACAGGCTCACCAGGACGAACACCGTCGAGCTGGAGATAATGCACTCGCACCACGACTGCACCAGGGGCAACGCCAGAAGGATATGCGGCGCCATGATGTTCGAAGGCGACAGCGCGTTGAAGAAAATAGAGGTGCTCTCCGGAGGAGAGAGGGCCAGGGTCCTCCTCGGCAAGCTACTCGTCTCACCGGCCAACCTGCTTTTACTTGACGAGCCTACAAACCACCTTGACATGGACTCGATAGACTCCCTCATAGAGGCTATTGACGCGTTCCGCGGGGCCGCAATTATGGTAACCCACAGCGAGCTGATGCTCGACGCGCTCGCGACCCGCCTCATCGTCTTCGACGGCGGCACGGTTTCCATGTTCGAGGGCGGCTACCGTGAGTTCCTTGAGAAGGTCGGCTGGGAGAGTGAGGCAACCGAGATCTCGCGGGCCCGCCAGAGCCGTCCTGGAAAGGGCGTCAACAGGAAGGAGCTCAGGAAGCTTCGCGCCGACGCTCTCGCGGAAAAGTCGAAGGTCCTTGGAGCGATACAGAAGAAGATGGCCGCGGTAGAAGGCGCGATAGTGGAGACGGAGAAGATGGCCGAGCTGGAGAGCGCCGCGCTTGTGGCGGCCTCCTCCAATGGCGCGCCTGACTCGATAAGCGGCCATTCAAAGGCCTACCATGACGCCATGGAGAGGCTCGACGGCCTTTTTGACGAGCTCGAGACGCTCACCCGCGAGCTGGAGACAAAGACCGCTGAGTTCGATACAAGGACGCGCGAGATGAGCGCGTCCTGAAAAAGCCTGAATTGAAAAGGGGTGGCCGGTTCAACCGGCCACCCCTTTTTTTTGTCTGCTTCAAGTCCTCAGAATATCCAGAGCACCGGGCACGGGGAGTTCCTTGTGACGTTGTCGGTGATGCTGCCCGCGAAGAGCTTGCCTATGGGCGAGTAGCGGTGCGTCGTCATTATGATAAGGTCAGCGTTAACTTCCCTGGCGATGGCCGTTATCTCGTGCGAGGCGTCTCCTTCGCGCAGCATTGTGTCAACGTGGGACGCGCCTAAGTCCCTGAGCGTTTCAGCGGCGTTCGTAAGGACGGTTCGTCCTTCGCTGAGCCAGTCCTTGTGTATGGTCTCCCACTCAGAGGAGTCCGTGGTCACATGTCCGGCGCGGTTCCATTTTTCCATCACATGGAGCAGCACTATCTTGCCGCCTGATACCTTGCTGATGTAAGCCGCGTGTTTCAGTGATTTCTCCGAAAGCTCTGTTCCGTCTATGGGGCATACTATAGTTTTATATTCCATACCCACCTCAGTTGGATTTGATACGCTGGCATGGCCGTAAACAGGCCATGCCAGCGCAATTGTCAGGCCTGGTATTAATAGACGGTCTTGGCTTCACTAAGGGCTTTTCCGCCCTTTCCAACCCAGGTCTGGGTCCAGCGGCGCTGGGCCAGTCTCATGAGCAGGAAGATTACGGCCGCGAGTATGGTGAAGGATATGAATCCCCAGGCGAATGAGCCGGTGTACTGCTTGGAGATGCCCATCGCGTTGGGTATGAACGCGCCGCCGAGAGCGCCTATCTCGCCGATCATGCTGCCGGCGACCGCCGTAGTCGTCGGCCAGCGGAGCGGCACGAGCTGGAACAGTGAGCCGTTGCCCATTCCAAGGAAGGCGAAGCAGATCATGAACAGGCCGGTAGTCACCGTGAGGGAGGGCGCGCCGCTGAGGAGGAGCATCAGCACGATAACGCCTATGAAGACCAGCGTCAGGGAGTTGATGCCGCCCCATTTGTCGGATATCCACCCGCCGACTATCCTGATGGCGCTGCCCATTACGGCCGCGAGCATCGTCAGCTGTCCGGCCTGGACCTTAGTGACGCCGAACTGGTCATGGAAGAATGTCGGGAGGAAGTTCGCAAGGCCGATGAAACCGCCGAAGGTGATTATGTAGATCGCGTTGAACATCCAGCCGTCCTTCTCAACAAGGCAGCTGACGAGTTCCTTCAGGCTGTGATGCTCCCTGTCCGGAGGCTCTTTGGCGAAGATAAGCATTACCAGGAAAGGCAGGAGCATGGTCAGGGCGGCGAAGCCGTAAACAGTCTGCCAGCCGTACTTCATAGCCAGCGGGGGAGCGAAGAGAACCGCGAGCACCGTGCCGCTGTTGCCGGCTCCGGCTATGCCCATCGCGAGCCCCTTGTACTGAGGGGGGAACCAGCCTGAGCCGAGCGAGAGGGCAACGCCGAAAGACGCGCCCGCTATGCCGAGGAGGATACCCATGGCAAGAACATCGCTGTAGGTATTGACCGCGTAGTACCCGTACAGCATCGCTACCAGTATACAGCCCATCTCGAAGAGGGCCGCGTTTTTTCTGCCTATGTACTGCGCTATGACTCCGAGAGGGAAGCGCATCAGGGCGCCGGCCATGATGGGTATGGAGATCATGAAGCCCTTCTGGGCCGGTGAAAGACCGAATGATTCGCTGATAAACGGAGCCATGGCTCCGTTAAGGACCCATATCGCGAAGCAGAAATCGAAGTACAGGAATGAGGCAATAAGTGTTGGCAGGTGACCTGCTTTAGTAAATGCTTTCCAATTTGCCATTTCTTTCTCTCCCGTCAGTTTTGACATGAATCTGGCGCCGTATTATGTAAGTAAGAAGGCATCAGACAAAAAAAGTTTTCAGCGAGTTCCTCGGCGCGGAACGCACCTGTACAAATGGTGAACCAGCGCTTGACAGACAAGAAAACGCAACTGCTCCCTTCTCGGCACTCATTGTCATATCAAGGCGTTCTGTAGGTCAGATATGACTATTGAGGACTCGGAATGTTCGGGTACTTTAAATGTATTTTAGTATTAATTATTTAGCAATTTGGACCGGGAAAGTCAAGCCGAATGTGAGGCTTGTCACATATCGGAGGGGGATAATGCTGTTTAATGCTCTAATGCCTGGTTAATCCTGACTGAGTATAATGGAATTGTAACAGGGGGTAATAAACCAATAAACCAACGAAGAATAAGGAGGACAATATGAACAGGACAGTCGATCTGGTTGAGTTCCTGATAGCGATAGCCAACTTATCCGTAGCCGGCCTCCTGGTCTTCATAGTCGGGCTCTGAGGCTGGCAAGGCGAAAGAAACACCTAATCGTCCCTTAATGTGAAGTCAGGTATTATGGTCTCGTAAAAGGGACATTGCACGGAAGCTCTTAACTTAAACAGGAGGTGTAAAATGAAAATCTCAGAACTGTACTTTCCGCTTGCGTTCATACTCGGTCAGCTGGTCATAGCGGTAGTCGCGGTATCCAACATACCTGCCTGACGGGTTGGTTCGCATGCGAAAATTCAAGGCGCACGGATAAAAGGGAGGGTCTTTGACCCTCCCTTTTTCGTTTTATGGCATGGCTTGAGGCATAAATAGCGCCGGAATCGTGCCTTACCAAGTCCTCTTACCCCTTCCTGCCAACGTTCCCATCATTATTATATGCAAGCCTGCCAGCCGCGCTCTCAGCGGCTTCGGCCTCGTGCGAAAGGCCCAGGCGTCTTGCCGGCGGGCCCTTGAGGGCGCTCCGGTCAGCGTCAAGAGGTTCTTCCGGGGCCCCCGGGGAATTTTTTTTAAAAAAAGCTCACACTGTGATGGACACGCCTGTTCTTTTATACTATAATCCCGCCATGCCAAAAAATTGAATAAAGGTTTCCTGATGCCCTCTGATTTTTTTTTGTGGGGTACTGCGAGAAATCGCTGGACAGGTCCGGATGAATCTGATATTTTACGCCTGCTCAGCGGACAACCGAATCAAACCACAGGGGCTTGGAAGCTTTGACCTCAAGCGAACGCGTACATCCTGAATACATTCGCCGTAACGACAGCCGTTCGGAGGATTATAGACTCGTGAGTCAAAGGATCAGAAGAAGTCTCGGGCAGTTTTGCCGGAGCTTGCTCTATATAGCGGCGATGAAGATGAGCCGCGCCAACGCAGTCGCGCGCCGCCAGGTCGCGTCTACTTCCGGAGCCGGCGCTGCCGGCTTCGTCGCAAGCCGTCTGGCGCGCCGCGCCGACGACAAGACCCTTTCAAACGCGTTTACCGCTTTCAGCAAAATCCTGAGTTCGTTACCCGCCAAAGACACCCATGTCAACTCATTAAGCGCCATCGATGCCTTCGTCTCCAAGCTCCCTGAAGACGTCCTGGAATTCTGCGCGAGGGACGGCAAGGCAGACAAGAAGCCTGTTGTCCCGCGCTTCGGAAGAAGGGACAAGGTCTCAAGGAGCCCGGGGCTGGAGAACCTGAAGGTGACGCTTAATCTTGCCAGAGGCGATCTGGAAGTATCTTTCGCCTTTTAATCTATTTAATCCATGACCCAATAACGGCATCCTCCCATAATTACCGGGGTTGCAGCAGTGCCGCCTCCCACCTGAACGGGCGAAAGGCAACCGGGCTGGAACTGGTCCATGGTGAATATACAGGGTATCAACAAATTGTCTGCGCATAAACGCAGACAATAAAAAGCGAGCAGCGGTAAAGGAGGTGTAGAGTATGGATTTAAGGAGTTGTAAGACAATCTTGGTGAAGGGACTGCAGCTCGGGTTCGCGCTGAGCCTCGTCGCGGGTGTTGCCCCGATGAAGGCTTTCGCTCAGGACGCGGCGGCTCCCGCAGACGCGGCTGTCGCAGAGGCCCCGGCTGAGGTTGCTTCCCCGGCCGAGACTGGCGATGCTTCGATCGGCAAGATGTACTTTACAGGCGAGAAGAGGTTCGCGAGCGGCGCTCCGGCATGTATTTCGTGCCACAGCGTCAGCTACGGAACGCTCAACGGAGGCATTCTTGGTCCTAACCTGACCAAGGTGTACGCCGATGAGTCGAAGAACCCGCTTCTTAGCGCGGCATGGATCAACGGCGGCTCCCCTGTGATGGCTCCCATCTTCGGCGCGAAAAACGTGACCGACGAGGAAGTCTCCCACTTGAGGGCGTTCTTCGCCGAGCAGTCCAAGGGTGAGGTAGCGGCTTCACAGACTGGAACTTTCACCATCATCGGTCTGGGCGGTTTTGTAGGAATACTGATCGTCTTCAATATTATCTGGAGCGGCCGTTACAGGAACAGGAACAAAGGCACAGCCCATGATGCCCTTTGGAGAAACTACGGCGGAAAAGGAGGGAGGTAAATAGATGGCTACCTGGATTCAAGATGAGATAAACCCCGGTAAAAGGGGTTGGGAAGAATATTACAGGAACCGCTGGCAGTATGACAAGACCGTAAGGTCGACTCACGGCAACAACTGCACAGGCGGATGCTCCTGGATGGTTTACGTAAAGGACGGCATCATAACCTGGGAACTGCAGGCTGTCGACTACCCGAAGCTGGACCAGTCGATCCCGCCTTACGAGCCCAGAGGCTGCCAGAGGGGTATATCCGCCTCCTGGTACGTTTACAGCCCGCTGAGGATCAAGTACCCGTACTGCCGCGGCATACTCCTCGACTCCTGGAAAGAAGCCAGGGCCAAGCATTCCGACCCTGTCGACGCCTGGAGATCAATCGTCGAGAACGCCGAGCTTCACAAGAAGATCAAGTGGTCGAGGGGCAAGGGCGGCTTCCGCAGGTTTGATTGGGACACCGCGGCTGAGATCATCACCGCTGCCCACATCTACACCATAAAGAAGTACGGCCCGGACAGGATCATCGCTTTCTCCCCGATCCCGGCCATGAGCCAGATCAGCTACGCCTCAGGCGCCCGTTACAACCAGCTCATCGGCGGCGTGCATCTGAGCTTCTACGACTACTACACCGACCTCCCGAGCGCTGAGCCTGAGGTTTGGGGCGAGCAGACCGACTCTTGCGAGAGCGCGGACTGGTACAACGCCGGTTATGTCGTTCTTTCCGGCGCCAACCCGAACATGACAAGGACCGCCGACTGCCACTTCATCTCCGAGCTCAGGCACGGTGGAGCGAAGATGGTCGTTTGCGCCCCTGACTACTCTCAGGTCACGAAGTACGCCGACACCTGGGTACCCGTGAAGCCCGGTTCCGAC
>JADLDY010000055.1 GCA_020846435.1 Deltaproteobacteria bacterium
ACTCGGCGTTGACGTAAACAACGGCCTTGGCGACCTTTACGCCAAGATAGAAAAGCTGCCAGCGGCCAAGAAGGCCGAGATAGAGGCCGACATAAAGGCCGTATACAAGACGCGCCCCGAGATGGCTATGGTCAACTCCGACAAGGGCATCACGAACCTTCATGTACCGTCTGATGTCATCATCGACGCCTCAATGCCCGCCATGATCCGCGAGTCCGGCAAGATGTGGGGCCCGGACGGCAAGCTCCACGACACCAAGGCGACCATACCCGACAGGTGCTATGCTGGCGTATATGACGTCGTCATAGAAGACTGCAAGAAGCACGGCGCGTTTGACCCCAGGACAATGGGCACTGTCCCCAACGTCGGCCTCATGGCGCAGAAGGCTGAAGAGTACGGCTCGCACGACAAGACCTTCAAGGCACCGGGCGACGGTGTCATCAGGGTCGTAGACGAGACCGGAAAGACCCTACTCGAGCAGAAGGTCGAAGAGGGCGACATCTTCCGCGCCTGCCAGACCAAGGACGCGCCTATTCAGGACTGGGTAAAGCTCGCCGTAACCAGGGCGAGGGCAACCGGCGCGCCCGCCATATTCTGGCTCGACAAGAACAGGGGCCACGACGCCCAGATAATAGAGAAGGTCAACAAGTACCTCAAGAACCACGACACCAATGGCCTCGACATAAGGATAATGACCCCCGAGGACGCGACGCGCCTCTCCATCGAGCGCATCAGGAAGGGCCAGGACACGATCTCAGTCACAGGCAACGTCCTTCGCGACTACCTCACTGACCTCTTCCCCATACTCGAGCTCGGCACCAGCGCGAAGATGCTCTCCATCGTCCCCCTTATGGACGGCGGCGGCCTTTTCGAGACCGGCGCCGGCGGGTCAGCCCCCAAGCATGTCCAGCAGTTCCTTGAAGAGGGCTACCTCAGGTGGGATTCCCTCGGCGAGTTCCTCGCCCTCGGCGTCTCCCTTGAGCACATGGCGGCCGTCTTCAAGAACGCCAAGGCACAGGTCCTTGCCGACGCTCTTGACCAGGCCAACGGCAAGATACTCGACAACAACAGGTCGCCTGCCCGCAAGGTAGGCGAGCTCGACAACAGAGGCTCCCACTTCTACCTCGCCCTGTACTGGGCTCAGGCTCTGGCCGAGCAGACAAAGGACAAGGACCTCCAGGCCCGTTTCGCCAAGGTTGCCAAGGCTCTCGCCGAGAACGAAACGAAGATACTCGCGGAACTCACGGCCGCTCAGGGCAAGCCTCAGGACATAGGCGGGTACTTCCGCCCTGACTTTGGCAAAACGTCCAGGGCGATGCGCCCGAGCGCGACGCTGAACGCGATAATAGATTCGATCTGATTGTTTTTTAAGAAGCGTTAACTGATAAACACACTACGGAGGTAGTTATGCAGCTTACAGGCCTCTACTGGGGCCACAAGCTCCTGAGAAAGGTCGAATACCCGCACGCCGAGATCCTCGGACCTGAAGCGAGCGTGGACCAGATAAAAGACCTTATCAAGAGATGCGGCCAGGTCTTCATAAAGCCCATATTCAAGGGCGGAGTAGGCAAGAAGGGCAAAGCCGGACTCATCGGAAGGGCCAAGGACCTGCCGACGGCGCTCGCGGAGAAGGAGCGTCTTTACTTCATCGAGCACAAATTCGGCAACAGCTCAGCCAAGGCCGACGGAGTCACCTTCGAAGGCGGCGTGCCAGCCGAGCATGAGGTGTACTTCTCGATAACCGATTCCACCCTTTACAGGGCGCCGATGATGACCATAACCCATCACGGCGGCATGGACATCGAGGAGCTCCCCAAGGACAAGATAAAAGAGATCCCCTTTGACCCGCTTACGGGCTTGAAGAGCTTCCACATATCCAACGCCCTTACTGAGCTTGGCGCGCCGCCGGAGATAATAAGCCCTCTGGTGCAGAACCTCCCGAAGCTCTGGACGCTCTACAACAACTATGGCCTCTCTACCCTTGAGCTCAACCCCATAAGGATGATGCCTGACTCCAAGGGCCGTCTTACGCCGGTTGCCTGCGACTTCAAGTGCTCTTTTGACCTCGACAACCCGGGCTGGAAGAGGCTCGATCTTCCGGCTCACCTGTTCGCTTCCGACTATTCCGAGTTCGAGCAGGAGATAAACCAGCTCAGGACCTATCAGGGGCAAAGCGATGTTTTCGTCATGAACCCCAAGGGGACGATAACCGCCCCGACTTTCGGCGGCGGCGCTAACGCCCTTGTGACTGAACTCCTCGGCGAGAGGGCGACGATATCCTCTGACTTCGGAGGCAACCCTCCCTACGAGAAGATGTTCCAGATATCGAGGATATGCTTCAAGTACTGGATCAGGCAGTCTAACGTGCTCTTCATCATCGGCGGCAAAGCGAACAACACCGATATTTACGAGACCTTCAGGGCCATGGCCGACGCGCTTCGTGACCACTTCAACAAGTACGGCCCTACCCCGCTGTTCGTAGTCATCGGCAGGGGCGGCCCGAACCTCATCCGCGGCATGGCTTACATGAGGGACACTCTGGAGAACCTCAAGCTCCCGTACAAGATATTCGGCCACGACAGCGCCATGAGCGAGGTCGTGAACTACGCCCTCAACATCGACGTATGGATGGAAAAAGAAGGCAGGAAAAAAATAGCCGAAAGCCTCGGCATCAGCACCGGCTCGAAAAAGGCCATTGGTGCGAAGTAAGCCGGGACACACAAAAAACAACAAGGTGAATCGATATGCATAAGGAAGGCGTAAAAAAATTCCCTTACTAT
>JADLDY010000056.1 GCA_020846435.1 Deltaproteobacteria bacterium
GAGCTCGAAGAGGGGCTCGAAGGGCTCGTCCACATATCAGAGCTCAGCCGCGGCAAGAAAAGGGGCGCTGACATAAGCCAGGGCGATATCGTCGAGGTCGAGGTGTTGAACGTAGACCCCGAGGACAACAAGATAGGCCTGTCCATCAGGGAGATAAAGAGCCACGCCGCCGCAAGCTCTGAGGATGCCCACTGATGAGGAAGGAGGCGCTCAGGAACATCCTGGCCGCTGTCGGTCTGGTCGTCATCTGCGTTGTCGCCCTTGCCATATTCATCAGCATATTCACCGGAGGGGGCGTCACCGGTGACAAGGTGGCGGTAGTTGACATCGCAGGCGTCATCACCGACCCTTACGAGGTCAACAAGACTCTGCGCGAGCTCGGGGAAAGGGACGACGTAAAGGCTGTCGTCATCCGCATCGAGTCGCCGGGCGGAGCAGTAGGGCCCTCCCAGGAGATACACAGGGAGATCCAGAGGCTTAAGGAAAAAAAGACGGTAGTCGCCTCGATGGGCGCTGTCGCGGCCTCAGGCGGATATTACGCCGCGGTCGCGGCTAACAGGATAATGGCCAACCCCGGCACGATCACCGGCTCCATCGGCGTCATCGTGGAGTTCATCAACGCCGAAGGCCTCCTCGGGAAAATTGGGCTCAAGGGCTATGTCGTCAAAAGCGGCGAGTTCAAAGATGTCGGCTCTCCGTTCAGGGAGATGAAGGATAAGGAAAAAGAGCTTATCCAGTCCCTCATAAACGACGTCAACGGCCAGTTCATCAAGGCTGTCGCCGAGGGCAGGGGGCTCAAGATCGAAGAGGTCGAAAAGATCGCCGACGGCAGGATATTCTCAGGCTCTCAGGCAAAGGAATTGAAGCTCGTCGACGAGTTAGGCGGCCTGTCTGACGCGATAACGCTTGGAGCGCGGCTCGCTGGCATAGAAGGCGAGCCTGATGTCATATACCCCGAAAGACAGCAACTGAACATCTGGAAGGCCTTTACGGGAGGGGCGTCGGTCGAATCGCTGGCCGAGCTCTTCACCGGCCTCCGGGTGATGTACATGATAGAAAACCCAGCCAGGTAAAAGGAGGCCGTTGTAACATGACTAAAAGTGAGCTCATTGAGGCGGTAGCCGCCAAGGTCACTAACTTCTCGAGGAAGGACGTCGAGATAATCGTCGAGACCCTGTTCGAATCCATGGCCAGGAGCCTCTCTGAGGGTGACAAGGTCGAGATACGCGGCTTCGGCAGCTTCAAGATCAAGGAGCGCGACGGCAGGCAGGGGAGAAACCCCAAGTCCGGCGAGAACATCTTCATCGACGCCAAGAAAGTGCCTTTCTTCAAGGCCGGCAAGGAAATAAGGGAAAGGATCAACGAGGACAAGTGAAGCATCTGTGGGCCCCCTGGCGCTCTGAATATGTCCAGTCAGGTGCCTCCGGTGAATGCGTCTTTTGCGCTGGGCGCGCCAGGAGCCCTGAAGAAAGCCTCGTGCTCTTCAACGGCGCCCTGTCCACCGTGATGCTCAATAAATTTCCTTACAACAGCGCCCATCTGCTCATCTCACCGGCAAGGCACGTGGCGAACGTCGAGGAGCTCACGCCGGAAGAAGCCCTTGACTCATTCCGGCTCCTGCGCCACTCGATAACCGTGCTGAAAAAAGTCTACAAGCCAGCCGGGTTCAACATAGGCATGAACGTCGGAGGCGCGGCAGGGGCAGGCATCGAGGCCCATCTGCACACGCACATAGTGCCGAGGTGGAACGGTGACATGAACTTCATGCCGATCCTCGCCGACACAAAGGTAATCCCGGAGCACATACAGGCAACCCTCAAAAAACTCCTTCCATACTTCCAGAGCATCGACACAGACGCCTCCAACGGCTAAAATAGGCTTGACAAAAAGGCTGTTTTATACTACTCTTAAGCCGCTAAAAATAGGCCCCGAGGGGCCAGACACCCGTAACTGACGGAATCAAGGTGGACACCACCGGGGAGCGGGGTCTCATAATATAACAGCCGACCGTCTGGGCAGAAAAAGCAAGGCCGCAAGCCATGCTATTTCACGCTCAGGCGGTTTTTTTATGCCCTGAGGCCTTAAGCCTAAAGTGTTTGACAAAACACGGGAAATCTGGTTTAGTCAGTGCCTCAAAACAGTCCGTCAGGTTCTCAGCAGAACAGGCATGAATTGCGCTTTCAGTTCGCGGGCGCGTCTTTCTTGTAAACCATCTGATTACAACCAGGAGGAATATAGATATGTCAATGAAGATTGTCTGGACTGCCATCGACGAAGCACCGGCACTGGCCACCTACTCGCTCCTGCCCATCGTAAAGGCTTTCACCAAGGCCGCTGGAATCGAGGTCGAGCCGAGGGACATATCCCTTTCCGGCAGGATCATCGCCAACTTCCCGGAGAACCTCACCCCCGAGCAGAGGATACCTGACGAGCTCACGGCATTAGGCGAGCTCGCCAAGAAGCCCGAAGCGAACATCATAAAGCTCCCGAACATCAGCGCTTCTCTCCCGCAGCTTAAAGCCGCAATAAAGGA
>JADLDY010000057.1 GCA_020846435.1 Deltaproteobacteria bacterium
AGGTTCGGCCTCGACTGCTCTCCGGTGAGCGAGATACTCATAGAGGAATCGGTCATCGGCTGGAAGGAGTTCGAGCTCGAGGTGATGAGGGATAAGAACGACAACGTCGTCATCATCTGCTCAATCGAAAACCTCGACCCAATGGGCGTGCATACCGGCGACTCTATCACTGTCGCCCCGGCGCAGACGCTCACTGACAAGGAATACCAGGTGCTCCGCGACGCGTCCATCCGCATAATAAGGGAGATAGGCGTTGATACCGGAGGGTCGAACATACAGTTCTCCATGAACCCGGAGAACGGCAAGGTCTACGTCATAGAGATGAACCCGAGGGTCTCCAGGTCTTCGGCTCTCGCGAGCAAGGCAACTGGCTTTCCCATAGCCAAGTTCGCGGCAAAGCTGGCTGTCGGGTATTCGCTCGATGAGATAGCGAACGACATCACCAAAAAGACGCCAGCCTCATTCGAGCCGACGATAGATTACGTCGTCGTCAAGATACCGAGGTTCGCGTTCGAAAAGTTCCCGAAGGCAGACTCGACCCTGACGACCCAGATGAAGTCCGTAGGCGAAGCCATGGCAATGGGCAGGACCTTCAAGGAATCGCTTCTGAAGGCCATGAGGTCGCTTGAGATTGGAAGCTACGGCTTTGAGAGCAAGGTTCGCACAGGACGACCCGAGCCTGTCTTCAAGCCGACCGAGGCTGAGATGGACCTCATAAAGTCGATGCTCAAGACCCCGAGGCCCGAGCGTCTCTGGTTTATCGCCGAAGCATTGAGGGGCGGGCTCCATGTAGACGACATCCACGCGCTCACGAACATAGACCGCTGGTTCCTCAACAACATAAGAGAGATCGTCGAGATAGAAGAGGGCGTCTTCTGGCAGGGCAGGAAAGGCCAGCTCTCAAAGGAGATATTGAGAAAAGCCAAGGAAGCGGGCCTTGCCATAAAGACCATCGCTTCCCTGTCCGGGCGCACCGAGGCCGAGATAACGGCCGCCCTGAAAGAGGCAGGCGTTGTGCCGGTATTCAAGACCGTCGATACATGCGCCGCCGAGTTCGAGGCGTACACGCCTTACCTGTATTCTACCTATGAGAGGCCATTCTTTAACATCTCAAACCCCTCGGTGCCGGCCTCTGCGTGCGAGGCGAACCCCACCGACAGAAAAAAGGTAATGATACTCGGCAGCGGCCCCAACAGGATAGGCCAGGGCATTGAGTTCGACTACTGCTGCGTGCACGCGAGCTTCGCTCTGCGCGAAGAGGGGATTGAGTCGATAATGGTCAACTGCAACCCCGAGACCGTATCGACCGACTACGACACCTCCGACAGGCTCTACTTTGAGCCGCTTACATTCGAAGATGTCATGGCGATAGTCGAGAAGGAAAAGCCCTACGGCGTCATCGTCCAGCTCGGCGGGCAGACCCCGCTCCGCCTTTCGGTAGCCCTCGAGAAAGCGGGAGTCAGGGTACTTGGCACCTCGTCTGATTCGATTGACATGGCCGAGGACAGGGAGAGGTTCGACAAGCTCCTCGAAAAACTCAATATCAAGAAGCCAGCGAGCGGGACAGCGCGCTCTATTGGCGAGGCAGTGCGCATTGCGGGAACCGTCGGCTACCCTGTGATGGTGAGGCCCTCTTACGTCCTTGGCGGACGGGCAATGGAGACCGTATACGACGAGACGAGCCTCATGGACTACATGACAAGGGCTGTGGAAGCTTCCCCCGAGCACCCGGTATTGATCGACAGGTTTTTGCAGAACGCGGTCGAGGTTGACGTTGACTGCATAAGCGACGGCGAGACGGTCGTGGTGGCGGGCATAATGGAGCATATAGAAGAGGCTGGAGTCCACTCAGGGGACTCGGCCTGCTCGATACCGCCTTATTCGCTCGACAAATCGGTCATGGACGAGATAAGAAGGCAGTCTGTCCTCATGGCCAAAGAGCTCAAGGTAAAGGGGCTCATGAACGTCCAGTACGCGGTGAAGGACTCTGAAGTCTATGTGCTTGAGGTCAACCCGAGGGCGTCGAGGACCATACCCTTCGTAAGCAAGGCCATAGGCGTGCCTCTGGCGAAGCTCGCCACAAAGGTCATGGCCGGAAAAACTTTGAAGGAGCTCGGCTTCACTTCGGAAGTCACGCCCCCTTACATATCCGTCAAGGAAGCAGTCTTCCCGTTCATCAAGTTCCCGGGCGTCGACATAATCCTGGGCCCTGAGATGAAGTCCACGGGCGAAGTCATGGGCATATCAAAAGACTTCGGCACGGCCTTTGCCAAGGCGCAGATAGCGGCCGGTAACAGGTTGCCGCTTTCCGGCACGGTATTCGTGAGCGTAAGGGATGAGGACAAGCCCGAGATAGTAAGCGTCGCCAAAGGGCTCTCCGAGATGGGGTTCAACATAATAGCGACCGGCGGGACCTCAAGGTATCTGCGCGAGCGCGGCATAAAGGTCGAAACGGTCCTCAAGGTCACGGAGGGCAGGCCGAACATAGTCGACATGATAAAGAGCAAAAAGGTCGACATGGTCATCAATACATCTTTCGGCCCGAAGAGCGTCGCTGACTCCTATTCGATAAGAAGGTCTTCCGTTGACTCTGGACTCGCCCATGTGACGACCGTCGCCGGGGCCAAGGCCGCGGCCCTCGGCATAAGGGCTGTCCTGCAAGGAGGACTTGACGTGAAGCCCCTTCAGGAGTACCATTCCGAGTTCAAGTCTTCAGTCACAAAGGAAGCCGCCAAGGGCAATGCGTAACATAATCAAATCGCTGGGCATAGTCTTCGGGGACATCGGCACGAGCCCGATCTATACCCTGACTGTCATTTTTCTCGTACTCTCGCCTACGCTCGACAACATAAGGGGAGTCCTGTCCCTTGTTGTCTGGACCCTGATAACCCTTGTCACAGTAGAGTACGCGTGGCTTGCCACGACGCTCGGCAAAAAAGGCGAGGGCGGCACCATAGTCCTTCGAGAATTGCTGGTCCCTTATTTGAAGAGCGGCAGGAAGATCGCATTCGTAACGCTTCTGTCTTTCATAGGCATCTCGCTTCTTGTCGGTGACGGCGTCATCACGCCGGCTATATCCATACTCTCCGCTGTTGAGGGCTCTCTCCTCATACCGGGGCTGGAGTCAACCAGCCAGACGACGCTCATAGTAATAGCCGCGTCAATCGCCGTTGTTTTGTTCATGGTCCAGAAGAAGGGGACAGAACGGGTCGCTTTCGCGTTCGGCCCCATCATGATCGTGTGGTTCAGCGCTCTCGCTGTATTCGGAATAGTGGGGATATCGAACTACCCTGAAGTCCTCTGGGGCATAAACCCGTATTACGCCTTCAAGTTCATGATAGACAACGGATGGGCCGGGTTCTTTGTTTTATCCGAGGTTATATTGTGCGCGACAGGAGGAGAGGCCCTTTACGCTGATATGGGCCACCTTGGCAGGCCGCCCATCGTCAAGGCGTGGTACGGGGTTTTCATCGTGCTTGTGCTGAACTACATGGGGCAGGGCGCGTTCCTCCTTACTCACCCCGGCACAAAGAATGTGCTCTTCGAGATGGTGAACTATCACGCCCAGTACCTGTATGTCCCGTTCCTCATCCTCAGCATATCCGCCACGATAATCGCTTCGCAAGCCATGATAAGCGGCATGTTCTCGGTAGTTTATCAAGGCATCACGACCCACATAATGCCGCTTTTCAAGGTCGACTACACTTCAAGAGAGCTGAGAAGCCAGATATACATACCCTTTGTCAACTGGTTCCTTCTCCTGGCTGTTATCTTCGTCATGTTCGAGTTCAGGGAGTCGAGCAACCTGGCAGCGGCGTACGGACTTGCCGTAACCGGCACCATGGCCCTTACCGGCATAATGATGACATGGATATTCTACAGCCGGAAGCAATACATCAGGACCGGTGTAGCGGTGCTGGTGACCATCATTGATTTTATCTATTTCTTCTCAAATACCTTCAAAATACCCCACGGCGGCTATTGGTCGATTGTGATAGCTCTGCTTCCGTTTACCCTCATACTCATTTACACCCAGGGGCAAAAGAAGCTCTATAAGTCCATGCGGCCGCTTAACCAGGAAGCCTTCCTCATCGGCTACAACCAGATATACAGGGGCCTTCCCAAGATACCAGGCACCGCGCTCTTTTTCGCCAAGGACGCGAAGGAGATTGCCCCGTACATAGTCCACACGATCTTCAAGAACAACATCATATATGAGGACAATATAATCGTCTCTATCGTAAGGACAGACGAGTCATTCGGCACGAGCTGCAGTTTCATGGATGATCTTGCAGTGGGCCTGCGGGTCTTTGAGATACGCTCCGGCTACATGGAGATAGTCGACGTGGAGGCGCTCCTGAAGTCTGCCGGGATAAACGAGAAGACCATCTTCTACGGCCTCGAGGAGATAGCCACGGGCAACATCTTCTGGAAGATATTCTCCATCATAAAAAGGCTTACTCCGACTTTCCTCATATTCTACAAGATGCCGACGAACAAGCTCCACGGCGTGATTACGCGCGTTGAGATGTAGCCATGGCGGAAAACGGCCGTCTCAAGGAGATAATCGACGCAGTCTCCAAGCCCCTCAGGTACGCGTCAAAAGACGGCTTTCATAACCTCCACAATCTCAAATCCCTTGAGCCGCTCATCGTGACTCTTTCGGACGAGGCCCTTCTGCTTGCCGGGGAGGAGGGGCCGCGCGCCAGGCTCCATGAACTTAAAAGCCTCTTCTCCGGTTTTGACTCCCTTGACCTTTCAATAAAGCGCGAGAGGGTAGCCGCCGCGCTCGACATCATCTCACGCATCGAAACCAGCCCTGAAAACAAGCTTGAAAACGCGCCTCCTTTGGTCTCTCCCGCTGAGGCTCAAAAGCGCCTCTCGCTCATGGCGACGCCCCTTCAGGCTTTGAAGGGTGTCGGCCCCAAGCTTGCCGAGAGGCTCGCCAAAAAAGGGCTCGCGACTGTCGAGGACCTCCTCTACTTTATCCCCATAAGGTACGAGGACCGCTCCAGGATGAAAAAGATCAGGGATCTCAACCCCGGGGCCAATGAGGTCACGAGCGGAGAGGTGCTTGCCTCAGGCGAGGTCTACTACGGACGCCGCCGTGTCTTTGAGATGGCCGTAGGTGACGGCGGCTCAATCCTCAAGGTCAAGTGGTTCCACTTCCGCCCCTCCATGAAGAGCAGGTTCAAGAACGGCCAGAAGGTCATTGTCTTTGGACAGGTCTCGATCTTCGGCGGCCAGAAGGAGATGATACACCCTGACATCGAGCTCTTCGACGAGACGGCGGCCCAGGATGTCTCAAGCGAAGGCATTGTCCCTGTATACTCGCAGGTAGAGAACTTCCACCAGAAGACCATAAGGGCTATCGTCACGGGGGCTGTCGAGAACTACTCGTCGAGCGCCCTGGGCGGCGTGCCGCCTTCCATATGCCTTAAGCACAATCTCCTCCCTCTGCCTCAAGCTTTAAGAGCCGTCCACTTTCCGGGGCAGTCGGCGAGTAAGGGGCTCTCTGCCAGGAAGAGCGTCGCGTTCGACGAACTTTTCACGCTCGAGCTCGGGCTTGCGCTCAGAAAGGCTCAGGCAAAAAAAGAGAGCGGCATACGCTTTACCTCTGAAGGAAAGCTGGAGGCGGCATTGAGGGGCCTGCTGCCGTTCAGTCTCACGAAGGCGCAGGAGAGGGTTTTGTCGGAAATAAAGGCAGACATGAACGCAATTCACCCGATGAACAGGCTCATCCAGGGCGACGTCGGCTCAGGCAAGACCGTCGTCAGCCTCATGGCGGCGCTCCATGCGGTAGAGGCTGGCTATCAGGCGGCTCTGATGGCCCCGACCGAGATACTGGCGGAGCAGCATTATCTGCTGACCCACAAATTCTCTGACGCTCTCGGCATAAAGGCTGTGCTCCTTACGGGGAGTACGTCGAAGTCTGAGAGGAAGGAGAAGTACGGCGCTGTCGCCTCAGGGGAAGCGCAGCTTGTCATCGGCACGCACGCTCTCATCCAGAAGGATGTAGTCTTCAAAAAATTAGGGCTCGCGGTAATAGACGAGCAGCACCGCTTCGGCGTCATGCAGAGGGCCATATTGAAGAAAAAGGGCGCGGCAGGCAAGAACGGAAACGCCTCTCCGGACATCCTCATAATGACGGCTACTCCTATCCCGAGGACGCTTTCGATGACGGTCTTCGGCGACCTCGATGTCTCGATAATAGACGAACTGCCGCCCGG
>JADLDY010000058.1 GCA_020846435.1 Deltaproteobacteria bacterium
AACCCGGCGGTTGCCGCGGCATCCGCCATAAAGGGCAGGATAGCCCACCCGGACGAGGTCTCGAAGTAGCTTTCTAAGCGGCTGTTGAAAAAGGCCCATCTGCGTTGTCGTCTTCGCCGCGAGTTCACTGCGGCGTACTACAAAGTACGCCTCATTCCTCGCGCCTCGACTCCTAGCATCTGCACCTTTTTGAACAGCCTTAACCAGATTGGCATTTTTCAGGAACCTGAATCTAACGATACAAATTTTATGATACCAGAGGTGATGAGATGAAATTCAAGGGCAGGGCCTGGAAGTACGGCGCCGACATAGACACTGACAAGATAATACCCGCGAGGTACCTTAACACCTCCGACCCGAAGGAGCTGGCGAAGCACTGCATGGAGGACGAGGACGCTTCTTTCGCCTCGAAGGTAGCCCCCGGCGATATAATAGTCGCTGACAAGAACTTCGGGTGCGGCTCCTCGAGAGAGCACGCGCCGATAGCGATAAAGGCCGCCGGGGTCGCCTGCGTCATAGCGAAAAGCTACGCGAGGATATTCTACCGGAACTCCTTCAACATGGGCCTTTCCATACTCGAGTCCGACGAGGTGCACGGCGCTACAGACAGCGGGGACGTCCTCGAAGTCGACACTGACAGCGGTGAGATAAAGAACCTTACGAAGAACCTTCGCTTTGCCGCGAGGCCTGTTCCTCCGTTCATGCAGGAGCTTATAAAGGCTGGCGGGCTGATGGAGTCGATCAAGAAGAGGGGGTAGTATGAAGAAGGATGGCGCCAGGAGCAGGGTCCTCTCCAGCGACAAGCTTCACGTGGAGAACAAGACGTTGTTCATCGACCTCAAGGAGAACGACGGCGGCAGGTTTTTGCAGATAGCCGAGCTGTCGAACGACAGGAGGAGCACGGTCGTCATCCCGTTCACCGGTCTCACGGCCTTCATGGAAGTCCTCCAGAAGATATCCACCACCTTTTAGGAGACTCCTGTTTCAGACCTTTCAAAACCGGTGGAAGCCATCTTCTCCGGTTTTTTTTTAGAGACGCCAAATTCTGCCAAGGAGCTTGTCAATTGAAAAGGTTTAATGTCGCAGTACTGCCCGGAGACGGGATAGGCCCGGAGATAGTTGGGGAAGCGCTCAAAGTCATGAAGGCTGTCGGAAAGAAGTTTTCAGCAGAGTTCGTCGCAACCGAAGCCCTTGTGGGCGGCGCCTCTATCGACGCTTACGGCAAGCCTCTGACCGATGAAGTATTGAAGATCGCTCTGGGGGCGGACGCGGTCCTCCTCGGCGCGGTCGGCGGCCCGAAGTGGGAAGGGCTCGATTACTCTATCAGGCCTGAAAGAGCGCTGCTCGCGCTCCGCAAGGAGCTCGGCCTCTTCGCCAATCTGAGGCCGGCCAGGATATACGACGAGCTCATCGACGCCTCCACATTGAAGCCTGAGGTCATAAAAGGGGTCGACCTTCTCGTAGTAAGGGAGCTCACAGGCGGGTTGTACTTCGGCACGCCAAAGGGCGTTGAGACGCTTCCCGACGGCACCGAGCGCGGCGTCAACACGATGGTCTACACGACCCCCGAGATAGAGAGGATCGCGAAGGTAGGCTTCGAGGTCGCGAGGAAGAGAAGGAAGAAGCTCTGCAGTGTCGACAAGGCCAACGTCCTCGAGACGACCGAGCTCTGGAGAAAGGTCGTCATAAAAGTCGGCAAGGACTACCCGGACGTCGAACTCAGCCACATGTACGTCGACAACTGCGCCATGCAGCTCATAAGGAACCCCGGACAGTTCGACGTCATAGTGACCGAGAACACCTTCGGCGACATACTCTCGGACGAGGCATCGATGCTTACGGGCTCGATCGGCATGCTGCCGTCTGCCTCCATCGGCTCTGACAAGAGGCGCGCCATGTACGAACCGATCCACGGCAGCGCGCCCGACATCGCGGGTAAGGGCATCGCGAACCCGATAGCGACCATACTTTCGGCCGCGATGATGCTCAAATATTCCTTTGACATGAACGAGGCCTCTGATTTGATCGAGCGGGCCGTTGAAAAGGTCCTTGCCAGGGGGCTGCGCACGGCTGACATAATGCAGCCCGGCAAGACAAAGGCAAGCTGCTCTGAGATGGGCGCGGCCGTGTTGAAGGAACTCGAAGGCTGATATTCAACTCTTGGGGCCCCGGGATGCGGGGCCCCGTTTTTTTTGGGAGCCAATGCGCACTCCTCTCGTCAACCGGAGCATCCTCATCCTCGCCGGCCTCCTCGCGGTCTTCGCCTTTGGCATAGCGTTGAGGATGATACCCTGGGAGAACTTCATCACCAGGGACGGCGTCTATCTCCTCGAGGCCGACAACTACGAGCACCTTCGCAAGGTCTCGATAGTCCTCAGTAATTTTCCCTGGTTCCCGTCATACGACTATTATATGGGCTTTCCTGTCGGGACCGCGAACATAACAAACCCGTTCTTCGACCTCATTTTGGCTTTCATGGTAAGGGCGCTGCTCGCTTTCTATGGCGGCCTGTACGCGGTTGAGACCCTTGTCGCTCTCCTGCCTCCTGTTCTGGGGATGCTCGTTGTCTTCCCGTTCTTTTTCTGGCTGAGAGAATCCTTCGGCTCGGGGAGGGCTCTCCTTGCCTCTTTCGTCCTTGTACTCATGCCAGCCCATATATACACCACGATGGTGGGAAGGCCTGATAACGAACTTGCCGAGCCGCTTGCCGCGGCTGTCCTGTTTTTCCTCTATTCCTTCTCGTTGAGGCGGCCTTTTTCAGCCAGCGGATTGAAGCGATACATGGTGCCTGCGCTCACAGGGGTTGCCGCGTTCGCATCCATCCTTTTCTGGCGCGGTGCTGTGCTCTGGTGGGCGGTTATTGGCGCGCATATCCTGCTGATGATGTTCTCCTCGAATAAGGAAAGCTGGAGAGGCTTCAAAAATAACGGACTCGTAATATTCGGAGCGGTCGCAGTAGTGGCGCTCATCTTTTGTCTCGTCGACCCCTTCAGCGTAAAGCCGGGATTCAACTACAACACCGTCTCATGGTTCCATTTCGTTGTCTCAGTCCTGGCCTGCGCCGGTATTCAGGGGGCTGCTCTATTTATCAGTTCGCGCGAAAAGGGGCGTCCTCTTGCTGCCTCGATACTCTACGGGGCTGTTTTCATGGCCGCCTCGCTCGTTGTCTTCGCCATCATAGCCCCGGGCTTTTTCAGGGGCATATCAGAGGGCACGCAGGTGGTTGGAGGCGGGAACGTCTGGACAAAGACCATAGCCCAGTACAGGCCGCTTCTGACCGACGACTCTGGCGCTTTCAGCCTTTTTTCGCCGCTCAGAGCCTCTACCGCTTTTTTGTTCCTCGCGCCCTTTGTCCTTATCGCGCTTTCGCTTCCCGGAAGGCTAAAAGTCTCAAAGCCTGCCTTCTCGTTTTTTGTCCTCTCCGGCTGGGCCCTGTTGTTCCTATCGCTCGTCAACGGCCGTTATGAGAACGTATTCACGCTCATTGTCGCGGCCTGCGGCGGAGTATTTCTGTCGGCCATATACGAACTCTTAAAAGGCGCGTCAGGAGCCGTAGCGCGGAGGTTTATTGGCGTGATAATAGCGGCAGCCGTTGCAATAGCGCTTCTTTATCCGTCAGCTTCTTTTTACAGGGGCCTTACTATGAGCCAGCCCTTTCTCATCAAGGGAGACCTTGAGGATACGCTCTACTGGATAAAGGGCGCGACCCCGGCGACCTCTCATTTTTACGAGCCGTGGAAAAAGCCGGAGTACTCGGTCATGGCAAGGTGGGAGTTTGGCGGCTGGATAGAGTACATAGCCAGGAGGCCGTCTGTCGCGACTGTCTACGGGATGGAGACGCACGGGCTCAAAGACTCAGCGGAGTTTTTCCTCGCGACAGATGAAAAAGAGTTCCTCGATATCGTCGACAGGAACGGGGTCAGGTATTTCATACTTTCCAAGACGCTCGGGGCTCTTCCTGAATACGCCGAGATACTGGGGCGCGACCCTTCCGGCTATCTGGTGACGAAGCCTGACGAGACCGGCAGGCCCGTATGGGTCACTGGCCCCAGGTTCTTCGAGCTCGTCCAGACGAGCCTTTACATGGCCGACGGACAGGAGAGGCTTGCCCCGATACCGTTCAAGCCGATCGGTGGAGTGCGCCTTGTTTATGAGTCGCCTTCAGCCTCTGACGTCCGCGGCTTCGAAGGCGAGATAAAGCAGTACAAGGTCTTCGAGAGGGTCAGGGGAGCGCGCCTTATTGGCAGGGCAAAGCCCGGCGTCAAGGTGACTCTGTCAGGCACCGTAGTCACAAACCAGGGCAGGGCCTTCCAGACGGTTCGTGAGACTGTCGCAGAGAGCTCGGGCAGGTTTACAATCGAGGCCTTCTACCCGACAGTCGCGCAGGGCGGCTTCGCAACCGGAGTACGAGGGGCTTATACGCTCAAGGTAGGCGGCTCTGCCAAGGGGCTTCTCGTCTCAGAGGACGATATCATCAACGGGGCGGCTCTTGAATTGGGCGGCTGATTTTCAGTTGGCTGAAAAACCTGTGAGCCTTGTTGTAAAATGTTTGCTCTAAAAGTTCTGCTGTGTCCTGTCAGCCGAGCATGTCTTTCAGGATCATTATCGCGCCTCGTTTGTCAAGTGGCTCGTTGTTGTTGCCGCACCTGGGGTCCTGAGTGCACGACGGGCAGGCAATCTCGCAGTTGCACTCTTCCATCAGGCTCATCGTCGAGCCGAACCAGTCTCTTACGCATTCAAAGCCTCGTTTCGCAAGTCCGACCCCGCCTTCATGGCCGTCGTAGATGAAGATGGCCGCTGATTCGAGCTCGGGGTTATACGGGTAGCTCACGCCTCCGAGGTCCATCCTGTCGCACAGGGCGTACAGAGGTAGGGCGGCGATTGCCGCGTGCTCGGCCGCGTGAAGCGCGCCTCCAGCGCTGAAGCCCTTTGAGCGCACTTCATCGAGTATCCTCTCGTCGACCTTCATCCAGATGCCTGTCGTGGTAAAAACAGAAGGCGGCAGCTCGAGTGGAAACTCGCCGAGGTCCTTGTCGGTGAAGAGCTGTTTTTTTCTGTAACCGGTGACCTGCTCAGTTATCCGCAGTGAGCCGTAGTTGATGAGAGCGCCGTTGAGCTCTATCGAACTGTCGACTGACATGATCTCTGATTCCTCGCTCTTTATGGCCCTTGTGAAATAATCTATATCGTTGGCTGGCCTGCAATAAGCCACGCGCTCGTGCATGTCGAGCTTTACGACCCTGTACTGTGCGCCCTTGTGCAGATATACCGCGCCGGGGTGGAGGTCATAGAGGACGCGCGCAGAGCTCGACTCCCCAAGGAGCCTGCCGCCTTCGACCATGATGGCGTACGCTTCCCCTGACTCTCTTATCGAGACTTCCATCTGCGGGAGCCGTTTTCTTGAAAACCATACGTCAAGCCGGCCTCTCCTGAGTTTGCCTTCCTGTTCAAGCTCAATGAGCGCCGGCAGCAATCGTTTCGTGTCAAAGACCGGGTCATTGGGTTTTATGTACGCTTCGGAGGCCGCGCACAGGAGGTGGGATTTCACTATTGGCCTGTTCTCAGGGTCGAGCACAGCGGCCTCCGAAGACCGCCTGAAGAAATCAACCGGGTTTCTCATGAAGTACTGGTCGAGCGCGTCGGCAAGAGCGACCATTACGATGAGGGAGTCCCTGCCTGATCTTCCTACGCGTCCGCTCCTCTGCCATGTCGAGCTCACTGTGCCGGGGTAGCCGACAAGGACGCAGACGTCGAGGCCGCCTATGTCGACCCCGAGTTCGAGAGCGCTCGTCGAGACCACGCCGGAAAGCTCCCCGCTGAAGAGTTTTTTTTCTATCTCGCGTCGCTCCTCAGGCAGAAACCCGGCCCTGTATGAGCTCACGACAGGGCTTATGTCGGAGTAGCCCTCGTTTATCCAGTTGTGCATGAGCTCTGTTATCTTCCGCGCCTTTGTGAAGGCGATCGTCTTGAACCCGGCGCGCACTGACGACGCGAAAAGGCGTGTGCTGACAGTATACGGGCTTATGCCTGAGGCCGGGTTTATCATGAGGAAGTGTCGGGCCCCTTGAGGAGCGCCGCTTCCGGTGACGGTCTCGAACTGGACTCCGGTGAGCATCTCGGCAAGCTCGCCGGGGTTGGCGATGGTCGCGGAGCAGGCGATGAAGACAGGGTCTGCGCCGTAGAGCTTCGCTATTCTTCTCAGCCGCCGAAGCACATTGGCCACGTGCGAGCCGAAGACGCCCCTGTACGTGTGTATCTCGTCGATGATGACGTACTTGAGGTTCCTGAAAAAACTCTCCCACTTCTGGTGGAAGGGGTTGAGCGCCATGTGTATCATGTCCGGGTTCGTGAGGACGACCGCGGGAGGGGCTTCTCTTATTTTTTTTCTCTTGTATGCTGTCGTGTCTCCGTCGTAGATCTCGCAGACGCCCGGTGTGAAGGCCTTTCTCTTGCCCTTAGGTGAGGCTTCAACGGGTTTTTGAACAGGCATGCGCTCAGCGAGAGTCCTGAAGGCCCCTAACTGGTCCTGCTCGAGCCCCTTCAACGGGAAGATATACAGGGCTCTTGATTCAGGGTCTTTGAGCAGGGATTCGAGGACAGGGATATTGTATATGAGGCTCTTGCCGCTCGCGGTCGGCGTCATGACTACGATGTTTTTCCCCTGGAGAACGAGGTCTATCCCGAGCGCCTGGTGCGAGAAAAGCCCCTGAACGCCTGAGGCCGAGAGCGCGTCCCTCAGCTCGACAGGGAGAGGCGCGGATGTTTCGGCGTAGACCGCTTCTTTTAAAGGGAACTCCTCATGGTGGATGATCTCCCTGAGGTCAGGCCGGGATTTTATTTCGTCGATGAATGCCTTTATGTCCATGGAATCATAGTAACACTAAAGGGAATGGGTTTTCTACGAGGTAAGCCTACGCCTGAGGCGGCAGTGGGGTCGGCTTTATGTCGTCAGCGGTGAGCAGGCCTTCGAGCCTGTTGATGAGGCGGCGCTTGTCGGCACAAAGCCCTTTTGTCGTGACGTGGACGCTGAGGCAGACTATCTCGTCAGTGTCGTCGACCTTATAGGCGACGAAGTAGTAAGAGCCGTAGAAGCGCAGAGCCACGGCGAA
>JADLDY010000059.1 GCA_020846435.1 Deltaproteobacteria bacterium
AGCTGGCTCATGAGGGTGTCGTCTATGTGGAGCCTTCCGGCGGTGTCTACAAGCAGTATGTCGTAACCTTTGAGCGCCGCAATCCTGACCGCCTCGGCGCAGATGTCCACCGGGGAAGTGTAGCCCTCGCTGTCGAAGCAGTCTACCTTGATTTCGGCAGCGAGCCTTTTGAGCTGCAATACGGCCGCGAGCCTGAAAAGGTCGGCAGGGACTATGTACGGGTTCCTGCCCTTTTTCTTGAGGTGCAGGGCGAGCTTCGCCGTAGTCGTCGTCTTGCCCGAGCCCTGGAGCCCGACCATCATTATGACCGCGGGCTTGCCCTTGAGCTCGAGAGTAGCGTCTTCTCCCCCGAGGAGCCTCGTGAGCTCATCGTGGACTATCTTGGTGAACTGCTGGCCAGGGGAAAGGCTCTCAAGGACTTCCTTGCCCATGGCCTTTTCCTTGACGGTCGCGACAAAGTCCTTGACGATGGCGAAGTTGACGTCGGCCTCGAGGAGGGCGAGCCTTACCTCTTTCAGGATATCCTGTATGTTGGACTCGGTCAGGGAGCCCTGCCCCCTTACGTCGCGGAGGATCTTTCTGAATTTATCTGAAAGTGACTCTAACATCAATTATTCCCTGCGGGCAAAGGCCTCAAAATTCAGATGGCCTGGCCCGGGTTCATGAGACAATAAAAACCCTTCTCCCAAGCCGCAAGGCGCGGGAGTACGAAATTATTCAATGATAAAGGATTGAGAGGCCGTGTGTCAAGCCATTAATTCTTTATTTTCCAGATGCTTCCATTTAAAACAATGAGCCAAAAGCCGGCAGGACGCCCCATTGACACAACAAGCTGTTTTCTGTTACTTTATACGCCAATGGCAACCTACAGCGTAGCGACATTAACCCTCATGGTCACGATGGCCGCCCTGGTCTTGAACCTTCCGTTCGGATACCTGAGGATGAACACGCGAAAGCTCTCGTTCATGTGGTTCGTCTACATCCACCTGCCGATTCCGGCCATTTTCATCCTGCGCAAAATGGCGGGCCTCGACTACAAGTTCATCCCCATCATAGTCGCCGGAGCGGTCGCGGGCCAGTTCATAGGAGGCAGGCTCAACAGAAAGGCCTCTTTGCATGGTTGACCGGCGAGGAAAAAGGCCCCGCTCGACATCCCCCACGCCATTGGGCACGATACTCCCGTCGCTCGGCAACCTGAACCTGGCGGCAAAACTCAGAGAATACAAGATAATGAAGGCCTGGGAAGAGTGCGTCGGCCCGACCCTCTGCAAGAAGGCCTATCCAGAGCGTCTCATGGGTACGACCCTTTACTGCAACGCCACATCTTCCGCGTGGATGTCCGAGATAACCTACCAGAAGACGACCATCATAGAGCGCATAAACCGGGAGCTTGGCTACCGAGCGCTGACCGAGCTGATCTTGAAGATCGGCACTGTCAAGGCCCCTTTCAAGGTAAAAAGCGCTCCAATTGCGCGAGCGATGAAAGACCTCACAACGGAGGACAAAACCTTCATTGAAACCGTCACCAAAGGGATTAAGGACGACAAGCTCAAAAGCCTCATCAAGAGGGTCATCGGCAAATCCAGAAGTTAAGTCAGAACAACCTCTTCAAGTTCAACCCCACCCTCACAGCCAAGCTCGACAAGAAAAACAGAAGCCTTCTTTCCTGGCGCTGACCGAAGTAAGCGAAGCCGCCTTACATTGAAGCCGATTAAAGAGGCCTCCTCCATCATCTCGGAGAGCCTTGAGGCCGGAAACACATAAAATATCTTCCCGCTTTTTCCGGCAAGGTGCCTCGACACCTTCAAGAGGTCAGAGAGCCCTCCCATTACTTCACTTCTGCCGACTGCCCTTTCCTTATCAGGGCTTACTCTCCCTGTGCCTGTCTTTGTGTAAGGCGGATTGCTTACAACCGCCGAAAAAGAGCCCTCAGGAAACATAGCCGGAAGGCCGCGGTAATCCGCGTTGATGAGCTTTACCCTCTCATCGAGGCCGTTGGCCTCGACATTGCGCGAAGCGGCGTCAATTGCGGCCCTTTCGATCTCGACGCCGGTTATGCTCTTCGCATTTGATTTCCACGCGAGAAGAAGCGCAATCGCGCCGGTAGCCGTGCCGAGGTCTATTACAGTGTCGTTTTCAGTAAGGGAGCTTGAAGCGAAATCCGAGAGGGCAATTGAATCATTGGTAAGCCTGTGGCCCGCCTTCCTCTGGATGAAGAAATACGGGCCAAGGCTTTCAAGTGTCTCTTCCTCTGTGACCGAAGGGCGCGTCAAGGCCGGTTTCAGGCCTTCAACGCCGCTTTCGTGTTAAAGAGGTTCAGGGTAAGCCCTGAAAGAAGCTTGGGGTAGAAGTAAGTGGACTTCTGCGGCATGACGAAGCCCGCGAGCGCGACCGACTTTACCTGCTCTATCTTCGTGGCGTTGAGAAGGAATACTATCTGGTTCTTGTCGTCTGAGCAGGCGCTTATAGCCTCGTCATAGCTCTTCACATAGATGAGGTTCTCCTGCTTCTCCTGCGCTTCCTGTGTCATGCCGAGGATTTTGGCGAAGACGAGCGAATGAAGCACGGTAACATCGAGCCCCTTGAAGACTTCAGGGATCGCATCCCCGAAGACCTTGTGCATGACGTCCTTCGACTTCATGGAAAGAAGGTAGTAGATGTTCCTGGCCCTTATGTGAAGGCCCATTGAAACGGCCTTCTCGCCTGACTTTTCAAGCTCCTTGAGGAAAGTGGCTCTCACGCCGGGCTCGCTGG
The DNA here is from genome assembly GCA_020846435.1 of Deltaproteobacteria bacterium. Taxonomy (GTDB): domain Bacteria; phylum Desulfobacterota; class GWC2-55-46; order GWC2-55-46; family GWC2-55-46; genus GWA2-54-12. The sequence goes on from JADLDY010000059.1 coordinate 2,755, forward strand.
AAGCGGTGTAGGCGAACTCCTTCAGATCAAAATACTCTTTGCAGCTGGCGAGGAATGAGTCAGCGTCGAAGTTTTTGAGGCTGTGCACGACCCTGTGGGTCGGCCAGATGGTCATTCCCTCGTCGTCCATGTTCGAAAAATACATCATTATGAAGTTGAAGGGCTCTTCTCCGGTATAATTCCCGGCCTTCTCCCTCATCATGTTCCTGTAATTGAGGGCCGTCTCGTACCTGTGGTGTCCATCGGCTATGAAAAGGGACTTGTCCTGCATAGACTCGACAACGCCGCTCAATGTCTGCTTGTCGTCGACGCGCCAGATCCTGTTCACGATGCCGTCGTCGTCTGTCACGTCAATGTCTGCGGCCTTGCCAGCTATGGCCCCTTCGAGAAGCCTGTTCACCCTCAACGCGGGGTCAGAGTAGAGCGTGAATATGCAGCTCATGTTGGCGTCGCAGGCCTGCATGAGCTGGAGCCTGTCAGCCTTCGGGCCTGAAAGGGTCCTCTCGTGCGGGTGTATGCCCTTGCCGAAGTCAACGAGACGGGAGAGCCCGATAAAGCCTTTCCTCGTATGCTTCGAGCCGTCCTTTTCCGTATAGGTCTGGGTGTAATAGTAGATGGCAGGCTTCTCGTCCTGGGTCAGCACGCCTTCGTTCATCCATTTTCCAAGGTCGTCCGCGGCCCTCGAATACCTGTCAGAACCGGGCCTGTCCTCACTCGTAGTCCTGGCGAGTATTATCCTTATTATGTTGTTCGGATGGCGCTCATAGAGCTCGTCCTGCTTCTTGGGCGATATGACGTCATAGGGCGGGGCCATGACCTTGCTCAGGTCTCCCACCTTGGCTGGGTTATACAGGACTCCCTTGAAAGGTACTATCTCTGCCATTTACTCGACTCCCGGAATAAGATTAATAAAAACATCTAATAAAATTTGAATTTTGTACTTTACTATTCCGCTCAGGCCTTGTCAATGGGAAAAGGCTTGTTTTTTCTGTGGGATCATCCTGAAAAAACGGCGGCGTCGCGAATATTCATCAGTAGATTCAGGTACTTGGAAAAACAATCTCAGCCGATATCAGCAAGGTCGAGTTTGCCAGCCCAGCGGGTCTTCAGGACCATTTTCATCACCTCGCCCTCAGGGCCTGAGAGCGATGGGTTTCCTGCAAGACAGGCGAAAGCCTCGTCCCTGGCTGTCTTCAGGAGGGCCGTGTCAGCCAGCGCCTCCTCTGTCCTGAAGTCAGGGAGCCCGGCCTGCCGCGTGCCGAGGAAATCCCCCGCGCCTCTTATCTTGAGGTCCTCTTCGGCTATCCTGAAACCGTCGTTAGTCTCTTCCATGACCTTGAGACGCCTGTAAGTGTCTTCCGAGTTTGCCCACGAGGCAAGAAGAAGGCAGATGGAGCGCTTCTCACCCCTGCCCACCCTGCCGCGGAGTTGATGAAGCTGCGCGAGCCCGAACCTCTCGGCGTGCTCGATGAGCATGACGGTCGCGTTAGGCACATCTACGCCGACCTCGATGACAGTAGTGGAGACGAGGATATGGATCTTTTTATCCTTGAAGGCCTTCATCACGCACTCTTTTTCCTCGGCCTTCATCCTGCCGTGAAGGAGGCCCAGCTTCCATTCCGTGAAGATGTCCTTTTCGAGGTGCTCCTTCATGCTGGTGGCGTCCTTGAGGTTTATCTCGGTGGATTCATCCACGAGCGGATAGACAATGTAAGCCTGGCCTCCGCCTTCCAGTTCCCTTTTTATGGAGTCATAGGCCGCCTGCCTGCCGCTCTCCCTTACTATTGCCGTCTTGACCGGAGTCCTGCCGGGCGGCAGTTCGTCTATTATCGAGACATCGAGGTCGCCGAAGACCGTCATCGAAAGCGTCCTCGGGATAGGAGTAGCCGTCATTATGAGGATGTCCGGAGAGGCGTTTCCGTTCTTGCCTGCCG
>JADLDY010000060.1 GCA_020846435.1 Deltaproteobacteria bacterium
AGCTCGCCTGAGATGTGGAGCGATATTTGCGCCATGAACAAGGAGCAGCTTTTAAAGACCATAGACGGCTTCAGCAGGAGGCTTGAGAGCCTCCGGGCTCTCATCGAAAAAGAGGACCTCGCGGCCTTGCGGTCCGAGTTCGAACGGGCGAAGAGCTTAAGGGACTCGCTCATAAAAAACAACCCAAAGGAGAGAGCTTGAGCGCGACAGGAATATTCAGCGGCAGCGTTCTCATACACCCGGGAAGCGGATTGAAGGGCGAGATGACGGTGCCTGGGGATAAGTCCATCTCCCACCGCTCGGTCTTCTTCGGCTCCATCGCCGAGGGCACTACCGAGGTCACCGGCTTTCTCGAAGGCGAGGACAACCTCTCGACAATATCGGCCTTCTCCCTCATGGGAGTCGACATAACGAGGAACGCTGACCGTGTGACCATCCACGGCAAAGGGCTCACTGGCCTCAGCGAACCGGCTGACATCATAAACGCCGGCAACTCCGGCACTACGACGCGGCTCCTTGTGGGCCTCCTTTCGTCGCTTCCGTTCTTTTCGGTGATAACGGGTGACGCCTCTCTCAGGGGCCGTCCTATGAAGAGGGTAGTCTCTCCGCTCCTCAAGATGGGCGCGTCTATCGCCGGAAGGAAAGAGGCGAGCCTCCTTCCTCTGGCCATAACCGGCAAAAAGCTCAAGGGCATGCGCTTTGAGAGCCCTATCGCGAGCGCGCAGCTCAAATCAGCGATACTCCTCGCGGGCCTCAACGCCGAAGGCGAAACAACTGTCATCGAGCCTGAAAAGAGCCGCGACCACACGGAGAGGATGTTGAGGCTCTTCGGCGCCGACCTGTCGGTTTCCGGCAACGCCGTCTCCGTCAGGTCGACAAAGACGCTTGCCGGGTGTAAAATAGAAGTGCCGGGCGACATTTCATCAGCGGCCTTTTTTCTGGTCGGCGCGGCATTGACTCAAGGCTCTGAACTACTCATAAAGAACGTCGGCGTAAACCCCACAAGGGTCGGCATCATAGATGTACTCAAGAAGATGGGCGGGTCGATAGAAGTCAGGGGAGCGCGCGAGGCCTCAGGCGAGCCGGTAGCCGACCTTCTCGTCAGGAGTTCCAGCTTGAAGGGAGCTGTTATAACCGGCAGCGAGCTCCTGCCTGCCATAGACGAGTTCCCGATAATCTGCGTGGCCGCGGCCTTTGCAGATGGCACTACGACGATCGCCGGGGCAGGAGAGCTCCGCGTCAAGGAGAGCGACAGGATAGCCGTGATGGCCGAGTGCCTCAGCGCCATAGGCGTGAAGAATGAAGAGCGGCCGGACGGCATAGTCATAGAAGGCACGGGCGGCAAGCCTGTAAAGGGCGGGACGATCAGGAGCCACGGAGACCACAGGATAGCGATGTCTATGGCGATGGCCGCCATCAACTCAATAGATGGAATTCAAATAGAAGGCGCTTCAAGCGTGGACGTTTCGTTCCCCGGCTTTTTCAGAGCGCTCGGAGAGGTAACGATAGCGTGAAAAAAGGACCTGTAATAGCGATAGACGGCCCCGGAGGGGTTGGCAAATCCTCGGTGAGCAAGCGGGTCGCCGAAAGCCTCGGCTTCAAGTACATCAACACAGGCGCCATGTACAGGGCCTTTGGCCTGGCGGCCAAAGAATCCTACGTCGACTTCAAGGACGACCTCAATCTGCAGGACTACTGCCGAGACATCAATATCGAGTACTCGACCGACACCGGCCGCATTATGATAGACGGCGTGGATTATACCGACAGAATAGGCACTGACCGCGCGGGGGAGCTTGCTTCGAAGGTGGCGACCAAGCCTTCTGTCAGGGCGACCCTTTCGGCCTGCCAGAGGATGCTGGGCGAGGAAGGCCGTGTCGTCATGGAAGGGCGCGACATCGGGACTGTCATCTTCCCTGACGCTGACGTCAAGATATTCCTCGACGCCGACCATGAGGTACGGGCGGAGAGACGCAGGGATGAGCTTGTAAGGAGCGGGGCTGAGCCGTCCAAAGTCAGCGACATCCTCGAGGAAAGGGACAAGCGCGACGCATCCCGGCAGGCCGCCCCTTTGAAGCAGGCTGACGACGCTGTCCACATAGACACAAGCTCCATGACCCTCGACGAAGTCGTAAAAAAGGTCCTTACTGTCGTAAACGAGAGGTTGAATATTGGAAATACTGGTCGCTAAATCCTCGGGCTTCTGCTTTGGCGTCAAGCGCGCCATAAAGATAGCGGACAAGTGCGCCAGCACGAGACCGGATGGCGACATTTACACACTCGGGCCGATCATCCATAACCCGCAGGTCGTAAAAAGGCTCGAAGAATCGAATGTTTTTGCCAAAAAGAGCCTTGACGAAATAAATTCCGGCACTGTCATAATCCGCTCCCACGGCGTGAAGCTCGGGGAGTATAAAGAGGCCAAGTCAAAAGGGCTCGGCATAGTCGACGCTACCTGCCCGTTCGTCAGGAAGGCTCAGGACCTTGTCTCTCAGCTCACGGCTGAAGGCTATGACGTCATAGTCGTCGGCGAGAAGGACCATCCTGAGGTAAAGGGGCTTGTAAGCTACGGAAATAAGCAGGTCAGGGTGGTCAGCGGGCTCGCTGAACTTGCCGACATGCCCCGCGTCAAGAGGCTCGGAATCGTTGCCCAGACAACCCTTCCGATGGAGAAATTCGAGGATGTGGTCCGGTTTTGCCTGCACAAGGCGACCGAGATAAAAGTTTTCAACACCATATGTAATGCCACGTCAACAAGGCAGGCCGAGAGCGCGGCCCTGGCAAAACAGGTTGACGTCATGATAGTCGTCGGCGGAAAGAACAGCGCTAACACTAGAAGGCTCACCGAAGTCTGTCTCGCAATCCAGCCCAAGACCTATCATATTGAGGTTGCTTCGGAATTGGACTCAGGGTGGTTCGCGGGAGCACGGAGCGCCGGCATTACCTCCGGGGCCTCTACCCCGGACTGGCTCATCAGCGAGGTCGTCGAGCGGATATCCGCCATGTGCCCGAATTGATTTGCATTTTGAAACACGGCATGATATGTTTTTCTTTCATAGAATATGACAGGGGAGGACGGGCAATTAATGATAGGGAGAGACGAAAAACCTCACGCCAATGATGGTTCCAATTCCGACTTCGCCGAGCTTTTCGAAGGCCGTCTCAAGGAGCTGCAGGAAGGGGACATCATAAAGGGGAAGATCGTCCAGATCACCCAGGACTCGGTGATGATAGACATAGGGTACAAGTCCGAGGGGCAGGTCCCTTTGAGAGAGTTCCTGGATAAGGACGGAGTTCCCACCGTCAAGGTCGGTGACGACGTCACGGTCCTTATCGAAAGGCGCGAAGACGAGTTCGGGAACATCTCCCTTTCCAAGGCCAAGGCAGACCAGTTCAAGGTCTGGGACAAGGTCGTCGAGTCGTGCGAGAAGGGCTCCACAATAGAGGGTACAGTTACCCAGCGCATAAAGGGCGGGTTCTACGTCGACATCGAGGGCATAACCGCTTTCCTGCCGGGCTCTCAGGTAGACCTGAAACCCGTGAGAAACCCTGACAAGCTCATAGGCCAGAAGTTCGCCTTCAGGGTATTGAAGTACAACAAGAGAAAGGACAACGTCATCGTCTCCAGGAG
>JADLDY010000061.1 GCA_020846435.1 Deltaproteobacteria bacterium
AACAGATTGAACTGGGCAAGGAAAGCCGGGACTGTGCAAAGTATGGTCGCCGAGAGCCTGGCCATCAGCTCAGAGCACGCTGACGCGTTCGCCCTTACTGCGTGCGGGGCGACGATGAAGGAGGCCCCGGCAAAGGGCGCGGCGACAAGTGGGTTCCTGAGGCCGCTCATCGAGTGAAAGTCGCCTGCCGACAAGAGCCTGTCGCCCGGCCCCCATCCGTATGCCTCGGTCATCAGCCGTCCGCTTCCGGCAAGAGCGCCGTGAGAGAGGACTACCCCGCGAGCTTCTCCAGTAGTGCCTGAGGTGAAGATGATGACGGCGTCGTCGCCAGGTGCAACGAGGCGCCTGTCGCAAGAGTCGGGCGCGGCACTTAGCCAGGAGGAGAAAAGCTCCGCCCCGGCGGGACAGGCGCCGTCACTCGAAGGCTGGTACGAGACGGCTTTAAACCCGCAAGAGACGGCCCACCCTGCGTATTCAGGCCCGGCAAAGACAACCCTGGGGCCGGCCTTCTCGAGAGCCCTTGCGAGCTTCTCAGGCTCAGTTGTCCTGTCTATGGTGACAAAGACCGCGCCAGAGAGCATTGAGCCCCAGAAGACGAGCGCGGCCTCGGCCGAAGCCCCTGATATTGAGACGACCCTGTCGCCGCTGGCAACTCCCATCGCGCTCAGGCCCGCCGCTACGCGATGGGCGAGGATGAGTGCCTCGGCGTAACTCAACGAGCTGGCGTCGTCGAAAAAAATAAGGGGGCTGCCTGCGTGGAGCCCAGCCGCCCTCTCAAAGAGAGCGGCGACGGTGTCTGCCTTGCCTGGCTCCGGGATGAATGTTTCCAATGATGGCGCGTTATTCACTATCCCTCTGTGTAAAATATCTCCATGCAATTCCTGCAGAACTCGTTGGAGCCGTAATTTCCTGTGCTATGCCGGGTTCTGAAGTCCGCGTATTGCGCGCTGTTCCATATCTCTTTGAGGGACGACCCTCGGACATTTCCCATGGGGTTGACGCCGTTGTAGTCCCTGCAGCACGGCACGACTGTGCCGTCCCACTGGACGACAAGGTATTGCCAGGGAAATGGACAGGGCATGAAAGGCGGGTACTTCTTCACGATACCCAGGGCAGTAAGTTCTTTTTCGGTCCACGGAAAGAACTCTCGCACCTCAACCGGCAGCCCTGAAGACTCCCATTGGCGCTTGAAGTCATCTATGCGGGCGTCATTCCTGTTAAGCCGGATAATCCTGAGAGATATCTTCGTGCCGGGAAGTCCCGCCCTCACAAGGCTCGCGGCGTATCTGATGTTCGCTGAGGCTCTTTCATAATCAGCCGCCTCCCCGCGTATCTCTTTGTAGCTTTTCTCGTCATACCCGTCGAACGAGATTATAATCCTGAGCGGGCCGCTTGCAACGAGAGAATCCAGAAGAGACGGGGTAAGTTCAGGCGCGTTCACCGAAAGGGTCATGTTGAGCCCTTTTTTGGAGGCGTACCCGGCCATCTCGCTGATGCGCGGGTGCAGGAGCGATTCTCCGAAATGAAAAAGCTCGATCTCTTTAGAGCGGACCGGCTCTGAAAAACCGGCTATCTCGTCGATTATCTTCTGAAATAGCTCGAAGTCCATGAACCCGACCTCGCGCTCCATCCGGCCCGGCCTCGGACACATGACGCACGAATACGGACAGCTGTTTGTAGGCTCGATCTGATGGACGTGCGGCTCAATCGTCCTTTTCAGCTCAAACAGCTCTGCCCATCCCGCCCTGCTCTTCAAGGATGAAGGAAAAGATTCAACGCTCATGTCGGCATAAAAGGCGCTATCCGGCGAATTGTTTGTTGCGAAGGGTAGGAATCACGATAACAGAAAACAGCCTCTTTTTCCATACAATAAGGCTATTAATGAGGCCTTTTTGATGAGTTCAAGCCGAATTCCAAGGCAGAGCCCCGCTTTTGCGTCAAGCCGGGCTCTGCAATGAATTACGCGCACGCTTCAGGCTGTTATTTTCAACTTATTATCAAGCGTCTTTTGTCAGACGTCACCCGTTTTTTAAGTGCAGATTTAAATTAGAACAATTTTAATTTACGGAACTTATTTATGTTGCATTTGACCAGCGAACTTGATATTTACTACTTAAGTTCCAATGGTTTACTCCGATGAGTTGTTTAAGTAACGATAAATAACTTATATGCAGGGGGAAATTTCTATGCGCTTTATCCGGAACCAGAAAGGCTTCACGCTCATCGAGCTTGCCATCGTCCTCGTGGTCATCGGCCTGATACTCGGCGCCGTGCTCAAGGGTCAGGACCTCATCAATAACGCCAAGGCAAAACGCGCACTTACTGACGCGCAGGGCCTCTCAGCCATGGCCCATCTGTTCGTGGACAGGTACGGCAGGCTCCCGGGCGACTGCGACAGCGACGGCGACGTCAACTACGCTACCCTTAACTCGATATCCTCGGCCTTCGGCGCGGCCGCGGCCCCGGCCTTCTGCTACCCTCCGGCCCTGGCAACAGCCGGAGCTGACCAGCAGTGGAACGAATTCATCCAGGCCCAGCTCCAGTCCTCTGCCGCCCCGAGGGACCTTGCCAAGAACTCCTTTGGCGGAGCCAAGTACCTCGCCAGCTACACCACAGGCGGCGTCGCTTATAACGTCGTAGCCATGACCGACATACCGTGCTACGCGGCAAAGGCGATGGACACCAACATAGACGGCACCCTCGACGCCGGTCTCGGAAGCGTCAGGATAGTGACCGGCGCCGCGGCGGTCACGCTTGCCACAAACGCCTGGACAGCCTGCACCACGGAACAGACGGTAGTTGACGTAGCGTACTTCTATGACAAGAGGCCGAACTAAAACCTGTTGCAGCTCGCAGATTGTTCACCAGGAAAAAGGGGGGCCGAAGGCCTCCCTTTTTCGTTATGACCCGCGAGGGAGAGTCGATGAAACGCGCCAACAGGTCTGTCAGGACAGGCGGCAGATGCTGCTGACCTTTTCCATACTGTTCATACTCACCGGGTACGGCCTTCTGCTCCTGGCCTCACCGGATGATTACCAGAAAGCAGTGGGCATGGCCCTCTCCGGCATCGTCCTGAGCATAACAGGCGGCGGGATGCTGGTCATGTACCTGTTCAGGAGAATAACCAACAGGTGAATTTTAAAGGCTCCTCTGGTAGAATCAAAAGGCTTTAAACAGCTCTCGCGCCCATGCCGGGCACAACAACGTCAATGAGATAAAACTCTTGCGAATGCGCTTCAAGCTGACGGAAAAAGGCTTCACCCTCGTCGAGATGGCCATGGTCCTCGTGCTCGTGGGCATACTGGTCTCACTCGGCATGGGATTGATGGGGCCGCTGATGAAGACGGCAAAGTACACCGAGACCAAAGAGACCGTGAACGCCGCCCTCACCTCGGCGATAGGGTTCGCGACGACGAACAACAGGCTTCCCACCGCTGTCGAGTTCCCGACCGCCGTAAGAAACCCGCGGGACGCATGGTCAACGGCTCTCTACTACATACCTGACGCGAACCTTACCACTTCTGCCAACGGCGGGGTATGCGGCCGCAAGAGCACCGGCATGACCGTATTGAAATGCCCTGACGCGGCCTGCGCAGTCCCGACCTCCACGATTACGGATGTCGCGATGGTCGTCGTTGCCGCCGCAGAGAACCACAACATACAGACGGCTTCAGCCGCCGGCACGGTCGAAGTCTACATCACGGACCTCGCTTCTATCGACGACTACGCCACCGACATGACGAGGCCTGAAGCCTACGACGACGTCGTCTCGTGGCTCACGCTAAATGAGCTGAGGATACGATCAGGGTGCGTCGGCACGCAGCTCCGTCTGGTCAACACAGACCTGCCCTCGGCTTCTGTCACGAGCGCGTACGCCGCGACAGTCTACCCTGACTCAGGCGTGCCTTTCTCCTCTGGCGGCAGATACAGGTGGTGCGTTCAGGGCGCTCTCCCGGCTGGGCTCACTGCCCTGCCAGCCACGACGAGCGTCAACTGCCTTACCCTGGGAGAGGCTTCCTGGGGACAGGCCGACACGCTCGCTTTCTCAGGGACTCCAACGGCGGCCGGCACTTACAACCTCATAGTCTTCGCGAGGGACAACAACGACAGCGCAGGGGCCAATGACAACATAGCGCAGAGGTCTTTCGTAATAACGGTAAACCCGTGACAATGGGACTGGCAGTGAACAGAAGCGATATTCCGGAGCAGGGATGAGCGCATCGATAGTCATAAGCCTCGAGGGGCTCTCGACAAGGGTCGTGTACGGGGCCGCAAAAGGCGGCGTCCTTACAGTTAAAGACGCCCTTGTCATGCCCACAGCGCAACTCGAAGAGTTCCTTGACCGCGAGCAGGCCTCAGAGTTCACGGTCGTCAACCACTTCAGCGAGCCTTTCCAGGACGTCATAAGCGTACCGGCCGTCAAGAAGCGCCTCCTCAGGAAGATAGTCGAACTGGAAGTGCGCAAGAGGGCCGGCCTCACGGATTTCTCCTTCATCCACACCGTCATCGGCACCCGGTCGACCGACCAGGGAAAGAAAACTGACGTCTACGTCTTCGCCGTCAAGAACGAGGAGACCCGCGCCATCATCGAGCGCTTCTCGTCCAAAGGCAAGACTGTGAAGGCGCTCTACCCTGATGCCTTCATCCTCTCGGCCGCGATGGCGGTCCCTGACGAGGACGTGTTGTGCGTATCGGCGTCCGGCGACAAAAAGGTCTTCTCGCTCATAAAGGACGGCACGCTGCAGTTCACGAGGGAGGTCCTCTCGAACTCGACCGAGCTCAACGCCTTCGACATCCAGAACCTCGACATGACGGTCAACTACTGCAGGCAGAGCCTCAGGGTGCTGCCCTCGGTGGTCATGTTCGCAGGCAGGCTCGGACAGGCAGACGCCGCGGCCTCGGTGCGCGGCGCGAAAAGCGCCTGCTTCAGGCCGCAGGTAGCCTCCATCATGGCGCGAGAGGCGCTCTCCGACTTTACCGCTCCGGTCCTTGCCCTCAAGCCGCAGGCCGCCTTTGACATAAGCCCCGACGCGTACAGGGCCGAGAAGCTCAAGACCACGCTCCTCAAATACTCCTCGATCGCGTTCGCGGCCATGGCGGCCTTTCTTCTCATCATGACGTACTCGGCGTTAAGGGACGCCGGGGCGGCGAAACAGGAGCTTCAGGCCTCTTTGGCGGCTCTTCCGGATATCGACGCTGTCGTCACCTCTCACGAATCAAGAAAAGCCGAGTTCGAGCGTTACGTCCCGTTCATAAACATCCTCAACCAGGGCGCCTCCGCGCCTGACCCGGCCGCGCTTTTGTCCGCGTTCCCGGGCCTTGACACCAGCAGGATAACCTTCAGCCTCATAAACATAACCCCCTCTGACGGCGCTCTCAAAGTGCGCCTCGAAGGCAGCATACGCGCCTCTTCATACTCTTCAACTCAGTCGTACTTCGAGAAGTTCGCGGCCTCGTTCTCGAGGATAAAAGGCTCGCAGATCGTCGAGCAGCGCCTTTTGATAAAAGAGAAGACCTTCCTGATGGAGGTGGCCTGCAGATGACCGTCCCGGTCAAGCTCTCAAGAATGGCGAAATGCCATCTCGCCTCAGGGGTCCTCTTCTCGCTCGCCCTGTGCGCGTATCTGCTTGCGGGCAGTTACAGGACGAGCCTCATCGAGATCCGTTCAGGGGTCGCCTCCATGCGCTCGAACGCCGCGCTCATGGCCTCTGACACCGAAGGGATCGAAAAAAGACAGGCGCAAGTGCGAAAAGCCCTGCCCTTTGGGTACGCGTCGAGCAGCCCGCGGGAGCTGATGCTCCTTTCCGTCGAGAAGCTGAAAACCGGCATAAACGGCGTCACGATGACGCTCGACGAATTCAGCGAAACAGGAGAGACCCTCACCCTGCCCGTCGTCATGGAATTCGACACGGACAGCTTCGAGGAGGGAGTTAAAGGTATCGAGGCCATCAGGTCGCTGAAGATGCCCTACTTCGAGTTCAGGAACATCGACATAAGGCGGCTCGAAGGCTCTTACAGCTCGGCGAGGTACAAGGTCGAGGGCGTGATGACCATGCCGGCGCAAAAGATCGCGGCCCCCTCAGAGGCGGAGAAAAAATCATGACAGGCAGGGTCTTCAGGATAATGGTCGCTGTCCCGTTCGCGCTCATACCCCTGGCAGTCATCGCCGGGAACTCCGTCAGCTTCGAGAAGATGGTGCTCAAGCCCAGTGAGCTCGCGGTCCTTGAGTACTCGAGCCCGGCGGAAGAAGAGAACGCGGTTATCGCCAGTGAGGGGCAAACTCTGTCCGCTAAAATGGCGAAGTTCAACCCCTTCAGGGCTGAAGAGGATAAGACAGGCGCGCTGGACCAATCCCACAACCAGCCGATTGAGGGCCAGCTCCGCGTCACGCTCACGGTACTGAACGCCGGGGGGAACATGGCGGTGATAAACGACAAGCTCTTGCGAGAAGGTGATTCGATAAGGGGCCTGCGGGTCAAGCGAATAGAAAACAACAGGGTATTGATGATCGACAGACAATCTGTGCTTTCATATCTGGAGGGTCCTAAATGAGTTATTTCCATGGCTTGACCAAATTCGCGCTCTCCGTGGCAACGGCCGTTGCCATAAGCTCTTGCGCGTCGTCTCCTCCCGCCAAGCACGAAGCCGCAGCCCAGGCCATGAAGGAGCCTCAGGAAGCGGTCGCCGGGCGCACCGCTCAAAATCCGCCGCAAGTGCCGGAGCGGCAGGATAAAAGGGAGTTCTCTCCGGCCTCGGAGAACATCTCGCCTCTCAAGACCAAGAAAATATCCATAACAGCGAGGAACTCGCCTCTTCGCGACGTCATCTACACTGTCGCAGAGTCGGCCTCCCTCAATGTCATCATGGAAAAGGGAGTAGACCCTGAAACGCCGGTCACGATAGCGCTCAAGAACATGAGCGCCGAGGAAGTGCTCGAGACGGTCCTCGCATCTGTCGATTACTTCTACACCATCGAGGGGAACATACTCACCATCAAGCTCACGGATACAAGGATATTCGAATTCGGCCAGCCCTCCGTCATACAGGAATATTCCGTCGAGGTCGGAGGCGACATGTTAGGCGGGGCCAAGTCCGGCTCTTCCGGCGTAAGCGGCTCTGTCGTGCAGAAGGTACAGTCGGACAAGGACTCGTTCAAGTTCTGGGACGCGATGGAAAAGACGATAGGCACCATGCTCGGCAAGGGGTCGCCCCAGGGCTCCGCCCCCTCGTACAGCGTCAACAGAATGACCGGCACGATAGTCGTCACGGCGCCCAAGGGCGACCTCGAACGCGTCGAACGCTACATCAGCGCGGTCAGGAAGATACTCAAAAGACAGGTGCTGGTCGAAGCAAGGATAGTCGAGGTCCAGCTCTCGGACAGCCTCAAATACGGCATTGACTGGACTTTCCTCGGCGGCGACTGGAACGGAGTCGGCTCCGCAGGCTTCGGCACGACCGGCTTCACGAATACGCTCAATAACCTCCCCAAGTTCAACTTCGCCCTTGCCGGAGGCGACTTCACGGCGCTCCTGCAGGCCCTCCAGCAGCAGGGCAACGTCAATGTCCTCTCGAACCCGAGGGTCAACATAATGAACGGGCAGACGGCTTACCTGAGCGTCGGAAGGAAGACAGACTACATCTCGAAAGTCGAGACGACCTCCACCGGGACCGCGACGACCGTGCCAACCGTGACCTTTACCGTTGAGACGACCAGCGTGCTGTCCGGCATCGTCTTCGGCATAGTCCCCTACATCAATGACAGGGAGGACGGAGAGATAACCATGACCATCTCTCCCATCATCTCCGACCTCGTAAGGCTCGACAGCAAGTCGGTGGGCACGTCGGAGGGCAACAGCGTCGAGATATCCCTGCCGACCATCGACTTGAGAGAGCTCAGCACCACTGTCCAGGTCAGGGACGGACAGATGGTCGTCATCGGCGGGCTCATACAGAACAAGGAGAGCCTCAGAGACAACAACGTGCCGTTCCTCTCGGCAATACCGCTCATAGGCCCGCTGTTCACGAACCGCGACATGGTCAATGAAAAGACAGAACTGATAATAATCCTGAAGCCTGTTGTGGCTCCGGAAGCGTAATACAGACAAGGACAGGGGCATAAAGTCATGGCGGCACCGATGAAACTCGGCGAACTTCTGATATCAAAGGGCATGCTCACCAAGGAGCAGTTCGCCATCTCCATGGCGCAGCAGTCCATCACCGGAAACCTGCTTGGCGACACGCTCATAAAGCTCGGCTTCGTCTCCTCAATCGAGATGGCGCAGGCCCTCGCCGAGCAGGCGGGAATAGAGTTCATCGACATCCGCCGCTACGTCATCCCCGAAGATGTCCTGAAGCTCGTGCCGCGCGCCATGGCCGAGAGCGCGGAGTTCATCCCTCTCGACCTCAAGGACGGCGTCATGAGCATCGGGGTCATGCAGCCGACGAACATACACGCTATCGACACAGCCTCCCACCTGGCCGGCAAACCGCCCAGGGTCTACATGGTCGACACGGTGGCCTTCTACGAGATGATGGAAAGGGCATACTTCTTCCTGCAGCACCCCATACATCTGCGCATCGACGCTGTCATAAAAGACGTCAAATCTGGCTCTGCCCTCTCGGGCAACATCGTCTCCTCCCTCACGGAGCTCCTCCTCATGGACGCCATCAGGAGGAACGCGACAGACATACACATAACGCCCGAGCATGAGACGATACACGTCTTCTGCCGCATCGACGGAGTCCTCCAGCATACGTACTGCCTGCCGAAGTCCTTGCAGAACGGGATAGCATCGAGGCTCAAGATACTCGCCAGCCTCGACATAGCCGAGCAGAGGCTCCCGCAGGACGGCTCGTTCTCCTTCCCTCTCATGAACAATATCTACGAGATGAGGCTTTCAGTCATCCCGACCATATACGGCGAGAACGTCGTCATGAGGATATTGAGCGGGTCGAGCCCTCTCATCAGCATGACGGCCCTCGGCTTCGACTCCTCTGACACTGGCAGGCTCAAGAGCCTTTTTGCCAAGCCGCACGGCCTCATACTCGTCGCGGGCCCCACCGGGAGCGGCAAGACCACGACGCTCTATTCTGCCATCAGGGAGATAAACATCCTCGAGCGCAACGTGCTCACGGTCGAGGACCCGGTAGAGTACAAGCTCAGCATGATCAAGCAGACTCAAGTCTCGCTCAAGACCGGCTACGACTTCGCCAGAGCCGGAAAAAGCTTCATGAGGCAGGACCCTGACGCAATGCTCATAGGCGAGATAAGGGACGAAGAGACCGCGAGGATGGCTATAAGGGCTTCTATAACAGGCCACCTCGTGCTGAGCACCATCCACACCAACGACGCCCCGACCGCGATACCAAGACTCCTTGACCTCGACGTCGACAGGTTCCTTCTTTCCTCAGCCCTCCTTGCCATAATCGCCCAGAGGCTCGTGAGGAAGATATGCTCGCAGTGCAGGGAAGAGTACAGCTACAAGCCGGAAGAGCTCGCGGCAATGGGCTTCGAGGCCTGCATTGACGCGGGAAAACAGACATTCAAGGGCAAGGGCTGCAGCGTCTGCAACCAGACAGGCTACCTCGGACGGACGG
>JADLDY010000062.1 GCA_020846435.1 Deltaproteobacteria bacterium
AGCGCTCGTGCCTCAGGGGCTGGCAGGGGCAGAAGGGGATGCCGTGCTTCCTCTCGAGCATCACTTCCTGCTCGAGGAGGAAGTCCGCCATCTCCTCGTCAGGCGTGAACTTGTAGCCGAGCGGGTCTATTATTTTCTCGAAAAAATAGCGCAGGGCCTTTTTCCTGGCTTCGACATCCATTGCAAGCTCCCTTCAGAGGCCGAGCAGCTTCGTGTACCGGTCAGGGCTATATCCCTCGACTATATCGTTTTCTATCATGACGTATGGGAAAGCAGACGCTCCGTGCCGTTCCATGTCGTTAATTATCCTTTTTTGAGTCTCGCTGTCTGCGAGGTCATAGTCTATGTAGTCAAAAGGGATGTTCTTATCTGTGAAGAACTTCTTGGTCTTCCTGCACCAGGGACAGGTCGAAAGGGTATACATGCTGATCTTTTTCATAAGGCCTCCGTTGCGGCGCTTATTTTCACGAACAGCCGTCCGTCTTCAACGCGTGTCTTGTAGACCTTGAGCCGAAGTTCTGCGGCATCGAGGAATTTACCGGTTTTGATGTCGAACCGCCAGTCGTGGCAGGGGCAGGTAAGGACTGTGCCTACGATGGACCCGCAAAAGAGAGGACAGCCCATGTGGGCGCATTTACCGTCGAGAGCGTAGACTTCTCCGTTAACGCGGGCCAGGAGGATATTGATCCCTTTGGGGTAAACCGGAGACATGCCGCCCTCGGGCAGGCTCGCATCATCCAGGACGTATACCCAATTTTTGTCGACCACTGGCCGGGCCTCCAGGCGTGAAGGAATTATGAAAGTATACCGAGCGTCAGGATGGTGTCAAGTGCCGCCCTGCTTTTGAGTTGCTGGTCCCAAGGGTCATTCGTTCGCGCTTTTTTTCTTCAATGTTTCAGGGCTTATGCCTTTCCTCGTCATTACGAGCCGCAGCAGTTCGGTCATGAGCGTGTTGTTCTGCGCCGCCCTCCTCCGGAGGGCGGGCAGCAGCTCTCCGGCCCGTCTGCCTATCTCTTCGTGCCTGTCCCATGATTTATCGATATAGGCTATGAGCCTGCCGGTGGTGATGTCATGGAAAGGCGGCATATCCAGATGGAGCTCTTCTATGAAGCCTTGCACCTTCTTCGCGTAAGGCAGCGAGATGAAGGGGACGCCCTGGAGGGCCGCGAAAATGAGAAAATGTAGGCGCATGCCGACCACGAACTCGAATTTTTTCATTATCGTCATTATCTGGCCAGGAGTGTAATCTCCCTGAAGGATGCTGGCGTGGTTTGGCCAGACCATCTTCGCTATGACCGAGTGCGCCTGGTGAAGGTCGAACTTCGGCTCCATAGGGACGAACACGACATCGAAATCATAACGGTCTATAAGGTAGTCGGCCGCGTTCGCGATGAGGTTGTGATAATGCTCCTCCCGTATATCCGGCGCGGCTACCCCCGGTTCCCGGACCGACATGCCCACGAGCTTGCACTTCCGTGTTATCCCCTCCAGCTGGAGGACCTCGGCGCTGAGCGGCTCGGGGGTCAGGAGCAATGCCGGGTCTGCCGTTATCATGATCTCCCTTTTCACCCCGGCTTCTTCCAGGGTGCGCAGCGATGGGTGGTCCCGCACGGTCACAACGGAGGCCAGATCCAGTACCTTTTGCACGTGCTCCTGCACGGCGTGCTCCTTGAGCGGCCCCGCCCCCACCGCGAAGAGCATGAAAGGCACTCCCTTGTCGTGGGCGATGACGGCTTCCCTGAGATACGCCTTGGCGTCGGCGTCGTAGAGGATTCCTCCTCCGCCTATGATGAGGAGGTCGAGCCGTTCCACTTCAGGGACTACCTCCTTGCGGCCGAGTTTTCTCACCGGGACGACTCGTTCAACCCTGTGCCTGCTCATGGTGTCCTCGGGGTTTCTCGTGAAAACGGTTATCTCCGCGTCGATATTCGCGCGGATGCCGTTGATGATGCTCTGGAGTATGGCCTCGTCTCCAAGGTTCATGCCTCCGTAGGAGCCGGAAATCCCTATCTTCAAAACAGCATTGTCGCTCATGGCATTCTCCCGCCCATGTCCCTGGGCAATCCGTTCGTGATGTCCCTGTGTCCCGGAAACTTCGGCTCTTCCAGGACCTGCCCTTCCTTGCTGAGAGTTTTCTCGAGGGAAACATAGGAGACGTCCTGGACCACCCCTTTCGCCTCGTCTATCGCCAGTGAGGCGGCGCACCCGGCAGACTGCCCCAGGATCATGAGCACGGGCTCCATCCTGACTGACCCGTAAGCCGAATGCGAAGCGGAGATGCATACTGGCACCAGGAGGTTGGCGCACTCCTGCCTCTTCGGCCTTATCGAACGGTAGGGGACAGGGAAGGGGCCGAGCGGGACCGCTTCGACATTGCCTTCGTTCACCACCCGGCCGTTATGGACTATCCTCTTACAGTTATGTGAATCGAGCGTATACGAGGCCATGCCCACCGGGTCGTCCACGGTGCGCCAGCCGAAAGCGTCCTCTTCCGTCAGGACGTAATCCGAGACCATGCGTCTTGCCTCCCTTACGTACAGCTGCGGCGGCCAGTTGCCGGTTTCCGTGAATTCATCCGGCGCCAGCCCCCAGCTCGACGCGGCCTCCCTTATTTCCCTGGGCAGGCGTGCGTCGTTCGCGAGAAACCAGAAAAGGCCCTTTTGGTAATTGACGTGGTCCTGGAAGATCCGCTCCCTGAGCCTGTAGTCGCCTTCTGGCCATTCATGGTTCGCACCGATGTTGTCGCTGTTTATCGCGCCCCAGTTGTTGTGGTCATACTTGCCGTTGGGCAGAGGGACCGTGAGGTTGAAGATGTCGAAGACCCCGGAGTCGATATATCTTCTCAGCAACTCATAGCGCTCCGGGTTGTAATCGTCCGGCTTGGGGAAGGAGGTCTTGTTTTTAGACCGCGTAACGCAGAGCCTGAAATTGTAAGCCTGTGTGAGCCTGTCGCCATCGCCCTGCCTGCCGGGCGGCAGGCCGCTTATTCCCATGAGGAGGCCGCTTGAAGGGCTGCCGATTTTTTTGTACGGGTCGACGAAGCACCTGAAGTTATGGTGCGGGCCGCCGAAATGCACCCCGTTGAAGTGTTCGCCATATAACCGGTTTCCCTCCCTTCCAATGATGTGACTGACTCCGGCCATGGCCATCAGGTCTCCTTCGTATGTCGCGTCGATGAAGACCGATGCCCTGAAGCTTCTCCCGTTTTCGGCGCTCATGGAGGTGATGAGGCCATCCTTTTTTTCGACTTGCGATAACCTGTGCTCAGTGAATACAGGTATATCGTATTCCCGAAGCCATTCTTTCATGACCCGGCTTGCTGTTTTCGGCTCGAAGCGCCAGCTCTCGCTTATGCCGTATAGCCGCCCGATATCCATATAAAACCTGCGCGCGAGCCCGCCGACCACATGCTCGCTTCCTATGTCGGTGGCTCCAAGCCCTCCGGTGGTCATCCCCCCGATATGTTTGCCGAATTCTACTATAACGGACTTTTTGCCAGATTTGGCCGCCTGGACCGCCGCGGCTATGCCGCAGGCCGTCGCCCCGTACACGCAGATATCAAAGGCCAGTTCTTCCTTTTCGTGAAGCGCCTGCACCGGGTAATAGTAGCGTAGGGTCATGACGCCTGCCTCCATCCGGAGCTGTCTTCAATCAGGCCGCTTTCGGCGCGGTCTTTCAGCAGAAGATAAAAATACAGCATGCCTCTGTAGGGGCTCCACTTTTCGAGCGCCTTGTTTGTGCCTTCATAATCAGGCCTTTCTTCCAGGCCGAGCCAGCGCATGAGCCTTGTCTGACCCCCAACATCGTCGCCGGGGAAGATATCAAGGCGTCCCAAGCCTCTCAGCA
>JADLDY010000063.1 GCA_020846435.1 Deltaproteobacteria bacterium
ATTTTAAATTCGGCAATCTCACGAATTTCAGCAGGGTACATAAATATCAGACCTCGTGTTTTAAAAACTAAAACACTTACAACTCCTACAACCAACATCGTATAGCAAAGCGGTTTTATCAGTTTTTTTTTGCTTTCAAAACGAATAGGCCTTTCAATAAACTTGTATGTCAATCCAGCCATTATCACGCTCAAGAGAATGACGAGCGTACGGTCCCCAATGGTCAAGGGCTCATCCTTGTATAACCTTGCAAATACGAGCAGTGGCCAATGCCATAGATAAAGCGGATAGCTGATTAGTCCAATTTTTACCATCGCTCTGTTTGCTAGAAGCTTACTATTAAAGCTGGCATCAGGTCCAGCAGCGATAATTAAAAAAACCCCTATCGTTGGAAGCAACGCCTGCCAACCAGGGAATGCATCCTTATCACTGAAAACGAGGGCGACTACCAACATTGTCGCACCAACCCATGAAAATGCCCCCCTGCTGCACGACATATCTTTATATGCTTCTGTAAAATAATTTCCTTTCAACTTGGCCAAAAAAGCAAGAAGACATCCGATCATCAACTCCCAAAAGCGTGTAAAAGGAAGATAAAATGCTGCTGCTGGTCTGTCATAAACAAGAACAATATTTA
Source organism: Deltaproteobacteria bacterium (assembly GCA_020846435.1). Taxonomy (GTDB): domain Bacteria; phylum Desulfobacterota; class GWC2-55-46; order GWC2-55-46; family GWC2-55-46; genus GWA2-54-12. The sequence continues at coordinate 638 of JADLDY010000063.1, forward strand.
ATAGAAATGAACCTAAAAACATGGCAATTAACAGGAGAGACCAATTCTTTCTGTGCTTATACAAAAAAAGTACAACTAAAGGCCAAACAATATAAAACTGTTCTTCAATGCCAAGCGACCATAAGTGCAACAAGTTGAATTTATTCTCATATCAGCTCTGTCGGTTGGGTAGCGAAGCGTAACCCAACAATCCCCTACCCCAACGCCGCCAATAAATTCTTGAAGTGTATCGCCGTTGCCGTGTCCCCGGTTATCTCGAGCTTCCTTGAGAAAAAGACCGTGTCAGGGTCTTCCTTGCCAAGGAGCACATCCATGAGCACGCTCACATTGCCGCTCATGGTCACATCGGGCGTGCGGGATGAGTGCGGGTGCACCTTGATGTCACGGTCCTTGATATGCAAAAAGAACTTCTTGCCAACATCTTTAGCCTCGAAGAGGAATACCTTGTCGTCGACCTCAATGAGCCTTTGCCTGAACCTCGGGTTGTTCTCGAGTATATGCGCTACGAAAACTCCCGCGCCAATGGCTTCCATCCACGACGGCATCGCCTTCAAGGGAAGGTTCATGCCCTTGAACAACTTGTCCTTGATCTTTTTTTTCAGCTCTTCTTTTTCCATCTTCTCGCCTGTCGGTTCAATAAACCGGTGCGCACAGCGCACCCATCTTTTTTTCACCCCTCTGTACTAAAGAGGGGGGGAGATTACTTCAGCCCAATAATAATCCCCCTCAATCCCCCTTTAGAAAAGGGGGAAGAAAGCGAGATTGCCACGGGGCCAGAGCCCCTCGCAATGACAACAAGCTAAACCTTCACGCCGATATGCACAGCCGCGATGCCGTTGAAGAGGTTATGGTACTTCACTCTCCACAGGCCCGAGTCTTCCATTATCTTCTTCAGCTCCTCCTGAGGAGGGAACTTCCTTATCGACTCCGGCAGGTACTCGTAAGCGCTCCTGTTGCCGGTTATCATCTCGCCGACATTCGGGATGAATGAGAACGAGTAGAGGTCGTAGAGCTTCTTGAAGAGAGCGTTCGTGGGGTGCGAGAACTCCAGGCAGATGACCTTGCCGCCGGGCTTCACTACCCTCGTCATCTCGCTGAACGCCCTGTCCAGGTGCGTGACATTCCTTATGCCGAAGCCGACGGTCGCGCAGTGGAACGAGTTGTCCTCGAACGCTATCTCTTCTCCGTTGCCCTGCACGAAGCGGATGTTTTTAAGATAGCCCTTGTCTATGCACTTCTCATGGCCGACCTTGAGCATCTCGTGGTTGATATCGTAGACGACGACATTGCCCTTCTCACCGACCCTGTCTGCCATGAGTATCGAGATGTCTGCCGTGCCTCCGGCGACATCTATGGCCGACTGGCCCGGCCTGAGGCCCGTTTCAGAGGCCACGAACCTTTTCCAGAGCCTGTGCACGCCGAGGCTCATGAGGTCGTTCATGAGGTCGTACCTGGAAGCGACGGAGTCAAAGACTTCCCGTACCTTTTTTTCTTTTTCATGCTCGGGAATAGTCTGGTTACCGAAGTGGGTCATCTTTTCAGTCATTGGAAAATCCTCTGGAATATCTTTATTGAAGCGGTCAATAAAATCCCCCTCTCCCCTGCCCTCTCCCACGAGGGGAGAGGGAGAAAAACGAATCTCGCACTGCACTCTTACTTCCCCTCCCTTGATGGGAGGGGATTGAGGGGAGGGTGAAAGCGTCGACTGTACATTTAAAAACGAGATTGCTTCGCTTTGCTCGCAATGACGAGCTACTACTCCCCATCCCAGTCAAATGGCTCGTAAAGACCGGCTTCCCGCCTGGCGGTCGCCGTCTTGCTCTTGTAGCTGCCCTTCTTGACCTTCATGCCCTTCCTCTTCAATATCGTAGCGATATAATCAAGGTGCGGGCACGGCGGGTAATGTCCGTTGTCCGTCACCATGCAAGAGGCAAGGTGTATGACTATCTCGTCCTTTTCGATCTCCGCTTTTTTCTTTGCCCTCTTGACGAGGTTTGAAACCGTCCTCGATATGCGCCTTCCGGGACAGCCGCCGCAGTTGAACGGCACGACCATTATCTCCGCGCCCAATGGGTACTTAGTGAATGCGTCGATCCTCTTCGTGAAGGAATTCACGCACCCGAATCCGGAGCAGCGCTCCTTTGCGAAGTCGCACTGGATTATGCCTATGAGCTTTACCTTACTTTCCATTGCGCCGCCCCTTGAAGAGCCTGAAGCCCATGAAAGCGGCCACTATGAAACCTGCCCAGCTGAGGCCCGGAAGGCCCATCGCGAAGCCCGGGCCGTCAGAGAGCACTGACACGACAGAGGCGGCAAGCACGAGGGAAGCGACGATTATGCCGCCGCCAATCCTTCTGCCCGCATTCTCAAGCTCGTCTGTTACTACCTCAAGCCTGTGATGTACAAAGCCTATTCTAATCTCCTCGCGCAAAGTCCTTTTCAAAAGCGTGTTGAGGTTCGCCGGCAGATCAAAGGCGTTCTCCACAATCTCCTCGAGCTTTTCCCTGCCCTTTGCCGCAACTACCTTGGGAGAGAACTTCTCCTTGGCCATCCACTTGAATATGAGGGGCTTGGCGACCTCCCACATGTTGACGTCAGGGTAGAGCTGACGGCCGACGCCCTCGATTATGACCATCGACTTCTGCAGAAGAAGGAGGTTCGGCTGGAGCGTCATCTGGAAGCGGCGGGCTGTCTGTATGAGCTTCATGAGAAGCCCGGGGATGTCTATGTCCTCTAACTTCCTGCCGAAGATAGGCTCTGATATGTCGCGCAGGGCTTCTTCGAACTCGGAGAGGCTGACATCCTCGCCGATGAGCCCCATTTCCCTGTGCACGGCGGCCATCCTCTTGTAGTCGGAGCGCACGAGGTGATAGAGCATGGACGCGAGGTATTTTCTGAGGTCGTGGTCGAGCCTGCCGATTATGCCGAAGTCGAGGTAAATGATCACCCCGTCGTCCCTGACGAAAATGTTGCCGGGGTGCAGATCCGCGTGGAATATTCCGTGCTCGAACACCTGCTTGAAGAATACGCCGATGCCGCGGACCGCGACTTCTTTTATATCGATACCCTTGGCCTTTAGCGTTTCGACCTCGTCGATGGGCGTGCCGTATATGCGCTCCATCGTGAGGACATCTTCAGTCGTGTAGTCCCAGAAGACCTGCGGTATCTGCACCTGCGGGTCGTCCTTGAATATGTTGTAGAAGCGGGTGATGTTCACCCCTTCGGTCGAGAGGTTCAATTCGTTTCTTATCACCCTCTCAAACTCGCTCACGACCTCTTTGGGCCTGTACCTGCGGGAGGCCGCGATGTACTTCTCGAGCAATCCGGCGAGGGTGTGCATGACAGAGATGTCAGACTCGATGACCTTCTCTATGCCCGGCCTCTTGACCTTAACGGCAACCTTTGAGCCGTCAAAGAGCTCGGCAAAGTGGACCTGCGCAATAGAAGCCGAAGCGACAGGCTCTCTCTCAAAGGACGCGAACTTCGTGCTGATGGGGACCTTGAGAGAAGTCTCGACGACCTTTTTCACCTCGTCGAATGGAACGGGCGGGACCATGTCCTGGAGCTTTTTGAACTCATCCACCCATTCGGGAGGAAGGAGGTCCGCCCTTGTCGAGGCTATCTGCCCGAGCTTTATGAAGGTCGGCCCGAGCTCCTCTAAAACGAGGCGCACGCGCACGGGAGTTGAAAGGCCCTGGGCCTTTTTCGATACGAATATCCTCTCCAGGGCTGAGAAGAAGGGCGGGAATATCCGCAGGTCGCGTGCGAGGCTGCCGAAGCCGTACCTTATGAGAGTGACGACTATCCTGTTTAGCCTGCGTATGTTCCTTAATGCCTGATTTGCCATGATGTAGTGTTAGATGTTCCCCTGCTGCTCGTCTTTGATGAGCCTTTTCTCGAGCTCAGCCACGCGTTTTTCGAGCTTGTCGACCTTTTCGCGGGCGACCCTCGCCATCTCTTTTATGAGTTCGATGTCGTTCTGGGTCGCGACATTGAGCTTCTCTAATACCTTTTCAGAGCCGGACGAGACATCTTTTTCGAGCTTCTCCTTCGCGGACTTCACGAGAGAGACGAACTCCTTCAGGGCCCTCACGCCCTCGTCCACGACCTTGTTCTCAGCCGCCTGTTTGGGGGGAAGCCCCTCGGAACCGGGAGCTTCTTTTGAAGTCTTTCCGGCGTTCTCAAGCTCGTCCAACACTTCTTTGGCCTTTTTCTCAAGACCCATGCCGATGAGTATAGCCTTGTCGAGCAAGTCAGACATAAAAGCCTCCTTTTTTTTAGCGGCCTGAAGTGACCGCGCTGAGGTAGTCTTTACCGGCTCCCCCAAGATACCAGCCGTTCGAGAAGCCGCCGTCTGTCACGGCCTTCAGTTCATCCAACGCTTCCTTGTTCCCTATCGTACCGTTCATGCGGGCCCTGAATACTTCGACTATTTTTCCGGTATTTTTATGCTGCGGGGATATCCTCAGGGCTTTGACCCCGGCCTCTTTGAGGCTGTCGACGAACTCGATGAGAGTATAGGTGTCTCCGCTCAAAACCGATGTGCCGTTTACCGTGAATATGGGCTCTTTGTCGACGGTCTTCAATTCCATGCCATCCGGGTAGTTCATGCAGTGGTGCTTGCAATTGGTCTTCGACAGCCCGAACGCCCTTGAAGTATAGCACCTCCACGAGAAAGCAAGAGGCGCCTTGCCGTGGGCAAAGACCTCACCGAAGACGCCCGTCTCCCTGATTATGTGCTCGAAAGATTCTTTTGAGAGCTCGACCGGGAAGGTCACTCTTTTCACGCCGATGGACTTCAAGAACTCGACGGTCGGCGCGTTGTAGGCTGTTATGTGAGGGCCGGCGAAGACCTCGCGCACTGATGGGTCGGCCATGTTGAAGACGGCCATGTCGTTGGCCTCGATGGAGCACGAATGGGAAAGGAGCTTTCTTGTGAACTCGAGCTCGTCGTCATTGGAGATGACGGCAAGGCTCGACAGAGTCACCTTTTTGCCGGCCGCCTCAAGGAGCTCTATGATGGCCTTGAGGTCGCTGTGCGAAAAACCGAGCTTGCGGGCGCAGACCACCTCTCCGATGTAGACCCTGTCCACATCCATCCGGGCGGCTTCCTCATAGAACCTTAGAAACTCGTCCGGGTTCCGCTCGAACAGTATTGGCCCGAGGGTGAGCTCCATAAATGCGTTCCTTTTGCGGGTTTTTTACAATAATAAAGTATGCAACAGGGGGGAGGGAAACTCAAGAAAATTAAGGCGAATCGGAACTGGGCGATACCGCAGGTTGTTCAAAAAGCTCCAGATGCGAGGAGTCGAGGAGCGAGGAATGAGGCGTACTTTGTTTGTACGCCGCAATGAACTTGCGGCGAAGACGACAAAGCAGATGTGATTCCACGCTGACAAGAGCCCTGAAAACGCCATATGGCGGCAGGCCGCTTAAAAAGCTCCAGATGCGAGGAGCCGAGACGCAAGGAATGAGGCGTACTTTGTTTGTACGCCGCAATGAACTTGCGGCGAAGACGACAAAGCAGATGGACTTTTTAAGCGGCCTGCCCTCAGTACTCGACCTTCACAAGACACAACCCCTGCGCAGGCGCTGTCATGCCCGCCGCGGCCCTGCTCCTGGCCTCTATTATCCCGTGCAGGTCCCCTGGCCTCATCTTTCCCTTGCCGACGGCGGCGAGCGTGCCTACCATTATCCTCACCATGTGCCTCAGGAAAGCCGTGCCCCTGACCTCTATCTCGATGAGGCCGTCCTCTTTCTTGAATATCCCGACAGAGGTGATCTCCCGCACCGGATGGTTTGCGTCCGAGTCAGCGGCCATGAACGACGAAAAGTTCTTCTCGCCTATGAAATGCGTGGCAGCCTCCCGCATTGCGTCGAGGTCAAGGGGGTTTAAGATGTTCCATGAAAAGTTGCGCATCAGGGCGGAAGGGTGGTTCCTGTTGATTATCCTGTACAGATAGACCTTGCCCTTCGAGCCCCTCCTCGGATCAAAATCTTCCGGCATTTCAATAACTTGCTTTACGACTATGTCGGCCGGCAGAAAAAAATTCAACCCTTTCAGCAAGTCCTGGCAGGAGATGTTAGTGTCGGCCTTGAGGTTCGCGACTTGCCCGAGCGCGTGCACCCCGGCGTCCGTGCGGGAAGCGCCGGCGACCCTGGCCTCGCTGTCGCGCGTGAGCCTTCTGGCGGCGATGACAAGGCTGCCCTGTATCGTCGGCAGGACAGTCTGCGCCTGCCAGCCCGAGTAATTGGTGCCTTCGTATTCGACGATCAGCTTATAATTCCGCATATCCTTGAGAAGGCTGCTGAAAAAGTCCCCTCTGCTTCGTTGTCTTTGTCGCTCGTCTTTGCGGCGTACATACAAAGTACGCCTCATTCCTCGCTTCTCGACGCCTCGCATATGTAACTTTTTGAGCAGCCTTTAACTATTTTTTGATGACCCGTTAAAAACCCTAAACTAAAAAGCCCTCCCCCCTATCAGGGAGGAGGGCTTTGAGGTGAGCATGTCAGATATAGTCTTTTATGAGGACTTCGGCTATCTGCACGGCATTCAGGGCCGCGCCCTTACGGAGGTTGTCCGCCACTATCCACATATTGATGCCGTTGGGCACCGTGTCATCGCGCCTGATCCTGCCGACAAATACCTCGTCCTGGCCAGCGACATCGGAAGGCATGGGGTAGACACCCTCTTTGGGGTCGTCGATGACGATGACGCCCGGGGACTTGGCGAGGAGTTTTTTCACATCCTTGGGGTCAATGGGCTTTTCGGTCTCTATGTTGACCGACTCGGAGTGGCCGACAAACACCGGCACGCGCACGGTCGTGGCCGTGACCTTTACCGACTCGTCGCCGAATATCTTGTGCGTCTCGTTGACCATCTTCATCTCTTCCTTGGTGTAGCCGTCATCAAGGAAGGAGTCTATCTGCGGCAGGCAGTTGAAGGCTATCCTGTGCGGCAGGACCTCGACCTTCGGCTCCCTCATGTTGAAGAGCTCTTTTACCTGGGTCGAAAGCTCTTCCATCGCCTCCTTGCCAGCGCCTGAGACAGACTGGTAAGTCGAGACGACTATCCTCTTTATCTTGTACTTGTCGTGGATGGGCTTTAACGCCACGACCATCTGTATTGTCGAGCAGTTGGGGTTGGCGATGATGTTCTTTTTCGTGTATTTGGCTATGTCGCCGGGGTTGACCTCCGGGACGACCAGCGGCACATTTGGGTCCATCCTGAACTGGCTGGTGTTGTCGATGACTATGCACCCGGCTTTGCCGGCTATCGGCGCGTACTTCGCGCTCACGGAAGCTCCCGGCGAGAAAAGGCCAATGTCTATGCCCTCAAAGGTCTCGTGCGCGAGGTCCTGGACTGTCTCGTCTACCCCCTTGAACTTGAGGGTATTGCCGGCGCTCCTTTCGGAGGCCAGAAGGCGTATCTCGCCCACCGGAAAGTTCCTCTCCTCGAGGATAGTCAAAAATTCCTTGCCCACGACGCCTGTTGCGCCGACTATGGCGACATTATACTTTTTCTTCTTCACCTGAGACCTCGGATGTCCAATTCCTCCGGACAAGAGCCGGAAGGTTTTATTTTAGTGTATCTAATTATAATAAGGCAAAAAACATGGGCAAGTCAATCGCTCTGTTTGGCTTTCCAGCTCGCCGATACCACAAGGATGACAGCCGCCGTGATAACGACCATAGCGCCAAGCCCTGCCCCTGAGATCTTCTCGCCCGCGGCGACGACCCCCAAAAGCACGGCAAAGACAGGGTTTACATAGGCGTAGGAGGTGGCCAAAGAGGCCCGGACATTGTTGATGAGATAAGTGTAGGCGGAAAAACCTATTATCGCCCCGAAGATTATAAGATATAAAAGGGCCATGCCGGAACGCAACGAGACGGCTTCCGGCACAGGCTCTCCCCAGATAAAGCTCAATACAAAAAAGAAAAAACCTCCGGCTATCATCTGGACTGCCGCGGCCATGAGCCCCTTTGGAAGCGGGAGCCTTCTGCCCCACGCCGACCCCAGCGACCAGCCTATCGTGGCGACGATTATGGCCAAAGCCCCTGCCGGGTGCGCCCTGAAATCGCCTTCGAGGTTAAGCAGGACTACGCCCGCGAAGCCCAGCGCAACGCCGACCCATTCGAGCCTTGTGGGCCATTTTCCCCAAAGCCCGAAGAAAAGAACTGTCCAGAGCGGGACGGTTGCGACCCCAAGGGCCGCGAGGGAAGAAGCCACCCACTGCTCAGCGTAGACGACCCCGCCGTTGCCGACAAGGAGCAATAGAAAACCGACAGATGCGCCTGCGGCCCACTCCTTCTTTTCAGGGGCTTTTACGCCCGTAAATCTAAGGGCCGCGTAGAGAGCCCAGCCGGAGATAAAGAACCTCAAGCCCGCCATCATGAACGGCGGGATGGACTCTATGGCTATCCTTATGGCGAGATAGGTGGAGCTCCAGAGTATGTAAACGGATGCGAGGGCTATGAAGACTTTAAGCCGCTCGCTTGATTGCGGGCTTGCCAAGAAAAAACCTCCCAAAAAATAATGATAACCTCAGAGGAGGAGGGAGGCAAAGAGAAAAAGTTCTAACGACATTGACTGAAAACATGTGAATAAATTTTAAATTCTGTTTTATGTCGCTCGCCATGGATATGTACTCTCAAACTTTATCTTAAGTTCTTCCATTTTTTTCTCAGCCCAGTGCACAGATTCTTTTAGTGCCAGCTTCGGATTAGTCACGTCATAACTTTTTTCAAGTATCACATTGCTAAAATGAGCTGCTCCTGCTGTCATCCAAGAGCCACCTATACCATTTGCTCGCAACAGGATAGTTATCCAATTATTTTGTTTACAAAGCTGAACCTCCGACAAGTGCCCTGATTTGGAAGAATCATCGACAACTATAAAACGAGAAATAGCTCCGACAGCTACTACTTTCTGTGATATATCTTGATACGGATTATCGGGAATATTCCTTATCAGCAATGGCTCATAATTAAGTTCTTTAAGAACGATAGCTATTTTCGAAAGACGCTCCAGCCCATTATCGTCATAATCTCCTAGTAGGAGAACTGTTTTTTGCTTATAGCGAGCTATATAATCGGCCAAACTAATATTTAGCGCTTCAGCATGTTGTAATTCAACTAGCGCTGCCAATACCTCGTCTTTAGCCCTAGCAATTGCATTCTGTTCACTCCAATATGTTTTCTCTCTATTACCATACACTTCAGCATAGCTAATCAGCTTATTCCAGTCCTTAGCTTTAAATTCCGTATTTTTGATAAATAGACTTGCTTCGAGTCCACTCAAACGGAAAGGATATCTGTTAACGAAAGTTACATTTGAAACTTGATTCTTTGAAGAAGAAACAAATAATAATGCTGGTTCCTCGCGTAAATATTTCGGTGCTTGAATTAATAAATCCTCTACTCGAGCACTTCCTTTTTTGATCTCAACTACTGTTTGCTCTGCCGGTTGATACTCAATTGCAACACCGTATTGCGTAGAAACATAACCAATAATATGTGCTGGTAGAAGCGATAAATGAAGCAGGTTTCCTTTGACTTGCGTCGGCATGAATTGTTCTGAAGTTGCTTTTAAAATCGTATTAAAGGTTTCAAGGTAATTCTTTAAACCAGTTTCAGTTATGTTCATCATCATTATCTTGTTCAGAGTTTTAAATAGCTACTCTGTATTTTTGAGTTGTTTCAAGACCAAAATTTTTAAACTTTTATTCCCTTAGATACTGAAAAATACAATTAAAGACTTATCAGTTTCTATCACCTACTATTTCTCCCCTTTACCCTCTTCCCCGCCGATGAGCTCGAGCCGGTTGGAGAACTTCGCCGACTTCTTCTCGACCTCGTCGTACTTCACTTTGGCGAAGTTGATATGGCGGCCGAGCGTTTCGAAATCTGAGGAGAGCTTGTCGAACTCCTGCTTCAAGGTATTTATATGAGCGAGTATCTCCTGTGCCCTCTCGCCGACTTCCATTCCGCGTAGGCCCATGAGTATGGTCTGGAGATATGCGTAGAAGCTGTTCGGAGAGACTGGGATGACTCTCTTTGAAAGGGCATAGGAGGAAAGGCCTCTGCCTGAGTCGTCCTCCATCGTGATGAACTCGTAGTAGACACCCTCTGCCGGTATGTACATGAGCGCGAGGCTCAATGTCGCCTCAGACGGGCGGATGTAGCTCGACGCGATGGCGTCGATGTGCTTTCTGCAGTCTGTGGCCAGTTTCCTTGAAGCCGAACGGCGGCCCTCGTCTGTCGTTGCCTCGGTGAGCTTTTTGAAGTTCTCAAGCGGGAACTTGGAGTCTACCGGCACAAGCCCTTCGTTGAGCTTAATGACGGCGTCGACCCTCGCCCCGTCAGAAAAGCCGTACTGGAGCTCGTAGCGGCTCAAAGGCAGGCACTGGGAGAGGAGGTCGGCGAGGAAGAACTCGCCGAGCCCGCCACGGAGCTTCGGCGCGGCCAGGATCTTTTCGAGCCCTGAGATGCTTTTCCCAAGCTCGAAGACCTGCTCGGTTGATTTCGAGAGCTCGCCGAGGGCCTGCCTGACTTCGCCGACGGCCCTGTGGGCGCTGTCCATGCGGGTGTTTATCTGGCCGGTAGACGAGTTGAGCTGGGCGGTGACTGAAGAGAGCTGTTCAGCGACCTGGCCCGTAACTGACGAGAGCTGAGAGTTTATGTGCCTGATGTTGGCTGAAAGGGTGTTCTGGAGTTCCGTCTTGAGGGAGTCTATCTGGACCTGTAAATCATCGCTGCCTTTCCCTCTTGCCGCCTGGAATATCAGGAGCGCGATGAGGGCAAGGACAACGACAGAGAGGATAATTATTATTTCCATTTAACCGATAGCCGGAAGGGCGTCTTTTGACGCCCTTCCGGCTCGTTGTTATTACTAAATATGGGCCTCATTGCCCTTATGCTTGCCTGACTTAACTGACTTAGAAGCGGCGTCCTTCCTTTCCATGAACTCCCTGGCCTGATGGACAAAGGCTTCCATCCTCGTCATGGAGTTGGTGTCCTCCGCGCCCTCGTAGACCATGTGAAGATAAGGGATGTTCTGGTTGTTCTCGCGCAGCCTCTTCAACACGGCGTTCACAATAGTGCCCGGCATGCAGGTAAAGGGCATGGCGTTGACGATGCCGTGGCAGCCGTGGGCTATGTAGTCGAGGGATTTTCCGACTGAAAGGACGGCCTCGCCCTCGAAGGAATTGTGGATATAAGGCGCGGCCCTGTCGATTATCTCCTTTACCGGAGGCTCGTGCCCGCTCCTCATGTCCCCGTTTATTATGCTCTCCATCTTCTTCTCGTCCTTCCTCTGGACGAAGTCGCTGGCTATGGTGCGCAGGAAATCCGTATACTGGCCCCTCGCCCAGGTCTTGCGCTTGTTGCAGAAGTTGGTGTAGTAGATCCACTCGCCTATCGTCGGCATCCTGACTTCCGCGCCGAGGGCTTCGAGCTTTTTCACCATGTTCTCGTTGGAGAACCTGTTGCTCCTGACATATATCTCGCCGACCACGCCGATTATGGGCCTTCCGCCGTGCGCTGTCACCGGCACTCTCCTGAAAGCTTCCTTTGCTTCCCTGAGCTCCTTTTCAGGGAACCTCTTAGCCGTGACCGCGTCGCAGACCTTGTGGACGAACTCCCAGTAGACCTTCTCGGCGTCTCCCGGGTTTTTCTCGTAGGGCCTTACCTCACGGAGCCTCTTCTCGAGGAGGTCTATGCCGGCTATGCCCCACCATCCGAGCCTCGGGAAGTTGCCTTCCACTATGTTGAGCTCCCTGTAGAAGTTGCCGTCCTGATCAGGCGCGTAAACAGGGACATCCTGGAAGCCGAGCTCGTCAAGGATGAGCCTGTGATAACGGTTGTACTGGCCGAACCTGCACGGGCCGTTGCCGGAGGGCATGAAGAACGCGCTCCTCTTCGGGTCGAACCCTTCGCGCTTCAAGACCTTGACCATGTCGCCGGTAGTGAGTATGGCCGGATAGCACTCCCTGCCGGAGGTGTAACGCCTGCCCCACTTGAGGCTGTCCTCATCAGGCTCGGGCATGACCTCGGCATCGAGGCCGCACGCGCGGAAGGCCGCGGCTATGCCGTGCACTCCGTCCGACATGTTCGGCAGATAGAGCTTCTTTTTTATGCCTGACCTGTCAAGGACCTGCTTTTCCCTGACCTCTATCCTCAGACGGCCCTTGGTGTTCCTTATGCTGTCGAGGAACGCCTCGCACCTGGTGATGGCTCCAGCGTCGGCCGAATGCTCGTCTATCTCGAGCTGGAGGAAGGGCTTGCCGGATGATACATCCTTGTAAAAGTGGGTGATCATCGAGTCCGGGCCGCAGCCGAAGTTGGTTATGTATATCGAGAAGAGCCTGTTGTCGGTCATTATCATCTTGGCCGCCGCCAGTATCCTCTGTCCGCTCCTCCAGTACATGTCCTCGGCAAGGGCGCCTTCGGTCACGGAGTCGACATCGAGCATGTCGCCCGGGATGGCTATGGTGCCCATCTCGCGAAGCTTTTGAGGGAGTTCGAGGTTGATGCCCGAATCCGTCGTGTTGTACGCCCTGCCGACGATGACGAGGGCTGTGTCCTCGGGCTTGAGGCCGTCTATGACCTCTTTACCCCTGGCAATGAGCTTTTTCTTGAAGTCGGTCTGTGCGGAAAACGCCGCCTCAACGGCCTTGTCGATAGAGCCCTTGTCCTTGCCGAGCGTCTTGCCGAACTCGTAGAAGTCCTTCTTCATCAGGTTTTCTTTGGTGTTGAAGTGGATGACAGGCGTCAGCACTTCGACCCCGGCGGCCTTGAAGTCATAGGCTGACTTGCACAGGTACGGTATGGTCTGGACATAGGGGCAGAGCTGAGTGAAGGTCTGGCCTTCTTTCGCGGGCTTCAGGTTGATGATCGAGGGCAGGAATATCTTCTTCACGCCCTTTTGCATCAGCTCGTTCACATGGCCGTGAGCGACCTTTATGGGGAAGCAGGTCTCGGTGACTATCTGCTCGATGCCGTTCTTTATTATCTCCTTGTTCGTCGGCGAGGAGAGCTGAGTCCTGAAGCCGAGCACATCGAAGAAAGCCTTCCAGAACGGGTAGAGCTCGTACATGACGAGCATCCTCGGAAGTCCTATGACAGGGGCGTCCTTGCCCGCGACCTTGCCGGTATAGGCGGCGTAGAGCATCTTCTCGCGCTCTTTGAAGAGGTCGGGCAGATGGCTGTTCTTGGAATCGTCCCTCTTGACGTCGTATTTCTCGCAGCGGCCGCCGTAATAAAGCGGGGCCTCGCCTTCCATAACGACCTTTCTCACCTCGCAGATGTTCGAGCAGTCCCTGCACTCGAACGAAGTGAGCTCGTACTTCTTCCTTCCGGCGTCCCAGCCCTTGAACTTCGTCTTTGTGCCGGCAGGCATCTCCTTGGCCACGAGTATGGCCGCGCCGATGGCTCCGGTGACATCGTGGTTTTCAGGCACGGTTATCTTCTTGCCGGTGACCTTCTCGAAAGCCGCTACGACGCCGAGGTTTGCGGCCGTCCCGCCCTGGAAGAATATCTTGTTGCCGATTCTCCTGTCGCCGACGACCCTGTTGAGGTAGTTCTGGACGATGGAGTATGAAAGCCCGGCCACGAGGCCGTCCTTCTCCACGCCCCTTTGCTGGTAGTGGACCATGTCTGACTCGATAAAGACCGTGCACCTCTCGCCCATTGGCGGCGGGGTGGTACAGCCGAGCGCGAGGTCTGAGAACTCGCCCTTGATGCTGATGCCGAGCCTTTCGGCCTGCTCCTCAAGGAACGAACCGGTGCCCGCGGCGCAGACCTTGTTCATCTCGAAGTCGACGACGACGCCGTCCTTCAGGGCTATGTACTTGGAGTCCTGCCCGCCTATCTCGAATATGGTGTCGACCTCGGGGTCTATTTCAGCGGCGGCGGTCGCCTGCGCGGTTATCTCGTTCCTTATTACGTCAGCGCCGATGAAATCCCCGGAAAGATACCTGCCGGAGCCTGTCGTGCCGACGCCGATGACATTGACGAACTCGCCGCACTCGTCCCCGACCGAGGAGAGACCCTGCCTTATCGCCTCAAGCGGCCTTCCGGCTGTGGCAAGGTAACGCTTGGTTATGAGCTTGTTCTGCCTGTCTATCAGTATGACATTGGTGCTGGTCGAGCCTACGTCTATGCCGAGATAAGCGTCTGTCTTCGTGCCCTTCTCGAGGACATACCCTGTGGCGCTCCTCCTCTGCGAGGGGTGCCCCTCGGGGCGGGTAAGCTTTTCAAGCGACCTGTCGTTCGTCCTGCCGGAGGAGATGTACTCGGCAAGGGCCTCTACTCCCTTGAAGGCGCCTATGCCCTTGCCCATCTCGATGCAGGTGAAGACCGCGCCAAGAGCGCCCATTGAGGCAAAATGCGCGGGGATGATGTAGTCTTTGTCTTCGAGCTCGAGAACATCCTTGAAGGCCTTTCTCACGCCCTGGTTTGCGGCGACCCCGCCCTGGAAAACGACAGGGGCCACGAAGTCCTTGCCCTTGCCGATGGTTGCCTTGAAGTTCCTGGCCACGGCGTAACAGAGGCCCGCGACGATGTCGTAGTCCGGGGTTGCTATCTGCTGGAGGTGTATCATGTCGCTCTTGGCGAAGACCGAGCACCTTCCAGCGACCCTCGGAGGGTGAGCGCTCTTCAACGCCAGGTGGCCGAACTCCTCGATGGTAAGGCCCATCCTGAAGGCCTGCTGGTCGAGGAACGAGCCAGTCCCGGCGGCGCACACAGAGTTCATCTGGAAGTCGGCTATGCGGAGCTTGCCGTCGTCACCCTCGGGAGCCATGAATATGAGCTTGGCGTCCTGTCCGCCCATCTCGATTATCGTCCTTGCCTCGGGATGGTATACCTCTGTTGCCTTGGCCTGGGCTATGACCTCGTTGGTGAAGGCCGCGCCGATGAGCGGGGCTATGAGCTTGCCGCCGGAGCCTGTTGCCGCGACGAGCTTTATGTTCTCCTTGCCGTACTTATGGATCATCTCGGTAAGGACATTCAGGGAGGTCTCGAGAGGCTCTCCCTTTGTCCTTGTGTAATACTCTTCAAGAAGGTTCCTGCGCTCATCCAATACGACCGTATTGGCGCTCACGGAACCTATATCAATACCTACGTAGAAGGTTTTTGAACCTGACAACGTGCACCTCCGGAATTATGGCGTTGGAAAACGGAAAAGACTACCGATAGAAGCTAAAGCCCCCACAAGAAAATGGCGGCTGTTGAATTTGTAGTTGAAAGAAAAACCTTAAAAAAACAGGGATTTTATTAAGATTTTATATTTTTATAGCCTATTATTATCAATGATTTTGAAAGCGAAGTCAACAGAGTCTTTCCGCTGGCTTTTATCCGCGGAAGTCATAACAGATGAGGCAGATTTTTACTGCGGAATAATCAAACACTCTAACAACGCGGACCATGGAGCGAACCAAAAGAAAAGGCCCGGCAGAGCCGGGCCTTTCCCATTGAGGCTTGAATAATACTGATTACTTCGCCATTCCCTTGAGGGCGGCGACAACGGCCTTTACTTCGTCGTCGGCGAGCTTCTGCTTCGGCATGCCGATGGCGTACTGCTTGTACTTCTTGGCGGCGCCTTCACGGCCCTTGACGATGGTGTCAGCGATCTCGGCGTCAGCGGCGCCCTTTACCCAGGCATTGCCCTTGAAAGCGGGGGCCATAGCGGTGCCCTGGCCGTCAGCTCCGTGGCAAGGCGCGCACTTCGCCTTGTAGATGGCCATGCCGTCAGCTGCCATGGCGGTGCCGGCGAACGCGGCGACGCCAAGAGCAAGAATTCCAATTCCCAATAACTTGCGCATTTGAGTATCCTCCGGAAATGATTTTTGAAACCAAAGAATACAGTCAAAAAAAAGGCTTGTCAAGCATTTTGTCTCAGTGTAAAAGGCCGGTTTTTTGACGGCCGAAGAGCGAGAATAAAGCGTTTATCACGAAAACAATCCCCCCTGTTATGGCGACGAAGCCGCCAATGCCCATTATCGACATGCCGATGAATCTGGCGGCGGTGCCAAGCTCCTGCTCGCCTGCGTATGCCTTCCGCGCGACCCCGTGAGAGCCCGCGATAAAGAGCCCGACCGCGAAAAGGACTATACCGAGGCTGTAAAGATAGGGCTGTATCCTTGCCAGCCTCTCAGACCACAGCGGCCTGCCGAAGGTGGGGAGTATCTTGTAGAACAGGCCCATGAAGGCTATGGTGACAGCCCCTATCGCGCAGTGGTAGTGCGCGGGGATGATGGTGTTCGCGCCCTCTATTGAGACGCCGATGAGCCCGCCGAGGGAGAAGACCGCGACTGAGAGGACGAGCGAGGAAAAGCCCGGATCCCCCCAGGGCTTTTGTGCCGTAAAGATCTTCCAGGCAAGAAGAAGCGTGAAGACGGCCGCTGGAGTTCCCAGACCCCACCTCATGAGCCATGTAAAACTCTCCATGTGGGAGAGGGTCGAGGTGTCATGGATAAAGTATATGACAGGCGAAGGTATTACGAATAACAGGAAGAGGCAGTAGAGCGCCTTTGAAAGAGACGGGGGGAACGCCTCTTCATGGAATACCATCCTCGCCAGATAGAGCCAGACCGCAGTCATGGCCATGGTGTTAGAGAACTGGAGCATGTGACCGCCGCCCCAGAAGAGCCTTTCAAAGTCCAGAAACATCTTTCCAGTCGAGTACTGGAACCACCATGAGAGGCCGAAGCAGGCAAAGGCCACGGCCACTCCCGCGCCAGAGGCCGCCATGCCGACTGTCACGGCAGGAAGAGCGGTCCTTTCGCCTGAAAAGAGAGTACCGAATGTGTTGACGAGGTTTAAAAGGATGCCCGTGGCAAAGAGGATGAGCCCGCTGAAAAAGACCGGGGTATGGAGGACTGGCACATAGTTGGCAAGCTCGGAGGGCCCGAGGCCGAAGACGGCTGAGATGACGACGAGGGCCATGCCGGCGCCGCTTGCGGATATGGAGACCCATCCGAGAGACTGGCTCAAAACCATCTTTTTCATCAGGGTCGAGGAGGAGTGGACCCAGAGGAAGCCCTCGAAGGCCAGAAACCATATCACAACGGCCAGGACGACGTGCCCGACGAGTGCTACATATATATAATCCCTGCCGAGGGGGAGCATCTCCTCTATGACAGGGGTCCTGGCCAGGGCAACTAGGAGAGCGAATATCCCGGCGAAGACAAGCGAGAAGACGGACAGGACAAGCCACGCGGCCTCTATCTTCATGCCAGCCCTGTCGCAAGAGGCGTCCATGGACCTTCCTTTACCTGATCGATTTACATTGGAATCTAACAGAGTTACGCCGTTTATTCAAGGCAAGGGCGCCTCTTCGCCCTCAATTCTCCTCGATTCCATTGACGAGCCTCTCAACATGATGGAAATCATTTATTCCTCCTTGAAAGGGGTTTATATTTTAAGATATAATATATTGTTACAACTATCATTTTGGAGGTTTTTTCATGATCAGGGAAAGAGTAGAAGAAGCCCTTAACGGAATAAGGCCAGCTCTCCAGGCTGACGGCGGAGACATTGAGCTCGTTGACGTCGACGAGAAAGAGGGCATAGTGAGGGTCCAGCTCCAGGGCGCGTGCTCAGGCTGCCCCAGCGCGCAGATAACTCTCGCGATGGGCGTCGAGAGGGCCATAAAAGAGAAGGTCCCCGAAATCAAGCAGGTCCTTTCAGTCTGATTCAGGAGGCTGAAAGAGCCTTTAACGGCTCTTTCAGCCGGCCCTGCCAGGCTGTATCCAAGGCTCTGGCGCAACCCCAAGCCTTACACCACAGGTGCGTGAAGCATCAAACCTGAAGAGGCCACATGAGCTACCACATACTTCCCGAATGCGTATCATGCGGGGTGTGCCTTCCGCAATGCCCTGAAGGGGCGATCTCAGAAGGCAGCCCGTTCACAATAGACCCGAAGCTCTGCACCGAATGCGGAGCGTGCGCCGAGGTATGCCCGGTCGACGCGTGCCAGCCGGCGCCAATAGCGGCCAACAGATAAAAACAACTTTCCCGGAGGTCTGAATGAGTAAAATTACCGTCTGGTTCATCAGGTTCGCCATAATATACTTCCTCGTCTCCATACTCCTCGGCATACACATGAGCATGAGCGGGGCAGTTTACCCCTGGATGCCGATACACGCGCACTTCAACCTCCTCGGCTGGATGTCGATGATGATATACGGCGTCGGCTACCACATACTCCCGAGGTTTTCCGGCAAGCCCCTTTTCAGCGACGCGCTCGCGACCGCGCAGCTCTGGCTCTCCAACATAGGCCTCGTCGGCATGGCCGCCGGGTGGTGGGTCAAGAGCTCTGGCGGGTCTAATACGGTCCTCCTCGTATTCTCTCTCCTCGAGGCGCTCTCGGTAGTCTTCTTCGCTGTCAACATGTTCAAGACCATAAAGGCCGCGCCTGCCCCGGCCCCGGCGCCAGCCAAGAAATAAGGATCATGGCGGGCCTGATAACAAAAGAGATGGTAATAGGCGAGGTCATCGAGGAGTACCCGGAGACCGCCGCTGTTTTCAAAAAGTACTTCGGCAAGGGCTGCTCTGACTGCCCCGGGTCAAAGGTCGAGGACATAGACTTCGGCTCGACAATGCATAACGCTGACATCGATATTGTCCTCAAGGAACTGAACGAGATAGCCTCGAAACTCAAGAAGGGAAAAAACAGCCATGGGAAAAGTAAATAAAGAGATGGTCGTCAACGACTGCATAAAGCTCTTCCCGAAGACGATAGGGGTCTTCACCCGCTTCCACATCGATTCGTGCTGCGGAGGGGCCGTGCCCATAGAAGACGCGGCCAGACGCGACGGCGCGCCGGTAGATGAGCTCATGGCAGCCCTCGAAGAAGCGGCCTCGAAGTAGGCCTGACTTCACTTAAAAGATACTTACGGAGGTACTATCGTTGGCACACATAACCGAAGCGCAAGTCCTCTCCGCACTCGGCAAGGTCATGGACCCCGAGCTCGGCAAGGACCTCGTTACCCTCAACATGATAAAGGACGTGAAGATCGACGGCACTAAAGTGAGCTTCAACCTCGTGCTGACGACAATGGCCTGCCCGCTCAAAAAAGAACTCGAAGCCAACTGCGTGAACGCGGTGAAGGCTATCCCCGGCGTTACCGAGGTGAACCTCACCACCGGCGCGCAGGTGCCGAAATCAAAGCAGCTCCCCGACAAGATGGCCATACCTGGCGTCAAGAACACAATAGCCGTCGCGAGCGGCAAGGGCGGGGTAGGAAAATCGACGGTCGCGGTCAACCTCGCCATGGCCCTTGCCCAGACAGGCGCGAAGGTCGGCATACTCGACACCGACCTGTACGGCCCGAGCCTTCCCCTGATGATGGGCATACACGAGCCTCTGCAGGCGACCCCGGAAGAAAAGCTCATCCCGCTCGAAAAATTCGGCATGAAGCTCGTCTCAGTCGGCTTCATGCTCGATGAGGAGACTCCTCTCATCTGGAGGGGCCCTCTGGTCATGCAGCTTGTAAAGCAGTTCCTCGTCGGCGTTGAATGGGGCGAGCTCGACTACCTCGTAATCGACCTGCCGCCAGGCACCGGAGACGTCCAGCTCACTCTGGTGCAGACCATACCGCTCACAGGAGCCGTCATAGTAACGACGCCGCAGGACGTAGCGCTCATCGACGCGAGGCGAGCCATAAAGATGTTCAACGAGGTAAAGGTGCCTATCCTTGGAATAGTGGAGAACATGAGCTACTTTGTCTGCCCCCACTGCAACGGCACCTCCGAGATATTCAGCCACGGCGGCGGACAAAAGACCTCCGACAGGTACAATGTGCCTCTCCTCGGCAAGATCCCGCTCGACATCGAGATAAGAGAGGGCGGGGACTCCGGCATGCCGATCGTCCACGCTGACCCGGCTTCAGCCCACTCAAAGGCCTTCATCGAGATAGCCCAGACGGTAGCCGCGAAGATAAGCGTCCTCGACCTTTGCTGAGCAACAGATCAAATTAAAAAAACAAAACCCGGGAAGGCGAAAGCCAACCCGGGTTTTTTATTTTTTATCTCGGCCTTTAGTTTAAAATCCCCCATTACCTTGAAGGGGGGAATATAGCTCTTCAAAAAAACTTCGCAAAAAACCTTGTTACGCGGCTGTCGCCGCTCTTTGTAACAGGGCTCGCACGTTTTCCTCCCCCCCCCCCGCCCGCGAATCGAGCCCCTTAGGTCGCTTCGCTCCCGCAACCCCGGCTCGATTCGCCCTTCCTCCCTTAGGCTCGCTCCGCCCTGTTACGGGGTTTGTGTTTAAAACGATACAAAAATCTTGCATTTGTTTTGTCTTACCTGTCTATTAAAAGCCAACTCGCCGCGCCTCCACGCTCCTTCAGGACAACAAAAAAAGCGGGGCGGCAGAGGCCGCCCCGCTTTGAATTACGCGCAAAACCTGTCAGTTACTTCTTGAGCTTCGCGACAGCCAGCTTGTAGTCCTTCCTGATCTCGTTCATGACGGAGTCAGTGCTCTTCTTGAGCTTGGTGACAAGGCCCTCGTAGCCGCCCTTTCTCCAGATCGTCAGCTGGTCTTCAATCTTGACCTTCTTCTTGGCCGCCTGCTTTTCGAGCTTCGTCAGCTCCTTGCTGAACTTCTTGCCGATGACGTCCATCTCCTTGTCGAACTTCTTGCGGAGCTTGCCTATCTTGACGTGCATCTCTGAGTGAAGCGCCCATTCCTTCTTGAATATCTCTATCGGATTTTTCATGCGGATCCTCCTGCGTATTTTGTTTTAAACAATATCCCTGAAAACTTTTTCTCGCACCTTGATTCAAATCATCGCAGAAAAGCGCGGCGCAGTCAAGCAAGCTTGAGAGAGCCAGTGAGATCCTTCATGCTCACTGAGTGCTTCTTCGAGTATTCTTCGAGGCCGACGGCGACCTTCACTGCGGCGTCAGGGTCGATGAAGCTCGCTGTCCCGACCTGCACGGCCGAGGCTCCAGCGATGAGAAATTCGAGCGCGTCATTGGCGTTCATTATCCCGCCCATGCCGATGATGGGGACCTTCGCCACCTGGGCCGCCTGCCAGACCATCCTCACGGCAACGGGCCTTATCGCTGGCCCCGAGAGCCCGCCTGTGGCGGTCGCGAGCACGGGCCTTCTCTTCTCGACGTCTATGACCATGCCGGTCAATGTGTTGATGAGCGAGATGGCGTCGGTGCCGGCGTCCTCCGCGGCCTTTACCATTACTCTTATGTCAGCGACATTCGGCGAGAGCTTTGTTATGAGAGGCATGCTCGTTGATTTCCTTATGGCCGAGACGACCCTGAAAGCTTCCTGAGGGTCTGTGCCGAAGACTATGCCGCCTTTTTTGACGTTGGGGCACGAGATGTTTATCTCGAGTGCGCTGACGCCCTTGACGCCGTCGAGCTTCCTGGCCACTTCCATGTAGTCTTCTATCGTCTCGCCGAAGATATTGGCTATGACATGGGTCCTGACGCCTTTAAGGAGCGGCAGCTTTTTTTCTATGAAGTCGTCGACTCCAACGTTCTGGAGGCCGATGGCGTTCAACATGCCGCACGGCGTCTCAACTATCCTCGGGCCGGGGTTGCCCTGCCTGGGGTAAAGTGAGAGGCCCTTGACGACTATGGCGCCGAGTTTTTCGATGTCGGTAAAGGGCGCGAACTCGGCCCCGTAGCCGAACGTGCCAGAGGCGGTCATCACCGGGTTTCTAAACTTTATCCCGGCGATGGTGACCTCAAGCGGTTTTTTTGGAAGTTTTTTCTTCAGAGGAGTTCCCAATCTATGTCCTCGCCATCGAATACCGGGCCGTCAGAGCAGACCATCTTGTAATTGCGGTTTTCTTTGCCGTCGTGGTTCACCGACCTCACCGCGCACCCGAGGCACACGCCTATGCCGCAGGCCATGGAGCGCTCGAGCGAGACAAAGCATCTGACCCCGGCGTCAGAGCACATGCGCGAGACAGCTTTGAGCATGCCGAGGGGGCCGCAGGCATAGACAACAACGCCGGCGGCGAGCTCCTTTTCAAGGAGGGCGGTCACAAGGCCCTTTGTGCCCATGGACCCGTCCTCGGTAGCTGTCTTCACTTTAAGGCCGGGCCCTTTGAAGCCGTCGAGCAGAAAACGCTCTTTTTTAGTCCTCGCCCCGAAGAGCAGGATCCCGCCAGTCTGGCTCGCCAGCATGTAAAGGGGCACTATGCCCATCCCTCCGGTGACCATTACGACCTTGAGCCCCTTCCGGGGAGATGGGAACCCGTTGCCGAGAGGGCCGAGTATGCCTAAGACCTCGCCGGGCCTTTTAGCCGAAAGTATGGAGGTGCCCCTGCCGACGACCCTGTAAAGAAGCTCTATGCCAGTGCCTTTTGACGCGCTGCCTTTGGCGCCTATCACCTTGTAGACGCCGAAAGGCCGGCGAAGCAGAGGGTCCATGCCGTCAGAGACCCGCAGCATGACAAAATGGCCTGCCTTTACCCGAGGGGTCTTCCATTCGAGCCCGAGCCTGAAGTAGCCTTCGGCGAGCATGTCGTTGTAGAGGATTTTCGATTCTATCGATTGCATGTTTTTCAGAGGTCGAGGACCATGACGATGGCGTCCTCGTCGCCGTAGTAGTTCTTCCTTATGTAGGCTTCCCTGAAGCCGTACTTCATGTAAAGGCTCCTGGCCGCCTTGTTCGAGACCCTGACCTCAAGGAATACCTCATAGACGAGATTCCTCTTCATGAGCACGAGCATCAGCCCCAGGAGCCTGGAAGCTATGCCGCGGCCCCTGTACTCCGGGTTCACGGCGATGTTGAGTATGTGCGCCTCTCCGTGGATGATCCACAAGACGACATAGCCGCCGACGCGCTCAGCGCCCTCATGAGGCCTGACCTTCAGGGTGTAGGAGAACGAGACAGGGTTTTTCAGCTCGCCTTCGAACATGGCCCTGGTCCAGGGCTTGGGAAATGAGGCCTGCTCTATCTCAAGGACCTCGTCGAGGTCTTCAGCCGTCATCGGCTGGACAGAATGTCCGAACAGAATATTTTCCCTGGGTTGCACCGGAGCCCCGGAATATGAAGCAAGCCGTAAATCTCCGGGCCTGGAGCCCGGAACAGACTCTCACTTCTCGTTAGTCGCGAAGAGTATGTGCCAGAAATCGAGTTTTTTCAACATGTACTTCTGCCTGACATTGAGGCCGGAACGCCTGATGAACTCGTTCAAGCACAGATCCGACCTCCAGCCGATTTTCTTGCAGACCGGATTTATGAGCTTTTCGACCAGCTCCACCATCTTGTTGCTCGACTTGAAGTGGTTGACGATGACGACCTGGCCGCCTTTTTTGCACACGCGCCTCACCTCGTTCATGAGCCTGTACGGGTCCGGCACGACGGTGACCACGTGCGAGATGAACACCTTGTCGAAGCTGTCGTCCTTGAACGCTATGTTCATGGCGTCCATGTTCAGCACCTTTATGTGGCTGAGCCGGTTCTTGCCCACCTTTTCCTTCGCTTTTTTGAGCATCTCAAAGGAAAGGTCTACGGCCGCCACGCGGCAGCCCTTGGGGTACTCGGCAAGGGACAAGCCAGTGCCGACTCCAACGTCAAGGACGCGCTCGCCCGGCTTTATGTGCATGTAGTTGATGGCGTGCTTTATGCGCGGATAGAAGAACCTTTTGAAAAGGGCGTCGTATACGTTCGAGTAGCCGGCGTATATCCTCTTGATGCTGTCGAGTTCCAATCCGTGTTTCCTCATTTCGCGTTTTGTGTGAGCCGCTTCACGTAAAAGACGACGTCATCGCCCGGCTTGTAGAAATCCCTTATGCGGGCCTCCTCAAGAAAACCGCATCTCAGATAAAAACCTCTCGCCGCCTCAAACGCCGGAAGCCCGGAGGTCTCGGCGACGATCATGCGCGCGTTGAGAGAGAGCAATATCTCTTCAGTCCTGCCGAGAAGCGCCCTGCCAACTCCGGCTCCCTTCATCCGCTCATCGACGACGATCCAGTAAAGATCCCAGACGCCTTGGGTGAGAGAGCGGTCGCCGTAGCATGCGTAACCAACGGGCGAGCCGTCCTTGATCGCCGTTATGAAAAAATAATCAGTCTGCTCCGGCTGAGTAAGATATGTGTCGAGGAGCTCTGCCGCGCACTCGCGCTCATCTCCGGTGAGACTCGCGGTTCTTTCGATTATCGAGACCAGCGCGTCCCTGTCAGCATCGAGCGTCTCCCTTACGAGAAGGCTCTCTACCACAAAGGCCGTCATCTGGCGGGCACAGGCTTTGAGAGAGCCTTTGACTGGTACCTCGACTCGGCCGCCTCGACTATCGCGGCGACGAGATCAGGGTACTCGAGCCCGGATGCCTTTGCCGCCCTCGCGAACCCGGCGTTCGACGAGATGTCAGGGTTCGGGTTGACCTCCAGGACCTTTATTTTTCCGTCAAAGCCGACCCTCATGTCGACCCTCGCGTAGTCCCTGCAGCCGAGGACGCCGTAGGCCTTGAGCGCTGTTGCCTGGAGCTCGGCTCGCATCGCGTCAGAGACATCGGCCGGGCACGAAGGCACGGTCTTCATGTAAAACGGGCTCTCCTCGACCCATTTGGCCTCATAGCAGATTATCTTAGGCTTGTCCTCCGGAAAATCGACAAAGAGTATCTCGGACGGGGGCAGAGCCTTTTTACCGGCCCCGTTGCCGAGGACCGCTATGTTGAACTCCCTGCCGTCTATGAACTCCTCGACTATCGCCGGCTGAAGGTAGCGTTTGGTTATGAAATCGACCCTCTCTCTCAGCTCCTTCAAAGAGCTCACGACCGCCCTGGAATCTATGCCCACGCTCGCGTCCTCGCGGAGCGGCTTGACTATGAGCGGGAAATCGAGGCCAAGGGGCATCGCCTCAGGGGCCGCGTCCATCACGGCGTACTCAGGGGTAGGCACGCCCCTCATCTTGAGTATATCCTTTGCCATGCCCTTGTCGAGCGCGAGGCCGAGCGCCAGCGGCCCGCTTCCGGTAAAGCGCGCGCCGTAGAGCTCGAAGAGGGCGGCGACGTTCATCTCAAAGGAGCTTTTTGAGAACGCCCCCTCGCAGAGGTTGAAGATGAGAGAGTCAGGAGAGGCCGCGTAGACCGACTTCGCGAAGCCTTCGAGACCGGCGGCGCTGCGCAAGGGCAGCAATGACGTGGAAAAGCCACTTGCCTTGAGGCCGCCTTCGATGTCGGCGACCGTCGAGGAAAGGTCGTTGTCAAGTTCTATGACCCTGCCGTCAATATTGTAGGTATCATGCCCGTCATCATTGAATGTTATGATGACCTTGGGCGCGCCGGTCATATCCCGTACCTCAGGCGGGCCGCTTCAAGGACTCCGTTGACCATGTCAGTAAAAGTCATGCCAGCGGCCCTCGCGGCCTTGGGAAAGCAGGAGTTGCACTTGGGGTCCTCAAGGATACCCGGAAGGGGGTTCAGTTCTATTATATGCGGGGTTCCCTCTGAGTCGAGCCTTACGTCTATCCTGCACCAGTCACGCACGTCGAGCGCGCCGAAGGCGTCCTTTGAGACGGCTTCAATCGCGCTCTTGAGCCTCGGAGTGAGATCTGCCGGGCAGCTGAATATGTCAAGAGGAGCGTCCGGAGTGTCGAATATCCACTTCGCCTCATACGAGTATATGGGGTTTACCCCCTCAGGAAGCGCGGAGTAGTTTATCTCGACTATCGGCAAAGCCTTCAAGGTCTCGCCGTTGCCGATTAGCGCAACAGTGAACTCCCTGCCTTCGAGGTACTCCTCGACAAGCGCTGGCTGCGAGTATTCCTCAAGGACTGACGCCACTTTTTTCCGGAGCGAGGCCACGTCGCGCACTATGGAGTCGTTCTTTATGCCCTTGCTCGATCCCTCGAGCAAAGGCTTTACTATCATGGGAAAAGAAAGGTACTTCTCGACTTCGAGAGAGGCTGAGCGCGCGACTATGAACCGCGCCGTGGGTATGCCGTAATAGGAGAGTATCTCCTTGGCGCGCGCCTTGTTGAGGCACATGGCAAGGGCAAGCGGGTTTGAGCCGGTGTAGGGGATGCGGAGCATCTCGAGGATGGACGGTATCTGCGACTCCCTCGAGTCTCCCCAGACGCCCTCGGCCATGTTGAAGACGATATCCGGCCGCTCTTTCCTGAACTTCTCGAAAGCGTCCTCGTCCGCCTCGACCATCAGGATGTCGCCGTGGCGCTCCCGCAGGGCGTCGGCGACCGCCTCGACGGTCTCGGGGTCGTCACACTCGGCGTAGAAATCCTCGGGGAGGCCTTCGGCCTCCCCGATTTCCTTCTTGAGATTATAAGTCAGGGCGACTCTCATTTTTCCGGATGGGCCTGCGCGTCCGCTGCCGGCCGCTCAGGGAACGAGCACGGCCGCCGCTACGACGGTCGTGTACTTTCCGTCGCTCTTGACGATGGCGGACTGGGTTATATTGGAGGTCTTGACTATCTTGTCGCTTATCCTGTATATCTCTTTTTTCTCGTCCCAGCCGAGGTTCTCGTCAAGGTCTATGCCGAGGGTCGAGGCGAGCATGGCCGCCGCGAGGTCTTCGGCGTAGTCTCCGGCAACCGTGTCAGACTCTCCGTACGAGTGGTGCTCGCTCAGGTAGCCATAGAGCTTCCTGTCGGTCGGTATGGCGCAGCCGACAGAGGCCGCAAGAAGCCTCCTGGGCTCGTTGCTGGCAAGCCTGCTCATGACGCAAAAGACTATCTGGCCGGGCGAGAGCTTCTTCAAGCCCACGCTCTTGGTCACGATCT
This sequence comes from Deltaproteobacteria bacterium, assembly GCA_020846435.1. Lineage (GTDB taxonomy): Bacteria > Desulfobacterota > GWC2-55-46 > GWC2-55-46 > GWC2-55-46 > GWA2-54-12. The sequence goes on from JADLDY010000063.1 coordinate 27,354, forward strand.
TAGCTGACGGCGGGAAGATACTGGAGACCTGCACCAGGTTGAACTTCTCGATGCCGGCGTCTCTGAGCGCGAGCTCGAAGCTCGTGAGCTCTTCTTTATGTATGCCTACGCCTTTAGTGAAAAAGACCCTTTTCGGTACGAACATGTGGCTTACCCCCGGATATGCGGATTATATTATGAACCCGGATGACTCCGGGGTGGAACGCGCGCCCGGTAAAGGCGTCAGTAAAAATCGGCCCTTTCCCTGAAATACCTGTAATTCGAAAGGACCTTCCTCGCGAAGACCGGCTCTACTCCCTCGACGCCTGCGTCCACGCGGCCAGGCCCCATGTTGTAAGCCGTAAGGGAGGTCTCCGTGTCCTTGTAACGGTCCTGGAGCTTGGAGAAGTAACTCACGCCCATCCTGACATTGGCAAACGGGTCGAAGAGAGTGCCATCTCCCTTCCACCTCATGTTGAGCTCGGAAGCGAGCTCTTCACCGGTCGAAGGGAGTATCTGCATGAGTCCGAGCGCGCCGTTCATCGACTTCGACCAGTTATTGAAGGTCGACTCGGTCTTCATGAGGGCGAGGACGAACAAGGGGTCTATCTTGTTCTTCACGCTCTCCACGAGGATGACCTCGGCGAGCTTGAGCTCCTCGATGGAGCCGAGCCCGGTCCTGTTCTCCTTCAGGATACCGTGCACGTAATCGAGCATGCCTGAGTCCCTGGAATCCTGCGGAAAGAGGGAGACGAACCTGCTCGAGAACTCGGGCATTACCGCGGCCTCGATGACGAGCGCCAGAATGAGCGCGGCAAATGCCTTTTTAAAATTTATTTTATTCATTTTTCCGAGAAACATCAAGAAGATATCTCCAATTTAGAGGGCGGCTGAAAAAAATATTCCGTTTTCAGGTTCATGCCTGGAATTTTACCGCCCCGTGCACTACGTCTTTAACGCGCAGGCGAAGGCTCCTGGAGCCCTGCCACTCGTCGATGTATGGTGAAAAAACTACGGCGTAGCCGTCTCCGCGCATGGGGTGGAGTCCGGCAAGTCCGAAGCCGATAGCGCTCCTCGAGCAGCTCCCGTGCTTTACCCTGAAGCGCAGATGCCTGTTGCCGACTACCTCCGTGCCGACTATCTGCGCGTCAGGCAGACAGAGAAGTGGCTCTCTGTTCGATTGCCCGAATGGCGCGAGAGAGCCTATCTCGGCGATAAGCCTTGAGTTCACCTCGTCGAGAGCGACTACCGCGTCGAGGCTTATCTCAGGGGTGAGGTCGTCGTCCGTAAGCTTATCGTTAGCGTACCTTATGAACTCGTCCCTGAACGTCGCGAGATTGCCTGTCGAGACCGTAAGCCCTGCCGCGGCCTTGTGCCCGCCGAAGCGCTCCAGTCGGCTCGAGCAGCTCTTGAGCCCCTCGAGCATGTCAAAAGACCTTATGCCCCTTGCCGAACCCTTGCCGACTCCGTTGTCGAGCGCGATGAGGACTGAGGGCCTGGAGAACCTGTCAACCAGCCTCGAAGCCACGATGCCGATGACGCCCGGGTGCCATTTCTCCGAAAAAAGGACGATGCCCCTGTCCGTGTACCCTTCGAGCATCACGAGAGCCTCTTCGAGCGTCTCAGCCTCCATCTTCTGGCGCGCGCAGTTCTCTCTGTCGAGTTCCGCCGCCAGCGACGCGGCCTCAAGACCGTCCTCGGTCACAAGAAGGCGCAGCGCGGTAGAGGCGCTCGCGACCCTTCCGGCGGCGTTTATCCTCGGCGCGATCTGGTAGGCTATGCTGTCGGCGTCTGGCCTGGAACGAAGGCACGCCAGCTCTATCAGAGCCTTGAGGCCGGGCCTCGAAGTATTCTCAAGCTCCTTGAGCCCGTAGTGTACGAATATCCTGTTCTCGTCCATGAGCGGCACGAGGTCCGCGACCGTGCCGATTGCCACCAGGTCGAGATACCTCTTGAGGTTAGGCGCGCTGGAAGCGGCAAACCAGCCCTTCTCGCGCAGGCTCGACCTCAAGGCCATTATGAAGTTGAAGGCGACCCCTACCCCGGCAAGCCCCTTGAACGGGAAGGCGCAGCCCTTTTGCTTGGGGTTCAGGACAGCGGCCGCTCCTGGCGCGTCCCCTGATATCTCATGGTGGTCGGTCACTACGACGTCGACGCCGAGAGAGGTTGCCAACTCTATCTCAGCGCTGTTCGACGAGCCGCAGTCGACGGTTATTATCAGCCTTGTGCCGGAAGCCGCGAGCTTTCTTACGGCGTCGGCGTTAAGGCCGTAGCCTTCTGTCTGCCTGTCAGGTATGTAGGTAGCGGCCTCGACGCCTATCTCCTTGAAAAAAAGAAAGAGCAGGGCCGCCGAAGTGGTGCCGTCAACGTCATAGTCGCCGTAGACCGCGATCGGCTCCTTGTTTACGAGGGCCTTCGAGACTCGCTCGACAGCCCTGTCCATGTCTTTCATGAGCAGCGGGTCATGGAGCCCGGCGAGGTCAGGCCTTAAAAAAGAAGAGGCCATACAAGAGTCGACAAGGCCTCTGTTTACCAGCAGCTGCGCCGTAAGTGGCAGTATGTTCAACTCCCTGCCCAGCTCTGTCTGGAGCTCCTTGTTGGCCGGAGAAACCTTCCAGCGCCTCTTTTTCCTCAATATAAGCCCCCTGTACCGTCCCTTTCCCAATGAAAATGAACGGTTCCGTTATTTTACCCTTTTAAACGCCATGAAATCAAGGAATGAATGGGCAGGGCTCTCCGGTGGACAAGCACGAGCAAAGCGGATGGGAGGAACTGAAAAGGGAGAAGATGAGGACAGGTCCGCTTCATCTCTTACAGCCGCGGCCTTAGACAAAAAAAGCCCGGCAGGAATACTGCCGGGCTTTGGGGTTGACTGACAGAGGCTACGCTACCGGAAACCCTTCGAGCATGCGGTTCAAAGAGACCGAGTCGAGCTGCTCCTGAAGGAGCGGGACGATGGTGGGGTTGTCCACCTCGCGCCTCACCTCTTTTCTTATCACGGTCAGGAACGGCTGGACGACATCCGGGTCGAACTGCTTCCCGAAGTTCGCCTTCACCTCGTCCATCGCCTCCCTGAACGAGAGCCTCGGCCTGTAAGGCCTGTCCGTCGTCATGGCGTCGAAGGCGTCTACCAGCGCCATTATCCGCGCGCCGATCGGTATGTCAGTCTTCTTGAGCCTGTCGGGGTAGCCCGAGCCGTCGACCTTCTCGTGGTGGTTCCTGGTCATCATCGGGATACCCTTCCAGGGGAACTTTATCTTGGAGAGTATCTCGTAGCCAACGACCGGGTGGGAGTTCAATTCCCTGCACTCGTAGCTCGTCAAAGGGCTCGCCTTGTTTATTATGGTCTTGTCGACGGCAATCTTGCCGATGTCGTGGAGGAGCCCGGCTATCCTTATGCCCTCGACCTCCTCATGCGACCAGCCCATCTCCCTGGAGAGGACCGCGCTGTAAGCCGAGACCCTGTGCGAGTGCCCCCTTGTGTAGGAGTCCTTTGCGTCGATCGATGCCGCGAAGGCGTGGATGGTGTCGTAGTAAATCCTCCTGAGGTTCTCGTAGAGCCCCTTGTTCTCGTTGTACTTGTGCATGAGCCGCATGAGGAGCATGTGGCTGTGGAGCGAGAACGATATGTGCTGTGCCATGACGGAAAGGAGCTGGCAGTCGTAGACCGAGAAGTCCTCGCCGGAGAATTTTCCGTTTATGGCGATGAAGCCCAAAAGCTCGTCTTTCACGACAAGACAGGCTATCATGCGGGCTTCCAGCTTCTCGAGCACACCGGCGGCCTCCCCGAGCGTCTCGACAGGGTGTTCGCCCTTTTTGAGGTCAATGGGCTTGTTGTGCTTCGTAAGGGCTGAGGCCGTCTCTTTGCTCAGCTTGACATGGGCCGCCCCGACATCCCCGAGCCCCTTTGAGGCGATAGGCGCGAATACGCCGCGGTCGCTGTCGAACTGGAATATGACGCCCTTGGTCGCCGAGAATGAGCCCATCACCATGTAAAGGGCTGACTTCACTACCCTCGTGAAGTCCTTTGGCGAGGTTATCTCCTCGCCGAGCTCCGCCAGAGTATTAAGATTGAAAAGGAGCTTTTCAAGGCTCAGGTCAGTCTGCAACATCAAAGATCCTCCTTAAATAAACAAACCTGCCCAGAGTGCCTCAGGTCGTCACCATGCCCTGCCGGGCCCTCGCGTTCACGGCGTCTTCTTCCGTGTCAAAAATCTGTATGTGCTTTGTGAGGCCGACTATGCTGAAGATGTCGTGGTTGACCCTCTTCAAGCCTGAGAACGAAATCCTGCCCTTGGAGTCCCTTACCTTCTCTATTATGCCGATGAGTATGGACACTCCGATGGAGTTGACGAGGTCAGTCTCGGAAAAATCGATGACTATCCTGGTAAAGCCACGGTCAAGGTAGCTGGCGCACAGGTCTTCGAGCTTTTCGCCCTCTATGTCATTGATGTAATTGTCAGAGTATATGACGACGGCGTCTCCGATTTCCTTGAAGTTCCTATACTTCTTGACCATTCCTGCCGTCTCCTTTTTTTACCAGGTACTTGACGAGGACTATCTTGGCCCCGCCCCTGACCTTCTCCATCCTCACCTCGTCCATGAGCCCGCGCATGAGCTCGAAGCCCCAGCCCCTTTTTCTCGGGAGCCCGGCCTCAGCGTCCCTCGAAGCGCCTGAAGCGGCTGCCGCGTCGAAGTCAACCCCTGTGTTCTGGACGTATATGGTGAGCCTGTCGACCGAGGAAACGAACCTCAAAAACACCCTGGCCGTCCTGTTCCTGCTGTGCTCAAAACCGTTAATGCACGCCTCCACGAGAGCGGCCTTCATCTGGCCTATTGCCACCTCGTCAAAGCCCATCTCAGTGCCGATCTCCTCTACCGCCCTCGCGGCCACCAGCTCGGCCTTCGTGGCCGAGGGAAGGACTACCTCGAACTCCTTGACCGGCACTATCTTCTCGGCTGTGCGGAGCCTCGAAGCCCCGTCAACGTCCCCGAGCCCTTCCTTGATTATCCTGAGCTGCACCGGGTCAGAGGAGTAGACGCCTTCGGAGTCCATCTTCTTCTGGGCCTCTGCGGTAAAGCCGTCCCTGCCTATCATCCATCTCACAAGCCTCGCTGCCCTGAAGTTCTCCCTGAGTATCATGGACCGCCTCAAGAAGTTCTCGACGTCCCCGAGGTTCACAGGGGACGGGGAATCCTTGACCGACACTATCCAGACGACCTCGCTGCCGGCGTCGTACCTGCCGTTCTGGAAGCCGTGCGCGACGAGTATCGGCGGGCCGGCTTCTCCTGACTCGAGGCGCATGGTGTCAAAGCTGCCGACGACCTGCGGCAGATCGAACTCCTCATCCTCCTTGCGGTCGGCAGAGACCTTGTACGCGCCGTTCTTGAACTTGGAATTGAAAGCCTGGTTTCTGAAAAGAACCTTCAGGATCTTCTGGTTGTTGAAAGACCTGACTATGCCTGAAGCCTCATTGAAAAGAGAGACGCTTATCCTGGAGCCCTTGAAGTCAAAGCCCTGCTTTAATACCTCTCTTGCCAGATATGTCCTGACCTCATCCGAGCTTCTGCCCTTGACCCTGGTCTCGTATATGAAGTAGACGAAGTCCTTTACCGTGGAATCGCCCGCCCACCTGACTGAGCCGAGGTTCACCTCTACGAGGCCCGCCCCGGAAAGGGAGTTGAGGATCTCCCTCATCTCGGGCGCGCTGAACCTGAAACGCTCCATGAGATCCTCGTCGGAGACAGGAAAGAGCGCTCCTGAGCAGGCGTGAAGGACCCTGAGGTCGTTTATGCTTTTGAGCCCCATCGCGGCGCGAAGGGCAAAGCCGATGTTGCCGTCAAAGAGCTCCTGCGTATAGAGGTCGGCGAAGTCCTTGAGGCTCTTGAGCTTCAAGCCTGACTTGGCGGCGGCCCACACGAGGCTCTTCAGGTACATCGGGTTGCCGTCGAGCCTGAAAGCCGCGAGCTTTAGCATCTCGGTGTCCGCGTCAACCCCATACTGGCGGCACAGGTCGATCATCATCGACGAGGACAAATCCTCGTCGAGACCATTCAATTCCATCGCCTCGATGGAGCCGAATACGCCGCCCTCAAGGACGCGCCTTGAAGAAGCGGCCGCGACGAACGAAAAATCGCTCGACGAAAGGGAGGATATCAGCTCCCTGGCGACTGCCGTGCTCCTGCCAAGAGGCCCCTGGTACTCGGCAAGGTCTATGTCATCCAATATCATGTATACGGGTATGCCTGAAAGCCGCGTTATGGCCAGAGGCGCGTGCATCGCGTTCTTCAGCGCGGCCGACGCGTCCCCTGACTTCCTCGCCTCCCTGTGGAGGGCGGCGATGTCGGCGAGCCCGTACATGTCGTTGTCGACGAGGAGCTTTTCTATCTTGTCAAGCGAGATCCCGTCGCGGACGAATTTGGGCTCCCTCATCCTGAAGGCAAGGTACTGCTTCAGGACTTCCTTCAGGTAGTCCTCGGAGAAGTCCTCGACAGTGCCGTAGCCCTTGAACTGGTAGTAGACAGGCACGCACCTGGCCTGTCCCCAGAACAGGTTGTGGAATACCCTCCTCAAGACCTCTGTCTTGCCTGTCCACCTGCCTCCGAAGAGCAGTATGGAAGGGGCCGGGCGCCTCTCGGAAGAGGCCCGCCTCAATATGCTGTCTATCTCGGAGACCCTGCCAAAGAACTCGCCATCAGGGCACGTCGCGAAAAGCGCCCTATGCTTCATAAACTACCACTCTGTTCTTTCCCATCCTCTTGGCAAGATACATGGCCCTGTCGGCCTTGTTTATCAGGTCGTCTATATGGCTCGCGTCCGCCGGAAACTCGGCGACCCCGAGGCTTATGGTCGGCCACTCTTCGAATATGCTGTGAGCGGGCCTGTAATCCTGCACGCCCTTTCTCATCCTCTCGGCTATTATGCTCGCGTCCCTCTTGTCGGTGTGCGGGAGGATTACCGCGAACTCTTCGCCGCCGTAGCGCGCTACCACGTCCATCGACCTCACCGCGTCCTTTACCGCCTTGGAGACGCCCTTCAGGAGCTCGTCGCCGGCCAGATGCCCGTACCTGTCGTTGAAGGACTTGAAGTTGTCTATGTCTATGATGAAGGTCGAGAAGCGGCCGTCATGCCTCTTGACCCTTTCGACTTCCTCGTAGAGCCTCTCCCTGAAGTACCTGCGGTTGAAAAGGCCGGTCAACGGGTCTGTCATGGAAAGCGTCTTCAGCTCTTCTGACATGCTGTAATACGCGCCGCGCTCGATCGCGATGGAGGCGTAGTTGGCGAACGAAAGCAGCAGGTGCAAATCCTCTTCGGAGAAGGTGCCGCCTGAGAGCTTGTCAGAGACGTTTATGACGCCTATGACCCGGTTCTCGAGCTTCAACGGTATCGAGATGAACGACTTTGTCCTGTACCTGGCCCTGTTCTTCCAGGACGGGACCTCGTCCTCTATGTCCCTTACTATGACCGGCACGCCCTTGGCCGCTATCGCCCCTGAGATGCCCTCGCCGACCTTGACCCTGAGCCCGTCAACCAATGACTTGTCCATGCCGCGCGCGGCCTTGATGGACAGGAGGTTGTTCTTGTTGTCGAGTATCATCAATGAGCCCTGGCGCGCGCCGACCAGCTCGGAGGACTTCACCAGGATAGTCTCGTAGAGCTCCTCCCTGTCGAGGACAGGAGCTATGGCCTTGTAGACCTGCTCGAGCGCGTAGAAACCCTTGAGGCGCGCGGCCGAAGCGTCAGAGACCCCTTTTTCAGCGGCCGCCATGACGGAACGCAATACAGGGGCGGCCATGTTGTTGACTATCGAAGGGATGGTGAAGAGCGCCTTGGGAGGTATGGTCTTGACCTCTGCCCTGAGCTTCGAGACCGTCTCCCCGTCGAACCCGTACCCTGTGATGCCTTCGTAGAAGTCCTTTATGTCGCTTCCCTCGAGATATACATGCCCCCCGACGGCGACAAAGGCGTACCTCGCGTCCACGACCACCGGGATGGCGAAGAAGTACTGGTTGGCGTGGCACTTGTAGACATAGACGTTGCCTGTCTCCACTACCTGGGCGACCGAACTGGCGATAAACTCGGAGCACTGGGCCGCGCCCTTCGGGCAGCCCTGTACCGCGGCGCACACCGGGCTCTCCTTCATGGACGGGACAAGGAGGGCTCCTGAGGCGTCATAGAGGCTGAGCGGTATGTCCAGGAGAAGCGAAACGCCGTTCTGGAACTCGCGCCACGACGACAGGTCAAGCGCTTCTGGCAACGAAGCGTAGCCGGTTTTTTTCAGCATATCCTTACCGCGGGCATCTGGTAGCATTTTTTTCCGTCCAATGAGCAAAAAAAAAGCCGTTAATACCCGAAAACGGGTATAGCGGCATCTTGCCTTTTCCCGGCCCGCCTTGAGCCTCATACGCCAACAGACCAAACTCGCGCAAACAGGATCAGCCGCAGATTAAGAGACTCTTCAATCCAGACGGTCAGAAGCCTTCAAACCTGTTAGTAGACATATCATAAATACTTGAAAAAGACAATAGGGTTTTTAGGCCGGGGAGGGCGAAAAAAAGCCCGGGGCGGGATTATCCGCCCCGGGCCTGAATAAAAACTCCGGACTTTGCTACGCCTTCGCAAGTGCCGGTTTTCTATGGTCTTTCCAGAGAAGCAGGATCGGGCTCGCTATGAATATAGAGGAGTACGAACCGATTATTATGCCAAGGACCAGGGCCAGGGCAAAGTCATGTATGACCTCTCCGCCGAGGAGCATGAGGGAGAGCGAGGCCAGAAAGGTCGTAAGAGAGGTCACGATAGTCCTTCTTAACACCTCGTTTACAGACCTGTTCAAGAGGGCTTCCATCCCCTCCTTGCCCTTCTTGTGGAGGTTCTCCCTTATCCTGTCGAAGACCACGACGGTGTCAGTGAGGGAGTACCCGGCCAGGGTGAGGAGGGCCGTGACGACAAGGAGGCTTATCTCCTTGTCGAGGAAGTAGAATATCCCGAGAACCGCGAGGACGTCATGGAAGGTCGCGATGACGGCGGCCACTCCGAACCTGAACTCAAACCTCCAGGCAACGTATATGAGTATGCCGATGAGGGATATGGCTATGGCCCAGAGCGCGTCCTTCTGGAGCTTTTTACCGACTGTCGGGCCTATCTCAGAGGTCGACTCGACGAGATAGGGGTTATCCGGCATCCCGGCCGCGAAGACGTCGCCTATCGACTGCGAGACGGCGCGCAGGTCGCCGGAAGTCCTGCTGAGCTTGACGAGGAGCTTCGAGGGCTCCGCGAACTGCTGGAGCTCGGCGTCGGGAAAGCCGCCGGTCTCGAGTATGCCCCTTACCTTCTCTATCTCAAGAGACTTCTCGAACTTGAACTGGATGGCTATGCCGCCCTCGAAGTCGGTCGAAAGGTTTGCCTTCCCGAGAGGGATGGCTACAGCCGCGATGATGCCGATTATGACGAGTATTATCGAGATGGCAAAAGTTATCTTCCTTTTGCCCATGAAATCGATTTTTGTATCACCCCATATGTCCATCTGTCCTCCGGAAGATCCGAACTGCGAAAAAACTGACCGCTTAGATACTGAGCTTTTTAACCCTCATCTTATCGTTCATTATATCGAACGACACCTTGGTGCCGACAAGCGAGGTAAAGAGGTTTATGAGTATGCCGAGGCTCAATGAGACCGCGAAGCCCTTTATCGGGCCGCTGCCGAACTGGAAAAGGACGGCCGCGGTAATGAGCGTCGTGACGTGCGAGTCGACTATCGTCCACCACGCGTGGTCGTACCCGGCGTTGACGGCCGACCTCGGGGTGCGCCCGGTGCGGAGCTCCTCTTTTATCCTCTCGAAGATGAGGACGTTGGAGTCGACTCCCATGCCTATCGTGAGGACTATTCCGGCGATGCCAGGGAGCGTGAGGGTGGCGTTGAGCCAGGCCATCGCTCCCAGGAGCATGACTATGTTGAGGAATATGGCTATATCCGCGACCAGTCCCGAGAGCCTGTAATAGACGAGCATGAACACGAGGACGAGCACAGTGCCAAGGACGCCTGCCCTCACTCCGTCCCTTATCGAGTCCGCGCCCAGGGTCGGACCGACTGTGACGTTCTGTATGATGTTAACCGGCGCTGGCAGGGCTCCGGCCCTGAGCACTATGGCAAGGTCGGTCGCCTCCTCATAAGCGAAGCCGCCTGATATCTGCGCCTTGCCTCCGCTTATGGCCTCCCTTATCTGCGGGGCAGAATGGACGTTGCCGTCGAGGACGATGGCGAGGCGCTTGCCTACATTCTGGCTCGTCACCCTCTCGAATATCCGGCCGCCGTTGGCGTCGAAGGTCAGGGAGACGTACGGCTCGTTGTACTGGCTGTCAAAGGCGACCCTCGCGTCCGATAGAGAGTCCCCAGTGAGGAGCGGATCCTTCTTTACGAGGTACGGGGTCTTCTCGACCTGTCCGGTCTCTTTGTTCACGGACTGCTGGTAGAGCACCTCCGAGCCGAAAGGCGCTCCTGCGCTCGCCGCGGCGGCCGGGTCCATCGACTCGTCAACGAGCCTGAACTCGAGGACAGCCGTCTTGCCGATGAGCTGTATGGCCCTTTCAGGGTCCTTGAGGCCTGGGAGCTGTATGACTATCTCGTCTTCGCCCTGCTTCTGGATGATGGGCTCGGCGACGCCAAACTTGTCTATCCTGTTTCTTATGGTCTCGAGCCCCTGGGAGACGGCCGAGTCCTTTATGCGCTTTACTTCTTCGTCGGAAAGACTGAAAAGGAGGCGGCCGTTCTGATCGACCGGCTCATTGAAGACGCCGAACTCGTCGTCAAGGACCTTTTTAATCTCTCCCTTTGTCTTCTCATCCGGGTAGGCGACTTCTACCGAGCTCGCGCCAATCCTCGTCACGCTGTAATACGCGATGGACTTGGCCTTCAAGGCGTCCTCTACCGTCCCGGTGAGCCTGTGCGTATGGCTCTCTACCGCCTTTGCCTGGTCGACGCTCAAGACAAGGTGCATGCCGCCCTGGAGGTCAAGCCCCAGGTTTATCTTGGGGACATTGTCGGCCCAGAAGGACGGCAGGCTCTTTGAAAGAGGGGTCGACGGCAGGAATAGCGCCAGCGCGGCAATCGTGAACACCGCGAGCATGACTATACGCCATAAGATGCTTTTCATTATTTACTCCGCAGTATTTCTCAAAAGCAAAAGGCCGCCCCTTTCAGGGCGGCGCATGTCTTGCCGTTCTGTTATCCCTGGGACTTTCTTACTGTTACGGCTTCCTTGGAGACCTTCACCTTCACGCCGTCCGATATCTCGAGAGATATCGAATCCTCGTTGACCGACGCGACCTTGCCGTGTATCCCGCCGGAGGTGATGACATTGTCCCCCTTCTGTATGGCCGAGAGCATCTGCTTGTGCTCCTTGGCCCTCTTCTGCTGGGGCCTTATGAGGAGGAAGTAGAATATCACGAAAAGGATGATAAGGGGAGCTATGCTCATTATGCCCGAGAGTCCCGGGGTTGCCGCCTGCGGCGCGCCTTCAGCGTACGCAAGGGCTACTGGAAAGAAAAACACTGTACGACCTCCTTGGTTTGTTCCTCAAATATCTTCTGTATGAAGCCTCTGTCCGTAAAAATCCTTTTTGAACTCGTTGAACCTGCCCTCGCCGATGGCCTGCCTCATCCTGGCCATGAGGTCAGTGTAGTAGAACAGGTTGTGGATGGTGTTGAGCCTCGGGGCAAGCATCTCGCCCGCCATATAGAGGTGGCGAAGATACGCCCTGGAAAAATTCCGGCAGGTATAACAGCCGCACCCATCGTCTATGGGCCGGGGGTCCTTCTCATACTGCGCATTCTTTATAACCAATTTTCCAAACCTTGTAAAGAGCGTTCCGTTCCTCGCGTTTCTCGTAGGCATGACGCAGTCGAACATGTCTACCCCCATCTCGACGCCGTAGACGAGGTCTTCGGGCGTGCCGACTCCCATGAGGTATCTCGGCTTGTCCTGCGGCAGGAGAGGCACGGTCGCGGCTATCATCTCCTGCATCAGCTCCTTTTCCTCGCCTACGGACAACCCGCCGATCGAGTAGCCGTCAAAGTCCATGTCAACGAGGGCCCCGGCGCTCTCACGGCGCAAATCCGTGTACATGCCGCCCTGGACAATCCCGAAGAGGGCCTGCCCGTTCGGGATCTTTGCGTCCTTGCACCTTCTCGCCCACCTGTGCGTGAGGTTCATGGAGTTGACCGTGTACTCCCTGTCAGCCGGGTACGGGGTGCACTCGTCAAGGGGCATTATAACGTCCGCTCCGAGGGCCTCCTGTATCTCTATCGCGCTCTCAGGCGTAAGAGAGCACCTCGCGCCGTCGAGGTGCGAGCTGAACTGGACGCCCTCTTCGGTTATCTTCCTCAATTTTCCGAGGCTGAAGACCTGGAAGCCGCCGCTGTCGGTAAGTATCGGCCCGCTCCAGCTCATGAAGCCGTGGAGCCCGCCCAGTTCCTTAACGAGCCTGTGCCCGGGCCTCAGGTACAGGTGATAGGTGTTCGCGAGTATTATCTCGACCCCCATACCCGTCAACTCGTCAGGGGTCATGCCCTTGACAGACCCCTTCGTGCCGACCGGCATGAAAACCGGGGTATTAAATGAGCCGTGCGGAGTATGCGCGCGCCCGAGACGCGCGGATGAGTCCTTTTTAATGAGCTCGAACGTGAATTTCATCGGTTTATTGATTCCTCTTTATCAATTCCAACGGGTTGCTGAAAAACCTTGATTTTATTAAGGCTGTTCAAAAAGCTCCATATGCGCGTTGTAGAGGAGCGAGTGATGAGGCGTACTCTTTTGTACGCCGCAATTGCGAGCTTTGAGGCCAACAAAGCAGATGGGGAGCTTGAGGCAGCCTGATTATTCGATGAACATCGCGTCCCCATAACTGAAGAACCGGTACTCTTCTTTTACGGCTTCCCTGTAAGCCTCAAGCGCGAGCTCCCTGCCCGCGAAAGCTGAGACCAGCATAAGGAGCGTCGACTCAGGAAGGTGAAAGTTGGTCAAGAGCGCGTCAACCACCCTGAACCTGTACCCGGGGTAGATGAACAGGCTGGTCGCCCCTTCGAGAACAGGGGAGGCAAAACCGTTCGCGGCGCTTGCCTCAAGGGCCCTCGTCGAAGTCGTGCCGACCGCCACGACCCTCCTGCCCTCTTCCTTTGCCTTCACAACGGCCGCGAATACAGACGCGTCTATCCTGTACCGCTCGCGCATCATCCTGTGCTCTTCTATCTTCTCGACGCGCACAGGCATGAAGGTGCCTGGGCCCGTATGGAGCGTTACATGACAGACCTCGACGCCTCTGGCCTTTATCTCTTGTATCAGGGGCTCCGTGAAATGGAGGCCGGCTGTGGGAGCCGCGACAGCGCCGTCGACCCCGGCGAAGACCGTCTGATAACGCAGAGTATCAGCCTCAATCGCCTCCCTCTTTATATAAGGCGGCAGAGGCACTTTGCCGATCCTTTCGAGGTCAAGGGGGCAGGAGAAACGGAACAGGAAGAGCCCTTCGGAGTCAAGCCCGAGAAAACTCCCCTCGACCCCGTCGAAAAACACCTTGGCCCCCGGCTTCATCCCCTTGCCCGGTCTGGCAAGGCACTTCCATTCCTCTTCAGAGCCTGATGAGAGCTTTTCAACGAGAAGAAGCTCGACCTTCCCGCCTGTTGGCTTTACGCCGAGGAGCCTCGTGGGTATGACCCTCGTGTCGTTCAACACAAGGAGGTCCCCCTCGCGCAGGCGGCCCGGGAAATCGGTGAAAGAGCCATGCGCTATGGCTCGATCCTTTCTCGAGACCATCATCAGGCGCGAAGAGTCCCTTTCATCCAGAGGCTCTTGCGCGATGAGCCTCTCAGGGAGGTCGAATGTGAAGTCTTTCAAGTCCATGTCATTCTCTGCGTGGTTAATCCCAGTTAAGCCATATTGAAATAATAAAGATAGATACCCAAAATATAATAACAATAACTTGCCAGGTAAGGCTGTTCTTGTAATGCTCCATATTAATCTTGTTGTAGGTTATTTTTTTGCTCATTTACTCCTCCTGATTGAGCCGCAAATAGGAGACTCCCACCCTGTCAGCCGTCAAAGTCGCTCAGGAGCCTCCTGTTCGATTTAAACTCCCTTGACTCAGCAACTCGCAAAAAAACTTTTTGTCTAGGCCGTTCAAAAAGGTCCATATGCGAGGCATCGAGACGCGAGGAATGAGGCGTACTTTTTATGTACGCCGCAATTACGAGCGGCGATGATAACGACGCAGATGGGCCTTTTTCAGCGGCCTGTCAGGCGCTCTACCAGAGTTTCGTCAGAGAAGTGCCCGGATAGAAGTGAAGGAGTATCTGCCTGTAGGAGTAGCCGTTCTCGGCCATGCCCTTCGCGCCCCACTGAGAGAGGCCCACGCCGTGACCTGAGCCCTTGCCCCTGAAGACGAACATCTCGCCCCCGCGCTCGACATAGAACATCGCTGACCTTATGACAGAGTACCCTACGACGCTCCTCAACTCCTCGCCGGCAAGCCTTATCTCGCGCCCCTCGGAGTCCCGCACGGCAAGAGTCTTGACCCTGCCTGAAGGCGTCGTCTCCAGCACCTCGAGAGCCGCCGGGTCACCTATCGAGCGGCCTGAGCGCCTCAACGCTTCGCCAAGGCCCGCGGCTGTCGCGGTGTAATCCCATTCAAACCTCGGCGCCCCTTTGTCAAACGGGCTCTCGACAGGCATGAGGTAAGGGTAGTCCCTCGACCATACGGCCCGCGAAGCCTCGGTCATGCCCCCGGCGTTTGAATGGTAGACGGTTAGGGCCGGCTCGTCTTCGAACATGAGCACCTCTCCGGCTGTCGCGGCAACCGCATTTACCGCGGCCGGGTCTTCGGAAGCGGCCCCTGAGTAGACCTGCCCCATGACGGAGCTCTCAACGTGCCAGGGGGAGCCTGCGCGCTTGTTCCTGTTGAACAGGGCGTAGGTCCTCGCTATGACGGCCTGTGTCTTTATGACGTCCTCATGCCACTTCGAGGAGATCTCGTTGTTTATTATCCCCGCGAGGTAAGCTTCTATCGGGAGTTCGTTTATGACAAGAAGCCCCTGCTTTCCCGAGGCTATCTCAATTGAGCCCCGGTACGGCCGTCCGTTGACGAGTATGTGGCCGTTGTCAGGGAGGAGCCTCAAGGGCAGGCTCCTCGTCTTTCCGTTGACGCGGGCCTCTCCAGAGCCGCCGCTCCTTATGACAAGAGAGCCCCTGTCCGTGCCCTTCACTTCCAGGGAAGGGACTTCTTTCATGATGAGGACGCGTATCTTCTCGCCGTATCCGGCCTGACCGGGGACCGAGTGCAGGCACCCTGAGACAAAAAACACGAGGAGTATTACAAGACGCCAGGGCCTATGCTTGAGATAAGATGTCATTGTTTTTCCGGGGGTCAAAAGACGCGGACCACCACAAGGAGCAGCAGCCCGGAGATGACGGCGACCAGACCGATCACCCTCATCGGAGAGTCCTGAGCCTCCTGCAACGCAGCGGCCCACTGTCTCACCTTCGACGGGAACGCAAGGTACGGGAGCCCCTCGATTATGAGAAGCGCGCCGAGTACGGCCAGGACAATGTCCATAGTTTTATTTGTTTGTAATATCCCTTATGGCCACTCAAGCTCAAACAAGCTCCATATATTTCTCGTCGAGGAGCGAGGAGTGAGGCGTACTTTTTTGTACGCCGCAATTACGAGCCTTGCAGCCAACGACGCAAATGGACTTTTTTTGAAGAGCCACTGTTCAGTCTGCTCAAAAAGCTCCAGCTGATAGGCGTCGAGGAGCGAGGAATGAGGCGTACTCTTTTGTACGCCGCAATTACGAGCCTTGCAGCCAACGATGCAAATGGATTTTTTTTGAAGAGCCACTGTTCAGGCTGCTCAAAAAGCTCCAGCTGATAGGCGTCGAGGAGCGAGGAATGAGGCGTACTCTTTTGTACGCCTCAATTACGCGCGACGCTGACAACGACGCAGATGGACTTTTTGTGCAGCCTGAGGTCATCTGCCCTTGCAGTTGCACAGCTTCCTCAGATAATCCTTGAGGGAGACGATCTCCTGCTTTGAAAGCGTCTTGCCGAAAGGGGGCATGAGGCTCGACTTGCTCGTCGCCGTGCCGCCGTCCGTTATGGCGCTTATTATGTCCCCATCCGTGAGCTTGCCCATCTCGAGGGCGCTCGTGTGGTCGCGCGGGGTCACCGGCATCTCTTTCGTGGCGTTCGGGCCGTCTCCCATGCCCTTTAATCCGTGGCACTGAGCGCAGTGGAACATGTACAGGTCCTGCGCTGTCTCGGCCAGAGCGCCTGAGGCTCCGGCTGACAAAAACAACCCGAGAACAAGGGCTGCGGTGAACGATCTCCTGGGCTCAAACATGTGGCTCCTTTCGGCTGGGGCGCGTCAAGCGTCTCAATTCAGGCTGCTGACATAGGAGGCAAGCTCCTTCAATTCCGATTCCTTCAATATGCCAGCGTAAACTGGCATCATCTTCACAGGCTTGAAGACTTTAGGGTTCTTCAGATAAGCGAAGACCCAGTCAGGGTTGAGCCGCTCAGAAGCGCCGGCAAAGGTCGGGCCTGTAAGCCCTCCTGCCATCTTGCCCCTGACCCTCGCGCTGTGGCAGCCGTAGCACGACTGCTTCTTGACGAATATTATCCTGCCCCTGGGGTTGTCTACGGCTGGCAGGCCAAGCGGCTTCACTTCCCTGGATTTGAGCCCCATGAGATAGGCCGCGACGTCGGATGAGTCCTTCTGGGAGAGCTTCGGGTGATCCCCCCTGTTCCTCTCGGTTATCGAGTTGTAGGCAAAAGGCCTTATGGGCTGCGGGTTGGCGAGCCACTTCGCGAGAAAGCCGTCCTTGAACTTGCTGCCGGCATACCAGAGCTCAGGGCCTTTTTTGGCCATCTGGTCTTTTATGGTCTTCTCTCTGGCAGGCCCCTCGACCTGATGGCAGCCAGAGCACTTGTTGGCCTCAAAAGCCTTCCTGCCTTCGGCGACCCCGGCGTGAGAAGGGAGGCTCCATAAAAAGGCCGCGGAAAGAAGCCCAGCTGAGAGTAAACGCCTGAAAGATGTCATGTCAACGACTCCTTTTTTTAAAAAAGGCCGGTTCAATACAGCTTTTATGGTAACCATACGCAAAGGGTTTGTCAAGGGGAACTCATGCCGAAAAGGCTTGAAAAACACGGGTTTTGAAGGGCCGCGGCCCGTAGTGGCCGCAACCCTTCAAAAGATGGGGGGGAATCATGTCCGTCAGGAAAACGATCCTTGATGACAACAACGCAGATGGGGCTTTTGGGACAACCTGCGTCAGATTATCTCGAACCTCTCCTGATGGAACCTGTCAACCGGCTTCACGATTATCTGGTGTCCGGTTTTCTTCTCAAGGTCGGCAAGCGGCGAGGGGTCTTCCTTGAGCCTCTCGGCTATTGCCACGCTCACGTAGAGGCTGGCCTTCTTCTTTCTAATCGGCAGCTCCCTTGCGAGCTCCCTGTATATCTCCATTATGACCGTATCCCTGGCCTTGACGTTGGAGTTTCCGTCGCAGTACGGGCACGGCTCGCACAGGGAATGCACGAGGGACTCCCTCACCCTCTTTCTCGTCATCTCGACTATGCCGAGCTCGGATATCTTGAGGATATTTGTCCTGGCCTTGTCTACCTTCAAGGCCTCTTTCAGGGCGTTGTAGACCTTCTCCCGGTCGGCTGTCCTTGCCATGTCTATGAAGTCGATGACGATTATGCCGCCGATGTTGCGAAGACGTAGCTGATAGACAGCCTCTTTCACGGCCTCGAGGTTCGTCTTCAATATAGTCTCGTCAGAGCTCTTCTTGCCGACGTACTTGCCGGTGTTGACGTCGATGGCGGTCAAGGCCTCCATCTGGTCTATCACGAGGTGGCCGCCGGAGCGGAGCCAGACCTTTCTTTCGATGGCGTCGGCAAGCTCTATCTCTATGCCGTTGGCGTCGAATATATCCTCTTCGCCCTGATAGAGCTCGATCCTGTCCGCGAGGTGCGGCATGAACTCCTCTACGAACTTCTTAGCCCTCTCGTACTCTTCCTTCGAGTCTATGACGAGCCTGTCTATGTCGCTCGAGAAGATGTCCCTTATTATCCTCAGGGTAAGGTCAAGCTCCTCCCAGACGAGCCCCGGAGTCCTGACCTGCTCTTTTTTCTTCTGGATGGCCTGCCAGAGCTTTATCAGAAACTGCATGTCCGCCTCGATATCTTCCCGGGACATGCCCTCGCACACGGTCCTTATGATAAAGCCGTTGCCCGGAGGCTTCATCGAGTGGACTATCTCGCGCAGGCGCCTTCTCTCCTTCTCGCTCGATATTCTTCTGGAGATGGCGACCTTGTCGTAGGTAGGCATGAAGACGAGATAGCGGCCCGGCAGGGAGACATAGGAGGTGACGCGCGCGCCCTTGGTGCCTATCGGCTCCTTGGCGGCCTGCACCAATACCTCGTTGCCTTCCTTTATGAGGTCCTGTATGCGTACCTCGGCGCGCTTCTTGCGCTCCTCCTCGTTGTCCTCCTCCTCGTCGACAGGCTCTTGTATGTCGGAGACATGGAGGAACGAGGTGCGCTGGACGCCTATCTCCACAAAGGCGGACTGCATGCCCGGAAGCACACGGACGACCTTGCCCTTGTAGATGTTGCCGGTTATGCCCCTGTCCTTGGCGCGCTCCACGTAGAACTCGACCAGGCGGCCCTGTTCAACCATGGCGACCCTGGTCTCAAAGGGGTTATAGTTGATGATAAGCTCTGTCTTGTTATTATTGGAATTTTCGTTTTTCATCAAAGGCGGACTTCCCTCCGGGAATAGAGAGTTATTGAACGGTCCTGACCTTGAGGATGGGGATTAGGGACGCGTCTTCCCTGGAGAGGCCGAACAGACAGGCCATGACGTCGGAAGGGCGCGCTGGAGGGGAGCCTTCGCACCTTCTCAGCACAAGCGACAAATCGGCTCCCGATTGCGAAAGCCCTGCCAGCGCTGGTTTCAAATCGACGTCTGTTACCTTGTCCTCTCTGGTGATGCGTACAGGAATGGAGTCCTTTGCCAAAAAATCCCTAAGCAATCCTTCAATTCTTTCAGGCTCTATTTTAATGCCCAACGGGCCGTCCTTAACAGCGACAATATATTCAGTCATAATAGCAGAGGGAAATGGAATTTTCAAGGGCAAGGGCTCCCCGGAGAGAATCCGCACGCCATCTGGCAGTTCCCTGTTAAGGCTCGCGAGAGCTTCCGAAGCTGAAATCATCGAGGCGAACTCGACATCCACGTACTCTTCGAGCGATTCCATGCCGACAGGCAAAGGCTGGCCAAAGGTGAGCTTTGGCATGGGATGGAAGCCCTGGGAGTACCTCAAGGGCAGCCCGGCCCTCCTTATCGCCCTGATAAAGACCGAGATAAGCTCAAGGTGGCCGAGGAACCTGGCGTTGCCCGTCTTTGAGAAGCGGAACCTCACCCTTGAGGTCGCTTCAGCTGAAAGGGCCTTTGGCGCGTCCTCGAATACCGGGGCCTCTTTGGCAGACCTCGGCTTTATTACAGAATGGTCGCACAGGCCGCAGTTCGAGCACCTGTCTACCTTGCAGTCCGGCGTCCGGGCGAGCTCTATGGCCCGCTCGAACTCCTTTATCAGGAATTCCTTCTCGACCCCGGGCTTGAGGTGGTCCCAGGGGAAGATCTCATCAAATGGGCGGGGCCGGCTGATATAGAACGCCGGGTCAACGCCGGCCTCCCTGAAGGACTCCATCCATTTGTTGTAATCGAACATCTCTGACCAGCCGTCGAACCTGCAGCCCTTATTGAACGCGTTCAGGATAGCCCTTGAGAGCCTCCTGTCGCCCCTCGCGAAGACGCCCTCGACGACGCTCATGTCAGCGTCGTGCCACTTGAAGTTAAGCTTCAGGCGGCTGAGCTCCCGCCGAAGGACAGACTGCTTCGCGAGACCCTCTGCCATCGTTATCTGAGGGGACCACTGGAACGGCGTCCAGGGCTTGGGTATGAAGCTCGACGCGCTCACGTTAATCTGCGGGACCTTGCCAGAGGCCCTTTTGCCGATGGTCTTCACGCACTCGGCGAGGCGGACTATCTCCAATATGTCCTCTTCAGTCTCGGTCGGCAGGCCTATCATGAAGTAAAGCTTCAGGCCCTTCCACCCGAGCGTGAATATGTCGGAGGCCGCGGCCTTGAGGTCTTCTTCCTTTATGCCCTTGTTTATCAGGAGGCGCAGCCTTTCGCTCCCCGCCTCAGGCGCGAGAGTGAAGCCGGTCTTTCTCACTTTCCTTATCTCGGTCGCGACTTTCGCGCTCAGAGTCCCGACCCTCAACGAAGGCAGGGAGACCGCGATCTTCTCGTCAGAGAATTTCTTCATGAGCCCGGCAAGAAGGTCTTCTATGAAAGTATAGTCGCCGGTCGAAAGGGAGAGCAAAGAGACTTCGTTATAGCCGGTGTTCCTCAAGCTATCGTTTATTATCCTTATTATCTTCTCGGGCGCCCTCTCGCGCACTGGCCTGTATATCATGCCCGCCTGGCAGAACCTGCAGCCCCTCGTGCACCCGCGCGATATCTCGACGCTGACCCTGTCGTGGACGGTCTCCATGAAGGGCACTACCGGCTTTGTGGGAAGCGGCAGGGAGTTCATGTCAGGGATGGTCCTTTTTACGACCTTTTCGTAACCCTCGACAAGCGGGACAACGGCCTTTACGGTGCCGTCTTCTTTATATTCGACATCGAAGAACGAAGGCACATACATGCCCGGGATCTTCGAGAGCTTAAGGAGTATCTCGCCTCTTGAGGCGCCAGTTCTTTTGCCTTCGAGGACCGCGTCGGCTATCTCGAGTATGGCCTCTTCGCCGTCACCCAAGAGAAAGGCGTCGAAGAACTCGGCGATAGGCTCCGGGTTGAACACAGAGGGGCCGCCGCCGATGACAAAAGGCTCGCCCTCTTTCCGGTCTGACGCGAAAAGGGTTATGCCGCCCAAGTCGAGCATGTTGAGTATGTTGGTGTAGGAGAGCTCATACTGAATGGACAGGCCGAGTATGTCGAGCTCATCGAGCGGGATGCTCGATTCGAGGGTAGAGAGACGCAAGCCCCTTTTGCGAAGAAGCTCTTCCATGTCGAGCCAGGGCGCGAAGACCCTTTCGCAGGCGATGTCGTCGCGGCCATTGAGCACCTGATAGAGTATCTGGAGGCCCAGGTGGCTCATGCCTATCTCATAAGCGTCGGGAAAGCCCATGGCGAATTTAAGGGAGACCTTTGAGAGATCTTTTTTTATGGAATTCACCTCGCCGCCGGAGTATCTGGAGGGCTTTCTCACGAGGGGAAGGAGTGTCTTTATGTCGGTCATATTGATTTCAAATCCTTGGATTTACTAGTCAAATTTGTCGTTCTGAGAAGACTAAGCCCGCAGATTGGGTCAGCGGAGAGTAAAACAGCAAACATTTTTTCTAAAAGGCGAACCGGCAAAAGTGGGCGCAACCCACCCGGCTAACTAGTCGTAGGATAACAGGTTACTTCAATACTTATATCTGGAATGAGTTCGATGATCTCTTTCAGTAAATCGCCTTTAATATTCACTGTACAAGTAACTGTGTCATAGAAGATACCCACATCCAGAAGAATAGCTTTATAAACAAGATTTGATTTTGAAATTTTATGTTTTTTAATTTTTGAAGTAATTGAAATTATGTGATCTTCTAATTTCTGATTTTTTTTACAATCAGAAAAAAACTTCCAGATGGTCTTTTGTTTATCTTTTATGCTAACCAAATCATCTATCTTTATGCCGAATGCACTAACAATTTGCGCAGATGTTGTTTTGTTCGTTACTATGTCAAGTGAAACGCTATAATATTTTTTCAAGTGAGCTCTCCAATTCTATATTATTCCGAAAATTAAATAATCAGTTCGTAGTTGAGTTAGCGAAGCGTAACCCAACAAAATGGTAGTGCAGCGCAGCCAATCTGACTAATAATGTCTCGTTTTGTTTTACCCAAACCCCAGGGGCATATCGGAGTGAGCATAAAAGATGCCGAGAGAGCGTGCCTGTTATTTTTAGCGAAAGAGGCCGACAGCGAACGGAGATATCGCCCCGAAGCGTGCGTCAGTGCGCAAAAAGGCTTTTGGTAAAAAACATAGCGCATCACCAGAGTACGCCTTACAATCCCCCTCATTCTCCCTTTAGAAAAGGGGGAAGTTAAAACGAGATTGCTTATCTCGCCCCATCCTTGGGGCGAGCCCCTTCGGGCCTTCTCGCTCGCGCTCGAAGTTCAATTTTTGCTATCCTGCAAAAATTGTCGCTTCGCTCGCAATGACGGCACAATCCCCTCAACAGACCCCGCACCTTACGCAACTGCCCACATCGCACGGAGGCGTCTGCCTGCCCTCAAGACCCTTCTGGAACTCCTTCCAGAAGTAGCCCTTTTTCACGCCGTGGTCTATGATGTCCCAGGGCAGGATCTCTTCTTTTCCCCTGCCTGAGTAGACAGATTCCTCTATGAAGGCTTCCATGCCTTTCATGGCCTTTTTCCAGCCATGCATAGATGCCTTCTCAATTATCTCTGCGGCCCGTCTGTCGGCCCTCGCGAGGAAGGCCTGCATATAGGCCTCTTTGGCAGACATCTCCATCACCTTGACGCCGGTTTTGGCAAGCTCCTTTTTTATCAGCTTGAGCCTTCTGTCAACGACTGCCGCGTCCTCGAACCTGTGCCACTGGAAGGGAGTAAAAGGCTTTGGCACGAACGGGTTGACGCTGAGCATTATCTCCCCGCCCTTTCTGAAGACTTCCCTTATCTTCTTCGTAAGCTCGGAGATGCCGAGGGCGTCCTCGTCAGTCTCACAGGGAAGACCCACGAGGAAGTAGAGCTTCAATCTCGTGAAGCCCGCCTCGGCTATGAGGCGCACCGATTCCATTACTTCTTCCTCGGTTATGCCCTTGTTTACTATGTCCCTCATCCTGGAAGAGCCTGCCTCAGGCGCGAGAGTGATAGTCCTGTAACCGGCCTCTTTGAGGAGAGCGAGAAACTCGTGGTCGAGTTCATCGAGCCTCAGAGACGACAGGGTGATGGTACCTCCCTCATCGATGCCGTGCTTCAAAACTTCCTTTATAGCCGGGTACTCCGAGACTGCCGTGCCGACGAGGCCGACTTTGCCGGACCTTTTGAGCCCCGCGCTTACGGCTTCAAGGACTTTTTTTTCGTCCCTCATCCTCGGCGGCAGATACAAAAACCCGGCCGCGCAGAACCTGCACCCTCTCGGACAGCCTCTTTCAGCTTCGACGCAATAGGTATCAGGCAGCTCTGTGCGCGGGGTGTAGACAAAGCTCTGCGGCACCGGGTACTTATCGAGGTCGCGGGCCTTGGAGGCCCGGACGACCTTTTTGGCGCCATCAATCGCGCTCATGGACTTTATGTGTATGCCGTCGTACTCGAAGGCGTAGAAGGAAGGCACATAGACCCAGTCGATAGAGTCGAGCGCCTTCAAGGACTCCTGCTTGCCGAGCCCATTTGACCTGCACTCCATGAGACTTTCAATGACAGGCCCGGCCGCGCCTTCAGCGTCTCCCAACATGAAAAAATCGATGAAATCAGAGAGCGGCTCCGGGTTGAGCCCGACAGCGACCCCGCCTGCCATGACAAGCGGGCCTGACCTGTCAGCCGACCTTGGCGCTATCCCGGCGAGCCTCAATATGGACGGTATGTTGAAGTAGTCATCCTCGAACGGAACCGAGAAGGCGATGAGGTCGAACTCGCGCAAAGGGGTCTGCGACTCAAGAGAAAAAAGGGATGATCCTGTGCGCTCGTACTCCGGCAGGTCCTCCCTTTCCGGCAGGAAAGCCCTTTCGCAGACGCAGTTGTCGATACCATTCAGGAGGCCGTAGACAGCCTGGAAACCGAGGTTGGCCATGCCGAGGCCGTAGCGGTTCGGATAGACAAGGCAGACCCTTAAGCGGCCGCCGTGCTCCTTGTGAAAAGTCCCTCTCTCTTCGGAGAGGAGCTCTCTCGCCTTCTTTTTAAGGTTCCAGGAAATGGACGCGCCTCCGTTATCCGGCCCGCTGACAGGCGGCCGATTGAAAATTATCCCATATAGGAGAGAGGTTTACAAGACAGGAAGAACTGAGGGCTCTCTTGCCGGAAACCGCATCATTGCGAACGCAGCGAGGCAATCACCTTAATCGACAACTTGAGATTGCTTCGTCGCTTAGCTCCTCGCAATGACAAAAATAAAAAAGCAGGGTGGGGCAGACCCCACCCTGCAACCAGTCTACATTCTATTTTCAGGCTGCTCAAAAAGCTCCATATGCGAGGTGTCGAGGAGCGAGACACGAGGCGTACTTTTTTGTACGCCGCAGTGAAGCTCGACGACGACAACGACACAGATGGAAGCTTGAGGCGGCCTGCTTAATCAGCCTGTTTGCGCAGGAAGGTCGGCGTGTCGTAAAGGTCCTCGTCGTCCACATTGAAGCCGCCGAGCTTGCCGAGCCTTCTTATCTCTGTGTTCTTGAGCTCCGCCCCCCTGTCAATATTGCGGCGGAGGACGGTTGGCACGTCGAGGTCGTTCTCGTCCACTATGACAGCCGGGGCGATTATCTCTTTTTGGCAGTTCTCCTTGCCAAAGCCGGTCGCTATGACCGTCACCCTTACCTCATCGCCCATCGACTCGTCTATGACCGCGCCGAAGATGATGTTGGCGTCCGGGTGCGCCTCTTCCTGTATGAGGGTCGAGGCCTCGTCAACGTCGTGTATGGTCATCTCGGATGAGCCGGTTATGTTGATGAGTATGCCTCTGGCGCCGGAGATCGAGATGTCCTCGAGAAGGGGCGAGGATATCGCCTTCCTCGCGGCCTCGGTTGCCCTGTTCTCACCCTTGGCGACTCCAGAGCCCATCAACGCCTGGCCCATCTCGGACATGATGGTCCTGACGTCGGCGAAGTCCACGTTCACGAGCCCGGGTATGGTGATGACGTCGGATATTCCCCTTACGGCCTGGAAAAGGACCTCGTCAGCCCGCCTGAACGCGTCCTTGAGGGAGGTGTTCTTGTTGGCGACCGAAAGGAGCCTCTGGTTGGGGATGGTGATGACGGTGTCGACGACTTCCCTGAGCTTGCGGAGGCCTTCTTCGGCCTGCTTCATCTTCTTGGCGCCTTCGAAGGCAAACGGCTTGGTGACAACGGCCACGACGAGCGCTCCGGCGGCCTTGGCCGCCTCGGCTACGACCGGGCCCGCGCCTGTGCCGGTGCCGCCGCCCATTCCGGCGGTCACGAAGACCATGTCAGCGCCGCGCATGGCCTCTATCAGGTGCTCCTTGCTCTCGAGAGCGGAGTTGCGGCCCACTTCGGGGTTGGCTCCGGCTCCGAGGCCCTTTGTGAGGGATACGCCGAGCTGTACCCTCGTGTTGGCAAGGGACTTTTCAAGCGCCTGGCTGTCGGTGTTGGCGGCGAGGAACTCGACTCCGTCAAGTCCGCTTTCTATCATGGTGTTCACGGCGTTCCCGCCGCAGCCGCCCACGCCTACGACCTTTAACTTGGCTCCGCTGTTAAAGCTCTCATCCATCTCAATCACCATCAATCTACCTCCCGATAATAGCCGCCGGCCGATTTTTCAGATCCGATAATCCGATTCAGCAAATTGCTGAAAAACTCCAACTCTATTCTGACTGTTCAAAAAGCTCCATCTGCGCTTTGAAGCCAACGAAGCAGATGGGGAGCTTGATGCAACCTGTCAAAAGAATTCCTTCATCCAGTCCTTCATGCGCGAAGTCAGCTTGTTGAAGAGTTTGGTGTCGTTGCCCTTCTGGAACTGCATGTCGCCTACGTTCTTGCCTCCGTAGAGCACGAGGCCCACTCCGGTCGAGTACATCGGGCTCTTGACGACGTCGACGAGCCCGGTTATGCCTATGGGGAGCCCCCTTCTCACGGGCAGGTTGAAGACCTGCTCAGCGAGCTCGGTTATGCCGTTCATGGCCGCGGTCCCGCCTGTAAGGACGACCCCCGAGGAGACGAGGCTTTCGTAGCCGGATTTCACCAGCTCGCGCTTGACCAGCTGGAAGATCTCCTCGACCCTCGGCTCGATTATCTCGCAGAGCATGTAGCGGGAGACGCTCCTGGGCTTGTGCCCGCCGACGCTCTGGACCTCGAAGGTATCGTCCCTGGAGACCATCGCGGTCATGGCGCACCCGTACTCCCTCTTGAGCTTCTCGGCCTCGTTCGCCGTGGTGCGCAAGCCTACGGAGATGTCTCCGGTTACCTGATTTCCGCCTAATGAAATTACCGTAGTATACTTTATTGTGCCGCCGTGGTAAAGGGCAATATCAGTCGTCCCGCCGCCTATATCGACCAGAACGACCCCTATCTCCTTTTCGTCCGGATTGAGCACGGCCTCACTCGACGCAATCTGCTGGAGGGCTATGTCCGAGACGTCGAGCCCCGCCTTGTTCGCGCATTTCACTATGTTCTGCGCGCTTGTCACGGCCGCGGTGACGATGTGCACCTTGACTTCGAGCCTTATGCCTATCATGCCGAGGGGCTCCTGTATGCCCTCCTGGTCGTCTACTATGTACTCCTGCGGTATGACGTGTATGACCTCGCGGTCCGGCGGGATGACGACGGCCTGGGCCGCCTCTATCACCCTGTCTATGTCAGCCTGGGTTATCTCCCTGTTCTTTATGGCTATGACGCCGTGGCTGTTGAAGGCCTTTATGTGGCCGCCGGCAATGCCGCAGCAGACCTTGCTTATGTCGCACCCGGCCATGAGCTCGGCTTCCTCGACGGCCTTCTTTATCGACTCAACCGTGGACTCGATGTTGACGACGACGCCCTTCCTGAGCCCCTTTGAAGCGTGGGTGCCGATGCCTATTATCTCTACGCCGTCCCTTGTCTTCTCGCCGACTATGGCGCATATCTTGGTGGTGCCTATATCAAGGCCGACTATGATGTTATCCCTTTTTGCCATCGCCTGTACCGCCTTCCTTTACAACGTCTGTCGTGAACCTTACGATTACCTCGCGGTAGTTGTTGAGGTCGAAGGCCTCGATGCCCTTCAGGACCCCGCCCCTTGTGCCGAGTATCTTCTCAAAGGAGGCGAGCTTCTCCTCAAAAGAGCCCATGCCCACGTCAAGCCTCACGCCCTCGTCGAGCGTGAAGAGAGAGAGGCCGTGGTCCGCGTCGATGTTTATCTCCGATACATTTGTTATGTTAAATCCGCTCCTGTTTGTCAAGACAGATATTAGCTCCATGAGCCTTTCTTCGAGGTTTTCCCCGCCAGAGGCCAGCGACTCCTTCGAAAGCCCTGTTACGACGGGCAGGTCGAGCCCTTCTTCAGCCGAATACTTCTTGAAGATGACGCCGTTGGCGTCCATCACATACAGGGCGTCGAGCTTGACGAGAGCTATCGGGTCGCGCTCCTTCACGGTTATCTCGACCGTGCCGGATATCTCCCTGTTTATGTCCACGGACTCGAGCCAGGGGTTGGCCTTGAGGCGGGAAGTCACCTCGTCCTTGCTGAACGAGAATAGGTTTTTCCCCTGGACTATGCCTGAAGCCGCGACCAGCTCCTCAGGCGCGATCCTCTCGGCTCCCTCGACGGTTATGCCGCTTATCGCGAGATACCCGGTCGTCGTCACCTTGCCGTATGCCCACCACGCGCCGTATGCCAAAACCGGCACTGGCAGCGCGAAGGCGAGGATCCTGCCCCATTTTTTCGCACCCCTTGCCGCCCTTGCTGACAAAGGCTCCCTGTGGCGCCTGTTGCGTTTTCTGCTTTTTATCGGCTTTATCTTCATAATCAGAATTTATTGAGCCCCGCGCTCTTTAGCATCTCCTCGACAAGGGCCGGATAATCGAGCCCCGCGGCCTCTGCCGCCCTCGGGAAAAGGCTCAATTCGGTCATGCCCGGGATGGTGTTGACCTCAAGGACATAAGGGACGCCCTTGGAATCCAATATCACATCGACCCTCGCCGCCCCCCTGCATCCCAGGGCCTCATACGCTTTGAGCGCCTCTTTCGCGACTTTCCTGCCTGAGAGCGCCGCTATCTGGGCGGGCACTATGAACTCGGTCATGCCTTTGGTGTATTTGTTCGTATAATCGTAGAAGCCTTTTTTAGGCCTTATCTCGATAGTGGGCAGGACTCTCTTGTCGAGTATCGAGACTGTCAATTCTCTTCCCTCTATGTACCTTTCCACGAGCACAGGCCCGCCGAACCTGGAGGCCTCAGAGAGGGCGGCCTTCAAACCTGATTCTTTTTTTACTATGGAGACGCCTATGGCCGAGCCCTGGCACGCTGGCTTCACGACGAGAGGAACCTTGACCGTGAGCTTTTGCCCCTCTTCGTAGACGCAGGATGCCGGGGTCGATACGCCGTGATAGAGCATGACCTTCTTGGCGGCGGTCTTGTCCATTGCAAGGGCCGAGGCCTTGACGCCGGAGCCCGTATAGGGTATCCCCATCACCTCGAGAAGCCCCTGCATGCAGCCGTCCTCTCCGTAGCGGCCGTGGAGAGCGATGAACGCGACCTCTATCTTCTTTCTGAGGAGGACGCTCGCTATATCCCTCCCGGCGTCTATGCCGACGGCGTTGTAGCCTTTTTCAAGAAGCGCCTTCAGGATGGCCGCCCCTGTCCTGAGGGATATCTCCCTCTCCTCGGACAAGCCGCCCATGAGTACGCCTATCTTCTTTTTCTTCATTGACGCCATCTTTTCAATCCTCTCCAACGACCTTGATCTCAGGCTCGAGGACGACCCCTCTCGTGCTGAAGACCCTGTCCCTGATAAGGGCCATCAGTGTGAGCACGTCCTTTGCCCTGGCCCCGCCCGTATTTACTATGTAATTGGCGTGCACTTCCGAGACAGCCGCTCCTCCCATCTTCTCGCCCTTGAGCCCGGCCTCCTCTATGAGCCTTCCGGCCGGAGCGCTCTCAGGGTTTTTGAATATGGAGCCAGCGTTGGGAAAGTTTATCGCGCTGGACGTTGCCTTGCGCTTCTCCCTGAACTCGGTCACCTTTGCCTTTATCTCTTCAATGTCCCTCAATTCAAATACCATATGGGCCCTGGTGACGATGGCACCCTTAGGGAGAGAGGCCCTCCTGTACGAGAAGTTGAGCTCGCTTTTAGGTATGAACCCCTTTTGCCCCTTGCGCCCGGCAATCTCCACGCCCTCGACGACGTCCTTCATCTCGCCGCCGTAAGCCCCGGCGTTCATGCAGACCGCCCCGCCTATCGTGCCTGGTATGTTGGCGGCGAACTCGATGCCTGAGAGGCCTCTGTCCCTTGTCTGCACGACGAGGTCAGGAAGCTTCACCCCAGCGCCCACTATCGCCTTGCCGCCATCGAGCCAGGTGATGTCCTTGAAACCCTCGGTCATGTTGACGACTATGCCCCTTATGCCTCCGTCGCGCACGAGGAGGTTGGTGCCTGAGCCGAGGACATAGAAGGGAAAGCCCTTGGCCTCGGCAAAGGCCATGAGGTCCTTGAGGTCGCCTTCGTCCTGCGGGAAGGCCATGACGTCGGCTGGCCCGCCTATCCTCAACGAGGTATACTCGCTCATCGGGACGTTGAAAAGGACCTTGCCCTTGAACCGCTGGATGAAAAAGAGAGAGTACTGCACCTTCTCTTCACCCTTGTTTTTGCCTGTCGCGCTTTTCATTTTTCCCTGCCTCAGGCCTTTGAAGAAGCCTTTGCCTTGAGCGACTCCACGAACATTACCCCGGCCTTCCAGACATCCCCGGCGCCAAGAGTTATTACTATGTCGCCCGGTACGACCACGCTCTCCAGGTACGACGGAATTTTACTTATCTCAGGCACGAAAGAGACATCCTTGTGGCCGTAGCCCTTTATGCCCTTGTAGAGCGACTCTCCGGAGAAACCTTCGAGCTTTTCCTCGCCTGCCGCGTAGACTTCCGTCAGGATGAGCTTTTCCGCATCATTAAACGCGGAGAGAAACTCGTTGAACAGGTCCCTTGTCCTCGTGTACCTGTGCGGCTGGAAGACCACGACGACCCTGTTGATCCAGCCCTTCTTGGCGGCCTTCAACACGGCCTTTATCTCCTCGGGGTGGTGGCCGTAATCGTCAACCACGACGATGTCGCCAACTGTGCCTCTCACATGGAAGCGCCTCTCGACGCCGGTGAAGCCCTCGAGCCCGGCCTTTATCTTGTCGAAGGGTATCTCGAGCTCCATCGCGACGGTTATCGCGGCCAGAGAGTTGTAGACATTGTGCTCTCCGGGCAGGTTCAGGGTGACAGAGCCCATGAGCTCCTTGTTCTGCCAGACCTCGTACGAAGTCTTCATGCCGTCGTGGACTATCTTTCTCGCGTGGATGTCGGCCTGGGCCGTGAGCCCGTAGGACTTGAAGCGCCTCGTTATCTTGGGTATTAGGCTCTGTATTACCGGGTGGTCGAGGCATATGATAGCACAGCCGTAGAACGGGACCTTGTTCATGAAGTCGAGGAAGGCCTTTTTCACGGCGTCCATGTCCTCGTAATGGTCCATGTGCTCTCTGTCTATGTTCGTGACGACAGCTATCGTCGGCGAGAGCTTCAGGAAGCTGCCGTCAGACTCGTCGGCTTCGGCGACAAGGAAGTCCCCGGTGCCGAGCTTGGCGTTGGCCCCGAGGCTGTTGAGCTTGCCTCCGGTGACTATCGTTGGGTCCATGTTGGCAGACGCCAGTATCATCGAGACCATCGAAGTCGTGGTCGTCTTGCCGTGGGTCCCGGCGATGGCTATGCCGTACTTCATCCTCATGAGCTCGGCGAGCATCTCCGCCCTGGGGATTATGGGAATCTGGCGTGATGTTGCCTCCCGTATCTCCGGGTTCTCCTTCTTTACGGCCGACGAGTAGACGACGCAGTCCGCGCCGATGACATTCTCTTCCCTGTGGCCGACGAATATCGTTATACCGATGGACCGGAGCCTTTTTGTCGTCTCCGTCTCCGCGAGGTCAGAGCCTGTGACCTTGTAGCCCATGTTGACGAGGACCTCGGCTATGCCGTTCATGCCGCTGCCGCCCACGCCTATGAAATGAATCTTTTTTATTCTGCCTCTGTACACTTATTTACTCCTCTACGGCTGCCTCAAGCTCCCATCTGCTTTGTTCTCATCGTTGCTCGTAATTGCGGCGTACAACAAAGTACGCCTCATTACTCGCTCCTCGACGCCGCGCATATGAACTTTTTTAGCAGCCTTAATAAAGTCGGTTATTTCAACTGCCTGTCAAATAATGATCTTCGAAAAATTCTCGGCTATCTCCTGCGCCGCCCTTGGCTTGCCAAGGGCCTTTGACCGCTCCCTCATCGACTTCATGGCCTGAGCGTCGTTGTAAAGCCTTCTTATCTCGCCGGCAAGTAGAGAGCCTGTAAGCCCTTCCTGCTTTATCATCACGGCGGCCCCTGCCTTCTCGAGGCTGCGGGCGTTTACCGTCTGATGGTCGTCTGAAGCGAACGGGTACGGTATCAGTATTGACGGAAGCCCTGCCGCGGTTATCTCCGCCAGAGAGGTAGCCCCTGCCCTGCACACGACCAGGTCGGCTGAATTATAGGCCTCACCCATGGCCTCTATGAACTTATGCGCCTCTACCTTGAGGTTCTTCCTCTTATAGGCCGCGACTACCGTGTCAAAGCCCTCCTGTCCGGTCTGGTGCACGACCTTGAGGTTGCTCCAGATGTCGGTGAGAAACTCTGCCGCGTCAAGGAACGCCGCGTTGATGGCCGTCGCGCCCTGGCTGCCGCCAAAGACCAGTATGGAGAACCTCTCAGCCCTGCCCCGCCTGTCCTCGAGCCTGGTTATTATATCCCTTCTGACCGGGTTACCGGAGAGGATCGTGCGGCCCCCGGGGAAAAACCTGCGTGACTCTTCGAACGATATATATACCCTGTCGACCAGCTTGCCTAAAGCCCTGTTGGTAAGCCCGGGAAGGGCGTTCTGCTCAAGTATCGCGGTCTTCATCCCGAGGAGCTTGGCCGCAGTCACGACAGGCGCCGACGAGTAGCTGCCGGAGCCTATTACGCCGTCCGGCCTTATCCGGCGAAGGAGCATTACCGCTTCGACCGTCGACCTGGCGGCTTTAGCGAGCGCCCTCACGGCAGAGAGCCCCTTTTTCCTCTTGATGCCCTCGACGTCAAAGAGCTTCAAGGGCCAGCCGTACTTCGGGACTATCTTCTCCTCGAGCCCGCCGCGGCTTCCGACAAAGGTTATCTCGACGCCGGAGTTTATCCTCCTGAACTCTTCAGCCAGCGCGATTGCCGGGAAAAGGTGGCCGCCAGTGCCGCCTCCGGCGAAGACGAGCCTCAGGTTCCTGTTCGACGGCTTTCTGCTCACGCCGGAGCCTTATTACAAAGACCTTTCAAGCCTCGTTTTCCTTCATGTAGATATTGAGCATTATGCCGACAGCCGCCATGTTCACCATGAGGGATGTCCCGCCGTAGCTTATGAACGGAAGAGGGAGCCCCTTGGGTGGCAGCATGCCCATTACGACCGCCATGTTGAGCGCCGCCTGCAAAACGACCATGAAAGTAAGGCCGAGAGCGAGGTACTGCCCGTGCAAATCCCTTGCCTTGAACGCTATCTTTACGCCGCAGATGAGGAATATCACGTAGAACGCTATGACTACCGATACTCCGATGAGCCCTAACTCCTCTCCAATGACCGAGAGTATGAAGTCCGTATGCGCCTCAGGCAGGAAAAAGAGCTTCTGCTTGCCCTCGCCCAATCCCGCGCCGTAGAGCCCGCCAGCGCCAAAAGCCAGGAAGGACTGTACCATCTGGAAGCCCTTGCCGCCCGGGTCTTTCCACGGGTCGAGATATATCTGTATCCTCGTCATCATGTAGCCGAAGTTCTGTATGACCAGCCAGACAGCAGGAAGCGCGAGGAGCCCCATGCCGAAGAGGTAGCGGAGGCGCACGCCGGCGGCGAAGTTCATGATGACCACGATAGAAGCGAGCGCCATCGAAGTACCAAGGTCCGGCTCCATTATTATGAGGCTTATGATGATGCCAGGTATCAGTATGTTAGGCAGGAAGCCCGGGGAGAAGGTCTTTATCCTGTCGGCCTTCGACGCCAGCGAGTACGCGAGGAAGAATATCACCGCGAGCTTCGCGGGCTCCGAGGGCTGGAAAGTAATCGGGCCCAGGTGTACCCACCTCCTCGCTCCTCCGGCGGTGACCCCGAGCCCAGGTATGTATATGCACACGAGGAAGAGCGCCGCGATTATCAATGCCGGGTACGCGAGCTTCCTGTAAAGCTGGTACGGCAGGCGGGAAGCCACTATCATGCACCCGACGCCGGCGACCGCGTAGGTAAGGTGCTTCTTCACGAAGAAGAACTCGTCCCCGAACCTCTTCAGGGCCACGATGTAGCTCGTGGAATAGACCATGACGACCCCTACCACGACAAGGAGGAGTGTCGATATTATGAGCAGCCTGTCTGTGTCTTTAAGCTTTATCAAAGGGCCTCTACGAGAGCGCGGAAACGCTCCCCTCTTTCCTTGTAGTTCCTGAACATGTCGAAGCTCGAGCAGGCCGGGCACAAAAGGACCGTGTCTCCGGCGACGGCGCTCTCATGGGCCGCCTTCACGCCGTCCTCGAACGATTCGACAATGACCGTCTTCGTGAGGTGTCCGAGCGCGTCGTTAATCTTATGCTTTGCCTCGCCCAGAAGCACCATTGCCTTGACCTTTTCCCTGACGAGAGGGCCGAGGACCCTGTAATCTCCGCCCTTGTCGACCCCTCCGGCTATGAGGACGATTGGCCCCTTGAGGCCGCGCAAAGCCATCTGAAGAGCGCCTATGTTCGTGCCTTTTGAATCGTCTATGTAAGTGACTCCGCCGAACTCCCTTACGGTCTCCATCCTGTGGTGGAGGCCGCTGAAAGCGCCAAGGGTCTTCATGAGGCTCGACTTGGAGACCCCGGCGAGTCTGGCCGCCGCGATGACGGCCATGACGTTCTCCATGTTATGGAGTCCCGTGAGCCTTATCCCGTCGACCGGGTACTCCTCCCTCCTGCCGTCCATCATGTGGACTATGGAGCCTCCGTCCAGATACAGGCCATCGCATTTGCCCTCGACCGTAAACGGTATTACCTTGCCCCTGCCGAGAGAGGCCTGCCTGGCGGCTATGACCGGGTCGTTTGCGTTTACGACCGCGAAGTCGGCCTCTGACTGGTTCTCGAAGAGCCTGAACTTGGTAGCGGCGTAGTGCTCGAAGTCCCTGTACCTGTCGAGGTGGTCCTCGGTGATGTTGATCAGTATGGCGATGTGCGGCTTGAAGAACTTCGTCGTCTCAAGGTGGAAGCTCGATATCTCCAGCACGCACAGGTCGGCCCCGCCTCCGTTCTCAACGTACTCGACAGCAGGCGTGCCGATGTTGCCGCCGACGAAGACTTTCAAACCGGAATCTTCCAGCGCCTGCCCGAGGAGAGTCGTTGTCGTGGTCTTGCCGTTTGTCCCTGCGATCGCGATGACGGGAGAGTCGATGAAGCGCCACGCGAGCTCTATGTCGCTTATTACCTCTGAGCCGGCCTTTCTCGCGGCGTTGAGGAAGGGAAGGTCAGAGGGGACCCCCGGGCTCACGACGATCATGTCGACCCCGTCGAGCTCTATGCCAGAGTGCCCACCGGCCTTTATCTCGACGCCGTAAGAGGCGAGGCTCTCCACGCCCGGGAGGACTTCAGCCGCCCGGGAGTCGGTCGCCGTGACCTTTGCCCCGCATTTCGCGAGAAAGCGGGAGGCCGCTATTCCGGTCGAAGCCAGCCCGACTACGACCGCTTTCTTTCCGTTCAAGGCTTCTCTGGCGGCCTGCAAGCAATCGCCTTTTTTCATTACGCTCCCTATCATCTGATCTTCAGCGTGCTTATCGCGACCAGCGCGAGTATTATCGAGATTATCCAGAACCTTACTATTATCCTCGGCTCTGGCCAGCCCTTTAGTTCGTAATGGTGGTGTATGGGCGCCATGGCGAACATCCTTTTCCCGGTGAGCTTGAACGAGCAGACCTGAAATATGACGGAGAGCGCCTCGACGACGAATATGCCGCCGACAAGTAGAAGGATTATCTCGTTCTTCGTTATGACGGCCAGTGTCCCGAGC
This sequence comes from Deltaproteobacteria bacterium, assembly GCA_020846435.1. Classification (GTDB taxonomy): domain Bacteria; phylum Desulfobacterota; class GWC2-55-46; order GWC2-55-46; family GWC2-55-46; genus GWA2-54-12. Next base: position 62,414 of record JADLDY010000063.1, read on the forward strand.
GCGCCGCCCAATGAAAGAGAGCCTACGTCGCCCATGAAGACCTGCGCGGGGTACGTGTTGTACCAGAGAAAGCCCAATGACGCGCCGACCATGGCTCCGGCGAAGACCGCGAGCTCTCCGGCGTGCGGCACGTACATGATGTGCAGGTAGCTCGCAATCTTCACGTGTCCCACGAGGTACGCGAGCAGCATGTAGGTCGCGGCCGATATCGTCATGGGGCCGATGGCCAGTCCATCAAGCCCGTCCGTGAGGTTCACCGCGTTCGAAGTACCCACGATGACAAAAACCACGAACGGTATGTAGAAGGCCTTCAGGTCTATGGCCGCGTCCTTGAAGAACGGTATGGTCACTATGGTATCAGCGCCGTTGAAGTACAAGAAGATCGCGGCCGTCGAGGCCACCAGCACCTGATACAAGAACTTCGTGCGCGCCCTCATCCCGCCTTTTTTCTTCTTCACTACCTTGCTGTAATCGTCGAGGAAGCCTATTGCCCCCATGCCGAGCGTGACGAAGAGCAAAAGCCATACGTACGGGCTCTTGAGGTTGCCCCACAGAAGGACCGACCCGGCGACGACCGCGAGGATTATCGCGCCTCCCATGGTCGGCGTGCCTGCCTTGCTCATGTGGCCCGCCGGGCCGTCTTCCCTTATGACCTCGCCAAATTTGAGCTTGCGGAGCTTTTCTATGAGGTACGGGCCAAGAAGAAAACTCAGGACCAGCGCGGTAATGGCCGCGTAGATGGTCCTGAAGGTAATGTACTGGAACACGTTGAATATAGTGTGGTACTTCGCCAGCGGATATAAAAAATAATGGAGCATGCGCCTCGTTGCCTTTTCTGGCTTTATCCGCCGGGCTTGAAGGCCCGGGCCGGTTATTTCCTGAGACCCTCTACTACTTCCTCGAGAGCTACTCCCCTCGAGCCCTTGATGAGCACCGTGTCGCCCTCGTGCAGGATCCTCTTCAGAAGCTCGAGCGCGTTCTTCTTCGTGCCGAAGCTGAATACGTCTTTCAATCCAGCCTTTCTCGCGCTCTCCGCGGTCGTCTCGCTCGAAGAGCCTATGGCAACGAGCACGTCTACCCCGAGCTCGGCCGCGAGCCTGCCGACACCGGCGTGCTCTTTTTCGCTCGCGTCCCCTAACTCCAGCATGTCGCCAAGGACAGCCACCTTCCTGCCTCTTGCTTCTTTCAAAGTCCTCAACGCCGAGCCCATTGACTCGGGGTTGGCGTTGTATGTGTCGTCTATGACTGTAAGCCCGCCAGACCTTATGAGGCCCATCCTGCCCTTTACAGGGGTCCAGGCCTCGAGCCCCTGAGCCATGTGAGAGACCGGCACGCCGAGCGCGTACGCCGCGGCTATGGCCGCCGCGCCGTTCACGCCGTTCATCAGGCCCGGGGCCGAGAACTTCACGCTTACTCTTTTTCCGCCCACTTTGTAGACGGCTCTGGCTCCTGCAAGCCCCGCCTCCGCAAAAGAGTCCTCTATAAAGACATCGGCCTCTTTGTCCTTAGCGCTCCAGGTCACCATCTGTCCGCCGAATCCCGCGGCCCTGACGACCCATGGGTCGTCGAGGTTCACGGCCTTGACGCCGTGGGCGGCGAGAAGAGAGAATATCGGCCCCTTTGCCCTCGCGACCCCTTCGAGAGAGCCGAGCGTCTGAAGATGGCCCCGGCCGATGTTGGTTATGAGAGAGACGTCAGGGGCGCAGATGGCAACGAGCCTTTCCATCTCCCAGTCCTCGCTTATGCCGAGCTCGACTACCGCGGCCTCATGCGCTTCTTCGAGCCTGAATATCGTCAGAGGAAGGCCGATGAGGTTATTTTTGTTGCCCTCAGTCTTGAGCACATTCCTTGAAATCGACAGGATGGAGGCCGTCATCTCCTTGGTCGTGGTCTTGCCAGCGCTCCCTGTTATCGCGATGAACGGTATCCTGTGGAGCCTCCGGACATGGGCGGCCAGCGCGCCGAGCGCCTTCAACGTGTCGCCTACGACTATGGCAGAGGCCGTGGAAGCGAGCCCCTTCAAACACTCTTCATTGTCCACGACAACGATCGCCGCGCCCTTGTCCAGGACGTCCCTCACAAAGGCGTGGCCGTCGAAGTTCGGCCCCTTCAGGGCGAAGAAGACGTCCCCTGTGCTTATCTTCCTCGAATCGGTTGAAACTCCGGTCGCGAGGCCATCAGGGTTGCCGCTTTTGAGCGTGCCGCCTGTCGAGGCGGCTATGTCCTTGAAAGATACCTTCATATTATCGATGAGCGGCGGCTTTCGCGCCCTCTTCCATGGCCTCTCTTAAAACCTCGAAGTCGTCAAAGTGATATTTGACGCCCTTTATTATCTGGTAGTCCTCATGGCCCTTGCCAGCGACAAGTATTGTGTCCCCGGTGGAAGCGATGGAGACGGCCTTCCGTATGGCCTCTTTCCTGTCGGCTATGACCATGTACCCCTTCATGGAAGGGCTCTCAGCTGGAGAGAACCTCTTGAGCCCCTTTATCCCGGCCTCTATCTCTTTTATTATCTCGAGCGGATCTTCGTCCCTCGGGTTGTCTGAAGTGACTATGGTGAAGTCGGAGAGGCGGGTAGCCGCCTCGCCCATCTTCGGCCTCTTCATCCTGTCCCTGTTGCCGCCGCAGCCGAATACCGTGATGAGCCTGTTGCTCGTAACCGGACGGAGCGCCTGCAAGGCCCTCTCTAAAGCATCGCCCGTGTGGGCGTAGTCGACATAGGCCCGGAAGAGGCGTGAACCCTTTGATTCGAGCTTCTCGAGCCTTCCCGGGACCCTTTCAAGCGAGGAGATGCCGATCGTTATCGCTTCCTTCCTAATCCCCGCGGAACAGGCAAGCGCTATCGCGCCGAGCATGTTCTGAAGGTTGTACTCGCCGACGAGGTGTGAAGATATATGGACGTCGCCTGAAGGGGTCGCCACCTGCGCCTCTGTCCTGCCTTCGAGCAGAGAAAAACTTCTCGGATATACGCTCGCGCCACTTTTCAGGCTGAAGGTCACGGCCGACGGGAAAGCCGCCTTGAGTTTGGCGCCCCAGGGGTCGTCCACATTGACGATAGACTCTCCTCCGGTCGCGCTGAGATAATCGAACAAGATGGACTTGCACCTGAAGTACTCGTCCATTGTCCTGTGATAATCGAGGTGGTCGTGCGTGAGGTTCGTGAAGACGCCTGCCCTGAAACGGCAATAGCCGACCCTTTTCTGCTCGAGCGCGTGGGAAGAGACTTCCATGACGCAGTGGGTAACACCTGAATCCGCCATCTCCTTCAATATGGCCTGGAGCTCGGGAGCCTGAGGGGTCGTGTGGGGCGCGGGAAATACTTTTCCGTTATAGCGGTAGTTTACAGTGCCTATGACGCCGGGGTTGGCCCCTGCCGCCTTCAATATGGCCTCGAGGATATAGGTCGTGGTAGTCTTGCCGTTCGTACCGGTGACACCGAAAAGGACGAGCCTTTTCGAGGGCTCGCCAAAGACGAGGTCAGCCGTCCTCGCGAGAGCCTCTCTCATATCAGGGACTATGACCTGGGTTGCCTTTATGGAAGGTGTAAGCCTCTCGGCAAGGACGCAGGCGGCCCCTGCCTCGACAGCCGCCGGGATGAAGGAGTAGCCGTCGACGTGCTCGCCGGGCATGGCCGCGAAGAGGGTAGCCTTGCCGGGGGCGTTGTCGATCCTGCGCGAATCGGTTGAGATTCCCGTTATATCTATATCAAGGCCTCCGGATATCTGGCAGTCCAGAAAAGGCACTATATCGCTCAATTTCATGATGCCTCGCAGCTTGCGGGTCGATCAGGCCCGGTCAAGGGCCTGAATGGCCTTAACTTATTATTTTCTCACATCACTGCTGCTGTTTTCAAACCATTCTTCAACGGAACTCTACAACGACCGGCCCGTTTGAAGGGATCGAAGCGCCGGGGAACGGATGCTGCGCGACAGCCCTTCCGCTGCCCTTTACCTCAACGTCAAAAGCCCTGTCCTTGGCTATCCTCAGGACCATCCTCACTGATTTCCCGTGAAAATCAGGCACTGCCATGGGCCGGAGCTCGGCCGGGTCGGAAAGGGCCTCGCCGCCATCCGTCTCAGGGACCGCGTCCCCTTCGACTTCCATGTTTGGCGCGCTCGTGTTGGCCTTGAAGACCCCGAGATAGGCAAGGGATTCCTCGGCTATCTCTTTAAAGACCGGGCCGGAGACCAGGCCGCCATAATACTCCCCTTTTGGCTCATCTACCGTGACAAGTATCGCAAGCCTGGGGTTTTTCGCCGGCACAAAACCTACAAAAGAGGCTACATAGGCCCCTCTCGCGTAGCCGCCGCTCTTGAAGTCAGGCTTCTGGGCCGTTCCTGTCTTTCCGGCGACCTCAAAGTCCTCGATGGCCGCCTTGACGCCGGTGCCGCCCTCTTCTGTGACCCCTACGAGCATCTCGGTAAGCGTCGCGGCGGTCTCAGCGGATATCACCCTCCTCGTTACGACAGGGTGGGATTCAGAGACGACATGGCCGCCCTGGTCCTTTACCGACCTGACTACATACGGCTTCATGAGAAAGCCGCCGTTGGCAATCGACGAGACGGCAGAAAGGAGCTGCACGCCGGAGACAGAGACCCCCTGGCCGAACGAGACCGTATGGAGCGTGACGCCTGACCACTTGTTGTAATGGCGCACAAAGCCGGTCGCTTCTCCAGGCAGGTCTATGCCTGTCCTGGAGCCGAAACCGAAGGCCTTCATGTACCGGTAGAGCTGTACCTTGCCGAGCTTTTCGCCTATCTTCGCCGAGCAGATGTTGCTCGAATATTTTATTATGTGTGAAACGTCCAGCCAGCCGTACTTTTCGTGGTCGTGAAAGACCCTGTCAGCCACCCTGTAATTGCCGTTCTCGCAAAAAAAGCTGTTTGAGGGCTTGATGAGCCCCTCGTCAAGGGCCGCGGCTATGAGGAACATCTTGAAGGTAGAGCCAGGCTCGTAGACGTCTGTCACGGCCCTGTTCTTCCAGTGGTTTATATCGAACCTGCCTACGTCGTTAGGGTCGAAGGACGGCTGGTTCGCCATGGCCAGTATTTCGCCGGTTGCCGGGTCCATCACTATGGCGGTACCGCCAACAGCGCCATACTTGTCGACAGCCTTTTTCAGGGCCTTTTCCGCGACGTACTGTATGGTCTTGTCTATGGTGAGCTCGACCTCCATGCCCTCCAGAGGCACGGTCTTGTCAGGGTCCTGATAGACGAGCGTGCGGCCCATCGCGTCCTTCTCGCCGGTGAACCTGGCGGAAGTGCCTTTGAGCATGGAGTCGTAGTACCTCTCTATGCCCTCGAGCCCGTTGGCGTCGAGGCCGGTGAAGCCTATTATGTTGGAGGCGAGCTGGCGGTTCGGGTAGTACCTCCTGCTCTCCTTCATTATCCCGATGCCGTCGAGCTCCTTTACTATCTGCCTCTGCTCGTCCTTGAGGTCGACCTGGCGTTTGAGCCAGACGAACCCGGCGTCTTTCCGGAGTTTTTTCTCGAGCTCAAAAAAACTGACACCGAGTATGGGGGAAAGGACCTTGGCGACCGTCCTCGGGGACTCTATCTTGTTCGGCTGGGCAAAGACCGAGTCGACCTCGACGCTTACGGCCAGCTCTTTTGAATTCCTGTCGAAGATATCTCCCCTCTTCGACTGGAGGTTCAGGGTCTTTCTGTGCTGCTTCGCCGCCATCTTCTTGAGGCTGGGCCCCTGGATTATCTGCAGGTGGACCGCCCGTCCGAATATGGCGAGGAAAAAAAGGAGGAAAAAGCCCGTTACCAGATATATACGGAGCTTGAAATATGATTTGGGCTTTTTCCCTGGCTTCATCTGATGGTTACTATCTGCTCGCTTTTGGCGTTCATGAGACCGAGCTCGCCGGTCGCTATGCCCTCTATCCTCTCGGGGCTCTTGAGCCTCAAGTAGTCGAGCCTGAGCCTCTTGTTCTGCTCCATGAGAGAGGCCCTCGAGCTGTTAGCCCTGGATATCTCATAGCCCGCGTTCACGACCATGAGCCTGCTCCACATGAAGGCGAATATGATGAGCACGGCCATGACCGCGATCAGCACGGAGAAGTAAAGGAAGCTCATGTCCTTCACGTCTCGCCTCGTCCTCACGTCCTGTCCGGTGAGGACCCCGGGGAACTCCATTTTTTTGCTTACTACCTCAGCCATAACAGTCCTCCTCTTAAAGCATCTCAATGGCCCTCAGGCGCGCGCTCCTGGCCCTCGGGTTGATGTCCAGCTCCTCTTGCGAGGCGGTAACAGCCTTTCTCGTAAGGAGCCTGGCAACGGGCTTGTGCCCGCATACGCAGATGGGGAACTTCGGCGGGCATACGCACCCGGTTGAAGCCTCCCTGAACGCTCTCTTCACTATCCTGTCCTCGAGGGAGTGGAAGGTTATGACGGCCAACCTGCCGCCGGTCTTCAAGACCCCCATCCCTCCCGTTATCCCATGCTTAAGGCTCTCGAGCTCGTCGTTGACGGCTATGCGAAGGGCCTGAAAGACTTTTGTCGCCGGGTGCACCCGGCCGCCCTGGAACTTCTTCGGTATGGCCAGGAGCACTATCTCGACAAGCTCTCCGGTCGTCTCTATCGGCTTTGAAGCGCGCCTGTGGACTATGGATCTCGCTATCCTTCCGGCAAAGGCCTCTTCTCCGAACTCACGCAGGACGCTCTCGAGCTCTCTTTCTTCAAGCGTGTTGACGAGGGTCGCGGCGGTCATCTCCTGCCTCGTGTCCATCCTCATGTCAAGGGGAGAATCAAACCTGAAACTGAAACCCCTCTCGGCGCTGTCCAGCTGAAAAGAGGATACGCCTATGTCAAGGAGGACCCCGTCAACCGGCGCGGCCCCAATCCCTTCGACCGCTTTTTTCAGGTTCCTGAAGTCTTCCCTTACCAGAGAGACCCTGTCGCCAAAGGGGGCGAGGAACTCTGAGGCGGCCTTCAGCGCGTCTTCGTCCTTGTCCAGCCCTATGACCCTGTTGGCAGGGTTTGCCCTGAGCATCTCAGAAGTGTGCCCGCCGCCGCCAAGAGTGCCGTCGACATATACGCCGCCTCTGGAGCAGCCAAGAAGCTCTACTGCTTCGCGCGCCATTACTGACAGATGGCCAAAATCCATCTGTCAGAGCCCCAGGCGCTCAAGGGTATTGACGATATCCTCCTGGGAGGCGGCCTTCTCAGCCTCGTCCCACAGCGGCTTGCTCCATATCTCCATGTGCCTGAACGCGCCTATGACGACCACATCCTTCTCGAGCTTCGCGTAGTCCCGCAAGGTCTGCGGCAGGAGTATCCTCCCAAGCCTGTCTATCGCGCAGTCAGAAGCGCTTGAATAGAAAAACCTGAGAAATGCCTTGGTGTCCTTCTTGAACTCGGGTAGGGTGGCGATCTTGTCCTCGAGCTTGAGCCATTCGGCAAGGGGATAGGCTATGAGGCAGTTGTCATAGGTAGTCACTACAAGGCGGGAATCGTACCGCTCTGCGAGGGTATCCCTGAACCTGGAAGGTATGCTGAGCCTTCCCTTGCCGTCGATTAGGTGTTCGTACCTGCCCTTGAACATCGGTTATTAACAGTTTATCCACTTCGGGCCCGGAGCCGTATCTCTCCGGTTTTTCGGGGTTTTATACCCCACTCATCCCACTTTTGAACAGCTGAATACCACTTTATACCACTTTATACCACGCAATGGGCTAACTATATTCCTGTACTATTTTTTTGTCAAGTAAAATGTAAGTGGAAAACAGGCGTGGAATTGGCAGGAAAACACGCTATTTTTGGGGGTTCCAGCGTTGAGGTAGCGGAGTTGTCGAAACAAAAGGTATATTAATTCTCTTGCGGCCGGCATCCACCAGGCCCGTTCTTTCAACCTGTTGTGGAAATGGTCGGACTGATACGCTATTAGTAGGGATAGCGGTTCGGGCAAGCCACTTGCCAGAGAACAAACGGCTCACATATTCGAAGGCCAGCTTGAGTTGAAAAGGAAGAGGAAAGCAGGATGACGCGCGAAAAAAAATAAAAAACAGCGATGAGGGCGCGCCTTAGTCCCGTGAAAGCACGGGAGCGGCCTTAAAGAGACGCTTTGGGGTTTATTTATTGAATGGACGAGAAGGGAAGAAAGTTCAATTGAGCGCGGGAGGAATACTGCACGCCAGGCACACGGGAGCCTCTCCTGAAAAGGCCTGCTTCTCCCTTATCCTCTTGAGCCGCTCCATTATCACCTCGGCCCTGTCCTTGTAGTCGGCAGCGATCTTGTTGGAGGGGTCGAGCTCGAGGACCGCCTCCCACTCCTTTATGGCCATCTCCATCTCCTCGCTCTGGAAGTAGGCGATGCCCTTCCTCAGGTGGACGTCGACAGCCTTGTCCCTCTCCCTTTTTGCCCTGGCAAGAAGTTCGGCCGTGTTCATGTAGGAGGGGAGTATCTTGAGGACGGCGGAGAACTCCTCTATGGCCTTGGCGTAGGTCTTGGAGTCGAGGTAGATCTTGCCCTTGAGGTAATGTGTGTTGGCGAGTTCCTCCGGCTCTTCCTTGGCGGCCTTCTTTGCCACCTTGTTCCTGTCGGACTTCTCGCCCGAGCGCATGGCCTCGCCGATCGTCTCTATCTTATTGCGCGCGAGTATGTTTGACGGGTTGTATTTGAGAGACTCCCTGTACTCGGCAAGGGCCGGGCCGTATATCGCGGCCTTCTCGAAGTCCTCGCCGATCTCCATGTGCCGCCTGGAGAGCTGCATGGAGATGGCGTTGATGTCCTCTATGAGCTTCCTGGCGGCCTTGTAGTCCTGATCGCTCCTGGGAATCGACTTAGCCTTTGCCATGGCGTCGAAGATAAGGCCGTTCTCGTAATAAGCAGTGGCCCTGTCGAGCTCACTGCCGCGCCAGAACGCCGGGTTCAGCTGGGCGCAGCCCGAGAAGAGGACTACGCACAAAACCACCGATATCCTAAAGTATGATCCCATCCCTCTCAAGCTCCATAAGGGCCAGGTGGACTATTCCTTCCACCTCGGCGGCCCAGTCGCCGGGGAACTCCCTTACGTTATAAAGGGTGACCGGATGATCAAACCCCTTTATGACGACTCCCCTGATCTCCTCAGCTTCGACCTTGCCTCTTACAGCGTTATAGACCGCCTCGTTGACGAGTATGTCGCCGCCTCCGGCGAGGTCTGTTAGGCGGGAGGCCAGGTTGACCGTGTCTCCCACCGCCGTGTACTCCATCCTCACCATCGAGCCCATGTTGCCCGCTATGACTTCTCCCGAGGCGAGCCCTATGCCCATGTCGAGGGCTATGGCGCCTTCCGACGACCTCACCCTGTTCAATTCCTCAACCGCCTTCTTTACCGCCATTGCCGCCTTGAGCCCCTGCTCGAGGTGGGTCTCGCTCTTTATGGGCGCTCCGAAGACCGACATGACGCAGTCTCCCATGAACTTGTCCACCGTGCCCTCGAACCTGAATATCACCTCGGTTATGACGGTGAAGTACCTGTTGAGGAGGTCGACCGTCTCTTCCGGCTCAAGCTTTCTCGCTATCGACGTGAAGCCCCTTATGTCGGCGAACATGACCGTCACCTCGCGCCTGTCGCCGCCGAGCGTTATCTTCTCGGGGTCTTTCAGGATCTCGTCGGCAAGGTGAGGGCTGACGTAGCGGTTGAATACGCCCTTCAGAATCTCCTTTTTCTTGAGCTCGGCGGCCATCCTGTTGAAGGATTTTACCAGCGTGCCGAGTTCGTCCTTCCTGACCTCAGGGATGCGGTAATCGAAGTTGCCCATCGCTATCTCCTTCGTGCCCTCGAAGAGCCTGAAGACAGGGCGCAGGAGGCCGGAGGAAAGCGGTATGGAAAGGAGTGTCACTAAGCCAACCACGACGAAGCCGATGACCGCGACCCTCTGTATGGAGCGCCGCACCTGCTCCTGGATGAAGCTGTCCGAAAACGACACTACCGTGTACCCGACCGTGGTTGACCTGAATATGATCGGGGAGACGAATGTTATCAGCCCGTCCTTCTCCTCCATGAGCCAGGGGGCAGCTTCATTATGAGCGGAAAAGAGCCTCGTGTCAAAAGCCTTGAACTCGGTGCCCACCTCCTGGAGGTCCTTGTGCGCCTCTATCTGGAAGTTGTGGTTGAGGAGGTAGGAGTCGTGTATGCCGGGGTACCTGAGGATATTCTGCACGAGGAGGTTCATGGCCAGAGAGTCCCTCTGCATGAAAGGGATCTTGGAGTCATTGGCGAACTCGTGCGTTATGGTGCCGGCCATTGAGCGGAGCTGCTCTTCGAGCGAGGCCTTCTGATAGGCGACAAGAATGAAGCCTATCGAGAAGGTGGTAACGAACAGCAGGCTCGAGAGTATCACAGCCAGCTTTATTTTGATGCCGATTTTCACAACTATACTGACCCTGAAAATACCTGAAGCCCAGTTGAAAAGCGCCCATGGCGCGGCCCTCACATCCGGCGCGCGCTCTCCCACAAAAAAACTCTCTGTCAAGCCAGCCAGGGGCGAAAGCCCTCAGGCCGTAATACACACGCCGGCGTCCGGATAAAACCCGGGCAGGGTTATTATACGGACATACGGGTGAAAACGCTAACAGTATTAAAAAGATACACTGAGAAAACCAGTGACGGACGTCACGTCAAGCGTTCCATTAAAGCGAGAGACTGCAAAAGTACGGAGAGTGTAAGGCCGGAACATTAAAAATTCCGCGAGCGGGTTATTAAAAAACTCTAAGGCGCGGCACCGGACAAGTCGCGCCTGTCGTTGAAGATTTTAAGACCGGAGGCTGCCTGTAAGCCGGATCCTGTCCCCGGATAAATCCGGGCGGCGGCCATTCGTCTAGGCCTGTCGTTGCCAACAGGCTCGAGCAGCCAACCCGTTCCGCCGTCCCCGAAGGGAACAAGGACGGGCCGTCCTTGATGCGGAACCTATTTGGCCTTGCACCGGGAGGGGGTTACCAAGCATTGCCGGTCACCCGGCAACCTGGCGGGCTCTTACCCCGCCTTTTCACCCTTACCCCGAAAAAATCGGGGCGGTCTCCTTTTCTGTGGCCCTGTCCCTGGGGTCGCCCCCGGTCGCCGTTAGCGACCTCCCTGCCCTGTGGTGTCCGGACTTTCCTCTGACCTTATGAAGGCCAGCGGCCGCCCGGCAGCCTCCGGTCTGCTGGAACTCCTTATTTAACCCGCCTGTCTATGGCCTCGTTGGCCAGTTTATCGGCGAGGCTGTTCTCTTCCCTGTATATGTGCGCTATCCTGTGGCGATGGAAACCCTTCAGGAGTAAAGACGCCTCGTTGTAAAGCGGCAGAAGGTCCGGGCTCCTGACCTTGTACTTTCCGGTCATCTGCTTTACCATGAGCTCTGAGTCAGCGAAGACCTCGACCTCTGACGCTCCCATTGCCTTTGCCTCGGAGAGGGCCATGACAAGGGCGCTGTATTCGGCCATGTTGTTCGTCATGACGCCGAGATACTTGCGCAGCTCCTTTACGACATTGCCCTTCCTGTCGAATATGGCGGCTCCTGCCCCGGAAAGGCCCGGGTTGCCGCGGCAAGCTCCGTCGACCCTTATCACGTAAGCGCCGGAAGGAGCCGGAGCGAAAAGCTCCTCCTGGACATGTATCCCTGCGGCGAGCTTTTTAAAAATTGAACGCGCCTTCGCGGGGGAGACCCCGGAAGAGCGCATAGACGATTCAATATCCAATGTGCTTGAAAGCTCGAGCAGGAACTTTTTTACAAGCTTCCCGTCTTCGTGCGGCATGTTCAGACAGCCTCTAACTGGCCGTTTTCCTCGACGTGAAGGAGCCTGTGGCAATGCGGGCAGGACTGAAGTTCCTCATCAGTCCCTCTCTTGAGCATGATGTAGACCTGCGGGGGAATGTGCGTGAAGCAGCCCTGGCATATCTCGTCCTTGACCAGCGCCAGGCCTACTCCGTTTCTCTTGGACCTTATGAGCTCGTACTTTCTCAATATCGCAGGGGCGACCGAAGACTTTATCTCGTCCTTTGACTTGAGCTTCGCCTCTATCGACTCTTTCCAGCCGGAGCGGGAAGCCTCAAGCTCGGCCGAGAGCCTCTTGAGCTCCTCTTCCCTTGTCTTCAGGGCTTCGAGTTTCGCGTTGATGAGGGCGTCTTTTTCGTCGCACTTTGCCTGGAGAGCGTTCTTTTCCTGCTCGCCGAGCTTTTTCGACTTGTTCGCGCCGTTTATTTCTTTGGTGAGGGCGTTGAGCTCACGGTCGTTCTTTACCGAGTTGAGCCTTTTTTCATCCTTGGAGGCCCGCTCCGTGCTCTCCGTTATCTTCTCGCCGAGCTCTTTTATCTGGGTTTTCAGGGCCTCGGAGTCGGCCTCGACAACTGCCAAGGCAACGGCTCCCGCCTTTATCTCCAGAGAGAGCTCCTGTATGGTATTGACGAGCCGTCTTTCCTCGTCCTCGACAGCCTTGATTTCGAGGTCAATCCTCTGAATGCGCTCAAGGGCTCGCAAGGTACTTATCAAAACGACCTCCGGGGATTCTTTGGTGGGCCCACCTGGGCTCGAACCAGGGACCGACCGGTTATGAGCCGGTGGCTCTTCCAACTGAGCTATGGGCCCGCAGGGGAAAAAACAAAACTGCGCTGATTACTTGCCGGTTTCTGGCAAAAGGACAATGCAGTGAAGCGATTCAGACATTTTATGAAATAAAACCTCATGATGTCAAGGCGTTTCTCGCTCAGGACTCAATTTGCAGGCCATTTTTGTCCAGGGCAAGCCCTTTTGGGAGCCCAAACGCCTTGTCGCAAGCGCCTTGACGCCCCCTTCCCAATTAAAAAAGCATTGAAAAGAATTAAATTTTTGATAGATTGGAGGACTGACGAAACGCGCTGTACGGTTGCCGAAAAATAACGATTTTGTTCAGGCTGCCCAAAAAGCTCCATATGCGAGGCGTTGGGAGCGAGGAATGAGGCGTTCTCTGCATGTACGCCGCAATTACTCGCTTTGAAGCCAACAAAGCAGATGGAAGCTTGAAGCGGCCTGTTAAGGGGATTAGATGTCTAAAGACCTTTTAGTAGAGATAGGCACTGAAGAGCTTCCGGCGAAGGTAGTACCAAGGGCGCTCATCGCGCTCGAAGGTTTCCTCAAGAAGAACCTCGAGGCAAAAAGGCTCTCCTTCGACTCGATAACGACTCTGGGAACTCCGAGAAGGCTAACGCTCATCGTAAAGGGGCTCTCTGAAAGGCAGCCTGACTCGAGGCTCGAGCTCAAGGGGCCGCAGAAGAAGGCCGCCTTTGACAGCGAAGGCAAGCCCACAGGCGCTCTTCTCGGCTTCATCCGCTCGCAGGGGTTGGAACTCGCCGACATAAAGCTCGTCTCGACCGACAAGGGCGAGTACGCGACAGCCGTAAAGGAGATAAAGGGCGAGGACACTGCATTGATACTGCCCGGAGTCCTCCTTGAGACGATCTCGCAGGAATACATGCCAAAGTCCATGAGGTGGGGCTCCTACGACATATCCTTCTCCCGCCCCATACACTGGATACTCTCCATCTACGGCAAAGAGCCGGTAGAGTTCTCGTACGGACACATCAAAAGCTCTGATCTGACATACGGCCACAGGTTCCTCTCGGAGAAAAAAGACGGCCGTCCCGCGCCCATCAGGGTCTCTTCGGTGGAAGAGTACCTCAAGGGGTTAGAGGCCGCTTTCGTAATCCCTGACCCATGGGCGCGCAAGAAGGCTATCAAGGAGGGCGTAGAAAAGGCCGCGGCGGAAGCTGGCGGGGCCGTCCTTCCTGACGAGGGGCTCCTCGAAGAGATCGCCTATCTCGTCGAGTACCCGGTCGTCCTCAGGGGCTCTTTTGAAAAGGAGTTTTTGAGCCTCCCGAGGGACATAATCGTCAACGCCATGAGGGAGCACCAGCGCTACTTCTCCATTGTCGGCAAGGACGGGCATCTGCTCCCGTTTTTCATAACGGTCGCCAACACGCGCCCAACTGATATCGACGTCGTGAGAAAAGGCAACGAAAGGGTCCTTCGCGCAAGGCTCAACGACGCGAAGTTCTACTTTGAGAGCGACATAAAAAAGCCTCTCGTCGACAGGGTCGCCTCACTCAAGGGGGTTGTCTTCCAGGCAAAGCTCGGCACCTCGTTCGAGAAGGTCGAGAGGTTCACTTCCCTCGCCCTTTTCTTAGGCGCCAAAATCGGCTTTTCAAGGCCGCTTGAAAATGGGGAGAAGCCAGCTGACTTCGCCTCTGACGCGTTCAACCCGGCAAAATACGACCCGCGGAGCGTAGACCCGGGCCTTTACTCCAAGTACATACTCGGAAGGGCGGCCCTCCTTGCCAAGGCAGACCTCACCTCAGGGGTCGTAGGAGAATTCCCGAGCCTCCAGGGTGTCATGGGCTCTGTCTACGCCAACAGGAACGGAGAGACTCAGGATGTGAGCGTCGCCATATACGAGCATTACCTGCCTTCGTCCTCAGGAGGCGCGCTGCCAGCCTCCCTTACAGGCGCGCTCGTTTCCATCGCCGACAAGATGGACACCATAGCAGGATGCTTTTCCGTAGGGCTGATCCCGACAGGGGCGCAGGACCAGTATGCCCTCCGGAGGCAGGCCCTCGGCATCATCGCCATTATCCTCGACAAGGGTTTCAGGTTCGACATGGGAGAGCTTGCCGACGAGGCGCTTGGCCTCCTTTCAGCGAAGGCCACGAGAGACGCTCAGGAGATACGGGCCGACGTGCTCGAGTTCTTTAAAGAGCGCCTTAGAAACCAGCTCTTGACGCAGGGGCTCTCCCACGACTCCATCGACGCGGTTCTTTCGGCGCCCTGGCACGACATGGTCGACACCGTCAAAAGGATAAAGGCCCTCGAAGAGTTCAAGGCCAACCCCGACTGCCAGCGGCTCGTTGTCGCCTTCAAGAGGGTCTCGAACATATTGAAAGGCATTGACCCGGGCGCAAACGGCCCGGACGCCTCCCTTTTTGCCGAAGGGGAGGAAAAGGCCCTTTTCGAGGCGAGCCGCACAATCGCCCCGAAGATGAAAGCGCTCAGGGAAAAAGGCGACTACAAGCTTGCCTTTGAAACCCTCGCCTCGATTAAAGACACCATCGACGCCTTCTTCGACAAGGTCATGGTCATGGCAGAGAACCCTGAAGTCCGCAATAACCGCCTCGCCCTGCTCAATTCAATAAGGGGCCTGTACTCGGGCGTTGCCGACCTCTCGCGCCTCACGGCATAAGACAATTCAGCGGCCCTGGCAACTGTCATTGTCCGGGCCGCGTTGGACAAAAGCCTTCTTCCGTGCTATATTGTTGCATAGTTTCTTAACTGATTAACTTAAGGAGGCAGACATGAGAACAAGGACGATGCTTACAGCCCTTATCGCTTCAATGGCGCTGGCCTTTCCAGCCGTTGCCGGACAGATAGCCAACACACCGGAAGAAAAAGCGGCTGCTGCCGCAGATGAAATAATTACCATGCGCTCCGACCTGGCCAGAGAGTTCATACAGCCCGGCGCTGTCATAGACGAAGAGACATTCAAAAAGGTCTGCGGAGCGGTAGGCAAGCGCGTCAAGGACATCACCGAAAAGACCGGCCTCAAGATACGCCACGCCGCAGTGAAGAACCGCAACACGAACAACGCCGCCAACGATGCGGAAACCGCCCTCATCAGAAAGTTCGAAGAGAACAAAAACCTGACCGAGATATGGGAAAAGGTCGAGCTCGATGGGAAGGCCGCCAAACGCTTCACACGCCCCATATTTGTCGAAAACGCGTGCCTCGCGTGCCACGGGGTAAAAGACTCAAGGCCTGAGTTCATAAAAACGAAATACCCTGACGACAAGGCTTTTGAGTTTAAAGAAGGCGACCTGCGCGGCATAATATCAGTCACTGTGCCGATAAATTAAAACCATCAAGGAGCGAACAGTGAAAAGAACGTTTTTCTTTATGATAGCGGCAGGCTTGCTCACGGCGGGCGTGTCATTCGCGGCTGACAACTCCGCCATGCAGGAGATGATGCAGAAGATGGGCGGACAGACGCCGGATGAAAGGGTCGAATTGAAACTGCCTGACGCCATGAAAGTCATGCAGAAGAAGATGATGCGAGAGCACCTTGACACGATAGCCGAGATAACCGGCGCGATAGCCGCCGGAGACCTGCCGATGGCTTCCACAATCGCCAGGGAGAAGCTCGGCTGGAACCCTCAGGAAGAGCAGAGGTGCAACATGGTCGGCAAAGTCACCGGGGAGAAAGACTTTGTCACCTATGGCATGGCCGTGCACAAGACAGCCGACGAGCTCTCAACAGCGGCGGCCGCCGGAGACAGGGACAAGTCCCTTGCCCTCCTATCAACACTAATCAAGAACTGCAACGCTTGTCACGAGAAATTCAGGCACTAAAGCAGTCATTGCGGGTGGAGCGAAGCAATCACTTAAAAGAAAGGGGGAGCAAAATGCTCCCCCTTTCTTATTTTGGTTTGGTCATGGCGAATTTTCGATGTTGGGTTACGCTTCGCTAACCCAACCTACCCGGCTCCAACTCTCTGATACATAAATATTTAAAACTCCGGTATTGTTGCGACACTTATTTCAAAAAACTGATCCTCTCTATCTCTTCCCCTTCAAAAACCTCATTGCCTCCTTGAGCGTCGGTATCCCTGTTCTTCCTCCGAGCTTCGTGCATTTCATGGCAGCGACAATTGAAGCGAACTCGACCGTCTTTTTCATATCCCAGCCCTGCAAGACGCCGAAAGCGTATGCGCCGTGAAAGACATCCCCCGCGCCTGTCGTGTCAACGGCCTTCACTTGACAAGCCTTGTGCGTGAATATTCTGCCATCGTGCAGTGTAACGCTCCCTTTTCTTCCGAGCGTTACTGTAACGGCCTTTGCCCTGCCTCCTGCGAGCTTAACCAGAGCGTCCTTCAAGCTCATCTTCATGGCTGAGGCAAACCCTTCAGAGCAGACGACGTAATCACAGAGAGCGGCAAGAGAGAGCATGCCGGGCTTCAAAGAGCCAGCGTCAAGCAGTATCGGAATATTCATTTTTGACGCAATGGAAGCGGCCCTGACAGACGCTTCCATCATGAGGCCGTCAAGGAGGAGAATGCCGGCTCCCCTGAAAAACTCTTTTGTGTCGACGCCTTCTTCCCTCAGCCCTTTTCTTATCTCAACGCCTGCGAAATCATCAGAGACCCGCCCGATCATCGATGTCTTGACACCCAGGCGGCTCAAAGCGACGAGCGCCGTCGCAACAGGGCCGCCGCCCTGCACGATGAAGTCCAGGACCTCTTTCTTCGTGTCCTCAACAGGGAAGCCGTTGACAAGCGTTATGTAATCGAGCGAGCACTGGCCGAGCCCTGCCGCCTTCATCTTACGCCTCCTTTGCGCATCCACTTGAGAGCCATCCGTGGAAGATAACACCGGGGGCGCTCTCTGTCAAACTCACTCGCTCAGAAGACGCTAAAGAAGTCAGGCCGGACAACCGATAAAAATATGTGCGGCTGCGCGCTTGAAGCGTTTATCAGCCTGCTTGCGTTCTCAAAAATACTCTGAAAAATTCAGATAAATGATAAAAAAAATCTCTCTGGAAGAGCTCCGCTCAGGCATGTACGTCTGCGGCATGGAAAAGGCGGCTGGCAAGCCCGTCTTTTTCATGAACAATATCCTCCTCAAATCGCAAAGCGACATTGAGAAGATGGCTGGGAACGGGTATGCCTGCGTCTACATAACCGTGGAGGAGGCGCCGGGGCCGCCGGTTGCCCGTATAGAAGCTCCAGAAGCGGCTCCCGCGATTGAGCCAGCACCCGCTCCAGAGATGGAGCCTCAGACAGAGCCGATAGAATCTGCGGAGCCGGCAGAGCTGGAAGCTGTTTCAGAGCCGGCAATAGAGGAGCCTCCGGCGCAAGAGGCTTTTCAGGCCACCCCTGCATGGGAGGATATCCCTGAGGAGATCGTCGAGGCAACAGAGCTCG
Source organism: Deltaproteobacteria bacterium (assembly GCA_020846435.1). Taxonomy (GTDB): domain Bacteria; phylum Desulfobacterota; class GWC2-55-46; order GWC2-55-46; family GWC2-55-46; genus GWA2-54-12. Next base: position 80,325 of record JADLDY010000063.1, read on the forward strand.
CCGAGATAGAAGAGCTCGAAGTGATCAATGAGATCAAGGAGGTCGAGCCCGAAGAGGCCCCGCCCCTCGCTGAGACAAGCTTTGAGGAAGAGATAAAGGAAGCGCACAGGCTGCGCAATGACGCTGAGCTCCTCGTCAGGGAATTCCTTCAGAACGCGAGGCTCGGCAAGGATGTCGACACCGCCCGGGTAGGCGGCACGGTCGGCCGCATGGTCGACTCGGTCTTCAGGAACATGGACGCACTCACAAGCCTCGCCCGCCTCAAGAGCTTTGACGACTATACCTTCGCCCATTGCGTCAACGTATCCATACTCTCCATAACGCTCGGCCGCCAGATGGGGCTTGAAAGGAGCGCTCTGGAAGAGCTCGGCACCGGCGCGATCCTCCACGACATAGGCAAGATGCTCGTCCCTGAAAAAGTCCTGAACAAGCCCGGAAAGCTCACGGACGAAGAGTACACAGTGATCAAGAGGCACACCGAGTACGGCGGAGAGGTGCTGACAGGCGCGAAGATAAAAGAGGGCTCGCGTCTCGTCGCCATGCAGCACCATGAGCGATACGACGGCAGCGGCTATTACAAGGGGCTCGCCAAGGACGACATACACATCTTCGCCCGCATCGCGGCTGTTGCGGACGTCTACGACGCCATGACGAGCAACAGGGTCTACCAGAAGGGGATGGTCCCTGAAGACGCCTTGAAGAAACTCTACCTCATGAGGGGCACGCACTTCGAGCCGCAGATCGTGGAAAGGCTCATCAAGTGCATCGGAATATACCCCATCGGCACTTTTGTCGAGCTCAACACCGGAGAGCTCGCCATAGTGAAGATGGTCAACCGCTCACACCCCATGCAGCCCATAATACAGCTCCTCTCGGACAGGGAAAAACGCCCCTGCAAGACCCCCCATGATGCCGACCTCAAGGACGAGATAGGCCGCTGGATAGTCGCGACCAGAAGGCCCGAAGAGTTCGCCCCTCTCCCCGAGACAATGGCTTCCTGAGATAAATCATGTGACCGGAAAGCGGAATTGTAGTAACATATTGGGGATAGGACATTTGGAGGTCCCCATGGAAAAAGTTTTGAAGTTAGACCTGAAAACGATCCCCGTATCGCACCGCCACCCGATGATATTCGACAGCTGGGAGGCTCTCTCACCGGAGAGCGTCCTTCAGATAGTAAGCGACCACGACCCCAAGCCTCTTCGCTACCATTTCGACTCCGAGTACAAGGACAAGTTCGAATGGGCTTACGTTGCCTCAGGCCCTGACGAATGGGTCGTAAACATAACAAAGCTCAAGCCGTATGAGTCAAAGGGCGAGGAGCTTCGCGCCAAGGTCATGGCAGGGCTCGACAGGGTCAGGCCGCACCTGCAGGCCGACGGCGGGGACGTCGAGCTCGTGGATATCAACGACGAGACTATGGTCGTAAGCGTCAGGCTCAAGGGCGCGTGCGGCACCTGCCCGTCTGCCGCGATGACCCTGAAGTCAGGGGTCGAAGCGCAGATAAAGAAAATAGCCCCTGAGATACGGAGCGTCGAGTCGGTCGTGCTCCCTGTCGACAAGCCGGTTGTCATTGAAAAACCAAAAGCACCGGCAGGCTGCTGCGATCACGATCATTGAGGCGTACTCTTCGCAAGCCTCGATGACGGGCTTTGAAGGACGGCAAAAGCAGATTCCTGTTTGAAACCTGTAAAGAGAAAGAGCGTGTCCCTGTCAGGGACGCGCTCTTGTTTTTTTTGAGGCGTCAAACCCACTCAGGCCGCGAAGCCTTTACCTGTCAAGACAGTCGTCCATCCAGCAGCACCCGGTCTGGTCGCAGTTCCCGTCTGAAACCGTGCCAAAACACGGATAATTGCCTTCGGCCGCCTGAACAGCCCTTATGAGGTCCTCTTTTTTCATCCTGGCGGTCTTTAACCCCAGTTTTTTAGCCTTTTCCCTTACTTCATCCATCCGCATTCTACTCAACCCCTCCTTTGTTTCCCGTTTTGGACGCTTCCGCACCCTCTATTCCTGTTCAGATTAGGACAGCTTTTCACAAAAGAGTCAACCCGCGCCCACAAATCCGCTCCTAACGCCGGCCTCAAAGTGATATACTTTTCATAACTTTCCGTTTGAGGAGGTCCGGGTGAAACTCACATTCGTCGGCGGGGCGAGCACTGTCACAGGCTCGTGTTATTACATCGAAGTCAACCAGTGGAAAATCCTGGTCGAATGCGGCATGCACCAGGGGGGCAACGGCGCTGGAAAGCTCGACAGAGCGCCCAAGCCCTTCAAGCCTGAAGAGATCGACTACATATTCGTGACCCACGCCCACATAGACCACTCCGGCCTCCTTCCAAAGGCCGCCAAGGACGGCTTCAAAGGCAGGATAATCGCGACCAAGGCAACGAGAGACCTTCTCGAGCCCATGCTCTTTGATTCGGCTTCCATTCAGGAGAGCGACGCTGACTGGGCGACCAAAAAAGCCATGCGCATGGGCGAAACTCCGGAGAGCCCGCTGTACACGACAGAGGACGTCCAGGCTGTCTTGCCGCTCTTCGACGTGCACGAGTACGACACCGTCTACCACCTCGGAGGAGGCGTCAAGTTCCGCCTCCTTGACGCCGGACACATATTGGGCTCTGCGAGCCTCGAGATATGGTACCAGGACAGCGCGAAAGAAAAAAAGATAGTCTTCTCCGGCGACATAGGAAAAAAGGGGAGCCCCATAATAAAAGACCCTGACGCCCCGGACGCCGCTGACTTCGTCGTGATGGAGTCCACCTACGGCAACAGGTCGCACAGGCCTCTGAAGGAATCGATTGATGAGCTGGTCGCGGCGATAAAGTCTACATTCAAAAGGGGCGGCAACGTCTACATCCCGTCATTCGCCGTCGGCAGGACGCAGGACCTCCTCTACATCCTCAACAACCTCGTGAGGGAGGGCAGGATCTTCAGGTTCGACGTGTGGCTCGACAGCCCGCTCGCCGAGGCGGTCACCAAGGTCTATGTAGCCCACCCAGAGTGCTTCGACGAGGAGGCGAGAAGGTTCTTCACGACGCGCGAGACCGACTCTTCCATAAGGCTCCACTTCGTCAAGACGACCGAAGAGTCGATGAAGCTCAACAAGCTCAAGTCAGGCAACATCATAATCGCGGGCAGCGGCATGTGCGAGGGCGGCAGGATAAAACACCACCTGAAGCACAACCTGTGGCGCGCCGAGTGCAGCGTCATATTCGTAGGCTATCAGGCGGCAGGCACGCTCGGCAGGAAGATAGTCGACGGAGCGAAGATAGTGCGCGTCCTTGGCGAAGACATACTCGTGCGCGCCGCAATCCATACGGTCAACGGCTTCTCCGCGCACGCCGGAAGAGAAGAACTCCTTGAGTGGGTCTCCGACCTCGAAGGCACGCCGACGATATTCGTCGTTCACGGCGAGGACGAGGCGGCCGAGTCGTTCTCAAGCCTCCTCGCGGAAAAATACGGCTACATTACGCACAGGCCAGTCGACGGCGAGACTGTCGAGATATGACGCAACGCCTGAAGACGAAAAAAAGCGCGGGCCGGATTCTCCGGCCCGCGCTTTGAAGTCAGGAAACTCTGATTAATTCGCAATAACATGTCATTCTGAGCGAAGCGAAGAATCTCGTATTTAAACAGATCAGTAAGTTGCGAGATTCTTCGGTCGCTGCGCTCCCTCAGAATGACAGAAAAACATAATTAATAAGAGCTTCCTTAAATGACTTTTTTTCAGCGGCCCGTTATATCGACGAGCGTGAGGTTGAAGTTCAGCGCCTTGCCGGAGAGCGGGTGGTTGGCGTCAAGAAACACCTTGTCGTCTGTTATCTTGACGACCTTCACCGGAGTCGTGCTCCCGTCTTCCTGCCCCACCTGCAGCTGCAAACCCTCAACCGGCACTATCTGCGGCGGTATCTGCTCTTTCGGGACCTCGAAGACGAGCTCTTCCATGTAGTTGCCGTACGCTTCCTCGGCCACTATGTGCACGGACTTTGAATCTCCCGGCGCCATCCCGACGATGGCCTGCTCGAACGCGGGTATCAGCATGCCTTCGCCTATCACGAACTGAAGGGGCTCGGAGCCCTCAGAGCTGTCGAATGTGCTTCCGTCATCGAGCGTGCCGGTGTAATGCACCTTCACGAGGTCGCCTTTTTTTGCCTGTGACATATCTTCCTCCACCTGTTTTATAAAAAAAGGCGCGTTAAAACACGCCAGAGATGTATATCACGCCTGAGAGGATGTGGGCAAGGCGTATTTGGGTTAGCGTTTACTCTATCTTTTTAAAAGACTCAAAGCAGTCCTCAAAGGCGCGGTCAGTTTCCAGCTCAGGCTGTTGAGCAAGGCGTTTGTGTCAGACCTCAGCCTGAGATTCAATTCAGCGGAGATTATCTCGTAAGAGCGCATCTTCTCCCTGAGAGCGGCTGTATCTTCTCTTTTCGCGAACCCTTCAACGGCTTTTTCATACGATTCTACAAACCTGCCGGCGGCCTTCTCCCAACCAAACCCGGAAACCATCTTCTTTGAATTCACAATGTTTTCGGCCCTTAGCTTCTCGTCATTGAGCATTGCCGCCATCTTGCCAGCGATGCTCTCCGCATTAGCAGGATCAAAAACAAACCTTTCATCTCCGATCGTGTCAGGAAGGGAGGTCACATTAGAGCAGATGACCGGGACCTCAAGCGCCATAGCCTCGATGAGCGGAAAACTTCCAGCCTCATAAAGCGTCGGTATCACGGCAAGAGAGGCGCCTTTCAAAAGAGAGCGCACGTCAGCCTCTGAAATATATCCGGTGAATTTCACAAACTCATCGAGCCCGAGCTTTTTTATCTCTTCCTCGATCACCGGAAAATAATCAGGGGTCTTCTGCCCGGTGCACACTAAAGAGATATTACCGACATGCCTTTTGCGCAAAATATCGAAAGCTTTGATAAGACCCAGGTGGTTTTTGTGCCGCCAGGTATTGGCGGAGTAAAACAGGTAGGGCGCTTTAACATTATGCTGTTTTTGCGCGGCGCGGACGACTGCTTCATCCGGCGGCTTTGGTCTGTCCATGCCCAACGAGCAAACATCTATTTTGTCAGCCGGAATGCCGTAATGAGCGACTATATCGTCTTTTACGTGCTGGAAACTAACCACAACCCTTTCAGCAAAGACCGCCGACTGTTTATATAGAATCGCTCGCTTGTCGAGCTCTTCCTTGGAGAAAAATTCAGGGAAATGAATGTGCTGAAGATCGTGCAGAGTGGAGACCATCGGCACGGAAAAGGTCAGATTTGGGAAATATTGAACGGGCGAGTGTATGATGTCAAGACCCTCGCGGGCCACGAATTTCATCAGAGAATCATTCTTCAGATTTACAACCCTAAATTTTTTTCTGTCATCGAGTCCAGGTAAAGAGCAACCCGCATCCCCCGTTATTGCGATGACGCTGGCGTCAGTGTGATCGACGAGCGCGCGCATGAGCCTGAGCGCGTACTGATAGACACCGCCGGAGGCGTTCACGGACTGAAACCACGTGACATCAAAACCGATTTTCATAAGACCACTTCAATCCTGTGCGCTTGTCTTTTCTGACGCAAGACGTTCGTCAAAGCCGTTTGCGGCCTATCAAGAACAGATCATTATATTCTTTCAGGTCAAAGCCTTGCTTCTGATAAAGGCTGCTAGCGGCCACGTTGTTTTTTTTGACTTTCAACATCACTTCCGAAGCGCCTTCCAAGCGGCTGGCGGTTTCCAGAAAATCAAGCAGCAACTTACCAAGCCCCTTGCCGTGATACGTCTCCAGAATGCAGAGCCCTATTGCCGGGACTTCATATCCCTCATCCCATCCACGGAGCAAACCATAGCCGATTATAGTCTCTCCATTAAGAAGTATCGCGCAATATTTATCTCTTCCATGATACTTACAGATACGCTCGGCATTAGACGAATCAAATGGGTGGGGCGAAAAATCATCGACATACGATAGGTTATTAATGGCTTCAAAAAAAGTTTCAAGCTGCTCGACATGTTCTTCTCTCAGCCTGACGATCTCTATCATCGTCCACCCTCTCTTATCAGGCCAGCTATTCGCTCGACATCGCTTTGAGGCAATGAATAAAATGTGGGGAGATTCATGCCCCTTGCAGCGAAGTCCTCGGCAACCTTGAAGCGGCTTCCATCTTCACAGTACACAGGCATGACATGCATAGGGAAGAAGGCGGGACGCGTTTCAACGCCGTTGGCGGCGAGGCGCGCCATGAGTTCATCGCGCGTCATGCCGTATTCCTTGTCCACAAGCACCGTGTACATCCAATACGAATGCTCGGCGTAACTCTTCACAACAGGCAGAGTTATTCCCTCTATGCCGCTCAACGCTTTAGCGTACCAGAGGGCTATCTCTTTTCTCCTGCCAACATGCTCACCTATGCGTTCGATCTGCGCAAGCCCTATGGCCGCCTGCACATTCGTCATCCTGTAATTATAGCCGACAACAGGGAACCAGTACCGCCTTAACGGGTCCATCCCCTGCCCTTTGAAGAGCCTTACCTTTTCGGCGAGCGCGCCGTCGTTTGTCACGACCATGCCGCCCTCGCCTGTTGTTATGGTCTTGTTCCCGTAAAAGCTGAATGTCGAGATATCTGCGATGCCGCCGCAGAGCTTTCCATTATATTTCGCCCCGAGCGCCTCTGCCGCGTCCTCTATCACCTTGAGGCCATGCTTTTTCGCCACAGCCATGATGGAAGCCATATCACACGGATGACCATAGAGCGGCACAGGGATAATGGCCTTTGTCTTTGAGGTTATGAGCTTCTCCAGGCCGGACGCGCCGATGTTACCAGTACCCGGCTCTGATTCCGCGAGCACAGGAACAGCCCCCGTATATTTGACGGCATTGGCTGTCGCGACATAAGTGAGTGTCGGCACTATCACTTCATCCCCGGGGCCGATCCCGAGAGCGAGCAAGGCAAGATGGAGCGCCACGGTTCCGTTGGAAACGGCAATGGCGTGCCCTGCGCCAAGATATTGCGCGAAGGCTTTTTCAAATTGGCCGATATACTTTCCGGTGGATGAAATCCAGCTCGACTCCATGCAATCAAGCACGTATTCCTTTTCGCGCCCGATGAGGGCCGGGCTTGAAACTGGAATATAGCCGGGCTTTCCCATTGTCATCTTTTTACCGCCTTGATAATGATGTGCGTCCCCTCTTTGGCGATGTGCGGATCCTTGAGGTATTCCTCGACGGCCTTCCTCATGTGCCTTCCGCCAAGTATGGCCTTGTACTCCTGCTCGAGCCTTTTAAGCTCTTTTTTGACGCGCTGCCCTTCGATCGTATAAAGGATATCCATACGCGCGACAAATGAGCCGATCTCGCCGGGAAGATAGTACAGTGAAGAATCTATCGTGAAACCGGCCTTCTCAAGTTTCAGCGACCAGTCTTCCAGCCCGAGGATGTTCAGATGATGATGGAAGCGGTTATATTCGTCAATGACGCCTTGAGTGTTCAGGCCGAGGCCGCTCAATATCCCATCCTGTTCGATTGCCTTGAAAAAGAATGGCGTAGGGGCTGTAAAAACGAGCGTTCCGCCGGGCTTCAACACCCTTGCCGTCTCCCGCAGGACATTATCTATGCCATCCATGTGCTCAATCGCGCAGTTTGAAAAAGCGGTGGGGAAAAATGCATCCCTGAAAGGGACTTCCGAAGCGCTCGCGTAAACAGCTCCCGTATACACAGCCCCGAGCTTCAGCCTTGAAAGGGCGTCCCTGTCGATGTCCACTCCATAGGCGCCAGACAGCCCGACTGTGGAAGCGAAGCCGCCATCCCCGCAGCCGATGTCATAATAGGGGCCTTCGGCGCCTTTGAGAAAGTCAGCGATGAGCCGCGTCTCCGCAGAACGGATAATCTGGAAGTGGGGGATACTGGCTATTTGTTTATTATAATCTTTCATTACTTATTCAGCCCTAATGAGACAAACATTTAAAGAATGTGTGCAGAATTGTTCTATCCGCCCTGATAGTCCTCAGGTCGGATGGAAAAAGGAGCGCGGAAAGAATTTTCAGCGCAGCCCTCACTCTTCCTGTTTCAGCTTTTTCGGCTTGAAGATATGCTTCCGTTATAAGCGCTCCGGCTGACGCAAACCGCCTCCAATCTGACCGCAAAAAACTTGCAAGTTTTCCATCTTCATGGAAATCAATATCAGCAATCAAATGTTTTATAGACTCAGGGTGCTCGCCGTTAAAAGGCTCAACCCAGGATGGCGGGAAATTTATCAAATGGATTCTAAGCGGGTTTTTCAATTTTTCCCAGTAAGCCCCAGCCCATTTGACACCATCATCACACCCCTTGCCCCAACCCATTTTGGCGTAATAAGCCGATTTGCTCTTCACATTATTTGAAAAAACATACGAGTAATGGTACATGAAAATCCCAAATTCTCCTGAAAGCTCACCTGCCGAAACTATTCTTCCACGCACCTCTTTGCCTTTTTCATCAACGACAGTTGGCGGCCTATGCGTTGAATAACGACACCCCGGCTTGAAACGGTATATCCTTATAAATTCATCGGCCCCGTAAATATACGAAGCGCCTCGCATAACAGCTCTGAACCCTTTCCAGAAATTTATAGTCTTAAAATCAACACGAACAATATCCGGATTATCGCTTAGTATTTCTTCTACCTTTTTGATGTCATCATTCTTATAAAACTCGTCCACGTCGATCTGCCATATATAATCACCGGTGCAGGCTTCCATGTACGCATTGGACATTTCTGTTTTTTCCGGCCAAAAGCCTTCCCGCTGTATCAATGTTATTTTATGTTCCGGATCCGGGAAGTTTTTTATAACCTCAACAGTCCTGTCAAGCGAGTGCCCGTCTGGTGTTGAAGCGTGCCTGAATTTTTCAACAGCTCCTTCAACGACAATAATCTGATGCGCGTGAGGATAAAGGCTCTCAAGCTGATATTTTATGAAAGGCTCTCCGTTGTGAACGATCAAACCAAATGAGATTTTCACAACTATCCCTTTAGCGGTTTCATCACAGCCAGAAACACCCGTGACTCATTATAGATTTTAAAATCCAGCAGGTTCCTCGGCGCAATAGTCCCCTTGAATTCAACTTCGCTCCAGAAATTTACATGTCCTTCATAATCGTCGAGATCGCCATTTGGAATAGTTATAATAATAACGCCGTCTTTTTTGCAAACCCTGTCGAATTCTCTTAAAACTTTTTCAGGGTCTTTTAGATGTTCGAGAGTTTGTATACAGAAAACCTGGTCGAAGTAATCTGAAGGATAGGGAAGATTATAAACATCCCCAGTAGTGAATTTACCATCTGGAATAATCTGAGAGGCTCTCTTTACGGCAGCCTCAGAATAATCAAGCCCGAACATTTCAAACCGCCTGTCTTTTGCGTTTTCAACAAGCAGCCTGAAAAAATCACCTGAGCCAAAACCAATATCTACCACTCGCGGGCCATAATTTTTGGACAATATATAATTAACTACGAATAAATAGGATTCAACTCGCGCAGGCTCCATGTACGCCTTTACCAAATCTTCGTTACTCCAAAATTTGTCATATGACGCACTCGTATTAGTACGGCACAGCTCAGCCACATCCGCTGGTGTCTGCGTCCGTTTGCCTTTGAAAATGCGGCCGAGCTTATCAAGAAAATTAGCTGTCATAATGGTTTCCCATTCTTGTCAAAAGCATAATATTCGAAGTCATTCTCCCACATAAACATATTACAAAAAATCTCTCTATTTTTATAAACCAAATTCTTTGTTTCGTTATCGAAAGGATTTGTCTGTTCCTCAAAAAAATATGACGAGCCAGTTCCCTGCTTTTCTCTCTCGGAATACTCCATAAAAATCAGAGTATTGCCAACCAGATTCACATGCCATTTATGCAGATACGAAAAGTTATACAGCATGTCCGACAATCTTGTCGGGGTTTCTATATATCCTCTCTTGCCTATTCTTATTATCTCCTGACAGGCCAGTTTGGGATCGCTGACATGCTCAAGCACATGTGAACAATAGACAAAATCAAATTCCTTATCCTTGAAAGGAAGTTTCTCGAGATCAGCGACAATAAGCGGCCGATTGTCTTTTACAATTTCTACTCCACCCCTGTGAAAATTGTCTTCGACAAATAAATCCACGAGATGGGTCGCGAAAGGCGCCGGGTGATTCCCGCTGCCGAGGTCTAAAATCTTAGCACCTGGATTGAAAGCAAATTTGACATGATTTTTTTGATAATCATATCTGTTTTCGTAAACAACCCCCTTTTTTAGTCTTACGATTTTACAAGGCAAAAGGGAGCCCAACGTATCTCTCAATTTTTTCATGTGGTTTCAGCTTTAAAGGTGGGAGTGCTAACATTAAAAGCTGGAAAAATCGCCCCTCTTATCTGTGTTGTGTCAGTAAAATTATACGGATTGCCTTCTCCTATTTCGAACATAACCACATTAAGCAGCCAATCCTGAATCTTATCTTTAGTTTTTAAAAAGAGAGTCAGGAAATATATTCCAGGCCTCAAATTGTTCTCAATCTCAAACAGGTATTCGTCGGCGTCGGTGGTGTGCTCAATGAGCTTATTGAGAAACCTATTACTGCAATGAATCATTGTGTTGTTATTTCTGTCTACGATAGCAACCCCTAATTCAAGCTCTGGAAAAAACGCTTTTGCTTTTGACTTCAATCTCAGCTTGAACTTGATTTGCTTGCCAAACGCTATTGGGTAGTCACAGAAGGTCAACTGGTCAAAAATCAAATCATTTGTTCCTTCTTTTCTTTCGATTTTCGAAAGATCAACCACCTTGTCTGAAATCCCGGTTACCTCGGAGTAAGCATCTATAACTTCCTGTGCGCCACCCTTGAAGAACAGTTTGCCTTCCCTTAGCAGAATCGCGCTCTTGCACAATGCCTTAACTGCCGTCAAATTATGCGAAACGAAGAGGACAGTCCTCCCCTTCTTGCTCACTTCGAGCATCTTATCGACGCATTTTTTCTGAAAGAGGGTATCCCCCACCGCCAGCACCTCGTCAATGACGAGTATCTCCGGCTCAAGGTGGGCGGCCACCGCGAAGGCTAATCTCACATACATGCCGCTCGAATACCTCTTCACAGGGGTGTCGAGGAACTTTTCTATCTCCGAGAAGGCGACTATCTCGTCGAACTTGGCCTTTATCTCGCGGCTGGACATGCCTAAGAGCGCGCCGTTCATGAAGATGTTCTCCCTGCCGGTGAGCTCAGGGTGAAAGCCGGTGCCGACCTCAAGGAGGGACGCGATCCTACCGCGCATCTCTATTCTGCCCTCTGTGGGCTCGGTTATGCGCGAGAGTATCTTCAGAAGGGTCGATTTGCCCGCGCCGTTCCTGCCGATGATGCCGAGCACATCCCCCTCGGAGACCTCGAAAGAGACGTCCTTCAATGCCCAGACCGACGGGTCGGAAGAGCTCTCAGAGCCGCCGAAGAGACGCCTGAACGGGGACGAAAGCGCGTCCATTACCTCGTCCCTGAGGCTGCCGTAGCTCTCCTTCTTGCCTATGGTGTAGCGTTTCGAGACGCCATCAACTGTGATTATCGGCTTCATCGGCTCTCTTATACTTCGTCAGATGCGCGCAAAACTTCTGGATTCCGCCCAAAAGCCCTCAGGCGCGCGAGCGCAGTCAGGCCGGACGGAGGCACACACGGAACAGCCATATATCTCTTTGGAATCAAGGCATTAGGGAAGGATTCAACAAGGACTGTGGCGGCAACTGGCTTGTGGGTCGCGCCACGGCTGGACAGGCGATTGTTCTTTGACGTCTCGTCGAGCAAGAGAAGCGAACGGAGGCAGAATATGTCATCTCTTGTGTTCACAAAATGAACATTAACATGGAAAAACCCTCTGGTCAAGGGCTTTGTTCATTTCCTGAACAGTTGATAACTCAGCTTTTTTCGGGTGTGCGAGGGCTCGGGACGAAGCGGCCTGGGGATGAAAAATCAGCCGGAGATATTCGGCACGCCGCGCTCATCTCCAACCATGACGCAAACAGGAGAGGCCGCCTGAGCCGAAGCGGTGGCGGCTTTTTCTTTCACGACCTTCTCGACAAAGGCGTGGCACTGCGTCTTAGTGATAGGGCGTTTGTTTGAGAGGCGGCATGTCGAATGAACAATAGAGGTGCCGGGAGCCTTAGCAGGGCTCACAACCGCCACGCCGGAATAAGAAGCGCAGACGCGCTTCATCTGCCTCGCGGCAGTTGAATGAGCGCATGGGCGCTCCAGCTTATGGGCGACTCCCGGCAGGAGTGAGGCATGGACGACCACGGGGGCGCGCTTGAAGCGGCCCTTCAATCGGGCCGCGTCCTCCCACCCCCAGAAGGGGATTGACAAGGGGCCGGTAGACCAGCCCCAAAATTGCGGGTTGTTCATCACAGAGCCCTGTTCCTCGTCCTGGTCGAAGTGTCATGCGTCCAGGTCAAAAGCGGGGTTGCGCCGTCATCGTCATAGAGCACCCATGTCTCGACCTTGCCGGCAACGTGAGTGCGGCCAAGCTTGTTGTTCTTCCATTTGCTCATGGCAACCGCGTGCGAAAGGAGCGAACTTATCCCCTCATTGTCAGGCCTGACATACGACGACGCGGAGAGCCTTGTCAATGTAAGGTCATAGATGTCCTGAAGGGTCGCCCCCTCCCTTATTATCGCAGAGACTGAATCAGCCCCCGCGCCTGTATCCGCGACAGCCTTGAGCTCAAGGGCCCCGCCAGCCAGAAGCCCCTCAACAGAGGCGGCCAGCTCAAGAAGCTGAATCGCCGCGAATACTTCGAGGCTCTCTGAGGCAACCCCTGAGTCGGAAAGCGCGATGAAGTTGCTCAACGCGAGGCTATCCAACCCCGCGCCTCCTTCGGCGAGAAGAACGGAATTTCTAACCTCTATCGAGTCAGCGCCGATGGCAGTCTCGATTATGGTCTTTGTCTCGAGCAAAGCGGAGTAGACAGTGTCCGCGATGACCTGAAGGCCGTGTGTCGTAAAATGCAGGCCGTCCCCGGAGTCACAGGCAGGGTCTATCTGGTCGGGGTTAAACGGGTTTTTGACCGCGTTATAAACATCAGCGAATCTGTAATTGTTCGCGCTTGAGTGGCTCTGAAGCCAGGCGTTGAGGCTCGCGCGCTTCGCGTTCTGAGTCGAGTTCCAATCGTTTTTCGGCGGCACGGAGGCAAGGCAGACCGTAAGGCCGGAGGCGGCCGCCTTGTTCGCCGCTGATTGTATATTTGCCTCTATCGTGGCAAGGGCGACCCCAGCGGTTATATCGTTTGTTCCGACAAGGATGACGACGGTTTGAGCGCCCTGGTCGATCACATCGCTCTGTATCCTGGCGTCGATGTGCGAGCTCTGGTCAGAATTCAAGCCCCTGTTCGCGACCAGCTGAACTGGCGAATATTCAAGGCCGAGCCAATGCGGGTATGAGTGAGTCTCGTCTTCATTGATGCCGACCCTCTGCGGAGCGGCCGGCGAGGGGTTCCAGTAAGATACGGACGACGCGTAGCCGGCGGTGTTGCTGTCGCCTATGCAAAAGACATTGGGCCTGAAGACCTTGACCTCGTCGAAGCGGACTTCGCCTGTGGCCGCCGCGTCGGTAGCAAGCCTTATCTTTGAGACGAGTGAGCCGGAATAACTCTTCGCGCCCCCTATCGCCGTCCACACAGAAGGGGCCGCTCCGCTGCCGGTCATGTACCAAGCGCGGACAGTGTCGCTCAGCGTATCGCAGTAAAAGACTATCTGGTAATACTGGCTGGCTGTCAGGGCAAAAGTCGAGGCCGCGTCGTTATCAGTGTCAAAAGTCGCGAGGCCGGAGAGCGCGTCGGCCTTTATCGAGAATATCACGCTGCCGCTGGCGTCAAGGGCTTCGAGCAGGCCGACCGCCCCGGTGGCCGCGTAGATATCAACCTCTACGCAGAACGGGGCTGACTGCCCCTCTATCGAACGGGTGGCCGAGACAAGAGCGCTTGCAGAGGTGTCAACAAGAATAAGCTTCTCGTCATTGTTGACTGTCTGTATCTGGACAGAGCCGCCGCTCACATCGAGCGTCCAGCTGTCGAGCGTTCCATCGAACCTCTCGACAAGAGTCAGCATGGAAGGCTCGACGATCAACGGGATGTCAGCGCCAGCGCCTGAGTCAGCGACGCTCACGCTCACCAGAATCGAGACTGAATCATCTGCCTGGCCTGTCTCAAAAGCAGGCACTGAGGCGATGACGCCGACGCTCTCGGTGGCAATGGAGTTGTCAGCGAGGCTCTTTGCGCCGGAAGAGTCGGCCGCTGAAACAGAGTCAACGCCCGCTCCATCGTCATTGACGGACTTTGTGGCGTCTATCGTAAGGGCTGAGGAATAATTATCAAATACGATCACGGACGCGGCGGCTCCGCCTGTGACCCCGTGCTGACCCGCGTTCGTTATCGACGAATCGGTCCTTATGACTTCGCCGAGCAAAGCGCCGTCGCTGACCCTGCGCAGTTGAGCGGTAATGGTCGTCCCGCTCATTATGAGGCTGAGTTTATACGCTATGCCGTTTGATATGGTCAGTCCGGAGAGTGATCCAAGGTCGGTCTTGGTTCTGTTGAGCACTTTGCTCAGATACAGGACGCCGTACATGACCCACGCCGCGTAGAAATAATTCGTGGTAAACCTGCCGTGCACCTGCGGCGACTGGTCGGTCGCGCTCCGCGTAAACTCGACGGATATCGTCCCATCGGCGAAATTTTCAGAGGCAGGGCGCAGGCACTGCGCGTCGCGGTAATCGGCGCCGCCGAGATACCTCAACTGGTTGCCGAGTATCTCCCACTTGGCGTCGATGCGTTCGATCCAGCCATTGCCGACCGCGGCAGAATCAGCTCTATTAAAATCGTCAGTAAAGGCCACAGGGCGCGCTCCTGAAAAGGTAAAATAAAGGGCGCGGAGCAAAGCCCCGCGCCCTGACCGGGCTCGATCTTCTTATCAGCTGAAGGTTATCGACAGGTCGAGCTGCCAGGTCTGGCCTGAGGCCTTTGTTCCCTGAGCAGATACCTTCCTGTTGAGGTTTTTAGCCGTGGCCTCGTCAGCGCCGTTCATCACCGAGAACTCTTCCCACGCGAAGTTGGCCTCAGACGAGCCGAAAACGGAACGGAAGTTCACGGACTGGTTGGTGACTGTCGGATAGCCCGCCTCCATAGCCTTGTAGAGCTTGTTGGTCGCCGCCTGGAGCGCGGTCTGCGTTGCGGCCGCGGCGGCCGTACTGTCGCCCACGCCAAGCCGGGCGTTGGCGTTGCTGAAGACGGCCGCTGTCCCTCCTGTCAGAAGGTTTAAGAATTCGGTTATGCCTTCGTTCAAAAGAAGGTTGCCCTCGATGACTTTCTTCTCGTAGTACTCACCTCGCTCGAAGGCGCCATCGCTTACGAACTTGGTGATAGTCCATACCGGTTTCGGAATGACAAATTCTCTTACAGTGCTCATATCAACTCTCCTTTTTGTAATGTGCTTGAGGTGAATTCAGGGCGCGGATAATCGGCACACTTATGGTGCGCTTTTTATACCCCTGGCACTGTAATGAGCTGAAAATAAAGGAGGAAAACCGTTTTTTTATTCATCGCGGCTGACGATCGGACTGGCTAATGGAGTGAGATTGTGATCAAGGTCCAACGCAAACAACAGGCAGGAGATAATAATTGACGCGAAGCCTCGGCGTTCTACCGCGCGGAGCGCATCGTCAGTTCAAGCGGGTGCGTCATGGCCTTGAGGGCCAGCGTGATCTCTATTTTTTCCCTTACAAAGGTCTTTGACGGGTTCAGCCGAAGGGCTGTCTGAAAGTGGGAGATAGCGCCGTCATAATCCTCCGCGTTACCAAGAGAGACCCCAAGGTTTATATGGGCCGCGACATAATTGGGTTCCAGAGCCAGGGCCTCTTCATAGAGCCCTATCGCCCTGCCGTTGTAATCGCGCGCCTTCGCCTCCATGCCCTTTGCCGACAACTCCCTGCTCTTCTTGAAAAGAGCAAGGCCGAGAGCGTGGCTGATGCTCTCGTTCGAAGGGTTCAGCCTGTACGCCTTCTCAAGGTGGGCTATGGCGAAATCGTGGTCTTCATTGATGCTGTCCACTGCAAGGTTTGTATGGGCTATCCAGGCCTGAGGATTTTTCGCGATGGTATCCTTCCAGATAGTGTCCGAGTCCTTATAAGCGAAGGTCTGGCTGAAACTCAGCGCCCAAAGCATCGCGAGCAGCACAACTGCCATCAGGACCCCTGCCCCGGAGAGCGCCTTTTCAGAGGGAGCGCCTCTCCCCGCGGCCCACGCCGCCGTCGCGGCGAAGAGACTTATCGGCCCGGCGCTCGCCATGTATTGAAAATGGTCAGCGACGAAAGAGAACTGGAAGGGATAGACATCGATAAAACCGAGGGCCGGGAAAAGAGTGACAAGAAAGAAGGCCTGAGCGGCGGCCGGCCCCCTGCCTATCTTCCGGGAAAGGACCAGCAGAAGGGCCGCGGCCAGGACTGCCGCCGCCGGGAAGACCCATTGCCATATGACGGAAGGGTCGACCTGCCAGCGCGGATAGATGAAAACGAGTTCAAATGGCGCGAGAAGCTTGTACAGATAGAACCAGAAAACGCGGCCAGAGAGCACTACCCGCTCGACATAGCCCATCTCCCACATCTTGCCGCTCGCGCCGACGAGGTTCGCCTCCCACCAGATTGTAAGGAGGCCGAAGGCCAGCCCGATCGCGAAGAAAGGGACGAGGCGCACTGCATAGCCTGTCCCGATGTCCCGGCCCCGCATCCACCTGATGATGAGGAGCGCGGCTGGCAGCGTGCACGCAACAGTCTTGCACAGGAGCGCCATGACGAAAAGGACGAGCGAAAGCGCGTACAGCCCTTTTCCGGGCCTGTCTTCGTTTTTAAGGAACGCATAGAGGGAAAGGAGATAGAAAAAACCAGAGAGCACATTTTTTCTCTCGGATATCCACGCGACCGATTCAACGTGCACTGGGTGAAGGGCGAATATCAGTCCGGCGAAAAGCGCGCCCCTGATATTCAGGTGCTTGAGGACGGCGTACAGCAAAAAGGCGTTCATGGCGTGGACGGCCGCGTTTATCAGATGGGAGGCGGCGGGGCTGAGCCCCCAGAGGTTGGCCTCTATCCAGAAGGAGGAATATATGAGCGGATAGTACTGCTGCATCTCCCTGGAAAACCATATCTTCCAGAGCCCGGCAAGCCCCCAGAGGGAGCTGTCCATGAGGACGTGCCTGTCGTCGTCCCAGATATAGCCGCAGTTGAGGGTATACAGGTACGCGGAGACAGTGACCAGCAAAAAAAGCGCGAGCGCCCTGGGCATGGTGATGCCGCGGCCGTACAGCTCTATTTTATTCAAGAGGTTTGAAAAGCTCATATCAAAGTTCCCGAAGGGCCTGATTATACAACAACAGCGGCCCAAAGGGAACAGGGAGATCAGTACATGAGGCGCGGCAATTCAGGCCCGGATTGACCCGGCGCTATTGCGCCGTATAGCCGCCGTCTATGACGAGGTCGCTGCCTGTTACGAACTTCGACTCGTCTGAGGCGAGGTAGAGTATCCCGTACGCGATATCGAGCGGCTCTCCGAGATGTCCTACGGGATGGAGCGCTTCGAGCGCCTTTTTTCCCGCGTCGACATCTCCCTTTGCCTTCAAGGCGTTCTCGATGAGCGGCGTCCACACATATCCCGGGACTAAAGCGTTGACCCTTATCCCGTCCTTCGCGTAGACCAGGGCGTCGGCCTTGCTCATGAGCCGCACTGCCGCCTTTGAAGCCACATACGGAGGAGCGGCCGCATACGCTACCAGCCCTATCACCGAGGCTACGTTTATTATGCTCCCGCCGCCAGAGGTCTTCATCTGGGGGATGGCGTGCTTGGTGCAGTAGAAGACGCCCTTTACATTGACGTCCATGACGTGATCCCACTCTTCTTCCGTTATCTCGTGGGTGGGCTTCCTTACCCCGGTTATGCCGGCGTTGTTGACAAGTATGTCAAGCCTGCCGAACTTTTTTTTCACCTCGGCGAATGCCTTCTCGACTGAGGACTCATCCGTGACATCGAGTTTGATGAAGATAGCGTCTCCTGTTCTCGATATTTCGGCGGCAATAGAAGCGCCGCCCTCGTCCATATCGACCACAACGACCTTCGCGCCCTCTCTGGCAAGCAGGAAACAGGCCTCTTTGCCTATGCCTGAGGCCCCTCCAGTGACTACGGCGACCTTCCCTGAAACTCTTCCCATAAGCCTCTCCTCTCAGGTACTGCGGATACTGGCAACTCTATCACGAAAAAGAGGGCCGCGCCAATGCGCCAGCCCCCTTTTCAGTCATGCGGACAAACTATTTTTTCAACTCTTCCAATACCCTGTCGACATCGAGCGGCAGGAGGACTATCTCTATCCTGCGGTTCTGGGCCTTGCCCTCCTGAGTCTCGTTTGACGCCACAGGCTTGTTCTCGGCAAACCCCGCGGCCGAAAGATGCGCCGGGCTTATTCCCACCTTGTCCTGAAGGTACCTGACGACGGTAGTGGCTCTTGCCGTCGAGAGCTCCCAGTTGCTCGGATATTTCATTTTTATCCTGGCCCCTATTTTGACGTTGTCCGTATGCCCCTCGACCCTTATCTGCTTGTCGGCGACCCCTTTCAATATGTCTCCCACCCTCTTGATTATTTTCAGGCCGGCGCTTTTGAGCTCCGCCTCGCCGGAATCAAAGAGTATCTTTTCCACGAGGTTCACGGAGAGCCTGTCAACAGCCTGGGTTATCTTTATGTCCCCTCTTTCTATCTCCTGCTTCATCTCCATGAGAAGGTTTTCGTACGCTCCCTTTACCTTCTGGAGCTCTAATTCCTTTTCAGTGCTTATCTCGCCAGCCTTGACTTTGAGCCTTTCGATCTCCCTCGCCTGATACTCCCTTTCCTTCTGGCTGCCCTCCAGCTCCCCCTTGAGGAGCGCTATCTGGGCCTGCCCGTCTTCTGCGTCCTTGGCGCGAATCGCGCTCTGCCTCTCGCAATCGTCAAAGGCCTTTTTAAGACGCGCTATCTGGGCGCCCTGCTCCTCCCTCTCCTTCACGCAGGCGGCATACTCTTTCTCGATGCCGCTTTTCGCGGCGTCTGTCGCTTCTCCCTTAGCCTTGAGCGCGGAGAGCTCCTTTACGCAACCGTCGAGCCCGACTTTAAGCTCCGTTTTCTCGCTCCGCTCTTGTGTGAGGTTCGCGTCAAGGCCTTCAGCCTTTACCCGGCAGGCTTCCGTTGCCGAGAGCGCCTCCTGATAGGTCTTTGTCGTAACGCAGCCGGAAAGCGTGAGGGCCGCGCCCAGGCACAGGAACAAAGCCGCTTTTTTCATCTGTACTCCTCCATTTTTGATGTGACGGGGTGATGAACCTTGACCCGGGCACCCTGCAGGCTGACAGCAGCCAGGTGTTTCCAAAGGCTTTACAAAAAAACTCTCAGATGTCTCTCAGGAGCCTATTGGCGGATGAGCTCATGATTTTTTTATGAAAGGCGCTCAGCGCTTCGGCCATATCCATGGCCTCGGCGTCCTCATTCACCGGAAGCTCATCAGTGCCTCTTGAATCGAGGGCGTCCAGGACGCTCCCGATGGTGATCGATTCCGGGGCAAGGGCCGGCTGGTAGCTGAGTTCTCGCTTGTGCGTGCCGCCGCTTTCACTGAGTATTCGCGCTTCCACGAGCTCGCCGACCAATCCGGTCGTGAGGCGGGACGGCAGACCGAGCTTTTTAGATATCTCTTTCACCTCGACCGGCCCTTCTCCCCTCACAAAAGCCTTCACGACAAGATGGGCTATGAGGAGGCTCAGGCGCCTCCTTGTGGAAGGGCTTGCCTTTCTGACCATCGGGTCGAGGTCATAGCCTTCCACGTTCTGGATGGCGTAGGAGAGCTGCGACCCGAAAAGGATTATGAGCCAGCTCAGATTGAGCCACACGAGAAACATGGGCAGAGCGGCGAAACTGCCGTATATAGCATTGTACTTCGCGAGCCCGATCTGGAAGGTTATGTAGACCCACTGCACGCTCTGGTAAATGGTGCCAGCGACGACCGCGCCCAGAAAACCAGGCTTGAAACACACTTCGGTGTTGGGCATGGTTATGTAGAGGAAGGCAAGAAGTAGCCAGATGAGAACGTATGGCAGGAGTTTCAGGATTAAAAAAACCACAGGAGCGAGGTGGCCCAGAAACCCGACCCTCTCGATGATGGTCGTGACCTGCGCGCTTATGAATATGGTGAGGCCCCCGGAGATGATCACCACCACCGGGGCTATCAGCATTATGGTGAGGTAGGTGGAAAAACGCTTGCCGATCGGCCTCTTTTCCCTGGCCTCCCAGATGACATTGAACGCCTCTTCGATGTGTGCGAAGACCTTTATCACCGTCCAGAAGAGCACCAATACGCCGACTCCGGCAACAAGGCCTCCCTTGGTCGACTCAAGTAGCTTGTCAGCGAAGTCTATTACCCTTCCAATGACCTCTTCCTGCCCGGCGAAGCCCTCGAGGAGCTGGCCCCTGAGACGGTCTTTAAGCCCGAAACCCGTGGCTATGCCGAAGGCTATGGCAAGCACCGGGACTATGCCGAGAAGGCTGTAAAAGGTCAGCGCCGAGGCCCTGAGCGCGCCATTGTTAGCGATAAAACCCTTGAGAGACAGAACAACTACACGAAGAGACTTCAAATAAAGGACCTGGCCCCTTGAGAGGCCCCCAAGGGGCCTCTTCCAGAGACCTGTGGTGAAAAAACCTATGCACTTATCCTTTTTTGTCTTGAGCTCAAGCACTGGTGCGCCCTTTCGGAGCGGTTTTAAAAAACCCGTCATGGCCTGACAAAAAACACCTTACAAATTCGTCGGCTTTGTACTCGAAGCTTATCAGAAAATAACGCTTTTTGGTGGAGGCGCCGCTGGGACAGGAAATACCTGCCTCCCGCTCAGCCTGAACATAGCTGACAAGCGTCTTGCGGAGTCACAATACAACTCTGCAAGACAGCGGATAAACAGCATGCGCGATCCTGAGAATCGAGCCGAATCCTTTATTTAGGCTGGAACTGATTGCTCTTGGAAAGGTAATTTTGGTGGCGGTGCGTGGAGTCGAACCACGGACGCGGGGCTTATGAGACCCCTGCTCTGCCAACTGAGCTACACCGCCGCATTGGGAAATAGAAGGGCAAAACCGAAGGTCACCGATTATAACGAAATCCTGTATGAAAGTATATAACTTTTTACGG
>JADLDY010000084.1 GCA_020846435.1 Deltaproteobacteria bacterium
CCATAAACGACACCTACGGACACCAGCAGGGCGACGTCGTGCTCATGGAGCTGAGCCGCCTCATAAAGGAAAAGACAAGGACGACTGACGTCTGGGCGAGGTACGGCGGCGAGGAGTTCGTCGGGCTCATAACCCATTCGAACGCCGAAGGCATGTACATACTCGCGGAAAAGCTGAGGAAGTCGGTTGAGGAGCACGAGTTCCCGGGGCTCAAGGGCAAGAAGGTCACAGTGAGCATCGGCGTGGGCTGTTTCCCGTCTGACGGAATCAGGGATTTAGAGGACTTGATGAAGGTGGCTGACGACAACCTCTACAAGGCGAAGAGGTCGGGCAAGAACAAGGTCGTCATCAATAATGAAGAGAAGCTGAGGCTCGTGGGGCAGGGGGCTTAAGAAAGCTTTCTGCCGCATCCTTCCTGAGCCCGGAAGATATTAAAACCCCTCTCCACTTGCGTGGAGAGGGGTTTTCTATTTGTTGTCCGTGGCTGGAGTTTCCTGTGCCGTTTTATTGAGCTCTTCGGGCTTTGGCTTGAACGGGCCGGTATTGTAGCGGCACCCGCCTTTTGGCAGGAAGCAGGCCTGTATGAGCCCGCGGCTCTCGAACTCGTGGTAGCACGACCAGGTCTCGCTGCCGTTTTCGTGCTTTATTCTGGTAAGGAATTTACAGCGGCTGTCCATTTTTCATCCTCTGAGTTTCTTTTATAATAGTAACATTTAGAATCTGTCCGGTCAATGATGAGGGCTCATCATTGACTCCTCCCAGTGAGTGACACTCCTGCCTGTTTCATGGTAACCTTATGGTGCTTGAGGCCATTGTTTTCCCTTGAATGCGCGGGGTTAGTGCGATAATTTTTTACTGGCCGGCCGGAAGTGTTCACCGGGTCCGGCACTGACAGACTGATGACGCGGGGTTAATTGAGCGCTCCTGACGGAAAAAAACCGGAAAAATTCAGGGTAGCCGTTGTAATACCCAAGTACGGGCTCGTGGGCGGGGGCGAGAGGTTCGCCTCAGAGCTTACTGGCCGGATTGCAAGAGACGGACGCTTCGACATCCATGTCTTCGCCAATAAATGGGCTAAGGACTCATCCGCACCAGTGACCTTTCACAAGGTGCCGGTAGTCCGTTTCCCGAGGTTTTTGCGGCCGCTCTCCTTTGCCATGTTCGCTGCCAGAATGGCCCGCGCTGGAGGGTTCGACCTCGTGCACTCGCACGAGAGGATGACAGGGGCTGATATCTACTCTGTCCATTGCGTGCCTCACGCCGGGTGGATAAGGGATATCCGGCGCAAGAGGGAGAGCTGTTTTGACAGGGCTGTCATATCAGTTGAAAGGCGGATGATATCTTCCGGCGGCCGGGCGTTGTTTCTGCCGGTGTCGACCATCGCCATAGACGCGTTCAGCAGCGAATACAAAAGCCTTCCCGGCAGATGGCAGGCGATGCACCCAGGGGTCGATGTCGCGAAGTTCTCGAGGCCGTCCGTTGCTTCCTGCAGGTCAGAGGTGAGAGGCCGCTACAATATAGGAGAGGACGAATTCCTCGTCCTTTTCGTCGGCATGAACTTCGAGGTCAAGGGGCTCTCTACCATAATAAAGGCTCTTGCTATGGCGCAGAAGAGGTCGGACGCGCGCCTTCGCCTTCTTGTCGTAGGACGAGGGGACGAAAAAAAATATTCGGAGATAGCTTCCTCAGCCGGGGCCGGCGATTCAGTTGTCTTTGCCGGCGCCTGCTCTGAAGGGCTCGAGAGATACTACAAGGCCTCTGACTGCTTTGCCATGCTCTCGTCTTTCGACACCTTCGGCATGGTCGTCCTGGAAGCGATGGCCTCGTCATTGCCTGTCATTATAAGCTCTGGCGTCGGCGCGAAAGACCTTGTCGAAGAGGGCGTCAACGGCTTCGTCGTGGGCGACCCTTCTGACGCGGCGGCCGCCGCCGAGCGGATGCTTTTGCTCCTTGACATGGAAAAGCGCGTCGAGATGGGGAAAAGGGCGTTGAAGACCGCCTCAGCGCATGATTGGGACTCTCTTGCCGCGCAAATGGCGGAGCTTTACATGGAAGCGCTCTAGCGCAAGGCGCGCACGAGCCGGTTTTACGGCGTGGCACGGGATTGGATGGACCTGATATGCTTGAAATGATTTTATTTTGCGTTATTGCTGTTCTATGTTGGTCCGAATGTAAGACAGCTTGCTTTGAAATATGCACTTAGCTTGATTAAATATAGTAGTCATACAGTTTTTGAAGCTTAATACTGCTGCTGCGATGGCAGTTGTTTTGCGTTTAGGTGATTGCAATTAAATGGCAGAGGTGGTTTATTATGGTACCTAAGATTTCTGTTATTCTTACGGCGTGGCAGCGGCCGCAATATCTTGAAGAGCAGGTAGATCGTGTTCTGCGTCAGACCGTGCCACCTCATGATGTCGTGCTTTGGTATAATCAACCACCCAAAACACTCGGCCTTTTCGAGCGCAAACAGCTCCTCAAATTCAAGAATTCGGAGAAGGTTAAAAAGATAGTTTGCGACCATAATTTTGGCATTGTCCCGCGTTTTCTAATGGCAGCAATCATGGAGGGCGAATATGTTTGCATCTTTGATGATGATACGATGCCTGGTGATCGGTGGTTCGAAAATTGCCTTAGATATGTCGATAAGGAAAAGGCGATGTGCGGAACCATAGGCTTGCGCTTCCTTTCAAAAACAGAACCCAAAACACAGGCCCCGCGGATGGGATGGGACGGGTGTAACGAGAAGTTAGAGTTTGTCGACCTCGTCGGGCATAGCTGGTTTTTCAGGAAGGAATGGGCGAGATGGTTCCTGGAAAGGGAGCCCTTGGTGCAATCCTTCGGCGAAGATCTTCATTTCTGCGCTATGCTGCAGCGCCACGGGGTTCGCATAGCTTGTCCTCCTCATCCAAAGAATGATAAATCGCTCTGGGGTTCCGTTAAAGGAGAACTTGGCGTTGATCGGGTCGCGATCAGCAGTCAGAATAAGTCCCAAATATTCGGCGAGGTTTTGCGCTATGAAGTTGAAAATGGCTATAAATTGATATTGCTATGATATTAATAGCGTACGGTACGCGGCCGGAGATAATAAAACTATTTCCTGTGATCCGGGAACTTCAACGCGCCGGTATGCCCTTCAAAACATTATTTACCGGGCAGCAAATGGATTTGTACAGGGATGTCCAAGCCCTGGTGCCGTCTCCGGACTATGCTTTCACGCAGCATTTTTCCGGTGTGAAAAAGCATAATACTCTCGCCAACACTTTCGTAAAAGTCTGTTCCGCGGCAGCTGAGTTTTTTGAAAGCCAGCATTTCGATTTTGTTATTGTCCAGGGAGACACGACAACCGCATGGGCTATAGCCCAGATAGGTTTTTATAGCAGGGTCCGCGTTGCGCATGTTGAGGCTGGTCTGCGAACTTTCGATCTTAAAAATCCTTTTCCAGAGGAAGCTAACCGCGCTGCCATAAGTCAGGTGGCTGACATTAATTTTGCTCCCACGTGGCGCGCGCAGGAAAACCTTGAACAGGTTGGGGCAAGAAATATCCACTTGGTCGGAAATACCGTCGTGGACGCCGTCGCTATAATCAAAAAAGAGCACGGTCTTGTCGGTAAGCCGGTTTCAAACACTGTGTTGGTGACGCTGCACAGGCGCGAAAACCATGAAATCATGGGCGAGCTTTTTGACGAATTGAATAGAGTCGCGCTCAGGTATCCGGGTTTTGAACTGGTGCTGCCGATACATCCGAACCCCAATGTCCGCAAACATCGCGGACGTTTCACGGCGTCTAATGTCAAGGTCATAGACCCCCTTGGGTATATAGACATGCTGCGCCTGTTGGCGTCGTCGTCGTTCATCATTACGGACAGCGGCGGGCTGCAGGAAGAGGCAAGCTGTTTCAATAAAAAGATCCTCATCGTGAGGGAGACCACGGAGCGGCCCGAAATCCTCGATTGCGGGCTTGGCCGACTCGTCGGCAAGGACATATTAGCTAACATAGAATGGGCTGAAACCCCGCCCATAGAGACCGTTGCCTCTCCCTTTGGCGATGGACGGGCATCTGAAAGGATTGTCGCGGCCCTTTCGGGAATAAAAAACAATTCAGCAAAAAAATAAAGGATATTGGAAAAATGAAGCAGCTGTTTCGTGAGGATTTAGATGAATTGCTTCGTCTTATTATAGAGTCTGACTCGCTGGCCTTGGCGCGTTTTGCCGATGGGGAGGCGAGTATCCTCAAAAATATGACTGTTGGGAATAAGGACGGCTGGCTTTACAAGAAGGATAAAAATATAATATTCAGGCGTGATCTTCGCCGATCCCTTTTGTGTTCTGATGAGAATTATATTTACGGGCTTTCCTGTTCCTGTTGCGACATTAATAATCACGAGTTTTTGATGAGTGAAGTCAAGGCGCCCATTAAAAACCTGACCTTCTCAAATATATGGGTCAACTCCAATTTCTCTATCTTCAATGAGCATTTTTTTTCAGCTCTCCGGCAATCAGGCAAGAAAATCATCCTCGTGTCAGGCAAAAAGGCGCGCGTAGACGGATTGATTCAGCATGTGCCTGTCATCGACTTTATACCTATTCCCGGGAATTGCGTAGTGTATTGGGAGAAATACAGGGATTGGATAAGAGGTTTGCTTGACCTGAAGGCGACCACAAACCGGAATACCATTTTCCTATTTGCCGCTGGTCCCCTTTCGGAAGTGCTTATTTACGAGATGTGGCAGGCAAACCCGCGCAATTTGTATATTGATATCGGCTCCACGCTGGACCCACTGCTGTTCCGCCGCAAGTCTCGTTGTTACCATACTGAGGGTCATGCGTTCTCTCAACGCACCTGTATATGGTGATTAGTAAAATAGGTTGCTTTTTTACATTTTCGTCAATGAATGGCCCATTGCGCCCTTTGAGGCGAAAACTCCGCGCATGGCGAAACTGCCGCCGCCTTGAAAAAGAGGGGCAGCGGTACAGGGATCTCTTTTCGGAGAAAGGCCTTCGCGTGCCTGATGAGGCCGCGATAAGGGCGGCCATAGCCGAGCGCTTTCCTGGTCTTAAGGCTCGCAGTAAAGGCGGCCTCAACATTCTGGCTATCTACCACAACTACAATTGGGAAGGCCCTTCATTGGGCCCCTCGCTTGCCGCGTTCGGGTCTGTGGCGACCCTCGACTGGAGAGATCCTTCGCTCTCGGAAGGCTACGGCCCTGACGAGCGCGGCTGGAAGAAGAGGATGAACGAGGGCTTGTTGCGGGCGGCTTTTGACCGCGCGGCCATCCGTCCGTTCGACGCAGTTTTCTGTTACCTTTCAGGAG
Organism: Deltaproteobacteria bacterium; assembly: GCA_020846435.1. Classification (GTDB taxonomy): domain Bacteria; phylum Desulfobacterota; class GWC2-55-46; order GWC2-55-46; family GWC2-55-46; genus GWA2-54-12. The sequence continues at coordinate 5,313 of JADLDY010000084.1, forward strand.
AGCAGGTGACGCCGGATACGGTAGCCGCTTTGCGCACTCTTGGCGCGCCGATGGTGAACCTCGCCTTGAACGACAAGGAGAGCTTCGTCGGCAAGATGTTTGGAGGCCAGGCGCAGGGCGCGAGAGACATCTGCGCGGGCTTTGACCTGTGCTGGACGAGCACGTTTGACGCGTTGGAAAAATATGTCGTCGAGGGAGCGACCCCGCTCTATCTTCCGGAAGGCGCGAACCCGGCGCTCCACAGGCCTTATGAGGACGAGAAGAAGGTATACGATGTCTCTTTCGTTGGGCAGCGTTACGGCAACCGGCCTGATACGATAGCGAAGCTGAGGGAAGCCGGGATAAAGGTCGAGGTATTCGGCCCGCTCTGGCCCAACGGCCCGCTTTCAACAGAGGAGATGGTGCGCACGTGGTCGCGCTCGAGGATAAACCTGGGATTTGGCGGAGTGCATGGACTCAAGGAGACTTTCTGCCTCAAGGGCCGAGACTTCGAGGTGCCGATGAGCGGCGGTCTCTATTTGACAGAGCACCATGAAGAACTATTGCCGTTCTTTGAAGTGGGACGCGAGATAGTGACCTACACTGACTTCAGCGACCTGCTCATAAAAATAAAATGGCTTCTCGCGAACCCCAGGGAGGCCGAGGCGATAAGGCTCGCCGGCCGCGCGAGGGCTTTGGCCGAGCATACATGGGAGATGAGGCTTGAGAAGGTCTTCAGGCTCCTTGGCGTGGTTGCCTGACAGAAGATTCTACTTCCTGAAATGAAATAGCCCACAGCCGTATTTCTGATCCTTCGCCTTCTCCGGGTCGACCTTCTGGAGAAAACGCCCCTTGTCATCCACAAGAGAGAACTCGACCAGTTCAAGCCCCTTGAAGTACTCGAGTATCTGCCCTGTCGAGTGGACGCGGTGCGCGTTGAAGCAGACCCTCGGCCGTCCTATGGGCAGGCCGAAGTAGAGGCTCCCGCCGGGCGCGAGCACTCGCGAGAGCTCTGCGCACGACTTCTTCGTGCCAAGCGGGTCGAGCGGGTCTCCGTACCTTCCCAGTCCGATGTGCTCTGCCACATGGAGGCAGGAGAGGGAGTTGATTGATTTGTCAGGGTACGGCATGTCGAGTATGGAACCGGCGCGGCTGTTGATGCCGGGCAGGTCTGTGACGAGCGGCCTGATGTCGATGAAGGTCACGCTGGTTATCGTCGAAAGAAATCCGATGTAATCGACCTTTGAGCCAACGTCCACATGCTCTTTCACGCCGCTCTCCAGTATCTTCCTGAAAGCCCAGATGTCCTGATAGAAGTAGTGCGTGTCGAACGAGGTCGTCGAGGTGCGCTCGGTAAGGATAGGGAAGAGGTCGTTCCATGAGGCCTCATTCCCGCCGGGCATGCTCTTGTACTTCCTGAACTCCAGCAGAAAGGCCGTGAGTTTGGGAAGCTGCTTTAACTTGATCTTCACCTGTCTTCTCGCTCCGATTTGCAGGGCTTTCTTCTAACCCTTTTTTTCATTCTCTTCGTTTATCTCAGAGAGCAGCATGTACTTGTAGAATGTCACCTCAGCCGTTGAGAAGGCGATGAGGAGGCCGGTCCTTCCTTCGAGGAATCCTTTTTTCAGGATGTACGAGCGCAAAAATGCGAGCAGCGTTCTCGCGAGGATGTTCAGGGCGCCAGCGCTTTTTCTCCGGCCTGACTTCTGGTGAGCGCCGAGCGTAGAGTAGCGTTCGACCCTCCGTATGAAATCCCGTGCCCCGTTGTAGGAGTAGTGCTCAAGCGGGTTTTCAAGAATTCCGGTCGGGCCGGCGTACTCGACAGCTTCGTGCACGGCCCTGTCTGTGAACCTTGCCTTCTCGCGCTTGAAAAGCCTCAAGACCTCATCAGGCCACCAGCCGCAGCGGCGCACCCATCTGCCCCGGTAGATGTTCTTCCTTTTTACCCGGTACGCGTCAAAGGCAGGCTCTGAGACGACGCTCTTTATTTCCGAGGCAAGCTCGGGTGAGACCCGTTCGTCAGCGTCTATCGAGAATACCCAGGTAGAAGCCGCCAGAGAAAGCGCCATGTTCTTCTGCGGGCCGAAGCCTTTCCATGGGCGCTCAAAA
>JADLDY010000064.1 GCA_020846435.1 Deltaproteobacteria bacterium
CTGTATAATGTCTGATTCTATAAAATCTTTTTACACCATACAGAAGGAAGAATATGCTGAATCTCAGGAACATCGCAATCATCGCCCACGTCGACCACGGCAAGACGACCCTTGTCGACGCCATGCTCAAGCAGGCGGGCACTTTCCGCACAAACGAGAAGGTCCAGGACAGGGTCATGGACAACATCGACCTCGAGAGAGAGCGCGGAATCACCATCATGGCCAAGAACACGGCCGTGAAGTACAACGACACGAAGATCAACATCGTAGACACACCGGGTCACGCCGACTTCGGCGGAGAAGTCGAAAGGACTCTCAAGATGGTCGACGGCGTCCTTCTTCTTGTCGACGCTTCCGAAGGCCCGCTCCCGCAGACGAGGTTCGTGTTGAAGAAGGCCCTCGAGCTCTCGCTGACCCCTATCATAGTCATCAACAAGATAGACAGGCCTGACGCGAGGATCCAGGAGGTCATAAACGAGGTCTACGACCTGTTCATCGACCTCGACGCCAATGAAGACCAGCTCGAGTTCCCGATAGTCTACACCAACGCCAAGAAAGGCACGGCAACGACCGACCTCGCAGTCGAGGGGCAGGACTTGAAGCCCCTCTTCGAGCTCATCATAAAGACCGTCCCGGCCCCGAAGGGCGACCCGAACGCCGTATTGCAGGTGCTCGTCACCAACATAGACTATAACGACTACGTCGGACGCCTCGCCGTCGGCAGGGTATTCGCCGGCACGATAAGGAACGCGGACAACGTCGCCATGATGCACATCGACGGCAAGATAGTAAAGACAAAGACCACCGCCCTGTTCGTATTCCAGGGTCTTGAGCGCGCGACCGTCGAAGACGCTTCGGTCGGCGAGATTATCGCGCTGGCCGGCATGGAAGGCATCTCCATAGGAGACACCATCACCTCGGCCGAAACGCCAGTTGCCCTGCCCAGGATAACCGTCGACGAGCCGACCATATCAATGGTCTTTTCCGCCAACACCTCGCCGTTCGCCGGCAAAGAGGGCAAGTTCGTAACCTCCAGGAACCTCAGGGAGCGCCTTGAAAAAGAGCTCCTCTACAACGTCTCCATAAGGGTCGACTTCGAGAAGGCAGACGCCTTCAAGGTCATGGGCAGAGGCGAGCTTCAGCTCGCCATCATCATCGAGATGATGAGAAGGGAAGGCTACGAGCTTTCGGTCTCCATGCCTGAGACCATCACCAAGACGATAGACGGCAAGCTGCATGAGCCGATGGAGCACCTCGTAATAGACATACCCGAAGAGTTCATCGGCGTCGTCACCCAGCAGGTCGGCGGCCGCAAGGGCAAGATGCTCAAGATGCAGAACAACGGGCACGGCAGGGTAAGGCTCGAGTTCAGGATACCGTCCAGGGGCCTTATCGGCTTCAGGTCGCAGTTCCTCACCGACACCAAGGGAACCGGCCTGTTGAACCACCTCTTCGACGGCTACGAGCCGTGGCACGGCACCATCTCCAAGAGGCAGAACGGCGTTCTTGTATCAGACAGGTCGGGAGTGACCACCATATACGCGCTCTTCGGCATACAGCCCAGAGGCACGCTGTTCACAAAGGAAGGCACGCCTGTTTACGAAGGCATGCTCATCGGCGAGAACTCGAGGGAAAACGACATGGACGTCAATGTCGTCAAGGAAAAGAAGCTCACGAACATGAGGGCCTCTGGCTCTGACGATTCCATGTTCCTGTTCCCGCCCCGCCAGATGACCCTTGAGCAGGCCTTGGAGTTCATACAGGACGACGAGCTCGTCGAGGTGACGCCCCAGTCCATAAGGCTCCGTAAGAAGATACTCGAAGCAGGGAAGAGGCCGAAGAAGAAGGACTGAAGTCCGGCCTTACAGCAAAACAATACAAACAGAAAAGCCGCAGGCTCAACGCCTGCGGCTTTTTTATATAAGAAGATTCAAAACTCCAGAGAACAACTGATTGCTCAAAAAGTTCCAGATGCGAGGAGACGAAAAGCGAGGAGTGAGGCGTACTTTTTTGTACGCCGCAATGACGAGCTTTGATGACGACAAAGCAGATGGGACTTTTTCAGCAATCAGAAGAAAAGCCGCAGGCGTTACATAACGCCTGCGGCTTTTCTTTTATTCCTCCGGGAAGGTTTGGGCCCTTACAGGAGGATGCCCGAAAATGCCCTCCCCTCCCCGGAGCGCCCCTGTGAGGGCAGCCTTTCAGTGGCTCATGCCTTTTACGATGAACCACCACGCGACAATGCCGCCGATGTAGCCAAGGGCAATTACCGGCGTCCACTTGAGATGAGACATGAAGGTGTAAAGATCGCGCCTTACGCCCATGACGGCGACCCCCGCGGCTGAACCTATGGAAAGAAGGCTTCCGCCTGTGCCTGCAGTAAGGGTTATGAGGAGCCACTCGTCAAGGCCCATAGCCGGGTTCATCTGCAGCACGGCGTACATGACCGGGATGTTGTCGATGACCGCAGAGATGACGCCGACGGCTATGTTCGCGTTGGTCGGCCCGAACCCTCCGTACAGGTTCGCGCTCAGGAGAGCGAGGTAGCCTATGTACTGAAGCGCGCCCACGGCCGTTATTATGCCGAAGAAGAACAGGAGCGTGTCGAACTCTGCCCTCTCTATCTTCTTGAAGATATTGAAATTATCGCTAATTTCAGAGTTGTTAGAGTCTTTTTTCTTCAGGTAATAGCCCATGAACATCAGAAAGCCCAGGCCTGTCATCATGCCGAGGAACGGCGGCAGGTGAAGGAACTGATGAAAGCTCACCGCCGTGGCTATGGTTAGGAAGCCGAGTATTATGACCCTTCTGGCGCCGGGCTTCATCCTTATGGTCTCTGTCGAGCCTTCGGGCCTACCCTTGGGCAGGAAGAAGAACATTATGATAGCCGGAATGAACCAGTTGACAACCGACGGGATGAAGATGTACATGAACTCCAGCGTGCTTACCCTGCCGGCTGTCCAGACCATGAGGGTCGTTATGTCTCCGAAGGGGCTCCACGCTCCTCCGGCGTTGGCGGCGATTATGACATTGATGAAGGCCGGGACGACGAAGGCCCTGTTTGAGCTCACCGCCGCGACGACCGTCGCCATGAGGAGCGCGCTGGTGAGGTTGTCGGCGACCGCTGAAAGGAAGAAGGTTATTATGCCGGTTATCCAGAACAGCTGGCGAAAGCCGTAGCCCTTCCTGAGGAGCCACGATTTGAGCGAATCAAAGACCATCCTTTCCTGAAGGGTGTTGATGTAGGTCATGGCCACCAGGACGAAGAAGAAGAGCTCGGCTATCTCTCCTATCATGTGCTTTACATGCTCTTCAGCGTGCCCGCCGCCGATTGTTGCCTCGTACCCCGCCACAAGCGCCCAGATGAGGCAGCCTATCAATATTACAGGCTTGGACTTGCGCAGGTGCAGCTTCTCCTCGAGAATAACAAGCGCGTACGCCAGAATAAACGCGGCGACGCTGACATAACCGACCCATGAAGCTGTAAGCGAATCCATGAAACTCCCCACCTTTTTTACTCTGTATGAGTGTTTTACATATGCTGAAAAACTTGCGCCCGGCTCAGGCACAAAAAAAGGCCGACAAAAGGGTGTAAACTAAAACCCCTTTATCAGCCTTCTCTCCCGTCGAAACCGGGCGCGTCCGTCCGCTACAAGTTTGACATATCTATGCCATTAAAAAGAAATGAAGTCAACGGAGAAAAAACCTGTTCAGGGACGGCCCTATTTGCCGATATTAAAGAAGGGTGAAAGACTTGCCTTTTTCAGTGGTTACGGATATATTTACCAAAGAGCCCGGCCACAGAAGACCGCAAGTACCCTCACCCAGTGAAAATACATCACAGGCCCCCATTCAAACCCCCGGGCTCCAGTGTCTTTAAAAATGCGCAAGTTCAAATTCTCTCTTCTCAATAAGGCCGTAGCAGCGACCCTCCTCATCCTGCTGCCGATAATAATCACCTTCGGCGTGAGCTACTGGAACAACCGCAAGGTCCTCGAGAAGCACCTCCTCGAGGACCTTACCATAATATCCGACGGTTTCGAGAGCCAGGCGTATCAGTTCCTTGAGATGACCAAGCGCCGGGCGATTGACTTCGCCACAGACGGCTCAGTCATCTCAATCCTCAAAAGCGGCCAGACGAGCTCGCCGTCTCTTTCAGAACACCTGCGCAAGAACAAACTGCCGATCGACAAAAAAATACACGCCATCGCCGTCATCTCGGCCGACGGCAGGGTCGTCGCCTCAACCGGCCAGATGCTCCACGCCGCAGACTTCAGCGCGAGCCCTGTCTTCCTTTCCCCTGAACACGCTCCCGTGATAGTGGAGCTCAAGCACGGCGCGGACGGAGGCCCGGAGCTGGCCGCTTACGCGCCGGTCAAAGGCCCTGACAACGAGTTTTTAGGGGTTGTCGCGAACTTCATCATGCTCTCCGAGCTCGAACATGTCTTCACCGGAGAGATAGCGAAAGAACTTGGCGCCATAACAGCCGGGACAGGCCCGAGACAGACGCTCGACGCGTACATAGTGAACAGGGACGGCCTGATGCTGACCGGCTCCAGGTTCATAAAAGACGCGCCGCTCAAACAAAAGGTCTCTACAAAACCTGTCGCGGCGTGCCTTGAGCGCAGGCAGGAGACAACCGGGTTCTATACGGATTACAGGGGCGTTGAAGTCGCCGGAGCCTCGATGTGCATGCCGGCGTTCGGCTGGACGCTGCTTGTCGAGATAGACGCCGAGGAAGCGCTCTACCCTGTCACGGCCACGGGAAGAGGCGCCATTGTGGGCGCCGCCGCCGTAGCGCTGCTCGTCTGCGTCCTGCTTTTCATTTTTTTCAAAACGATAATCACCCAGCTCCGCGACATTTCCTCCGCCGCGCTCAGGATCTCAGAGGGTGACTACGGCGCGCTTATCCCTGTGAAGAGCTCCGACGAGATTGGCTGGCTCGCCGAGACCTTCAACATCATGTCAGGCCAGATAAAGGAGCGCACCGGCGCGCTCACCCTGAGCGAGGCGCGCCTCAGGAAAGCCCAGAAAATAGCGCGCATGGGGAGCTGGGAGTGGGACATCGCTAACGACAGGCTCTGGTGGTCTGAAGAGATATTCGCCATATTCGGCCTTGAACAGAGCAAATTCGGCGCGACCTACGAATCGTTCATAAAATCAGTCCACCCCTCTGACAGGGAGTTTGTCGAGTACTCGGTACATCAGGCGCTCTACTTCAGGAAACCCTACTCCATCGACCACAGGATAGTGCTGCCGGACGGCGAGGAAAAGATAGTCCACGAGAACGGCGACATCATCTTCAACGACGCTGGCCATCCCGTACACATGACGGGCACTGTTCAGGACATCACGGAAAGGAAAAAATCGGAGTTCGAGCTCAAGAAGCTCTCGACCGTCATTGAGCACAGCGTCAACATCGTCTTCATAACCGACCGCAAAGGCACGATAGAGTACATAAACCCAACCTTCGAGCTCTTAACCGGCTACACAAAGGCCGAGGCACTCGGCCAGAACCCGAAGATACTCGCATCCGGCGAGGTGACTGACGCCCAGTACCAGCATATGTGGAAGACCATCCTCTCAGGCCAGACCTGGAGGAACACCATAAAGAACCGGAACAAGACAGGCGGCTTTTACTGGGTCGACTCGGTCATAACACCCATCAGGGACGAGCAGGGCGACATAACCCATTTCCTCGCCGTACAGGAAGACGTGACGGCAAAGATGATGTCGGATGAGCGGATAAAATACCTTGCCTACTATGACGAGCTCACGGGACTTCTCAACCGCACCAGGTTCATAGAACTGGTCGAGGAATGGACGAACATGGCGGCTGGCCTCGGGAAAAGAGCGGTAATGTGCCTCATGGACACCGACCAGTTCAAGCTCCTTAACGACAGCTACGGCCACGGCACCGGAGACGAGTACCTCCGCCGCCTCGCCAGGGTCCTCAAGGAGTGCGTTGCCGGATTATACGCGAAGGAGCGGGCCTCGTTTGACGGCGAGCCTGTCCTTTCGAGGCTCTCAGGAGACGAGTTCGCCGTGTACCTGCCAGGGCTCACGGAAGCCGGGGGAATTGAGGCCGCCGAAGAGATAAGAAAGACAGTAGAGGCATTCTACTTCAACGAATCGGCGAGCAGCTTTACGATTAGCCTGGGGACTGCCACCTTCCCCGGCAACGGAACCAATGTAAAGGAGCTACTCACAAAGGCCGACGCCGCCATGTACAGGGCAAAGGAGCGCGGCAGGAACAGGGTGCACGCCTACCGCGACGAGGACCATGACCTCGAGAAGATGCACTCGAGGCTCGCGTGGAAGGAAAAGATCACGCACGGCCTCAAGGAGGACCGCTTCACCCCGTGGTTCCAGCCCATCCTCGACCTCGAGACAGGGACGGTCCACCATTACGAGGCGCTTGCAAGGCTCGTCGGCGAGGACGGCAAGATAATCCTTCCCGGCTCGTTCATAGACATAGCCGAGAGGTTCTGCATAGTGGGGCTCATCGACAGGATGATCATAGAAAAGACGATGCGCAAGCAGTCCGAGATGATGAAGAAGGGCGTGCCCTTGAGCTTCGCCATGAACCTCTCCGGAAAAGACCTCGGGGACACGGACCTGCTTGACTTCATCAAGGTCAAGATAACCGAGACCAATGCCGACCCCAGGTCCCTCGTCTTCGAGATAACCGAGACCGCGGCCATAGGCGACCTTGAGAAGGCGACAAGGTTCGTGCGGGCTCTCAAGGAGCTCGGCTGCCACTTCTCGCTCGACGATTTCGGCGTGGGCTTCACCTCGTTCACCTATCTCAAGGAGCTCCAGGTCGACTTCATAAAGATAGACGGCTCCTTCATAAAAAAACTGCACGAGAGCCACGAGGACCAGGTCTTTGTAAAGGCCATCACAGACCTCGCCAAGGGCCTCAGGATAAAGTCCGTCGCCGAGTTCGTGGAAAACGAGAAGAGCCTCGCCATCCTCAAGTCCTTTGGCGTGGACTTTGCCCAGGGCTACTTCATCGGGAAGCCTTCACCCAACCTCGAGTTCGCTGGCGGGAAACTCATCCTGCCCAAAAAAGAACAAAGGGCCGCGTCCTGAAACCCTGCCCCGAGGCAGACCTCCCCGGCTCCATCGCTCATTCCAATTGAAAAAAGCCGCCTTCTGAGTTTTAATGTGCCCGGATTTGAAAACGGGGAGAGACTATTGAAAGAGCGTCTCACAGATACGATAGCGGCCATCGCCACGGCGCAGGGCGAAGGCGGGGTCGGCATAATACGCCTCAGCGGGGTTGAAGCGCTCGAAGTCGCGTTGAAGTGTTTTCGGCCGACGGGCCCGATCGAGGAAAGGCGCCTCGTCTACGGCAGCATCATCAGCCCTTTATCCGGGAGGCTCGACGTGGGCTTTCTCGCGTACATGCCCTCCCCCAGGTCCTATACAGGAGAGGACGTAGTCGAGCTCCACTGCCACGGCGGCCCGCTCCTACTGCGCGAAGTCCTCTCAGCCGTCGTAGACTCCGGCGCGAGAGCGGCCGGAGCTGGCGAGTTCACGAAGAGAGCCTTTCTCAACGGCAAGCTCGACCTCAGCCAGGCCGAGGCTGTAATCGACCTCATAAGAGCTCAGACCTCGCTTTCGCTCTCATCGGCAAGGGGCAGGTTAGAGGGCGGCCTCTCAAGGAGAGTCGGGTCGATCAAGGCCCCGCTGTTGAGCCTCCTCGCCCACATGGAAGCGGAGCTCGATTTCACGGAAGAGGAGATCGACGGCCTCCCCTCTGAGGCGATAGCCCTTAAAATCTCGGAAGCGGCAGAGGCCGCAGGCAAACTCCTGTCCACCTTCAACGAAGGCAGGGCCCTGAGGGAAGGCGTAGCCACGCTCATACTCGGGCGGCCCAACGCAGGTAAATCAAGCCTCCTCAACGCGCTTCTCCAGGAGGAGCGCGCCATAGTGACGCCTCTTCCCGGCACGACGCGCGACGTCATAGAAGAGACCCTTGAAGTAAGGGGCATGCCAGTGCGCCTCATGGACACGGCAGGCCTGCGCGAGGCCGCTGACGAGGTCGAGGCCATAGGCGTGCGCCTTGCCATGGAAAAGGTCGGCACAGCCGGCCTCATCATCTATGTCGTTGACCTTACCGCTGACTTCAGGGAGGATATCGAAATACTCTCAGGCCTGCCGGAAGACAAGACGATAATCGCCGCGAACAAGATGGACAAGGACGCAGGCAGGCTGGGTGAAGCCCTCACTGCCTTCGAGCGTTTTTCAATCGCTCCTATCTCGGCGATAAAAGAGGACGGCCTCGAAGCTTTGAAAGACCTCATTTTCGAAAAAGCGACAGGCGTTAAAACCGCGATGGAAACTCCAGTCGGAGAGCTTATCAGTTCAGTGCGCCACAGGGACTGCCTCGTAAAATGCGTTGAAGCCCTCCAAAGGGCCTCCTCCGCTCTCTCGACAAGACTGCCGAGGGAGCTTGTCGCGTCCGACATACGCGCCTCGATAGACGCTCTCGCTGAGATAACCGGCGAGACGACGAGCGAGGACATACTCGACATAATCTTCAGCTCATTTTGCGTGGGCAAATGAGTTTTATTGCCTTGCGGCCGTCTGCCCCGCCTTTTTATGCTATATTGAAAATCTGAAATAGTGACAACGGACTGACGCTCATGCCTTTCGAATACATCCTGCTTGGCGCGACGACCCTGCTGGTCATCTGCATCTTCGCGAGCAAGGCCTCCAGCATCCTCGGCATACCGACCCTGCTCATATTCCTCGGCGTTGGCATGCTCGCGGGCTCTGACGGGCCGGGCGGCATACACTTCGACGACCCTGTGCTCGCCCAGTCGATAGGCATCGTCGCGCTCTCCTTCATCCTGTTCGCCGGAGGCCTCGACACCCGCTTCGAGAGCATAAAGCCGGTGTTGTGGCAGGGCGTTGCCCTGTCCACCTTCGGCGTCATCTTTACGGCGGCGCTTGTCGGGTTGTTCACGGTGACGGTCACGGGCTTCAACCTGAAAGAAGGCCTGCTCCTCGGCGCGATAGTCTCTTCCACCGACGCGGCCGCGGTCTTCTCCATATTGAGGTCAAAGAACGTAAGCCTCAGGAGCCCCCTGAAGCCGCTCCTCGAGCTCGAATCAGGAAGCAACGACCCTATGGCGGTCTTCCTGACCCTCGGCTTCATGAACCTGCTCATCACGCCGGGCTTTTCCGTCGAGAGCATGGTCCCCCTTTTCATCTGGCAGGTCGCGCTCGGCGCCCTTGTAGGCTACGGCATGGGCAAGGCCACGGCGGCGCTCATCAACTGGCTGCAACTCGATTACGACGGCCTGTACCTGGTGCTCTCTCTCGCGCTGGTGCTCTTTACATACAGCCTTTCCTACGCGCTCGGCGGCAACGGTTTTCTTTCGGTCTACCTGGCGGGCATAATCCTCGGCAACACCGAGTTCCTCAAGAAAAAAAGCATAATGAACTTTCACGACGGCCTTGCCTGGCTCATGCAGATCACCATGTTCCTCGCCCTCGGCCTGCTCGTCTTCCCTTCCCGCCTTGTCCCGATTATTGGTGTAGGGTTGCTCATATCCTTTTTCCTCATCTTCATCGCCCGCCCGGCGAGCGTCTTCCTGACGCTGGCCATTTTCAGGGTCCCGTTCAGGGCCAGACTCCTCATCTCGTGGGTGGGGCTTCGCGGCGCGGTGCCGATAGTGCTGGCCACTTTCCCTTTCGTCGCCGGGATGACTGAGGCCGACCTCATCTTCAACATTGTCTTCTTCATCGTCCTAACCTCGGCCCTTGTGCAGGGGTCGACTATACCGCTGGTCGCGCGCCTCCTCAAGGTGGCGGAGCCCTTTGCGCCGGAAAAGGTCCAGGACATAGCGGAGCAGCTCAGGGACGAGCTTACCCCGGTTGAAATACTGCCGGGCTCGAAGGTTATAGACAAAAAGGTGGTCGAGGCAAGGCTTCCAAAGGGTACTTTGATAGTGTTCATATGGAGGGACGGAAAATTCATCGTCCCTGATGGAAGAACGGTTTTCGCGGAGCGGGACAAGCTGTTCGTGCTGACTGATAAAAAGTCTTTTGACCAGGTGCTCGAAGCGCTCAGGTGAAACAGGCGGCTCCTTTCCTTACAGGACTACCGGGCTAACGAAGCCCTCGGGCTTGACCGCGAGCACCGAGGAGGAGAGCGTGTTCAGTATCTCTTCGGCCGTATTCCCCATTATCAGCCCGTGAAGCCCGGTGCGCGCAACCGTGCCCATGACCACAAGGTCGGCCTTCCTGTCCTTTTCGAGCTCCGGGATTATCTTCCACGCCTTTCCCTTTAATAGGTGCGCCTCATGCTCGATGCCAGTGAGGTCGAAACTTGAGATGAGCTCCTTGAACCTTTTCCTGTGCGCTCCGTGAGTTTCGTTAAGGTAGGATTCAAGGTCAGCTTCAGAAACAAGGCCCCTTGCGCGCATCAGGTTCTCCGGTGCCAGGTCCCACGCGTGCGCTATCAGGAGCTTCGCGTTCTCGGTCCTCGCAACCGAGACGGCAAGCTCCATTATCCTGATGTTGAGCCCGTCCCTCTCCTCGTTGAACGGGTCAGGGTCAACGGCAGCAAGCACCCTTTTGAACCTGCCGCGATGCGCCGGCCTCACGACCCACAACGGGCACGGGCATTTGCGCAGCAGGTGCATATCGCTGCTGCTTGGAAGCGCCAGCGACTTGAGGCGCGCCCGGCCTTCATGATTTTTTACCACGAGGTCATGGCCGCCGCGCAAAACTTCGCGTATTATCTCGATGAACTCGGCCCCAGTGGCCACTTTGGCGTCGGCGTCGAGCCCTTTGTCCCTCAGGCCGCTGACAATGGAATCAAGCTCCGCGCCGATCGAGCTTAACGCCTCGTTCCAGAGCCCGACAAGCGACGGGTCCCTGGCCAGCATCCGCGACGGCAACTCCTCGATCACGCTCATTACGGTGAGCCGGCTCTTGTGTGCGGCAGCCACCCTCACGGCGCACTGAAGCGCACCTTCCGGGCCTGCCCCGGCAGGCTGCACAACGAGTATGTTCGAAAACTGCGGCATGGCAGAACCTCTCGATTTATTTTTTTAGAAGTATATCACAAAGCCGTTTGCATCCAAAAGCCGCCCCGCTTCCAAAGCGCGCCATGAAATGATAAAATGCGTCTGCTACAAAATCCCCCTGTGCGAGGGCGTATGCTGAGGATAACACTGGCGGCTTTCATGTTCTGCTTTCTCACCGCGCTGGCCGCTTTCGCGCCAGTTTCCCACGCATCTTCCTGGGCCGCCACAGCCCGGTCGATCGAGCCTCTGAAACACTCTGATGTGTGCATGGTCCAGAACAGATACGGCACCATGAAGATGATACCAGTCGAGGTGGACAAGAAGATGTACTACGGCTGCTGCGCCGGGTGCGTGGGCAAGCTCAAGTTCAACCCGGCAGTGAGATACGCGAAAGACCCTGTGACAGGCCGCGACATCGACAAGTCAAAGGCCTTCATCGTGGGCAACGCAGACAGCACGGTTATCTACTTCGAATCGAGAGAGAGCGCTGAGAAGTTTTTTAATCAGAGAAAATCGCTGTAACGACTCGCATAAAAAAGCCCCGCCCGTTTCAAACGGGCGGGGCTTTTTTTATTCCTGTCAGCGCAACTTTCAGACCGATGCCGTCTTCCAGAAAGAGACAGCCTCTTCAACGTCAGCCTTGCTGCCGATGATGAGCGGCGTCCTCTGGTGCAGTTCGCCAGGGACGACATCCAACACTCTCTCGTCTCCGGTCGACGCCGCGCCTCCGGCCTGCTCGACTATGAAAGAGAGCGGGTTGGCTTCATAAAGAAGCCTCAGCTTGCCCTTGTGCGATTTCTTATCAGCCGGATAAAGAAAGACGCCTCCCCTCAAAAGGTTCCTGTGGAAGTCAGCGACAAGAGAGCCGACATATCTCGCGGTCTTCTCAGAGCCGTTTGATTTCACCTTCTCTATGTAGCTGGAGGTCCCTGGCAGCCAGTGGCGGCTGTTCCCCTCGTTGATACTGAAGATCTTGCCCTTCTCAGGTATCCTTATGTTCTCGTGCGACAAAAAGAACTCGCCGACTGACGGGTCGAGCGTGAAGCCGTGAACGCCGTGGCCTGTCGTGTAAACGAGCATGGTCGAAGAGCCGTAGAGTATGTAGCCCGCGCATACCTGCTCAACTCCGGGCTTGAGGAAATCCTTAACCGTGACTTCGCTCCCCTTCCCGGCCTTGAGTATCGAGAAGATCGTGCCGACCGAGATGTTGACGTCGATGTTCGACGAGCCGTCAAGCGGGTCGAACATTATGACATAGTTGCCCTTGGGGTATTTGCTGTCCACATGGATTATGTCGTCCATCTCTTCAGAGGCCATGGCGGAGAGATGCCCTCCGTGCTCCATCGTCCTTATGAAAGTATCGTTGGCAAGCTCGTCGAGCTTTTGCACCTCTTCGCCGTGCACGTTCTGCGTGCCTGCCGCGCCGAGTATGCCGCCAAGCCCCGCGCGCCTCACCTGGCTCGAGATTATCTTCGCCGCTATGACGAGGTCTGAAAAGAGCGCGGTGAAGCTGCCCGAAGAGCTCGGATAGCGCCGTTGCTCTTCGTGAAGGAACTTCGTGAGGGTCATCCCGACTGGCATGAGGACTCCTTTTGGACGGACGGATTTTAACCTGAGACAGCCTCTAAAAATTGCTCTTTTTCCTGACCTCTGCGTCAGGTCGTAAATAAAAATGCTCACATATTCTCATATATGCTGCGCTTTTTATTTCCGCCCTTCCTTGACTTCAGAAAAAATATCTAATTTTTAGTGACTGCCTTGAACTTATGAGGCGGAAAACCTGTTACAAAAAAAACAGCTCTCTCTCTTTTTAATAAGCCGACGCCTTTGTCTGCGGAAACTTGAAGTCCTTGAGCTCGGTGAGTTCAAAGAGGCCCGGGTACTCTTCGTCCTCAAGAAGTATCCTTCTCACGTTGCCCTGCCACAAGGAGTAGAAGAGCTCTTTTTGCTCCTTTGTGGCGCTCCCGCGCATGACAAGCGGGATGACGTCGTTCATCCTCGGGTCTCCGGGAAGGGCCTGCGGATTGTAGACGACCTGCACGGTTTTGCCGGTATCCTCCCTCTGGAAGATGAAGGTGTTGAACTGGACATCTTCTGAATCGAAAAAGAGCCTGTTGTTCCTGCCCCACCTGCCGCCCAGACCCTTGAAGCCGGTAGCGCCCGCCGCCCCGGTAATGAGCGAGATGACATGGGCCTGCGGGCCGTAGGCCAGGTCTTCCGGGCCGCCCTTCAAGAGGACCCTTATCTGCCCTCTTACAGGTATCTCGCTGCCGTAGAGCGCCTTGAGCGCTTTTTGAGTAAGCCTGTACGCGCCGGAGACAGCAGGGCACGAATGCCCGGCCACAAGGACGGCATCTGTGTAGTTTATGACGAAAAGTTCGTCTTCATCTTGCGCGCCGAGCACATAGGCAAGCGGCTCTTTGAGCCTTATGGGCTCCACCCTCTCGAAGAACTCCTGACGCCAGACTGTCCTGTTTTCCATCTGTACCTCTTTTAAAGCGCTTCCTTAACTTATCGGACGCGCAAGTTTAAAGTGTAACAAAAAGGGCTTGAAAGTCAAATTTTTTAGCCCTTTTCAACCATTGTCAACGCGGGAATACCTTGGCGCGCATATTACCTATTAGATATTTAATCCACCTCCTGAGCTGTTTTTAAAGCAAAAACAGTCTCATTTTATACTTTTTACTACCAAAGTCACTGATATATATCCTATTTCTGTGTTTTTAATAAAAGCAGGAAAGAATTAGAAAAATAAATTCAGACTTGAGCCGCTCTCTGTCGAATTTTCTTTCCTGACCTGGAAAGTTTTTTAAAATCAGACCCTTTGATGTTTTTTCACTTGACAAGTTTGTATTTATTTGTAAAATTAACTTTAAACTTGTTATAAGATTAACTTTAGACTTAAAAATGCTCTCTCTTTCAACAACCGACAGGAGTAAACGACCGGGTGGGCACAAGAACTCCAGACCTGCTTGCGAAGATAGATATTCCCAGGCAAAAGCTCTATTACCTTGAGCAGAAGGGGTTTATCAAGCCTCAGAAGATTACTATTGGCGACAAGGAATTCAGGGAATATTCAGACGAGGACGTAAGAAAAGTAGAGTTCATCTGGAAGTACCTGAAAAAGGGATTCAAGTACAAGATAGCCTATGAAAAGGCTATGGAAGAGATACAGAACCCGCAGCTGAGCCTGGCAAAAGCCGAAAAACCCGCGTCAAGTTAGGAGGAGCCGAATGGAAGGGCTTTCAATAAGCTCTGAACCGCCCAGTAGTAATCTCGCAGACCGCAGATCGAGCCTCGCCGAGTATATAGATTACCCGGAGGCCCGGCCGGAGTGCTGGTACGACTGGAAATGGCAGCTCAGGAACAGGATAACGTCCCTCGATGTCATTCGAGAGCTCATCCCGCTTACGCGCCGCGAGGAAGAGGGGATAAAAAGGGCGACGGGCCGGCTCGCGATGGCCATTACCCCTTACTTCTTCTCGCTCATCGACAGGGCCGACCCCAAGTGCCCCATCAGAAAACAGGCCATCCCGAGGCTCGAAGAGTTCAGCGTCGCTCCCTGCGAGATGGTAGACCCTTGCGGTGAAGACTCCCATTCGCCTGTACCCGGCCTTGTCCACAGATACCCTGACAGGGCGCTCCTCATAGTAACCGACTCATGCGCGATGTACTGCCGCTACTGCACGAGAAAACGGATGGTAGGCGAAGAGCACCCGCCCATGCCGGTAGACCGCCTTGACGACGCTCTTAAATACATAAGGTCGAAAAAGTCGATAAGGGACGTCCTCATCTCCGGCGGCGACCCGCTCATGATGAAGACCGAGGTCCTCGAGAACTACATAGCGCGCCTTCGCGCCATTCCCCATCTCGACATAATAAGGATTGGCACCAGAGTTCCCGTAACCCTTCCCATGAGGGTGACCGGAGAGCTTGTGGCAATGCTCAAAAAATACCACCCGCTCTACATAAGCATACACTTTTCGCACCCCAGGGAGATAACCCCGGAGGTCGCCAACGCCTGCGCGCTTCTCGCCAACGCGGGAATACCTCTCGGCAGCCAGACCGTCCTTTTGAAGGGCGTGAACGACAGGCCCGCCACGATGAAAAAGCTGATGCAGGAGCTCCTGAAGATAAGGGTGCGCCCCTACTACCTCTACCAGTGCGACATGGCCATGGGAACGAGCCACTTCCGCACGCCGGTCTCTCTCGGCATGAACATAATAGAGGAGCTCAGAGGCCACACGACCGGCTATGCCGTGCCGACCTTCGTCGTCGACGCACCTGGCGGCGGCGGCAAGATACCGGTCGCGCCCAATTACCTGCTGTCGCAGACAAAGGGCAAAGTCGTCCTCAGGAACTACGAGAACAAGATATTCACCTACACGGAACCGGAATGAGAGTGATGACACCTGATAACCGGCCCTCCGAAGCCCCGGAGAACGATATCTTTGAGGCGGCCCAGACAAAGCGGCTCACCGACAAGCAGAACTACCTTTTGAGCTGGCTTACCGCGACCCCTTCACAGTTGAGGTGCGGCGAGATAGACGCTGAAAAGAGGTTCGAGACGGTCCTCGCCGTCCTACTCAAGGAGAGGAACAGGAACATTCTGCCGTTCAAGCCCCGGCCCAGAAAATAGCCCTCCTCGCCGTTGCCCTTGATTTCATGGCCTGTTGGTACTATATTATCAAGGTTATACCATAACAGGCAAAGGAGCGGCACAATGGAAGATTTCTCCCATCAGATAATGGAGGAGGACTATAAAAAAGACCTCCTCAATGTCCTTTATTCCAACTCATTCAAGTACAGCGAAGAGGGATTTACCCTCTCAAGCGGCAAGAAGAGCAACGTCTACATAGACGTCAAGAAGACGGCTCTCGCGGCCGTGGCCATGGAACCCATCGGCTACGCCTACTTCCAGAAGTTGAAGCTCGCGCCGATCGACGCCATCGGCGGCATGACCCTCGGGGCAGACCCGATAGCCTACGCCGCGGCGTTCATGTGCACGTTGAGAGGCAAGTACCTTGACGTCTTCATCGTAAGGAAAGAAGTGAAGGGGCACGGCACGCAGGCCGCCATCGAAGGCCCGGTCAAGCCTGACGCCAACGTGGTCATTGTCGAGGACGTAGTCACGACCGGCGCTTCCACCATAAAGGCCGTGAACAGGGCCAAGGAAGCGGGCTTCAACGTCCTTCGCGTCATCCCCCTTGTCGACAGGGAAGAGGGCGGGGCAGAGGCCATTGAAAAGGAGACCGGAGTCAAGGTCGACCCTATCTTCACCATGACCGACCTCATGGAATTCCACAAGAAGAAACAGGAAGAAGACGAGAAGGAAAAGAAGAAGGAAGACGCGGCTAAGAACAAGCCTGATTTCTGACAGGCTGGTCAAAAAGCACCATATGCGAGGCGTCGAGGAGCGAGGAATGAGGCGTACTTTTTATGTACGCCGCAAAGACGAGCAACGAAGACAACGACGCAGATGGGCTTTTTCAACAGCCTGATACGGACCACAAGGCCCGGCCCCATGAGGGCCGGGCTTTTTTTGACTGAAGCAGGGTAGGGTGGGCTGCGCCCACCATGCAGCCACAAAAGTTTTTACAAATAAGTTTCCAAGGTGACACTCGATGAGCAGCATCTCCCCGAAAGACCGCATCATATTCGCGCTCGATGTCTCGAGCGTCAATGAAGCCGCAAGGTTCACGGCCCTACTCAAAGACCATGTCGGGATGTTCAAGGTCGGGCTCGAACTCTTTGTGGCGGCAGGGCCCGCGATTATAAAGGCCGTACGCGAGAACGGGGGCAGGGGGATATTCCTTGACCTCAAGTTCCACGATATACCCGAGACTGTCAAAGGCGCGATGCGGTCTGCGTCAACTCTCGGCGCTGACCTCGTGACAGTCCACACATCAGATGGACAGGCCATGATGAAAGCGGCGGTGGAGGCGGCAGGCGCCTCGAGAGTCTTGGGAGTCACCGTCCTTACGAGCCTTTCCGCGGACGCCTTTCCAGAGGCCGGGATAGACAAAAACTTCACGCCTGCTTCGCTCGTCCTTCACAGGGCAAAGTCAGCGAAGGAAGCAGGCTGCGCTGGAATTGTCTGCTCGGGGCAGGAGGCAAGGGCAATAAGAGATGAGTACGGCCCTGACTTTCTCATAGTGACGCCGGGCGTGCGCTTGGCTGACGACGCGATCGGCGACCAGAAGAGAGTTGTGACCCCGTTCGAGGCCGTTAAAAACGGGGCTGACTATATAGTAGTAGGAAGGCCCATAAGAAAAGCGGCTGACCCAATTGAGGCGGCAAAAAGGATTGCAGGAGAGATAGAAAAAGCGGTTCGTTAATCCATCTCCTTCCCCCTCTCCAGAAAAGGGGAACGAAAGAATGTCATTATGAGCGGATTACGCAAACAACCGAGATTCTTCGGTCGCTCCCTCAGAATGACAGATTTGAGTCCCCCTTTAAAAAGGGGGAGGTTCAGCTCACTTCCAGAAGTACGCTTCCTTTTTCTCAGCGTCAACAAAAGCCTGTCCGTCGCTGCATTTGTAGAATGTGCCAGCAATCGACCCGCCTTTTCCAGTAAGCCCGTCAGGCCACCAGAGCACGACCCTTTCAGCCGGAAGAACAGCCTCTGAAAGCGGCGCTTCCTTGCAGGCGCTGAGATCGACTCTGCCCTCGAACTTGAAGGAAGCGAGAGACGACTTCTGGTCGGTATTGTTGATGACCTTTATGAAAGTCGCGCTCTCAGGCAGGAATGACGGCAGCCACCCATTTTCAAGCTCGCCAGCGGCTTTCGCGGTATTGAAATCCGCGAACTCCCTTTCCATGTACGCCATCTTGCCTGAGACTATTATCCACGCGCTCACGGCCGACACCACGCTGAGCAGTATCCATATTAGAATATGTTTTTTCCGCTGTTCCATATCGCCTTAGTTTTTGATCGTTTCGTTCATGACAGGGACCTCGCCGTTGAATCTTATGGCGACGGCCTTGTCCGCCTTGTCTATCTTCCACGCCTGTATGTGCAGATGCGGCTCCATCGTATCCCCTGAGTTCCCAACCCGGGCCATGACCGTGTTGACTTTCATGAACTGCCCAGCCTTGACCGTAATACTGCCCTTCATGAGGTGGGCGAGCAGGACCCTTGTCTCACCGCAGTCCAGGACTATGTGGTTGCCTGCCGGATTTTTCCTGTCGGCCTCTCTCGGCGGATTATCAGGCAGGCCGTCGGCCGCTCCAGCGACGACTCCGTTGCACGGGCTGTAAACGACCTCTCCGAAGGCCTTGTACCTTGAGAGCTCATCCGGGAAAAACCCGTTCGCCCTGTTGCCGAGGCTGTTGAGCTTCACTATGTCGAGGGCGAACTTCTGCGAGGGGTCGCTGTTATGAAAATAGTTTGTTATGGGGCTTGCCCCGCCCTGCGCGATGAGGAACCTGCCGTCCCTCAACGGGAAGTTCAAGTCTATCGTCTCTCCCTTATAAAAGCCGCCCTTGATGACGAGGAAGTCGAGGAAGAGGAAGACCGCTAACACCGCTATGCGGCCGTTGTAGCTGACCTTGCCCTTGCTGTCCCTCTTGCCGAATATTTTCCTGTCCTCGAGCCTGGGAAAAGTTTTTATCGCGGCGAAGATGAAGAGCGCCTTGACTGCGTACTTGAGCCAGATGCTTACAAACGCCCACGTGCCGCCAAGCAGAAAAAAGACTATCACCGCGACAGACACAAGGACCCTCAGGAGCCAGTCGACCCTGCTCTTGTACTTGCCCTTCCAAAGCCACGCGGTAAAAAGGAGCGGGACGGCGACTGTAAGGAAGGTCACTATGACGGAGAGCGCGAGGAACATCAGAGAAAATTTTACCCCTTTATTGCGTAACCCAGATAATTGACCGCAGTATCGTTTGATATCCTGAACTCGAGCTTCAACGGGTCGTAGCTCATGCCCTTCAATTCCCTCATCTCAACGCCGTTTTCTTCGAGGAGCTGCTTTAATATGGACGGCTTCACGAACCTGTTGTAGTCGTGCGTGCCGCGAGGGACCATGCCGAGGAGGTCCTCGGCGACAAAGAGCGCGAAGAAGCGCGCCTTTATGGTCTTGTTTATCGTCCCGAAGAAAAACAGGCCGCTTGGCTTGAGCATGGAAAGGGTGTCCTTGAGAAATGACGCGAGGTCGTCGACGTGCTCCAAAACTTCAGCGCACACGATGATGTCAAAGGCCTGCTGTTCTTTCACGAGGGAGAGCGGCGAGCCGACTTTGTAATCAATAGAGAGGCCGGACTCTTGCGAATGCCTTTTGGCCGCCTCTATCGCGACAGGCGAGAGGTCTATTCCTGTCACAGCGGAGCCGGCCTTGGCGAACTCTTCAGCGAGAAGGCCCCCTCCGCAGCCGACATCGAGGACTGTCTTTCCGGCAAGAACCCCGGCGGCCTTTGAGAAGTACTCGAAACGCAGCGGATTTATCCTGTGGAGCGAGAAGAGCTTTCCAGCCGGGTTCCACCACTCGCGGCCCCACTGGTCGAATTTTTCAGCGTCTGTTGTCATAGGTATCCCCTGGTATTTCATGCGGCTACATTCTGTCATTCTGAGCGCAGCGAAGAATCCAGTATTTATTATTCCTGCAAACTATGAGATTCTTCGGCAGCTCCGCTGCCTCAGAATGACAAAACCTAAAACCCGTAGTCCTTCCACTTCCTGTCGACAAGTTCGACTATCGCCTTGTCCATCTTCATCGTCTCGCCCCACTTCCTCGTGACTTCCGGCGGGTACTTGTTCGTCGCGTCTATCCCCATCTTGCTTCCGAGGGAATCGAGCGGGGAGGAGAAGTCGAGATAGTCTATCGGAGTGTTCTCGACAAAGAAGGAATCCCTCTTCGGGTCGACCCTCGTTGAGATGGCCCAGATGACATCCGCCCAGTTGTGAACGTCTATATCTTCGTCTACGACGATTATGTACTTCACATAAGTGAACTGCTTCAATACTCCCCAGAGGCCCATCATTATCCTTCTGGCGTGCCCGGGGTATTCTTTTTTTATGGAGACGACGGCTATCCTGTACGAGACAGCCTCCATCGGCAAACTGAAGTCAACGACCTCTGGGAACTGAAGCTTGAGCGAAGGCAGGTATAACTTGTTGAGGACTGTGCCTATTACGGCGTCCTCCTTTGGCGGCCTTCCCGTAATGGTCGTGAGATAAAGCGGGTCTTTCCTGTGCGTTATGGCCTTCACATGGAAAACCGGAAATGGCTCTGCCGCGTTGTAATATCCGGTATGGTCGCCAAAGGGGCCTTCCATCGCGAGGTCATCATGCCTTATCTCGCCTTCTATGACTATCTCGGCTGTGGCTGGGACTTTCAAGGGGACTGTCTTGCACTCGACGAGCTCTATCGCCTTTTTCCTCAGCACTCCGGCGAAGTGATATTCTCCAACATTTTCCGGCACAGGCGTCACGCCCGCGATGATAGTTGCAGGGTCACAGCCTATGGCGATGGCAACTGGCATGGCTTTGCCTTGCGCCTGCCATTGCCTCTGGTGTGTTGCCCCGCCCCTGTGAGCGAGCCAGCGCATGATGGCGCGCTTCGGGTCGAGGTACTGCATCCTGTAGACGCCGACGTTATACGGCCCGCCGTCAGGGGATTGCGTCACTACGAGCGGCCACGTGATAAGAGGGGCCGCGTCCCCGGGCCAGCATTTTATAATCGGTATCTTCGAGAGGTCTGCGGTGTCGGTGTGCACCACGTCCTGGCACGGCCCGCTCCTGACGGTCTTCGGGCCGAGCGTCAGGATCTTGCCGAAGAACGGGATCTTTTTAACCGCGTCCCAGAGCCCCTCAGGAGGCTCCGGCCTCTGGAGCATCGCTATGAACTGGCCTATCTCGCCGAGGTCTTCCTCAGAAACGCCGAGCCCGAGCGCGACTCTCTCCCTCGTGCCGAAGAGGTTTCCGACTATCGGCATTGAGTGCCCCTTGACCTTCTCGAATATCACGGCGGGCCCATTGCTTTTCACGAGCCTGTCCTGTATCTCTGCGACCTCGAGGTTTGGGTCGACCTCTGTCCTTATCCTCTTGAGGAGCCCTTTTTTCTCGAGCTCTTCCAGATACTCCCGCAGGTCAGTGTACGCCATTGGCCACCCTTAGTAGTTCATGTCGATTATTATGAAAAGCAAAAGAAGCCCGCCTATGAAGGCGTTTGCGATAAAGCCCGTATTCGCGCTATTCCTCGCCGGGCTTGCCTTCACCATGCCTACGACGCCTAAAAAAAGCGCGAGGCAGACCGAAAGACCGGCAAGATATACAAGGCCGAGCCCTTCGATTATCCCGGCCGCGCCGAGGGCGGCGCACATGAGAAAGTAGAGCGCTACAAGCGCTTTGAATACATTATCGCCGAAGAAGATGGCAGTCGATTTGACGCCTATCTTCAAGTCGTCTTCCTTGTCCATGAGGGCGTATATGGTGTCATAAGCCGTCGACCAGAATATGTTGCCCAGGAATATCAGCAGGGCGACGATCGAGACTTCAGAGCGCACGCTGCTCCATGCCATGACAGAGCCCCAGCCGAACGCCATGCCCAGGACGACCTGCGGGAAGTGGCTCACCCTTTTGACAAACGGGTAGACAGCCGCCAGGGCGAAACCAACGAGGGAAAGGACGATGGTGAGCCTGTTGAGCTGCAGGACAAGCGCGAAAGCGAGAAGCGAGAGCACGATAAAGACGGCGAGCGCCTCTATCGGCTTCAATCTTCCGCTCGCCAGAGGCCTTGTCCTGGTCCTTTCTACCTCAGGGTCGAACTTTCTGTCAGCCAGGTCGTTTATCGCGCAACCGGCGCTCCTCATGAGAAAGGTGCCGAGGCAGAAGATGACGAGGTGCGTTAAAGAAGGCCGCCCGTTCGAGGCTATGAAAAGCGACCACAGTGTCGGCCACAGCAAAAGGAGCGTACCCTGCTGTTTCGGGAGGCGCACAAGGTCTGATATGGCAGAGAGCTTGCCGCTCCCAGGGGCAAAGACGCTCATCCACGGGCACCCTGGCCGCCGATGAGCTCGGGGCTGAAGACCTCGGTCACCGCCGCCTTTATGACCCAGCCTTTTGCCCCCCTGTTATAAAGGATGTAGCGCCTCGCGTACAGGGAGCTTTCAACGTCCATTTCCAGGTCAGTTGATGCGGCTTCGCATCTGACAATCCCTGCCTCAAGCCTTTCCTTGGCAAAGAGTATGCCCTTGGAAGTGAGCACCCTTCCCAGAGGCTCGGAGCTGTTCTCGTCAAGGGCCTTTCTTACTTCGGCGTCAAGGCATCCGAGCGGGATGAGCGTGTGCGCGTAAAGGAGCTTTGTCCCGGCCGCTACCAGCCAGACCTCCCTTTCCATGGCAGGGGAGGCAGGCTCTACTCCGAGGAATTCCGCTTCCTCCCCGGAAAGGGCTCTCTCGCCCATGAATCTGAGCTCGACGTCAACCCGCTTGCCGGTGAGGAGCTCGAGCTCGAGGGTCATCGACCCCTCGGAGAAAAGAAGGAGCTTCTCATGTGCGAGCAGTTCTGAGAGCAGAGCCGTCCGAGCGGCGCTCAAAGGGCTGAACCAGCCAGCCAGGAGACTCATCGAGAAGCCTTTTCCCATAAGTGGTGAAATTAACATATAGATTCAGTCCGGTCAACAATGGCAAGCGGGCGTTTCTGAAATGAAAAAAGGCCGCGTCCTGAAAAGGACGCGGCCTTTGAGTCTTTTGCTTAGTTCTTGTTTACGGCTTCCTTCTCAGGCTCATAAGCCTCGACAGGCAGCTCGGAAGCCTTGAGGAAGGCGTCGACGCTGTACTTTATGGCGGCGGCGGTGCTCTTGTTGTTGGAGCGCAGGATCTTCAGGAGCTTGCCGACGTAGATTATCTCGTCCGGGGAAAGAGAGGCAAAATCAGGCGGCCTGAACTCCTTGCCTTCCTTGCCGTAGGCGCTCGACTCTTCGGCTGCTACATGATAGCCCTTGGCCGCGAACTCGCCGCCCCTGCCGGGCTTGAACATCTCACCCTCGCCGGAGATGAGCCAGTCGACGGAGAGGCCATAGATGTTCGCGAACCTCAAAACCAGGTCGGTCGGCATCTCGCCCCTTTTCTTATAGTTAGAGAGGGCCTGGGGGGTTACACCTAACACCCTGGCAACAGCCGAGTCGTTCTTGAGCTTCCCGGCCCATCTCATCCTTTCGATTATATCAGTGTAGCTGACGCCCATTTTACTCTCCTTCGCTCAAATTATCTTGATGTGTCATCCAGCTGAGGTTCTCACGATAACCGGTCCTGAAACTTTTTCCGCGTTCTCAGGAGAGTGGCAAAGGGGGCATTTCAGCAAGAGAGCGGAGCTTTTGAAAAGCCTGCGGCTGCGGAATGCTTGCCGAGGCACCTTGTCACCCGGTGTTAATCAATGGCTGGATGGACTGACCATACTTAACAAATTATAGACCTTTTAAAAAACTGTGTCAATACGAATAAACAACCGTTTATTTAATAATAACGATTACAGGTCTATTCACGTGTAAAATCAAGGGAAAAAGCGGGAATATGGCTTTTTAAGGGAATCAAGAAAAAGTGGTGGGCGGTACAGGATTTGAACCTGTGACTTCCACCGTGTGAAGGTGGCACTCTGCCGCTGAGTTAACCGCCCGGGGGGTCCGGAAGTCTTCGTATTTTACAGGTACGCAAAGACCGAGTCAAGAAATACCTTGAAGATGCGAGCCGTTAGAGGTTATATTTCATCAGTGGGGCCGCGCACGTAAGGACCTTTTCCGCTTCGCGAAAAGGCCTTCCGGCCTTATCAGGGATGATAGATCTTTCATGGCTGTAAGGATACTCGGGCTCGACATAGGCAAAAAGACCATTGGGGTAGCCTTGAGCGACGAGGCAGGGATCACCGCTCAGCCGCTCCTGCTCATCAAGAGGTCTTCCCTGGCAAAAGACCTCGAAGACGTCCTCAGGATCGCCAGGGAGAATTCCGTCGGCAGGATAGTCGCAGGCCTGCCGCTCAACATGGACGGGACCGAGAGCTCCACGACCGGGTTTGTTTTAAAGTTCGTTGAGCTGCTCCGGGCAAAAAGCCCTGTCCCCGTTATCACCTGGGACGAGCGGCTCTCGACCGCCGCGGTCGAAAGGGTCCTCATAGAAGGGGACGTCAGCAGAAGCCGCAGAAAGGAAGTCATAGACAAAATGGCCGCCTCCTACATACTCCAGGGCTACCTCGACAGCGGCGCACCCGGCTCCCTGTAACCATTCACGCCATCATGAAAAAACACTTTCAAAAAACCATCCTTATCCTCAGCGCGGCGCTCCTGCTTGCCGCCACTCACCTGTATATTACCTTCTACACCCCCCCTTCGGAGGCGCCCGAGACCCGCACAGTTGTCATAGAGCGCGGCTCAAGCTTCAGGATGGTCGCGGAAAAGCTCGAAAAAGCCGGGGTCGTCCGCAGCGCTGACAGCTTCAGCCTCGCCGCGCGCCTTCTCGGCGCCTACACAAAAGTCAAGGCCGGCGAATACGAGTTCACGACCAACATGCCGCCCATGGAGGTCATCGACTACCTTGTCAAGGGCAGGGTAAAAAAGTACATGGTGACAGTGCCCGAAGGGTTCAGCGTAAGGGAGATAGCCGCCGCCCTGGAAGCGGCAGGACTCGTACAGAAGGACATCTTCATAGCCCGCGCGCTCGACCCGGCCCTTGCCAGGTCGCTTGGCCTCGAAGGGCCGACGCTCGAGGGTTATCTCTTCCCGGACACTTACGCGTTCAACAAGGGCATGAGCGCAGACGAATTGATAGCCAGGATGGTGGAGCGGTTCAGGAAGGTATTCGCAGAGTTCGAGTTCGACGTGGAAGCGAGCGGCATGTCCATGAGAAAGATAATAACCCTCGCGTCGATAATCGAAAAAGAGACAGGGGCGCCTTCGGAAAGGCCGCTCATCTCGGCGGTCTTTCACAACAGGCTCAAAAAGGGGATAAAACTCCAGAGCGACCCGACGGTCATCTACGCCGTCCCGTCCTTCGACGGCAACTTGAAACGCAAGCACCTCTCCATGAAGTCCCCCTACAACACCTACGCCAACTTCGGCCTGCCTCCCGGCCCGATAGCGAGCCCGGGAAGGGATTCAATAGTCGCGGCCCTGAAGCCCGCGAAGGCCGACTACATCTACTTCGTCTCGAAAAACGACGGCACGCACCAGTTCTCAAAGACCCTTAAAGAACATAACATCGCGGTAAACCGTTTCCAGAGGGATGTGAAGGTATCGAAGAAAGTCGAAGCCGTGGAAGAAAATGCCGTAACGATCGCGCCGCCCGTTGCAGGCGAGCCCAAGCCCTGAGTCAGTATATCTTTCCCTGAAACCCGCTCGACACTGTTACCCTGCCGTTTTCATCGACTATCACGCCCTCCACATCCTTGAGCTTCTCGATCAACGCCATACCCTTTTCAGGGCCGAGCACAAAGACCGCGGTCGAGAGGGCGTCGGCCTCTGTCGGGTCTTTGGCCATGAGGGTCACGCCCTGTACGCCTTTTGACGGAAAGCCCGTCCTGGGGTCGAGGATGTGGTGGTACCTAACATTGTCCTTGATGAAAAACCTCTCATAGTCTCCCGAGGTCGCGACAGCGCCGTTGTAGACACGCGCCTCTCCAAGGAGCTTTTTTTCTCTCGGGTGCTGTATGCCGATTATGAACGGCTTATCGCCGTTTCTCTGGAAGACGAGCATATCGCCTCCGGCGTGGATGATGGCCTTTGTGACCCCCTTTTTCTCCAGGACAGAGGCCGCCTTTGAGACGATATATCCCTTTGCAACTCCTCCCAGGTTTATCGCCATCCCTTTTCTCTTGAGCCCGGCCTGTGATTCATGCTCCCTGAGAAGGACTCCGGCAAGGTCCACATAGGGGAGCAGTTTTTTTATCTCATCGGCCGGGGGCACCTCGCCCTTTTCGCCTGAATGGCCCCAGACCTTTCCGAGGGCGCCGATCGCGGGGTTGAACGCGCCGTCTGAAATAGACCCGACAAGCAAAGCCTCTCTCAAGACCTCGATCGTCTCAGGCCTGATATCGACAAGGCCCTCTCCAGCGGCGGCGTTGATGCGGGCGACGTCGCTGTCATCCCTGTAAGAGCTGAAGATCCCTTCCAGCCTCGATATCTCGCTGAAGGCGGCCTCAGCCGCCTCGTCGAACCTCGCCGCCTCGCCGTCCATGAGGGTGAGCTCGACGACAGTGCCCATGAGCTGCCTCGTATAGACAACGCTCTCTGCTTCTCTTCTGGAATAGAAAAAGGAGACGGCAAGCAGGACAAATACAGTTGCCGCGACAAAGGCGTATTTGACTGCCTTCAAGCGGGATTCCTTATTTTTCAGTATAGATTCCAAGGATGGCGCCTGTTGTTGAATCTATGAAGACGGCGAGCGCGCCGTCCCCCTTTTTGCGGTCTTTGGGAAGGTAGTGGACGCCCCAGTAGGTGTGGTTTTCAAGGTTGCGCCTTACGCGCTGCGCAGTCTCGGAACCCGAGGCCGGGAGTATGCCGTTATCAGGGACGCTGAACAGGGTAATGGTCCTGTCGTACTTATTGACGTCATAGTCTACGGCTATGGCCGTGTTGTCCCCTATCTGGGAGGCCCCAAGCTCGCTTATCCCGTTCGCCGCCGCGTTTGAGGAGACGAAGATGAACAGGACAGCCAGAAGCGCCATGAAAAATCTGAGTACTCTCATATCCACCTTTTAAGATGCTCAAAACAAAAAGCCGGACCTTTACGGCCCGGCTTGAAATGCCTCATTGCGGAAGGGCTCTCAGAACTCCTCTTCCTCGGATTCGGTCCTTTCAAGGATGCCGAGCCCGGTATCCTCTTCGTAGCCTCTTCCCTTTATCTTGAGCTCTTTTTCCATCTTGGACATGCACTCTACGCAGACCCTTGTCGAGGGCAGGGCGCGGAGCCTGTCCTCGGCAACCGGCTCGCCGCACTCCTCGCACGTGCCATAGGAGTTGTCCTTGAGGCGCTCGAGGGCGTCTTCTATCTCGGCGAGCTTTTCCCTGTCGCGGTCGCCCAGCGAGAGGGTCAGCTCCCTTTCCCTCTCGTTGCTGGCTATGTCATATATGTCGCCTATCTCGTGCTTCAGGACATTGGACTCGCTCCTGACCTTCTGCGAGACCTCCTGGAGTATCTTGTTCTTCGCGTCCTGGAGCTTTTGCGTTATCTCGGTCTTGAAAGGGACCTTGCTCTTGGGCTTCTCAGCCTTCTTTACAGGGGCGGCTGCCTTGGCGGCCACTGGCTTTGCCATCTGCTTTGTTTCCTTTGCGGTTGAAACTGCGGCCTTCTTGACTGGGCGCTTGGGCGCCGAGGCGGCCTGTTCCTTTTTCTTTGGAGCGCTTATCGGTTTTTTTGTCTTGTTGGCTGTTTTTGGCATAAGTGGGAAGTATACAGTTTTTTTTTTTCGAAGTCAATCGAATTTGGATTTCCGGTCAGCCGGAGGCGTCCTCGCCCCAGCATCCCAGCGCCCTCTGATTATAACAAAAACAGCCCTTCGCATAAACATTAAAACAGGTTGACACCATTTTTGCCCGCAAGATAGAATACCCTCTCAATTACGCTTCAAAAGGACTCTCTGATTGTATTCCGGCAGATACGACATAATCGTCATAGGCGCGGGGCACGCCGGGTGTGAAGCGGCGTTAGCCGCGAGCCGCACAGGGCTCTCAACGCTCATCGTCACGCAAAACCTCGACACCATCGGCCAGATGTCCTGCAACCCGGCCATCGGCGGGATCGCCAAGGGCCACCTCGTAAAGGAGATAGACGCGCTCGGCGGCGAGATGGCCCGGGCAATAGACGAGACCGCCATACAGATGAGGACCCTGAACGACAGCAAGGGCCCGGCTGTCCGGGCAACGCGCGCCCAGGCTGACAGGGCCCTTTACAGGGCGAGGATGAAGAGGGTCCTCGAGCACACCCCGGGCCTCCACCTGAGGCAGGCAACTATCGACTCTCTCCTTACGGAGAACAGGGCAGACGGCCGCCTGAAGGCTGCCGGCGTCAGGCTTTCAACCGGCGAAAAGTTCTCATCCAAAGCGGTCATAGTCACGACAGGCACGTTTTTAAAGGGTCTCATCCACATTGGCCTCGTCAACTTTCCCGGGGGCAGGGCAGGCTGTCCGGCAAGCTCTGGCCTTTCTGACTCTCTAATGTCCCTGGGGTTCTCTCTCGGCAGGATGAAGACAGGCACCTGCCCGAGACTTGACGCGCGCTCTATCGACTACTCGAAGACCATCATGCAGGAGCTCCAGAGGCCGGATGAGTTCAAGCCTTTTTCCTTCACCTCCGCCCCTTTCACAAGGGAGCAGGTCCCCTGCCACATTACCTATACGAATGAGGAGACTCACCGGGTCATAAGAGAGAACCTCGGGAGCTCTCCATTATACAGCGGCGTCATTGAAGGCATCGGCCCGAGGTACTGCCCGTCCATCGAGGACAAAGTGGTGAAGTTCCCGGAGAGGACCAGACACCAGGTATTTCTCGAGCCTGAGGGGCTCGACACCGTCGAAGTCTACCCTAACGGACTGTCGACCTCATTGCCGATAGAAGCGCAGAGGCTCTTTTTGAAAACTATCCCCGGCCTCGAAAATGCCGAGATATTGAGGCCCGGCTACGCCATTGAGTACGATTATGTCGAGCCGACCCAGCTGGCGCTGACCCTTGAGACAAAGGCTGTTTCAGGGCTTTATCTTGCCGGCCAGATAAACGGCACATCAGGCTACGAGGAGGCCGCGGCCCAGGGACTTGTCGCCGGTATAAACGCCTCGCTCTCTTTGCGCGGCCTGCCGCCCCTTATCCTCGAGAGGTCTGACTCATACATCGGCGTCATGATAGACGACCTGGTAACGCTTGGCACAAAAGAGCCGTACAGGATGTTTACCTCGAGGGCCGAGTACAGGCTGATACTGAGGGAAGAGAACGCTGACATGAGGCTTCGGGAAAAAGGCCATGGCGCCGGGCTTGTCAGCGATGACATTTACGCCAACTTTCTCAATAAAGTCAATAGAATCAAGGAGTTAGATGAGCTCATAGACTCGGAGAAGATAAACCCGACAAAGGAAGTCAACAGCAGGCTCATGGAAAAAGGCGGCGTGGAGTTAAGAAAGTCCGTAACGCTCAGGGAGCTTCTCAGAAGGCAGGATATGACGCTCAAGGACCTGTTCTCGATTGTTGGACGCCCTTTTAATATCGACCTTGAGGCTGCCGAGGCCGTAGAGATAGAGACAAAGTACGAGGGCTATATAAAAAGGCAGCTTGAGGAGATCCAGCGTTTCAAAAAAATCGAGGAAATCCGCATACCTGAGCTGAATTTCAGCGAGGTGCAGGGCCTGTCGACCGAAATAAGGGAAAAACTTGAAAAAGTAAGACCAGCGTCGATCGGCCAGGCCAGCAGAATATCCGGCGTGACCCCGGCCGCCATCTCGATGCTCATGGTCCACCTCAAGAAGACCGGAGCGTACAGGTAAGGCCGCGGAGTGATTTAATAAAATTCCCCCTTTCTAAAGGGGAAGATTGGACGAAAAACGCCAAAAACCATGACAGACACGCAACTCATTGAAATTCTTAGGAAAGGCTCCCTTGAGCTCGGCCTCAGCCTCACCGACAGCCAGACAGGGGCCTTCATCAAATATCTAAGGGAGCTCCAGGCCTGGAACAAGAAAATCAACCTCACCTCCATAACCGACGGAAAAGAGATAATTATCAAGCACTTCCTCGACTCCCTCACACCTGTTCGCCTTCTTTCAGGCGTCCAGACCCTCCTTGATATAGGCTCTGGCGCTGGGTTTCCCGGCCTGCCACTTAAAATAGCCATTCCAGCCCTGAAAGTGACCATGCTCGACACAGTCGAAAAAAAAGTCCACTTCATACGCCACATGATAAGGACGCTCGATCTTGAGGGGGCAAAAGCCCTCTCAGGCAGGGTAGAGTCGCCAGAGCTCATCGAGAGCCTCGCCTCTTCCTTTGATTGCGTCACCTCAAGGGCCTTTACCGAACTCAAGGCTTTTGTTACCCTCGCAAGGCCGTATGTCAGGCAGGGGGGCATGCTTCTGGCGATGAAAGGCCCGGCTGTTGAGGGTGAATTAAAAGAAATGGGCCATGTAGAGGGCTTTTCAGAGCCTGAGGTCCACCACATGGATGTCCCTTTCTCGGACAGGACCACCAGCCTTGTCATAATGAGACGGCTCTGAGTGTTCCACGTGGAACATCTTGCTTTTGTATTGTCCTTAACAAACACCCGTAACAGGGCGGAGCGCGCATAAGGGAGGAAGGGTGCCCGACGGGGCTGTGGGAACGAAGCGACCTAAGGGGCTCGGTTCACGGGTGGGAGAGGAGGAAAGCGCGCAGAGCCCTGCTACAAAAGCGGCGTAAGCCGCGCTACAAGGTTTTTTGACCGAATTCCCTTAAATGTTCCACGTGGAACATTCAGGAGCATCATTTCCCTTGAATACCTCACCCCGATGTTTTACACTTTAAACACAAAAGCTGCCTCTAAAAAACAGCTATTTTTTCTGAAGTCAAGGAAGGGCGGAAATAAAAAGCGTAGCATATATGACAATATGTGAGCATTTTTATTTACGCCCTGACGCAGAGGTCAGGAAAAAGAGCGATTTTTAGAGGTAGCCTGAATAAACGGAGCCACATGGGCAAGATAATAGCCATAGCAAACCAGAAGGGCGGGGTAGGCAAGACAACTACCTCTGTGAACCTTGCCGCTACATTAGCGGTAGCGGAAAAAAAGGTACTTTTGATCGATTTCGACCCCCAGGGCAACGCCACGAGCGGCCTCGGGCTCGACAAGAGGGGCTCTACCGGCATTTACCACGCCATGATAGGCGAGCAGCCGATAAAATCCCTGTTGCAATCGACAGCCTTGAAGTATCTGAAGATTGTCCCGTCTTCCATAGATCTGACAGGGGCTGAAGTCGAGCTCATAGACGACCCTGCCCGCGAATACAGGCTCAAAAACTGCCTGAACGAGATAAAAGACCTCTTTGATTACATATTCATAGACTGTCCGCCATCTCTGAGCCTCCTGACGGTCAACGCCCTTGTCGCCGCGGACTCGGTCCTCATTCCTCTCCAGTGCGAGTACTACGCGCTCGAAGGCATAAGCGACATAATGAGGACCATAGAGCTCATAAAGGCCAAGCTCAACCCGGCCCTCCACATAGAGGGCATACTCCTTACAATGTACGACGCGAGGAACAACCTCACGCGCCAGGTCGAAGAAGACATAAGGGCCCATTTCGGGGCAAAGGCCTTTATGACCGTAATACCGAGGAACATAAAGCTCTCGGAGAGCCCTTCCTTTGGTAAGCCGGTCATCCTCTATGACATACAGTCAAAAGGCGCGGTCAGCTACATGGAGCTGGCTAAAGAGCTGGCAAAGGCCTCAAGCTAAATTATCCTTAAAAATCAAGCACTTAAGATAAAAAGGAAAGCATATGCTCAACAAGAAGAAGGTCCTCGGCAGGGGTCTTGGCGCGCTCATAGGGGAGGCTTCCGTTGAAAGGGCCGTACCTTCAGCAAAATCCGAGAAATTCTTTTTATGCCCGGTCGCCGAAATAAACCCCAACCCGGCCCAGCCGAGAAAATTTTTTGAAGAGACGGCGCTCGTCGAGCTCTCTGACTCAATAAAGGAAAAAGGGGTCATAGAACCGCTCGTCGTAAGGCGCGCTCCCGGCGGCTACGAGTTGATCGCGGGCGAGAGGAGATGGAGGGCCTCGAAAATGGCCGGCCTGACCGAGGTGCCGGTCGTCGTCGTCGAGGCCTCTGACGAAGAGAGCCTCGAGCTCGCCATAATCGAGAACATACAGAGACAGGACCTCAACGCAATGGAAGAGGCTGAATCTTACAGGTCCCTCATGGGCTTCGGCCTCACGCAGGACGAGGTGGCCAAAAAGGTCAGCAAGGACAGGGCGACCGTCGCCAATTACCTGAGGCTGCTGAAGCTCCCGCACGAAGTAAGGGAAGAGATCGTAAAGGGAAGCATTACAATGGGACACGCCAGAGCGCTCCTTTCCATAGAGGGACACGCCAGACAGACCGAACTTTGCAGGCAGATAATAACAAAGGGGCTCTCCGTCAGGGAGGCAGAGGCACTCGCGACAGGCGAGAAGAAAACAAAGCCCGCAAAGCCCGGGGCATCCGACAGCGTAAAGAGCCCTATCGAGGACGAACTGCGCACCATCTTCGGCACGAAAGTGGCCCTGAAGGATAAAAAGAACAGGGGCACCATAGAGATAAGCTATTTTTCAGCCGATGAGAGAGAAAGGCTCCTCGAGCTCCTGAGGACGATTTCATCGTAAAAAGTGACCTGGATTCTTGTTTGAAAGAGCCTTTTCCCCTTAAGATGGACCTCTGCGGATATCTGTAAAGGAGGTCTGAATGTTTGGCAAGGACAAGGAAGAGAAGAAAACCGGCGCGGCCGTAGCGGGCTTCATAGGCAAGGGCATGGCAATAGAGGGCCATCTCTCCTTTGAAGAGACGGTAAGAATAGACGGGAGCTTCAAGGGCGAGATATCGGCAACAGGCACGCTCGTCATCGGGGACAGCGGCCATGTCGAAGGTGAGATAGCGGCCGGAAGCGCCATAATAACCGGCACTGTAAAGGGGAACCTCTCGGCGACGACAAAGGTCGAGCTGAGGCGTCCGGCGAAATTCACCGGCGACATAAAGACCCCCACCCTGATAATCGACGAAGGGGTCGTCTTTGACGGCAGCTGCGTCATGGTAAAAAAAGAGAACACCCCGTACGAAACAGTCCAGTACGGAGAGGCTAAGCGGGAAGACCCCATTGCTCAATGAATCGATGAAAAAAATAATGTAAAAAGAAAGGGCCTCGTGAGAGGCCTTTTCTTTTTTCCGGCTGAGAAGTGCTATAATATCGGAATACGCCCCTTATGAAAAAAGAGCTCACCGAACAGACCGTCATATTCATAAGCGTCGCCAAATGGGTCCTTCTCGCGTCCGTTGTCGGGATTGCGACAGGCGCGTCGACCACGATATTCGTCGAGACGCTCAACTGGGGCGCTCGCGCCGCCTCGAACTTCAGATATTATTTCCTCGCCATGCCGCTGGGCCTTCTCATAAGCGCCCTCATAATCAAACATGTCCTTCCCGGAGCAAAAGGCCACGGCGCGAACCAGGTCATAGATTCCATACACAGGACATCCGGGAAGATAAAGCCGGTCGCTATCGTCGCGGAGTTCTGCCGCTCTTTCGTAACGCTCACATCAGGAGGGTCTGCCGGGAAAGAGGGGCCGAGCGCGCAGATAGGCGCGGGCCTTGCCTCCCTCATAGCTGACCTGCTCAGGTTTACGGGAAACGACAGGAGAAAGCTCGTCATCTGCGGCATAAGCGGCGGCTTTGCCTCTGTCTTCGGGACGCCGCTTGCCGGAGCGATCTTCGGCATGGAGGTCCTATTCGTCGGCTCCATCCGCTACGATGTCCTTCTGCCATCGTTCGTTGCCGGGATAATAAGCTTCCAGGTCTCTTCATGGCTGGGCCTTACATATTTTTACAACCCCATAACCTTCATCCCGGTCTTTACCGAAGCGTTTTTCATAAAGGTCATGGCCGCCGGGGTCTTTTTCGGCCTCTGCTCTGTGCTGCTCGTCGAAACATTGAGAGCAGGCAGGAAACTCTCGGACGCGATAAAAGCTCCTCTTGAAGCAAAAGCAATAATTGCGGGGCTGGCGCTCGTCGGCCTGACATTCGTCTTCACCGAAGACTACCTCGGACTCGGCCTCAACACGATCCAGTCGAGCCTTGAAGGAAAGGATGTACCGTGGTATGCGTTCATCATGAAGTCCGTCTTTACCTCCGTGACCCTCTC
Source organism: Deltaproteobacteria bacterium (assembly GCA_020846435.1). Taxonomy (GTDB): domain Bacteria; phylum Desulfobacterota; class GWC2-55-46; order GWC2-55-46; family GWC2-55-46; genus GWA2-54-12. The sequence goes on from JADLDY010000064.1 coordinate 33,886, forward strand.
CTTCGGAGGGCACGGCGGCATAGGCACGCCGATATTCTTCGTGGGAGCGACAGCGGGTTCCGCGTTGAGCAATATCCTCTCAATCGACCCTGCCATGCTCTCGGCCATAGGGTTCGTAGCCCTTCTTGCCGGAGCCGCGAACACGCCGATCGCGGCGTCGATCATGTCGGTCGAACTCTTCGGAGCCGAAGTCGCCCCTTACGCGGCAATTGCCTGCGTCATAAGCTTTGTCATATCAGGACACAGATCAGCCTACCCAGCGCAGGTGCTGGCAGTGAAAAAATCCTCTTCGATTTCGGTTCAGGAAGGCAGTGGACTTGAGAGCACAGGTGAATCCGGGCTCGAGTACAGGGACAGGAGCGTCATCAAGGCGCTAAAGGCTCTAATTAACTGGTTCGACAGACAAGATAAAAAATAATTCCTGAAAAGACCTATTCGAGCCTCTCGAGCTTTTCCGTAAAATCAACGTCCCCCGGATAAAGCGAGAGCGCTTCCCTGAAAATCTCTTTCGCGCGCTCCCGCTCGCCCATCAAAAAATATGCTTCGCCGAGACCCATCAGGCTCTCCTTGACCTGGGAGCGGCTTGTGGCAACGAAGCTCGCCTTCTCATAAAGCCTGACAGCCTCTCCATAATTCCCGGCCTGAAGATAAAGGCCGCCGAGGTCGCTGTTGGAATCAAAATCATCAGGCTCGACCCCGAGGGCTAAAGTGTACTCCCTTATCGCGTCCTGCGGGCGGCCCGTGCGCGAGTAGACTACGCCGAGCGCCTTGCGCGACCTCAAGAGGATTATCCTGTCAGGGTGCGGCCTCGCCGAGTTGAGAGCGGCCGAACGCTCGATCTCGACGGTGCCTTCATCAATGCTTCCTGACCTCAGTTGCGCTACCCCGAAAAAATGACGTGCAAAGTAATTATCCGGCATGGCCTCGGCTGTCTTCTGCCAGAGCGAAAGGTCGCTCTCCCAGTATCTGGCGCGCTCCATTGACTCAGCCGAGAAAACAAAGACCACAAGCGCGCTCAAAACTGCCGCGGTGGCCGCGACTGCCTTCGGCACGAAGCGGCGCAAGGCCGCGGCTATCAGTACTGAAACACCGACGGCAAGCCCGAAGGCCGAATAGTAAAGGTACCTGTCAGCCTGGGGCGTCGGGCTCAAGTTTATGACAAGCAGAGCCTTCAATATCGGAAAGAGCATGATGACGAAGGCAAGGGCAGCCATTCGATTGAGAGAGCGCCTGAAGATGAAATAAAGGGCGGCGATTGAAAATATCGCGATGGCAGAAACAAAAACCCTCGGCTCGGATATCGAGGCGGCCGTCTCCCAGACCCTGAACGGCGCATAGGAAAAGGGCAAAAAGAGCATTAGCAGGTAGTCGGCGGCCAGGGGAAAGAGATTGAGGAAATACTGGCCGAGGCTCAAGTACGGGTAAAACTTATCCATCGGAGGCACCTCGCCAATGGCGAGGCCCCTTATGAGTACATAGGCTATGGCAACTGCCGCATAGGGCGCGTACCAGAGGAGGGATTTAAATGATTTAAGCCTTCCGGCCGCCCAATCAAAGGTAAAGAGAAAGGCCGGAAGGACAATGGCTGTCTCCTTGGCGAAGTTCGAAAGAAAATAAATCAGCACGGACAAAGCGACCAGAAGGAAGCGCGCGGCCGTTGACGAAGACTCGCGTCCCCTGCCGTAAAGGTAGAATGCCGAGAGCGAAAAGAGCGTGAAAAGGAGCTCGGGCATGCAGGCCGTCCACGCGACGACCTCGCTTCCAGCCGGGTGGACCGAGAATATGGCCGCCCCTGCCAGGGCCGGGAGCGAAGCCCCTGGGCCCTCTCCCAATCCGGCGGTCCTCAGGATAAGACGGATAAGGAAAAAGACCAAAACGGCGTTGAGAAAATGGATGAGTACATTAACGAGGTGCCAGCCCATAGGCTCGAGCCCGAACAAAGAGTACTCAATGGTGTATGCCGTGAAATGGAGCGGCCGGTAGTACGGGGCGCGCCGGGTCTTGTCGACTTTGCCGATGCCGGTTGTGAAGATCTCCGGCAGATTGGAGTAGTCCGTTATGAGACGGTTGCTTACTATCTGCGTCTGGTCGTCGTAGACAAAACCGTTCTTGAGCGAACCGTTATAGACGGCCATGTTGAGGACAAAAAGGATGATGATGGAAGAGGCGATGAGTAATGCCCGTCTTGTCAGGATGCCGCCCATGAGAGTCCGCCCTTCCTTCCGGAGATAATAGGGGAATTTTAATACACAAGAGGGCAGGGCGCAACGCATATGTGAGGGCGAAAAAAAGCCCCTCTCCATGTCAACGGAAAGGGGCTTTGATAACTGGTGGAGCAATAAAAGCCTTACGCCTTCGCCGGGGTCTTGTACACGAAGTACTGCTGGCCTATGGAAAGGACGTTGTTCACGAGCCAGTACAAGACGAGCCCTGCCGGGAAGCTCAGGAACATGAAGGTAAAGATTACCGGCATCAGCATCATTATCTTCTGCTGGGCCGGGTCGACAGCCGAAGGGGTCATCTTCTGCTGAAGGAACATTGTCGCGCCCATGAGGACCGGCGTGATGTAGTACGGGTCCTTTGCCGACAGGTCGGTTATCCAGAGGAAGAACGGCGCGTGCCTGAGCTCTATGGCGACATAAAGGACTTCATAGAGTGCGATGAAGACCGGTATCTGGAGGACCATGGGAAGGCACCCGCCAACAGGGTTCAACTTGTGGCGCTTGTAGAGCTCCATGAGCTCCTTGTTCATCTTTTCCTTGTCGCCCTTGTACTTCTCCTTCAAGGCCGCCATCTGGGGCTGCATCTTCTGCATGTCCCGCATGGAGTGGAGGCTCTTTTTCGTTAGCGGGTAGAAGAGCACCTTTATTATCACGGTGAGGACGATTATGGCTATTCCGTAGTTGCCGATGTACCTGTTGAAGAAGTTCAAGACCACGAGGAAGGGCTTGGCCATCCAGTCGAACCAGCCGAACTCGATCGCCTCTTCAAGGCCGTTCTTCTGGCCCAGGAGAGTGTCATACTCCTTGGGGCCGAGGAAGGAGGTGAACGCGACCCTTGTTACTCCGTTGGGCGCGAGGTTCACCGGGAACTGGAGGGTTGCCCTGGAAGAGCCGGCCGAGGGCACTTCAGTCACCCATGAAAACTGCACCTCTGTCACTGGGATGATGGCCGCGAGAAAGTACTTGTCCTCAAGACCGAGCCACCTGAGCTTGCTGCTGCCGGTAAGGGTTTTGTCGTCTTCGTCCTGCCTTGTGAGCTCCTTGGCTGTCTTGACGATCGGGCCCTGATGATATCCAGTGTCGTCCTTGCCTGAGACAGGCGCGCTGAGCACAAGATCAGACCTTACCGAAACGGCGGTCGCGGTTTTGTTAAGGGCCGAGACCTCGGTCTGCATGAAATACGCGTCAGCGGAGAAGACGAACTTCTTTTCTATCACGAGGCCGTTTGAAAGCGTCCCGGTGTATACGAGCTCGGCCTTTTCAGCGCCGGTGATGTTGAACGACTTTTTCGTAGAGCTCAATACAGGGGTCTCGACAATGCCGTTGATGTCGAACTGGCTCTTGAAAGAATTAAGCACCGCGACCTTCTGAACGACGTTCACGGCAACAGGGTCATTCTGGCCCCTGCTGTAATTTTTAAGCTCCAGGCTCTTTATCGCCCCTCCAGCGTTGGTAAAGACCGCCTTGTAAAGGGGCGTCTCGACAGTTGTCAGCTCTTCGGCAATTGTCGCGGGCATTGCTTCCCTGGAAGCGGCTCCAGTGGCTCCCTGCTGAGCGGCGGGCGCGGCGGCGTCAACCGGCGCCTGTTGAACCGCGACCGGCTCCTGCTGCGGGTAGTACCACTTTATAAGATAGGGGTAGAAAAAAATCACCACAACCGAGAGGATGAGCGCTATCCAGACTTTCTTGTCCATGCTGGTCCTTGAGTACGTTATTTTTTCGTGCAGCTTTTCCCGTGCCAGTGAAAAGAATCAGGCACAGGGTCAAAGCCGCCGTCATGGTACGGGTGGCACTTCAGGAGCCTCCTCAATGAAAGATAGGACCCACGCAAAACGCCGTGGGCCTCTATCGAGGAGCGTGCGTAATCAGAACAGCTCGGGTAGAATCTGCAGGACGGCGGCAGGACCGGCGAGATAATGGTCTTATAGAATGAAATCAGCAGAATGAATGACCTTTTGATCACTTGCCTGACCTCGCGGGCCTGAGGGCGCCGCCTATCTCTCCTGTCAGGTCAGAGAGCCCCGATATGTGCGTATGGGACTTTACCGTGACAAGCACGTCGGCCGATTCAGGGAACAGAAGAGTATTGAGCCTGAAAAACTCCCTGAGGAGCCTCTTTATCCTGTTTCTTTTCACGGCATTGCCGGTCTTCGCGCTGACAGAGAGGCCGAGCCTGGTCCTGCCAAGGCCGTTCGCAAGAATATAAAGGGTAAAACCCCTGGTAACAAGCCGCCTGCCGCCTTTTCTGACCCTGGCAAACTCTTCAGGCTTCAAAAGCCTGTCTTCCTTTGAAAAGGAAAGATCTTCTGCTGGCTCTGTCATGAAAGGCAGCTCTGAGCGCCTGTCCGCTTACTTGCTCGTGCTGATAGTGACTGAAAGGCGCTTTCTGCCCTTCGCCCTTCTCCTGTTGATGACGGCTCTTCCGGACTTGGTGGCCATCCTCACGAGAAAACCGTGGGTCCTCAATCTTCTTTTCTTGCTGGGCTGGAATGTTCTTTTCGGCATGGCTTTTTCCTTTATGACTCCTGTTTTTTTCTTTTAAAGGCCTTTTTCTGGCCGCGTAGACAAAAAGCTAACCCCTGGTCAAACGTCTATTTAGACACAGGGGCCCGATAAAAGTCAATATTTTTTATGACTTTGGCTTCTGTCAAAGCCTCATCGGCATTATTATGTAAGTGTAGTCCTCTCCGTTCGTGGGCCTCAACACTCCGGGGCTGAGCGGGTCTTTAAGAGAGATCCTTACCTTCTCGTCGTTCAGGGCTTCCAGCATGTCGACAAAGTATCTCGCGTTGAAAGCTATCTCAAGTTCTCCGAACGGGTACTCCACGTCAACCTCTTCAGTCGCTTCCCCTATGTCAGGGCTCGAGGATGAAAGCACGAGCTTCGAGTTTGAGAAACTGAACTTCACGCCCTTTATCTTGTCTGTTGAAAGGAGAGAGACCCTCTTGAGGGAAGACAGGAGGTCAGCCCTTACGGCTATGGCGTCCTTATCGTTATCCTTCGGTATGACCCTCGTATAATCAGGGAACTCGCCCTCGAGGAGCCTGATCATTATGACGGTATTTTCCCTTTTCATGACGGCGTTCTTCTGGGTGATACCGAGAAGGAAAGAGCCTCCCTTCTCATCGAGCACCTTTTTCATCTCCATGACGCCCTTCCTCGGAAGAAGGACCCCTTCCTTGCTGCCGGAGTCTATGGAGACGCCTTCGCGCGTTATGAGGGCGAGCCTGTGGCCATCGGTCGCGACCATCTTAAGTCTTCCAGAAGAGCTTTCAAGGAGAAAGCCGTTTATGTTGTACCTTGTCTCGTCGGTCGATACCGCAAACGAGGTCTTTTCTATAAGCTCCCTGAAGACCGCCGAGTCCATCTCCTTCATGGCGCTCTCGTCTATGGCAGGGAATACCGGGAAGTCTTTGGAAGGAAGGCCCATGATATTGAACCTTGCCTTTCCAGCCTTGAGAGTAACCTTGTCGTCCTTGCCTGAAGAGATGTCCATGGTCTCCCCGGGGAGCTCTTTGGCTATCTCGAAGAGCTTTCTGGCATTTACCGTTACTGAACCGTCTTCAATGACTCTGGCAGGGGACGAGTCTTTTATGAAGACCTCAAGGTCGGTCGCCATTATGTTTATTTTTCCGTCAGAGACGTCAAGAAGGACGTTCGCGAGAATAGGCATTGTATTCCTTTTTTCCACTATGCCCTGGATCCTCTGGAGGACCTTTATGAAATCTGATTTCTCGATTGTGAACTTCATCCTTCTTTCTCCTTTGTATTATTTAAAAGAAGTAGTAGATAGCAGTAGGGCCTGTTGAGATGTTGATAAGCCTTCAATCATCCGCAACCATTGAGTTTAAGGGCGCCAGAGCGTGTTGATAAACTCAGCCGTCTGCCAACACTTCGCACAGCTTCCTTTTTTAATCCACACCCGGGCCTGTTCTATCCACTTTAAAATGCTCCGTCCAACAGCTTATGAACAGGGTACGGCGCGAGCCTGTTGGCAAATGGCACAAGTAGCCGGTTTGTCACTTCAAACCGAGATTTTGCCTCAGGGATCTCAAGGCCTGCCTCATCTCGGGGTCTTCCTTTAATTCGCGCTCTATTTTCCTGCACGCGTGTATAGCCGTCGAGTGGTCCTTGCCGCCGAAGGAAGAGCCTATCTCCGGGTATGAAAAGCCGCCGAACTCCCTTGACATGTACATGGCTATCTGGCGGGGCAGGGCGATGTTCCTCTGCCTCTTTTTGCTCTTTATGTCGGAGAACTTGATGTCGTAATACGACGAGAC
>JADLDY010000065.1 GCA_020846435.1 Deltaproteobacteria bacterium
CGGCGACAACGTCAGCATAGAAGTCGAGCTTATATGTCCGATCGCCATGGAAGAAGGCCTCAGGTTCGCCATCCGCGAGGGCGGCAGGACAGTGGGCGCGGGCGTCGTAACCAAGATAATAGCGTAAGTCAAGAAAGAGCGGGCCCGGCATGAGCCCGCGGAGGATGAAATGAGAGATATAATCACACTGGCCTGCACCGAGTGCAAGCGCAGGAACTATTCGACCACCAAGAACAAGAAGACGACGCCTGACAGGCTGGAACTCAAGAAGTACTGCAAGTTCTGCCAGAAGCATACGCCTCACAGAGAGACCAAGTAAGAGCGTAAAGCGCGCCCGGCCAAAAGGCCGGGCTTGCTTCGTTTCTTCCCCGGCTTTTTTCAGCCGGCTGCAGGGCAGTAGCTCCAACGGTAGAGCGGCGGTCTCCAAAACCGCATGTTGGGGGTTCGAGTCCCTCCTGCCCTGCCATTTTTTTCATTGGTCCGGGAAGACCGGACGAGAGGTTGAACCGCATGGAGAAGCTCGACAAGGCTAAAGTGTTTTTCGGAGAGGCCAGGCAGGAACTTAAGAAAGTCACCTGGCCGACCAAGCAGCAGACCAAGACATCGACCTGGGTAGTTCTGGCCGTTACGTTCATTCTGGCCATATTCCTGGGGCTTGTCGACCTGTTCTTTTCAAAGATGGTCGGCTTAATACTGAAATGAGGCGGGTATTTTAATGGGGAAAAAATGGTATGTAGTGCATACCTATTCGGGTTATGAGAACAAGGTAAAGTCCGCGCTCGAGGAGAAGATAAAGCAGACGGGCAAGGAAGGCCTGTTCGGCGACATCCTTGTCCCCTCCGAAAAGGTAGTGGACATGGTCAAGGGAGTCAAGAGGACCACCTCGCGCAAGTTCTTCCCCGGCTACATCCTTATAAATATGGAACTGAATGACGAGACCTGGCACATAGTGAAGGGCGTGCCCAAGGTAACTGGCTTTGTCGGCGGACAGGAGACCCCTCCGACCATCTCCGACGAAGAGGTATTCAAGATAACGCGCCAGATGGCCGAAGGCGCTGTAAAGCCCAAGCCCAAGGTAAGCTTCGAGAGGGGCGAGAACGTCAGGGTCATGGACGGGCCGTTCACCAACTTCGCCGGAGTAGTCGAGGAAGTCAAGCCTGAAAAGGGCAAGCTCCGTGTCCTCGTCAGCATATTCGGCAGGGCAACTCCGGTAGAACTCGATTTCGTCCAGGTCGAGAAGTCATAATTTTTCAAGGTTCACCATTCCGGTGTAAAGCCGGTTTTACAAAGAGGGCATCAACCACGCCGGCTTGAACAAGCGGTGAATACGTGACCGGAGGCCTTAAAAGCCGCTCGCACGGTCCGCAAATCGAGAGGACGTATGGCAAAAAAGATTACAGGACAGATCAAGCTGCAGATACCTGCCGGAAAGGCGAACCCTTCACCCCCGGTAGGACCCGCGCTCGGTCAGCACGGCGTCAACATCATGGAGTTCTGCAAGACTTTCAACGCCAGGACCCAGACACAGGAAGGCATGATCATCCCCGTAGTCATCACAGTCTACTCGGACAGGTCGTTCTCTTTCATCACCAAGACCCCTCCAGCCGCCATCCTTCTTCTGAAGGCCGCCGGAATCGAGAAGGGCTCGAAGGAGCCCAACAAGACCAAGGTAGGCAAGGTCACGAAGAAGCAGGTTGAAGACATAGCGAAACTCAAGTTGCCTGACCTCTCGGCCGTAACCCTCGACGCCGCCATAAAGACCGTCGAAGGCACCGCCAGGAGCATGGGCATCACGGTGGAGGGCTGAGACAATGGGAAAAAAATTCCAGGCCGCCAAGGCAAAAGTAAACGCTGAGAAGACATACGAACTGATCGAGGGTTTTGACCTCGTTCCTGAGACCAAGTGCGCCAAGTTCGACGAGACGGTCGAGATATCCGGCAGGCTCGGAGTCGACCCCAAGCACCCTGATCAGATGGTCAGGGGCACGGTCGTCCTCCCGCACGGAACCGGCAAGGCCGTCCGCGTGCTCGTTTTCGCCAAGGGCGAAAAGGAGATCGAGGCGAAGGACGCCGGCGCTGATTTCGTCGGCGCTGAGGACATGCTCGAGAAGGTCTCAAAGGGCTGGCTCGACTTCGACGCGATAGTCGCCACCCCTGACATGATGGGCGCGGTAGGAAAGCTCGGCAAGGTTCTGGGCCCCAGGGGCCTCATGCCTAACCCCAAGCTCGGAACCGTCACCTTCGACGTCAGGAAGGCCGTATCCGACCTCAAGGCCGGCAAGGTCGAGTTCAGGGTCGACAAGCAGGGCAACATACACGTACCGGTAGGAAAGGCCTCTTTTGGCGGAGTCAAGCTCAGGGAGAACTTCATGAGCCTGATGGACGCCATCATAAAGGCCAAGCCGGCTTCCAGCAAGGGCACTTACGTAAGGAGTCTGTTCGTCTGCACGACGATGGGCCCTTCCATAAGGCTCGACGCGGTAGAGATAAGGAACATGTTCAAGTAGGTTAAGATGCGCGGCCCTTACAGGCCGCGCCATCTTCACCATAACCACCCAAGACGGTCAAAGACAGTAGGGGCGCAAGCTTAAAAATCCTACCGAGGCCAGAGAAGGCGATTCGGGAGAACGGGGTAAACCGGGCTCCGCGGTGCAGGGAGAAGTATTCCTTGCGCCGGTCACTATTTTTCAGGCCTTTGCAGCTCTCTGTCTTTTGATTGATATAAAAAAAGACAGAAAGGAGGAAGCAGTTTTGAAAAAGTCGACAAAGGCCAGTTTGATTGAAGAAGTACAGGATAAGCTCAAGAGGGCCAACGCGACCTTCATCACCGAGTATCAGGGCATAAAAGCCCAGGACATGAACGAGTTCAGGGCGAACCTCGGAAAGTCCTCTATGGACTTCAAGGTCATCCGCAACACGCTCGCCAGGCGCGCGGTAAAGGGCACCCCGATCGAGTCCATAATCTCCGAGCTCAAGGGCCCCACGGCCATCGCGTTCAGCTACGCTGACGCGGCCGCCGCCGCCAAGACGCTGGTGAATTACGCCAAGGAACAGCCGAAGTTGAAGCTCAGGATCGGCACCCTCGGCAACAAGGTCATCACCGCCGCTGAGATAAAGGGCCTCGCGGAACTTCCGTCGAGAGAAGTCCTGCTCGCCAGGATGCTCGGTTCGATGAAGGCGCCGATGACCGGAATAGCCGGAGTACTCGCTGGAGTGCCGAGAAAGTTCCTGTACGCGCTCAACGCCGTAAAGGACCAGAAGGCCGCGAACGCCGGAGCGTAGAACAAAAAGAGTCACCTGATACACTGACAACTAAAACACAAAAATTCGGAGGACCTGACAATGGCAGACATAAAGAAGGAAGACGTAATAAAGTTTATAGAGAGCATGAGCGTTCTCGAGCTCGCCGACCTCGTCAAGGAGCTTGAGGAGAAGTTTGGAGTTTCCGCGTCGGCCCCCGCTGCCGTAGCCGCCGCTCCCGCTGGTGGCGCCGCCCCGGCCGCCGAAGCCAAGACCGAGTTCAACGTCATCCTCAAGGATGCCGGTGCCGAGAAGATCAAGGTCATCAAGGAAGTCCGCGCCATCACCGGCCTGGGCCTCAAGGAAGCGAAGGACCTCGTCGAGGGCGCGCCCAAGACCCTGAAGGAAGGCGTGGCCAAGGACGAAGCCGAGAAGATCAAGAAGCAGGTCGAGAGCGCCGGCGCCAAGGTCGAGATCCAGTAAGCTCCAGCAGCAGAGAAAACCTAATATCACCGCAGGGGCGCCTGAAAAGGCGCCGGGATTTACGGGTTGAACCGTAAAATGGTTGTGAGCTGCCCGCCGGGAGAGTCCGGCGGGCAGATTCCAATGCAGGATTTCAAAAAGGAGTTAACGAACATATGGCTTCCTCTACTCGTATAGACGCACAGGCCTTGAGGAAGGATTACTCCCGCATAGGTAAAGTAGTAAGCATGCCGAACCTCATAGAGGTTCAGAAAAACTCCTTCGTCCAGTTCCTCCAGACGGACACAAAGGCAGAGGCCAGGGGTGATCTCGGGCTTCAGGCAGTTTTCAAAAGCGCTTTTCCAATAAAAGACTTCAGCGGTAACGCCTCATTGGAGTTCGTGAGGTACTCGCTCCTCGAGCCAAAGTATACCACCGAGGAATGCCACCAGAAGGGCATGACTTACGCCGCCCCGATAAAGCTCATGGTGCGCCTTATCATGTGGGACAAGGACCTTGATACCGGCGCCCAGTCCATAAGGGACATAAAGGAGCAGGAGGTCTATTTCGGCGAAATACCCCTCATGACCGACAACGGCAGTTTTATTATTAACGGCACTGAGAGGGTCATAGTAAGCCAGCTTCACAGGTCCCCCGGCGTATTCTTCGAGTTCGAGAAGCCCAAGGGCTTCACCGGCAAGGTCCTGTACACCGCGAGGGTCATCCCCTACCACGGCAGCTGGCTCGATTTCGAGTTCGACCAGAAGGACTGGCTCTACGTGCGCATAGACAAGAGGCGCAAGATGCCGGTGTCCATCCTCCTGAAGGCCCTTGGCTATTCAGTCGAGGAGATGCTCAATTATTTCTACCCGAGCGAGGAGATAGTCCTCGATAACAAGAAAATACTCAAGAGCGTCGAGCCTGATTTCCTCGTTGGACAGAAGGCCAGCCGCGACATCAAGGACCCGCACACCGGCGAGGTCATAGTAAAAAAAGACAGGAAGTTCACCAGGGTCGTCATAAAGAAGCTCGTGGCGGCCGGGGTTAAATATATTCCGGCGGAAGTCGAGGAAATAGTCGGCAGGATATCTTCAACCGACATAGTCGACCCCAGGACCGGAGAGGTCGTGCTTGAGTGCAACCAGGTGCTCTCGCGCGAGAAGCTCGACGAGATATCCAGGAGAGAGATTACCTCCTTCAAGCTCCTTCTCATCGAGGCGATGGGCAACTTCTTCAGGGAGACGCTCCTCAACGACAAGATAGACAACACCGACTCCAGGACCATCAACGAGTTCAGGAAAGAGTGCCCGGACGACCCGATCACCAGCATGACCCTGAACGCGAGGATTGAGATATACAAGAGGCTCAAGCCGGGCGACCTGCCGACCGTTGACACGGCCAACGCCTTCTTCCACGACCTGTTCTTCAACTCCGAGAGGTACGACCTCTCCAAGGTCGGCCGCCTGAAGCTCAACAGGAAGCTCGGCTTCGACACCTCCCTTGACGTCACCACGCTCCGCAAGGAGGACATACTCGAAGTCGTCCGCTACCTCATACTCCTGAGGAATGGCCAGGGCACGGTCGACGACATCGACCACCTCGGCAACAGAAGGGTGCGTTCCGTTGGCGAGCTTCTGGAGAACCAGTACAGGATAGGTCTTCTTCGCATGGAGAGAGCGGTCAAGGAGAGGATGAGCCTCGGCGAGCTGGAAACGCTCATGCCGCACGACCTCATCAACCCGAAGCCGGTCTCGGCCGTCATAAAGGAGTTCTTCGGCTCCTCCCAGCTTTCGCAGTTCATGGACCAGACCAACCCGCTTTCGGAAGTCACCCACAAGAGGAGGCTTTCGGCCCTCGGGCCCGGAGGCTTGACCAGGGAGAGGGCCGGCTTCGAGGTCAGGGACGTTCACGCGACCCATTACGGCCGCATATGCCCGATCGAGACGCCTGAGGGACCGAACATCGGCCTCATCGTCTCTCTTTCGACCTACGCGAGGGTCAATGACTACGGCTTTATCGAGACCCCGTACAGGGAAGTCCGCGAAGGCCGCGTCACGGCCAGGATTAACTACCTGTCAGCCCTCGATGAAGAGGACCACGTAATAGCGCAGGCCAACGCGGCCCTCGACAAGGACAACAGGTTCACGAGCGAGTTTGTCTCAGCCAGGAAGGGCGGCGAGTTCATCATGGCCCGTCCGGAAGACATTACCCTCATGGACGTCTCCCCGAACCAGCTCGTGTCGGTCGCCGCCGCGCTCATCCCGTTCCTCGAGAACGACGACGCGAACAGGGCGCTCATGGGCTCGAACATGCAGAGGCAGGCGGTCCCGCTCATACAGACCGAGAGCCCTCTCATCGGCACCGGCATGGAGTCGGTCGTGGCCATGGACTCGGGCGTCACCATACTCGCCAAGGCCCCTGGCGTCGTCGAGGCAGTTGACGCGACGAGGATAGTCGTAAGGAACAACGCCGCGGGCGTTGACATCTACAACCTCACCAAGTTCAGGAGGTCCAACCAGAACACCTGCCTGAACCAGAAGCCCATAGTCGTAAGGGGAGACGTCCTTGAAGCCGGACAGGTCATAGCCGACGGCCCCTCGACCGACATGGGAGAGCTCGCGCTCGGCAAGAACGTGCTTGTCGCGTTCATGCCCTGGGGCGGGTACAACTTCGAGGACTCCATACTCCTGTCCGAGAGGCTTCTTCGCGACGACGTCTTCACCTCTGTCCACATCGAAGAGTTCGAAGTGGTCGCGCGCGACATAAAGCTCGGCAAGGAAGAGATAACCCGTGACATCCCGAACGTCGGAGAGGACGCGCTTCGCAACCTCGACGACAGCGGCATAATAAGGATTGGCGCTGAAGTAAAGCCCGGTGACATACTCGTCGGCAAGGTGACCCCCAAGGGAGAAACCCAGCTTTCGCCCGAAGAGAAGCTCCTTCGCGCGATATTCGGCGAGAAGGCCGAGGATGTGAAAGACACCTCGCTTCGCGTGCCCCCCGGAATAGAAGGCGTCGTCATAGACGCGAAGGTATTCTCGAGGAAGGGCGCGGAGAAGGACGAGAGAAGCAAGTCCATCGAGGACAAGGATATAGCCAGGCTCTCCAAGGACCGCGAGGACGAGATAGGCATAGTCAAGGAGTCGACCTACTCGAGGGTAAGAAAGCTCCTCCTCAACAAGAAGTCAGCGGTAAGGGTAGCCGACAGGAAGGGCAACACCATCCTCTCGAAGGGCAAGCCCATCACCGACGAAGTGCTCGATGCCCTCCCGCAGTCGAAGTGGAGCGAGATAGTACCGGCTGAAGAGAAGGCCGAGACAGAGGTGAGCGAAGCCCTTACTCTCCTGGCCGAGCAGATCGACCTCATCAAGACCGTCTTCGACGAGAGGATAAACAGGCTCAAGAGGGGAGATGAGCTCCCGCCCGGCGTCATAAAGATGGTCAAGGTCTACATCGCCATGAAGAGGAAGATCTCGGTCGGCGACAAGATGGCCGGACGCCACGGAAACAAGGGCGTCATATCGAGGATACTGCCGGAAGAGGACATGCCGTATCTCGCCGACGGCACCCCGGTCGACATCGTGCTGAACCCCCTGGGCGTTCCTTCGCGTATGAACATAGGCCAGATACTGGAGACCCATCTCGGATGGGCCGCCAGGAACCTCGGCGCCGCGGTTAGAAACCTCCTTGAGAAGAACGCCAGCCCCAACGCGTTCAGGGACAAGATAAAGAAGATCTACGCGACCAACGACTTCAGCAAGTTCCTTAACGGACTTACTGACGACGAGGTCATCGGAGTCGCGAAGAGGCTCACGAACGGCGTGCGCATAGCGTCTCCGGTCTTCGACGGAGCGACCGAAGGCGACGTCAAGGACGCGCTCGAGCTGGCAACAGTCCCCAGGAACGGCAAGATGGTCCTGTACGACGGCAGGAGCGGCGAGAAGTTCGACCAGGAAGTAACTGTCGGCGTCATGTACATGATGAAGCTCCATCACCTTGTCGACGACAAGATACACGCCCGTTCAACCGGCCCGTACTCGCTCGTCACCCAGCAGCCGCTTGGCGGCAAGGCGCAGTTCGGAGGCCAGAGGCTCGGAGAGATGGAAGTCTGGGCGATGGAGGCTTATGGCGCCGCGCACACGCTCCAGGAGTTCCTGACCGTCAAATCCGACGACGTGCCCGGAAGGACGAGGATGTACGAGTCTATCGTCACAGGCAATTACACACTTGAACCCACGCTGCCTGAGTCGTTCAGCGTCCTTATAAAAGAGCTCCAGAGCCTGGGGCTCGACGTAAACCTGATGGAAGAAGAGAAGGAATAGCAAGGTATTATAGGCGGCCCTATTGCGGGCCGCGTAAACCTGCCTAAGAAGGAGGTTGCCCCTTGGAAAGCCTGGTGGCACTTTTTGAGAAACATAAAAGACCTATGGATTTTCACGCTATAAGGATATCTGTCGCCTCGCCGGACAGGATCAGGGAGTGGTCCCACGGCGAAGTCAAGAAGCCTGAAACCATAAACTACAGGACATTCAAGCCCGAGAGGGACGGACTTTTCTGCGCCAAGATATTCGGCCCGGTAAAGGACTTCGAGTGCAACTGCGGCAAGTACAAGAGGATGAAGCACCGCGGCGTTGTCTGCGAAAAATGCGGCGTCGAGGTAATCCCCTCTAATGTAAGGCGCGAAAGGCTCGGCCACATAGAGCTGGCGACCCCTGTCGCACACATCTGGTTTCTTCGCTCCCTTCCCTCAAGGATAGGCGCGATGATGGACATGACCCTCAAGGAACTTGAGAGGGTCCTTTACTACGAGAACTACATCGTCCTCGACCCCAAGGAGACTGACTTCAAGGAAGGCGAAGTCATCAACGAGGAGAAGTACCAGAAGGGCATGGAGAAGTGGGGCTTCGACGGCTTCACCGTAAGCATGGGCGCCGAGGCCATCCGCGAGATGCTCAAGAGGATTGATCTTGAGAAGGTCTCCGGAATGCTTCGCGCGGAGATGAAGAAGACCGCGTCGGATGCCAAGAAGAAAAGGATCGCCAAGAGGCTTAAAGTCGTCGAGGCGTTCCTTCATTCCGGCAACAAGCCAGAGTGGATGATACTCGAAGTCATCCCGGTCCTCCCGCCGGACCTGCGTCCCCTTGTGCCCCTGGACGGCGGAAGGTTCGCGACAAGCGACCTCAACGACCTTTACAGAAGGGTCATAAACAGGAACAACAGGCTCAAAAGGCTCATGGAGCTCAACGCCCCTGATATCATCATCAGGAACGAGAAGAGGATGCTCCAGGAGGCTGTCGACGCCCTGTTCGATAACGGCAGAAGAGGCCGCATAATAACCGGCCAGAACAAGAGGCCTTTGAAGTCCCTTTCCGACATGATCAAGGGCAAGGGCGGCCGCTTCAGGCAAAACCTCCTCGGTAAGCGCGTTGACTACTCAGGCCGTTCGGTCATCGTCATCGGCCCGGACCTGCGCCTCCATCAGTGCGGTCTGCCCAAGAAGATGGCTTTGGAGCTCTTCAAGCCCTTTATCTATCAGAAGTTGGAGGAGCACGGCTACGCCACAACCATAAAGAGCGCCAAGAAGATGCTCGAGAAGGAGAGGCCCGAAGTCTGGGACGTCCTCGACGAGGTCATAAGGGAACACCCGGTAATGCTCAACAGGGCGCCGACCCTTCACAGGCTCGGCATCCAGGCCTTTGAACCCATACTCATCGAGGGCAAGGCCATACAGCTCCATCCGCTCGTCTGTACCGCCTTCAACGCGGACTTCGACGGAGACCAGATGGCCGTCCACGTGCCCCTTTCCATAGAGGCGCAGGTCGAAGCCAGGGTTTTGATGATGTCGACGAACAACATCCTCTCCCCGGCTCATGGAAAGCCTATCATCGTGCCGACGCAGGACATCGTGCTCGGGCTTTACTATCTCACGAGGCCGCGTCCGGGCGTCAAGGGCGAGGGCAAGATGTTCGGCTCGACCGACGAAGTGCGCGCGGCGTACGACGCGACCGAGGTGCATCTGCAGGCCGCGATCAAGGTCAAGATGGACGGCGTTCTCGTCGACACGACCGTCGGCAGAATAGTCGTCAAGGAGATACTCCCGCCTTCGATCAAGTTCGAAGAGATAAACAAGGTCATGGACAAGAAGCGTCTTGCCGACCTCATAGATATCTGTTACAGGCGCTCGGGCTCCAAGGAGACCGTAATACTCGCCGACAGATTGAAGGACCTCGGCTACCAGTACGCTACAAAGGCCGGCATCTCGATCTGCATCGACGACATGAAGATACCGTCAAGGAAGGGCGTCCTGCTTGACTCGGCATACGAAGAGGTCAAGGAGATACAGAAGCAGTACAACGAGGGCCTCATCACTGACGGCGAGCGTTACAACAAGGTCATAGACATCTGGGCTCAGGCGACCGAAGAGATCGCCGAGGAAATGCTCAGGGAACTTTCGACCGACCTCATCAAGGACGAGGAAGGCACAGAGAGAAGGGCGCCGTCCTTCAACCCCATATTCATCATGGCCGACTCCGGCGCCAGGGGTTCCGCGCAGCAGATAAGACAGCTGGCCGGAATGAGGGGCTTGATGGCCAAGCCTTCAGGCGAGATCATCGAAACGCCGATTACCGCCAACTTCAGGGAGGGCCTCACAGTCCTCCAGTACTTCATATCGACTCACGGAGCCAGGAAGGGTCTGGCTGACACGGCCTTGAAGACCGCCAACTCCGGTTACCTCACGAGGAGGCTCGTCGACGTCGCTCAGGACGCGATCATAGCCGAAGACGACTGCGGCACGCTCGACGGCATATACATGACCTCGCTTGTCGAAGGCGGAGAGATCATCGAGCCCATCGGCGAGAGGATCCTTGGAAGGGTCGCCCTCGAGGAAGTGCTCGATCCGTTCAGCAAGGAAGTCATCGTCCACGCGAACGAGAAGATAGACGAAGCGAAGGTTGAAAAGATCGAAGAGGTTGGAGTCGACAAGGTGAAGATAAGGTCTGTGCTCACCTGCCGCTCGACCAGGGGTATCTGCAAAAAGTGCTATGGCCGTGACCTTACGCGCGGCAGGATGGTCGAGATGGGAGAGGCGGTCGGCGTCATAGCGGCCCAGTCCATCGGCGAGCCTGGCACGCAGCTTACGATGAGGACCTTCCATATAGGAGGAACGGCTTCGAGGCGGGCAGAGCAGACCACACTGGAAGCCCGTCACGAAGGCATCGTCAAGTACCACAACCTGAACGTCGCCGTGAACTCCAGGGGCGAGTATATCGTCATGAACAGGAACGGAGACATATCCTTGCAGGACGAGCAGGGTAGGGACCGCGAGAAGGACGGCGTCATATACGGCGCGCGCCTCAGAGTGCCTGAGGGGCAGAAGGTCGCCCCCGGCACCATCATCGCGGACTGGGACCCGTACACCATCCCCATCATCACGGAAGTCAGCGGTATCATCAGGTTCGGAGATATCGAGGACGGCAAGACCATGAGGGAGCAGGTCGACGAAGTCACCGGTCTTTCCAGCAAGGTCATCGTGAGCTACAAGGAAGCTGACCTCAGGCCGAGGATATCGATCAAGGACGAGTCCGGACGCACGCAGAAGCTCTCCAACTCGAACATAGAAGCAAGGTACCTCCTGCCTGTCAGCGCCATTCTCACCGTTGGCGAGGGAGACGCAGTCAAGGCCGGAGACATAGTCGCCAAGATACCGAGAGAGACGACAAAGACAAAGGACATCACCGGAGGTCTCCCGAGGGTCGCCGAGCTCTTCGAGGCGAGGAAGCCCAAGGAGACGGCGGTCATAAGCGAGATCGACGGTTCCGTGTCTTTCGGCAAGGACACCAAGGGCAAGAGGAAGGTCATCGTCACGCCGGAGACCGGCGAGCCGAAGGAGTACCTCATACCCAAGGGCAAGCACATAAGCGTGAGGGAAGGCGACCGCGTACGCGCCGGAGAGCCTCTGATGGACGGGTCCGCGAACCCGCACGACATCCTGAGAGTCCTCGGCGTCAAGGAGCTCGCGAAGTACCTGGTCGATGAAGTCCAGGAAGTTTACAGGCTCCAGGGCGTCAAGATAAACGACAAGCACATAGAGACTATCGTCAGGCAGATGCTCCGGAGGGTCAAGATAAAGGACGCCGGAGACACCAACCTCCTCATAGGCGAGCAGGTCGAGCGTTACCTCTTTGACGACGAGAACGACAGGGTAATCGGTAAGGGCAAGAAGCCGGCCGTGGCCGAGCCTCTCCTCCAGGGCATAACCAAGGCGTCGCTGTCGACCGAGTCCTTCATATCGGCGGCCTCCTTCCAGGAGACAACGAAGGTGTTGACCGGCGCGGCTATCGAGGGCAAGATAGATTACCTCCGTGGCCTCAAGGAAAACGTCATCATGGGCCGTCTCATACCGGCCGGCTCGGGCTTCAGGCAGTACACGAAGTTCGCGGCCGGGGCAGAGACAACCCTTGACGAATCAGGGGTCGAGGGGCTCGAGACCGATGAAGAACAGGAGACCGCTTAAAAAAAAGCGGTCTTACCCTGATTCTGCTCTTGATTGTGGCGTGGAAAAGGGTTAATATAACTTTCTTCTGGTTTTCAGGCGAATGTTTTCACAGGCCAGCTGTTAAAAGCCATTTATTTCTTGACAAGGCTTTTTAAAGCTGGTAGATTGCTGTGCTTTACGCCAGAAGGCAAACGAATTTTGGAAAGGTAATGTTTTATGCCTACGATTAATCAGCTCGTTCGCAAGGGCAGGCTCAAACCCAATGTCAAGACGGCGTCTCCGGCCCTTGAGAGCTGCCCCCAGAAAAGGGGAGTTTGCGTGAGGGTTTACACCACCACGCCTAAGAAGCCGAACTCCGCGCTCCGCAAGGTCGCCAGGGTAAGGCTCACAAACGGGATGGAGGTCACCTCCTACATTCCCGGTGTCGGCCACAACCTCCAGGAGCACTCGGTCGTCCTCATCAGGGGCGGCAGGGTCAAGGACCTTCCGGGAGTCAGGTACCATATCGTAAGGGGAACCCTTGACGCGATGGGTGTGGCGGACAGGAAGCAGTCTCGCTCGAAATACGGGGCCAAGAGGCCCAAGTAATATCGCTTAGTTGTTTTTAAGGAGGAAGTTCAATGCCTCGTAAGGGGAATGTACCGAAGAGAGATGTTCTGCCGGACCCGAAGTTCGGCGATAAGGTCCTGATGAAGCTTATAAACAAGCTCACCGAGGACGGCAAGAAGAGCAAGGCCGAGGGTATCCTTTACGGTGCTTTTGTCATCGTCGAGGACAAGACCAAGACCGAAGCTCTGAAGGTCTTCAAGAAGGCGCTCGAGAATGTCAAGCCCATACTGGAAGTAAAGTCCAGGAGAGTTGGCGGCGCTACCTATCAGGTCCCCATTGAGGTCAGGCCTGAGAGAAAGATGTCTCTGGCGCTCAGGTGGCTCGTGAACTACTCGAGGGCTCGCGCCGAGAAGTCGATGATGGAGAGGCTCGCCGGAGAGATAATCGACGCCTCTAACAATAAGGGCGGTTCCGTTAAGAAGAGGGAAGACGTTCACAAGATGGCCGAAGCAAACAAGGCCTTCGCGCACTACCGCTGGTAATCCCGGCTCGTGCTCCGCGGCTTGACCGCGGCGCATGGAAGCGTAACACCCCTTTTTGATTTAACCCAACAAGCTTAATAACACGATAGTTCGCAGGCCTGTTTCCCGGCTTCAACGGGCACAGTGTCATTTAACGGAAACCTTATGGTTTCCATCGAGGAGTTATCGCTTTGGCAAGGCAGATACCGTTAGACAGACTGAGAAATATCGGGATCATGGCCCACATCGACGCGGGCAAGACCACGACCACCGAGAGGATCCTCTACTACACCGGCGTTACCTACAAGATCGGCGAAGTCCACGAGGGTACCGCTACGATGGACTGGATGGAGCAGGAAAAGGAGAGGGGCATCACCATTACCTCTGCCGCGACCACCTGTTCCTGGAGAGACACTCGCATCAACATAATAGACACTCCGGGCCACGTCGACTTCACCATCGAGGTCGAAAGATCGCTTCGCGTCCTTGACGGCGCTGTCGCGGTATTCTGCTCGGTCGGCGGCGTTGAGCCGCAGTCAGAGACCGTATGGAGACAGGCCAACAAGTACCATGTGCCCAGGGTCGCTTTCATAAACAAGATGGACCGCACCGGCGCCGACTTCTTCAGGGTCGTTGGAATGATAGTCGACAGGCTCAAGGCCCGTCCCGTAGTCCTCCAGCTCCCCATCGGCAAGGAAGAGACCTTCAAGGGCGTCGTAGACCTCGTCCTCAATAAGGGCATCGTCTGGGACGAAGAGACCCTCGGCGCCAAGTACAGGCTCATCGACATCCCCGCTGAGCTGGCTGATCAGGCCGCTGAATACAGAGAAAAGCTCATCGAAGCCGCCGCTGACTTCGATGAATCGATAATGGAGAAGTACCTCGCTGGCGAAGAAGTCGCTCCCGCCGCCATAATGGCCGCCATCCGCAAGGGCACCATCGCGATGGAGTTTACGCCGGTCATCTGCGGTTCGTCCTTCAAGAACAAGGGCGTCCAGCTTCTTCTTGACACCGTCGTCGATTATCTGCCTTCCCCGATAGACATCCCGGACGTCAAGGGCATCGACCCGGAAACGGACGAGGAAATTACCAGAACCACAGAAGACAGCGCCCCTTTGTCCGCGTTGGCTTTCAAGATAATGACCGACCCGTTCGTCGGACAGCTGACCTTCTTCAGGGTTTACTCCGGCGTCATGACCGCAGGGTCCTACGTCCTCAACTCCAAGAAGGACTCCAAGGAGAGGATCGGCAGGATCGTCAAGATGCACGCCAACAAGCGTGAAGAGGTCAAGGAAGTCTACGCTGGCGACATCGCCGCGGCCGTTGGTCTCAAGAACACGACCACCGGAGACACCATCTGCGATATAGAAAAGCCCATCGTGCTCGAGGCAATGGAATTCCCCGAGCCGGTCATATCGATCGCCATAGAGCCCAAGACCAAGTCCGACCAGGAAAAGCTCGGCATCGCGCTCCAGAAGCTCGCTGTCGAAGACCCCTCTTTCCGCGTCAAAACGGATGAAGAGACCGGCCAGACCATCATCGCCGGAATGGGAGAGTTGCACCTCGAGATCATCGTCGACAGGATGCTCAGGGAGTTCAAGGTCGAGGCGTCTGTCGGCAAGCCGCAGGTCGCTTACAGGGAGACCATAACCAGGAAGGCCAGGACCGAGGGCAAGTACATCAGGCAGACGGGCGGAAGAGGCCAGTACGGCCACGTCGTCATAGAGATAGAGCCGGGCGAGAAGGGCAAGAACTTCGAGTTCGTGAACAAGACTGTCGGCGGGTCCATCCCGAAAGAATATATCAACCCGACCGAGAACGGCATGAGGGAAGCCTCTGAGTGCGGCCCCATGGCAGGCTTCCCGGTCGTGGACGTAAAGGTCACTCTCGTTGACGGATCGTACCACGACGTCGACTCTTCCGAGATGGCCTTCAAGATCGCCGGTTCGATGGCCTTCAAGGAAGCGGTTAAATCCGCCGGCCCGATCCTCCTTGAGCCCATCATGGGCGTAGAAGTCGTCGTGCCCGAGCAGTTCATGGGCGACGTCATCGGCGACCTCAGCTCGAGAAGGGGCAAGATACAGGGCATGGAATCAAGGGGCGGTTTTCAGGTAGTCGCGGCCCATGTGCCGCTTGCCAACATGTTCGGCTATTCAACTGACCTGAGGAGCAAGACTCAGGGCAGGGCGACATACACGATGCAGTTCTCGCATTACGAGCAGGTGCCTAACTCTGTCACCGAAGTGTTGACAGCGAAGGTCCAGGGCAAATAATAATTTTTAAAAGAGAGATCCGGAGGACAAAATGAGCAAGGCTAAATTTGAGAGGGGTAAAGCGCATCTTAACGTCGGCACCATAGGGCACGTCGACCACGGCAAGACATCGTTGACCGCGGCGATAACGAAGGTGCTGGCATCGA
>JADLDY010000066.1 GCA_020846435.1 Deltaproteobacteria bacterium
GCCGCATCCTTGGCCCTTATCATGGCCTGGGATTGCTCGTGCTTGAAGTCGATGTAGCAGTCCGGCAGCGTCATCGCGCCGTAGGTCACCGGGTTGTCGGTGTCGAGCATGGGGTTTATGGCCTTGTACGGGCCGACAAACTCCTTTATGCCCTTGTCATCTATGAGACTTATGTTCTCGATGGCGTGGCTCGTTATGAAGCCGTCAAAACAGACCATCGCCGGAAGGCGGACCTTCGCGTGCTCGGCTATGCGGACTGCCATGAAAGTATTGTCGTAGGCTTCCTGCACGGTCTCGGCGTAAAGCTGTATCCAGCCGGAGTCCCTCGCGCCCATCGAGTCAGAATGGTCGCAGTGTATGTTGATGGGGGCGGCCAGCGCCCTGTTGACATCGGCCATGACTATCGGCAGCCTCAAGCCTGAGGCTATGTAGAGCATCTCCCACATGAGCGCGAGCCCCTGCGCGCTGGTCGCGGTCATGACCCTCGCGCCGGCGGCGGAAGCTCCTATGCAGGCGCTCATCGCGGAGTGCTCGGACTCGACGGTTATGTACTCGCTGTCGACCTCGCCGTCAGCAACATAGCTGGCGAAGTCCTCGACTACGGCGGTCGAGGGGGTTATGGGATAGGCGGGGAAGACATCCGGGTTTACCTGCTTCATCGCGTAAGCAACGGCCGCGTTTCCAGTGAGCCCGACCTGGCCTTTTGTCGCTGTTATAGCCATGTTATTCAGCCTCCTCTACCATCTTGATGGCCTTGACCTTGTCAGGGCACTCGACAGCGCATATGCCGCAGCCCTTGCAATGGTCGAGATCGAAGCCTATCATCTTGCCGTCCTCGGCGATGACCGCGGAATCAGGGCACATCACCCAGCAGATGAGGCAGTTGGTGCATTTGTCCTTGTCGATAACCGGACGGAGCTTCCTCCACCCGCCTGTCGAGTAGTCGTGAGCAGTGCCGCCCTTGGGTATGACCCCTCCGAGCGGGAGTCCCTTCTTTTCCATATATCGCGTCCTTTCGGTCAGATTCGTTGGTTATTCCGCTTTGAGCTCGCCGTAGCCCCTGTTCATTGCGGCCACATTCCCTTCAAGGACCTTCTCGCTGAACTTCTTGGCGTAGCCTTCCCTGAAGTTGTCGATAAGGGCGTCCAGGGCTATGAACTCGGTCGCCTTCGCGAGAGCCCCGAGAAGCGGGGTGTTGGGCATTACCCTTCCTATGGTCTCGAGGGATATGTTCACCGCGTCGAGCGTGTAGACCTTGACCCCGTTCCGGCCTTCGAGCCCGAGCTCTTTTCTCATCTCCTTCGGGCTCTTTGGCGTGTTCACTATGAAGACCGCGTTATCAGGCGTGCCTTCGGTGACATTCACGGTCGCTATCAGAGTGGGGTCGGCGATGAGCACGTACCTCGGGTCGGTCACGGCACAATGGAGCCTTATGGGGTCGGCCGATATCCTGTTGAAGGCCCTGACCGGCGCGCCCATTCTCTCGGGGCCGAACTCCGGAAAAGCCTGCACGAATTTCCCTGACCTCAGTGCGGCTTCTCCAAGGACTTTCGCCGCCGTGACCACGCCCTGCTGGGCCCTGCCGTGCCACCTTACTTCTATGTAGTTCTCCATGTGTATACCCTCTGGTTTTATTTTCTTTTTCAGGTTGCTGAAAAAGTCCCATCTGCCATGTCGTCAGCGTCGCTCGTCATTGCGGCGTATAAAAAGTACGCCTCTCTCCTTGCTTCTCGACTCCTCGCATCTGGAACTTTTTGAACAACCTGTCTATTTTCAGCAGCTTGAATCATCTGCCAGTTCAGGGAGCCGCCCTAAACTTCTCTTCTTCCGTCGAGCGCGCGCCCGAGGGTCGCGCCGTCCATGAACTCGACATAGCTCCCTACCGGTATGCCGGATGCGAGCCTTGTAACCTTGACGCCCGAAGACTTCAGGAGCTTTGATATGTAGGCCGAAGTGGACTCTCCCTCGGAATCGAACCCGGTGGCAAGTATTACCTCTTTTATGCCGCCTGCATCTATTCTCCTCAAGAGCTCTTTCAAGCGGAGCTCATCCGGGCCCACACCCTTTAACGGGGCGAGGTTGCCGTGGAGTATGTGATAGGTCCCCTTGTAGGCGCCCATCGATTCTATCGCCGTCATGTCCTTGTAGTCGGAGACTACGCAGACGGTTGCGGAATCCCTCCCTGCGTCATCACATATCCTGCACGGGTCGGTGTCCGAAAAGGTCATGCATACCGAGCAGAGGGAGACTTTTTCCCTGACGGTCGCTATCGCGTCGGCCAGAGACGCCACATATCCGCCGTCGGCGTTCAATATGAAAAGCGCGAGCCTTGTGGCCGACTTCTCTCCTATGCCGGGGAGCCTCGTTATCGCTCTGATAAGGTTGTTTATGGGCTCCGCGTACTGCATCACAATCCATTTCCTTCACCGGAACTCTCCGGAGTTCTCAAACCATTACATAGTGGCCCTGCGGCCGGAAAGCGCCTGACGGTTTTTTCAGGGGTTCAGAACAGGCCGCTTGGAAGGCCGAGCCCGGCGGTAAGCTTTGACATCTCTTCCTGGACCATCTGCTTGCTTTTTCTTATGCCCTCGTTCACAGCGGCCACGACGAGGTCCTGGAGCATGTCAACATCCTTCGGGTCTGCGACAGCGGGGTCTATCTTTATCGCGACGAGCTCCTGGCCGCCGTTGACGGTTGCCGTGACCATGCCGCCGCCGGAAGAAGCCTCTATGGTCTTCAGATTAAGCTGCTGCTGCATCTCGCCCATCTTTTCCTGCATCTTCTGGGCCTGCTTCATGAGATTGCCAAGGTTCTTAGACATTAGTCCCCCTCCGGTCCTCTATGATCCTGCCTCCGAGGATGCGCAGGGCATCCTTGAGGACTGGGTCTGCTTCTTTATTATTCCTGGGTGCGGCCTGGGCCGCCCCGTTTCCGTTTATCGTCGCGGCAACGGGCCTTCCGTAAAAGTCCTTGAGACACGCGTCAAGCGATGCCCTGTGAAACGTGCGGAGCTTTGCCTCGTTCCTGGCGTGGACCGTTATGTTTACCACGTCGCCTTCGGCCTCTATGACAGCGCCGCTTAAAAGCCCGGCAAGTTCCTTGCTCCTGTTTCCGATAAATTCCAACAGCCCGTTATCCGGGCCTGTCTTCTGCGGCTGAGCCTCTTTAACAGCCTTGGCAGCCTTGACCTCTTCCACTGCCGCCGGAGCCGGCGCTGGCGCGGCCTTGGGACTCACAGCTGGAGCGCCGTCTTTTTTCCAGGGCACAGCCGCGGGCCTTACGTTCGCCTGGGGAGGCTGCGCGGCCTGAGCAGGGACCCTTCCCTGTCCGCCCCCGCCTGTCGCGGAAGCTTTCGCCGCTATCCCCTCGAGTCTCGCGATCAGCTCGGCAAGGGGCTCCATCTCATCAAAATGGGCCGCCTTCAAAAGGGCCATCTCGAGGGAGTACCTCGGATGGGCCGACCTTGAGACATCTTCATAACCCTTTGAGATTATGCTGAAAATCATCTGGAGCCTTTCGGCCCCGGCCTGCGAGCTTATCCGGGCAAGCCTCTCTGTTTCGCAGTCCGGCAGGTCCAGAAGAGACGCCTCCCCGGTCACCTTCAGGACGGTGAGGTCCCTGAGGTGCTCAAGAAGGTCGCTTGTGGCTCTTTTCAAATCATACCCAAATTCATATACCTTTTCAACAATATTCAGGCAGGCCAACGGGTCTTTTCCGACGATCGCTTCCGATATCTCGAAGAGTATGGAACGGTCCATCAGGCCGAGCGATTCTGCCACGTGAGAGGCCTTGAGCTCGCCTCCGGCAAAAGCAATGGCCTGCTCGAGAAGGCTCTGGGAATCACGCAGGCTGCCGTCAGCCTCCCTCGCCAGCAAAAAGAGCGCCTCGTCCTCGAAGGCCATGCCCTCTTTCGTGACTATCTTCCTGAGATGGGCCTGAATGTCCCTGAACGGGATGCGCTTGAAATCGAACCGCTGGCACCTCGACAAAATAGTCGCCGGTATCTTGTGGACCTCTGTTGTCGCGAATATGAATATGGCGTGGGGAGGAGGCTCTTCGAGGGTCTTCAAAAGGGCGTTGAAAGCGGCCGTCGAGAGCATGTGGACTTCGTCTATTATGTAGACCTTGTACTTGCCGATGGACGGGACATACCTGACTGACTCAGATATCTCCCTTATGTTATCTACGCTGTTATTGGAGGCGCCGTCTATCTCGAAGACGTCGACGGAAGAGCCGGTCGTTATGCCCTTGCAGGACTCACAGACCCCGCAGGGCGTGACAGTCGGGCCATTGACGCAGTTCAGGCATTTTGCGAGGATCCTCGCGGCGGTTGTCTTGCCAACGCCCCTGGGCCCTGAAAAAAGGTAGGCATGCGCTATCCTGCCCGAGGCAATAGCGTTCCTGAGCGTCCGGGTGATATGGGCCTGGCCCACAACATCCTCGAAGACTCCAGGCCGCCATTTCCTTGCTATTACCTGGTAGGAAGACATGGTAGAAGACCTTTTCACGCCGGATGGGACCGGCGTGAAGGTGGTAGTGATTGTGGGATTGCCGGACGCCGTTGATAGCTAGGCACCCTTGCGGCACATGGAAAAGAACTGTTACCGTTGCTTCCTTCCGGACCTGGCGGAGTTCACAGCCCTCCATTGCGCAAGACCCAGCTATCAACGCCGTCCGCAATGCTCCGGGCACTGAGCCCTCCCGGAGACTTCATTATACATCAAAAGGAACTGAAATCCACTATCGCCGCCTTATTCTCGGCCGCGCGGATAAACAATGGCGGAGAGGGAGGGATTTGAACCCTCGGTGCCGTTTCCAGCACAGCAGTTTTCGAGACTGCCACCTTCAGCCTCTCGGTCACCTCTCCAAAAAAAGCCGAAAAACCCGTGAGACTGTCATTCTGAGGAGCCTGAGGCTCCGAAGAATCTCGGTTTCAGGGCAGATCCTTCGCTTCGCTCAGGATGACAAACATGAAAAAATAATGGCGGAGAGGGAGGGATTATCTCGCCCCATCCCTGGGGCTCGACCCTTCGGGCCTTTTCGCTTACGCTCAAAGTTCAATTTTTGCTGTCCTGCAAAAATTGTCGAACCCTCATCTCGCTTCTACCAACACCTTGCAAAATAATGGCGGAGAGGGAGGGATTCGAACCCTCGGTACGTTTTACCGCACATACGATTTCCAGTCGTACCCCTTCGGCCACTCGGGCACCTCTCCGTGAAAAAGCCGAAACAAAACAAAAAAACAGGTAGATTCCCGGCCAGTACCCCTTTGGCCCGGGCACCACCGTTGGAAAAGCCGAAACAAAACTAAAAACAGGTAGATTCCCGGCCAGTACCCCTTTGGCCCGGGCACCACCGTTGGAAAAGCCGAAACAAAACTAAAAACAGGTAGATTCCCGGCCAGTACCCCTTTGGCCCGCGCACCACCGTTGAAAAAGCCGAAACAAAACAAAAAACAGGTAGATTCCCAGCCAGTACCCCTTTGGCCCGGGCACCTCTCCGTGAAAAAGCCGATCAAAAAAAACAAGCCTTGCCATTCCCTAAAGCAGCTCAAAGGCCGTCCGGGACTTGTTAATTAAGCATATTTCAAAGCCCATGTCAAAAGGCTTTTGCCGGGCGCCTCAAAAAACAAAGCCCCCGGGCTTTCAACGCCCGGGGGCCGCTGACTCGAAAATGTATCGTTTACTTCTTGGCCTGGGCAGGAGCCGGCACAACGAGCCTTACCGTGAACTTGCCGTCGTTGTAGGAGTTGAACTCGGGGAAGTCCCTGAAGACCCAGCCCCTCGCGATGGTCTTGTCGCCCTCGACAAGCTCGAGGAGGACGGCCGGATTCCTGGCCTCGTTCGACCTCGACTCTATGGTATTCTCGGCTATCGCGTAGTCAGGGACAAGAGCGTCTACTTTAAGCCTCACGCCTTCCTTGAGCTTGACGTCGCCGCCGACCTTTATCGTAACGGCTTCCTTGGCGCCGGTAGCGTTATCGATGAGCTCAAGCTTTACTTCCTTCCACTTGGCCTTCACCTCGTTAGAGAGCGAAACCGTCTTCTGAGTCTTTATGTTGGCGTGCTGGACCTTGCTTATGTCTTCCTGTGTCTTGTCCACGGGCTGGTGGCCTTCTGGCATGGCCTGCTGGCCCTGCTCGGGCTGGGCCGGGACTTCAGCCTTTTTCTCTCCACTGCAGCCGGTGAAGGCAAGGATTACTGCTGAGGCGGTTACAAGAAAAAATCTTTTGGACTGTCCTGACAGACTCATTTGTCTTTTCTCCTTCATCTTGTTCCGAAGCCATCGGCCCCGTTTTTATTGTAATGGTATCGAGCTGTAACACGCCGGGCAGAAACGGCGTTTTTTTTCGAAGTAAAAATGTTACCACAACACGCCCGGCTCTAAAAGGTTTTTTTAAAGGGCCGAGGGGCAGGCTCGGGAATACCCTCTCAAAACAATGCCGCTTCCGATTAAAATTCTCCGCCATAAATGACGGAGAATTTTGATGGTACGGAAAAAACATTTTTATTTGCCAGCCTTGACCCGAAGCTCAAAGCGACGGGATTGCGGCTGGCATACCCATTCAATACCTATCGTCAGAGATGGCAGGCTGCTGGAGGGAAAAATATGGCGCAGACGAAAAAAAATGCAAAAAAGGCGGGCCAGAGGGCCCGCCTTCAATATGCCAGAGATCAAATGGCCCCGTTCTTAAAGGCGCTTTCTCATCTTGACCGCGCCAAGGATGAGGTTCGCGATGACTGACATGAAGTATATCTCGTCCTCTGTGAACTCCCTCGTGACGACCGTCTGGAGGTTCAAGACGCCGAAAGGCTTATCCCCGAGGAAGATGGGGTACGAGTACATGGTCTTTATCTTGTACTGCTCCTCTTTTGTCTCGGCAAAGTACCTGTAACGCGGGTCCTTGGAGACGTCCTCCACGAGAATGGGCCTTCTCGCCTCAACAGCAGAGCCTGTTATGCCCTCTCCTATCTTGAGCTTCGCCTTGCCCAATGCCTCCTGCGCGAGCCCGTGGCTCGCGCGCAGGACCAGATACTCTCCGTCCCAGAGGTAGACCGAGCAGATGTCGAGGCCGAGCCTGGCGGCTGTCTTTTCAACGACGGCCATGAGCACCTCGTCGAGGTTATAGTCCGAGGAGGCGAGCATGCTTATCTCCTCGAGCGTTATTATCTCCTTCTGCTCCCTGTCTGCCTGCTGCTGGAGGACGAACCTGCCGCTGTCGTCAAAGGTGAGCGGCATCAGGCTTTCCCTGGAAAAATGCGGGTTGATGGCCTTGGAGGCGGCCGGAGCGGTCCTGTACTCTGAAAAGCCGCAAGTGCACGAGAGCTTTATCCTGTAATCGTCCACGCGGGCGGACTTCATCTTTTTGCCGCATTTTCTGCACCTGACAATCGATTCCATGCTCTGCCCCCTTTTCAGTCCCCGGCTCTTCCAGCCGGGCATTTTCCGCTCAAGAGTATAGCCCAAACAGGGCTTTTTTGCATTATCTAAGTTTCAGAATTACTCGGCCGGCACTGCCTGAGGAGCCGCCGGGATCTCAGGCATGTTGATAGCCGGGGGCTGCTGAGGAGCAGGCGCGGCCAGAGGCAGGGCTGGCAAGGCAGTCACAGGAGCCTGCTGCTTTTTTATCTTGTAGCTCCCGCCGGTTGGCAGGTTCAACCCTACGACCTCTCCGGCCGAGCCGAGGGGAGCCATCTCCCTGCCGTTATAATTGACCGAAACTCCCCCGGCGTTCCCGATAATGACGGAGATGCTCTCGGCCGCCTTCCATGTGAAGCGTTCACCCTTTTTAAGAAGAACTTCGACAGGCGATTGCCTGTCGACCCCGACCTTCAGCCAGACAGACTCCCGCGCGCTGACGACGAGAGTATGGGCCGCCTTAGCCTGCTCTTCGGGTGCCGCCGCCTTTACGGGAGGAGGCACCTCTTTCTTGACCGGCTCGGCAATGGGCGATTTCTGGATAGGCTGCTCAAGAGGCTGCGTCACAGGCGCGGCCGGCTTTGAAACAGGCTCAGGCACTGACTTGTGCGCAGGAAGGGTCATGGCCGGGACCGCGGGAGGCGCCAGCGGCGCCGCAGGCTGAACACTCTGGCTCGCCCTGTCAGGAAATACAGTCGACAGGGGGACCGAGGGCTCTGCTGGAGAGGGCATCTGCATGGGCACGCTGGCAGCAGGGCTGACTGTCGACGGCTCGACAGCAGGCTGCGAAAGAGGCTCTGTTGCAGGCGCGGGAGCGAGCGTCTGCGGCTCAGGGGCTGAAAGGTCTCTCCTCGTGAGCGAATAGGCGAGGACGACTATGATGATGCCGACAACTGCGACTATGAGCTTCCCCATGTAGGGGTGCAGCCTGACAATCGGCCTTTCCGGCGCGGCGGCCTTGTGCCTGGCTTCCTGCGCCTGAGCGGCCTTGCCGGCGCCTTCGGCCTCGGCGTTCATGTCGGCGAGCCAGACCTCATAACGGAGGACCGCGTCGTTGTCATCGAGGCCGAGGACCTTGCAGTACGACCTTATGAAGCCCTTTACAAAAGCCGGGTGGGGCAGACCTTCGATGCGGTCAGCCTCAATGGCCTCAAGGTACTTCATGGGGACTCTCGTGCTCTCGAATATCCTGGCGAGAGAGACGCCCCTTTGCTCCCTTTCCCGTTTAAGGTGTTCTCCGGGACTCTCCATCTTCACAACCCCCGCCATTGAGCCGCCGGGACCTGAATTTTATTCCGGCGGCTGTTAAAAGCGACTTCCCTGTCCTATTTAATAAGCCCTATGTACTCCCTGGCAGACTGCGCCTTTTCACTGGCAGGAGCTATCTCAATGACTTTTTCAAAGGCCTTGACAGCGGCGCTCTTGTCCCTGGCCTTCACGAGGGCCATGCCCATGTTGAAGTACGCGTCAACATAGCCGGGATAGACCGCAACCGCCCTTTCATAGGCCTGTATCGCGTCCTTTGTCCTGCTCATCTTCTCATACGCCATGCCCATGCTGTACAAGGCCTGGGCGTAGGACGGATTAGCGCCAACCGCCTTGCTGTAGCTCTCGATGGCCTTTTCCAGCTCTCCGGAGTTGTAGTAGGACAGGCCCATATTGTACCAGGCGTACTCCGGGGTCCTGTAAAAGATGTTCCTCACGGCAAGGTTTGACTCGGCTATGGCGTCAGCCCACTTCTGCTGGTCCATGTAGACGGCCGCCTTGTTGACATGCGCCTCGGAATAGGCGCTGTCAATGGAAAGGGCCCTGTCCATCGAGGCCAGAGCCTCCTTGTGCATGCCCTTGGCCAGATAGGCGAGGCCGAGAGCGTCATGATAGGTCGGGTCATCCGGGTATATCTCGATGGCCTTTGTGAGCTCGTTCAGCGCGTCGGCGAGGTTCCTCTCGTTCAAGTGGACGGCCCCGAGCCTGTAATGTATGGCTGAATCTTCCTTTTTCTGGGCAAGAGTCGGCCCGCACGCTGAGAGACACGCGACGAGTGAGACGAGCGCAAGGGTCCTTGAAAGTTTTCCCGCCATGTCAATTAGCCCGCAACTGCTTGAATTTTATCATATATCCTCAAAGAAGGTCAAACGCTTGAACGCGTAGTAACGCTCCTTTATCTCCGCGGGCTTGAGAGTTTCAAGCCTCTCGAGGCTGAACGCCTCGACATTGAAGCTCGCCATGACAGACCCGTAGATTATAGCCCTTCTGATGTTCCCTTCAGAGATGTCCTCGGTATTCGCAATATAGCCCATTAGGCCTCCAGCGAAGGTGTCTCCCGCGCCTGTAGGGTCGAAAATCTCCTCGAGCGGATAGGCGGGGGCCGCGAACATGGACGAGGCCGTGAACATTAGCGCGCCGTACTCGCCCCTTTTTATAATGAGCACCCTCGGCCCGTAGCCCATGATGGTCTTGGCGGCCTTCACGAGGCTCGCTTCCTTTGAGAGCTCCCTTGCCTCCCCCTCGTTTATGACGAAGAGGTCTACCCTGCGAAGGAGCTCTTTCAAAGCGTCGGGCTTGCCCTCTATCCAGAAGTTCATGGTGTCGCAGGCAACGAGCCTGGGCTTTTTCACCTGGTCTAAAACCTTCATCTGGAGCTCGGGGTCGATGTTGGCGAGGAATACGAAAGGAGCCTCCCTGTAAGCGGCGGGCACCTCAGGGTTAAACGAGCTGAATACGTTGAGGTGCGTCTCAAGCGTGTGCGCCTGGTTGAGGTCGTAGCCGTAATAGCCCTTCCACCTGAAGGTCTTGCCCGGGACCTTCCTGAGGCCCGCGACGTCTATGCCCTTGGCCTTGAGCGTCTCTATGTGCTTGTCCGGGAAGTCCTCTCCCACGACCGCGACAAGGCTTACGCCGGTGAAGAAGCTGGCTGAAGTCGAAAAATAGGTCGCCGAGCCGCCAAGGACCTCTTCGGCCTTGCCGAAAGGGGTCTCGACCGAGTCAAAAGCGACAGAACCTACTACGAGAATGGACATGGGAACTGCTCCTTGAAATATTTTTTAAGCTGAGGCCTTTTGGCCTTAAAGATATTTTCCCAAAAGGAGATCAAGATCTTCCCTGGTCTTCGCCGGTATCGTCTTCGGGTCTGTCATGGTCGCGTACTTCAGTGCGGTCGCGCATTTACAGCCCCTCGCCCCTGTTATCGCTGGCACAGCCTTCCTTATTATGTCCTTGGCTGTCGCGACGTTGGCCTTGATGATGGCCACTATCGCCTCTATCGTGACAGACTCTTCAGTCTCGTGCCAGCAGTCGTAGTCAGTCGAAAGGGCGACCGTAGCGTAGCAGATCTCGGCCTCCCTCGCGAGCTTGGCTTCCGGTATGTTTGTCATGCCGATGACGTCGACGCCCCAGGACCTGTATATCTTCGACTCTGCCCTTGTCGAGAACTGCGGCCCCTCGATGCAGATGTAAGTGCCGCCCTTGTGCACGATCGCGCCGGCCTCTTTCGCCGCCCCGTAAAGGACATTGGCAAGGTCCGGGCATACCGGGTCAGCGAACTCGACATGGCCGACGACCCCGTTGCCATAGAAGCTCGAGGGCCTGCCCTTTGTCCTGTCGAAGAACTGATCGACTATGACTATGTGGCCGGGCTTTATCTCCTCTTTCATGGAGCCCACGGCAGAGACGGATATTATCCACTCGGCGCCAAGCTTTTTCATGCCGTAGATATTGGCGCGGTAGTTGACTTCGGAAGGCGTGAACCTGTGCCCCCTGCCGTGCCTCGGCAGAAAGAGCATCTTGACGTCGCCCAGCATGCCTGTCACGTATTCGTCCGAGGGAGCGCCGAAAGGCGTCTCCACCTTGATTGACTTCACATCGGTCAAACCTTCCATCTCATAGAGGCCGCTGCCGCCTATGACTCCTACAACCTTCATCAGCTCAAATCTCCTTCAACGTATTAAAGCCCTGATATGCTTATACAAGTCTATCTTTTTAACATCAGGCAGTGAACCGGTCAACACTTTTCATAGCCTGTTTAATTTAAAAATGCGGTAATCAGGGTTACCCGCGGCCTTCTCATGCCTCGCACGCGCCGCGGAGCTGGCCGCAGGCGGCCTGTATCTCTGCGCCCTTGCTGAGGCGCACGATGACGGTGTAGCCTGACTGTTTTATGATGTAATGGAACCTCTCGACCCGCTCAGGCGCCGGGCTCTTGAAGGCCGAGCCAGGGAAGGCGTTGAACGGGATGAGGTTGACCTTGCAGGGCACGGAGCGAAGGAGGCTGGCAAGTCTTCTCGCGTCGTCGTCGGTGTCGTTGACCCCTGAGATGAGGACATACTCGATAGTTATGTACTTCCTCGATTTCAGAGGGTAGCGCCTGAGAGCGGCCATGAGCTCGTCAAGGGGGTACTTCCTGTTGATCGGCATAAGCTTATCGCGCACCTCGTCGGTCGTCGCGTTGAGCGAGACGGCGAGGTTCACGTTCCCCTCAAGTCCGAACCTCTTAATCGCGGGCACGAGCCCGGCTGTCGAAAGGGTGACCTTGTTGTGCGAGAAGTTGAAACCCATGTTGCTCGTGAGGACGCCGATGAACTTGAGGACATTGTCGTAGTTGGCAAGCGGCTCACCCATGCCCATGAGGACTATGTTGGTGATGCGCTCTTCCCCTTCGAGCAGCTCGAACGCTGAAAAGACCTGGCCTGTGAGCTCGGAGAGTGTAAGGTTTCGCGTAAACCCGGTCACACCCGTCATGCAGAACTTACAGCCCATGGCGCAGCCCGCCTGCGAAGAGACGCAGAGGGTGAGCCTGTCGCCCTCGGCTATGAGCACCGACTCTATCCGGGAAGAATCCTCAAGCTCGGAGAGAAACTTCCTCGTGCCGTCGACCGAGCGCTTTACCTCGAGCACCTTATTGGCGCCTATCTCGTACTCCTCCTTGAGCCTTTCCCTGAAGGCCTTGGAGATGTCGGTCATCTGGTCGATGGATGCGGCGCGCCTGAAAAACACCCATTTGAATATCTGCTCTGCCCTGTACGGCCTCTCTCCCAGCCCGGCTATCACGGCAAGGAGCTCTTCGTGCGTAAAATCCCTCAAGTTCTTCATAGGCGCATATTAAATCAGATGGAGGGCATGGAAAGGAAGAGGAAACTTGAAAGAAGACGGAGAAAAGGGGCAATTGACCCGAAAACCGTCAATCCCCCTCACTCCCGCCTGGAAAAGGGGAAGTTAAGACCTGATATAAAAAAAGGCCCGGACTTTTCGTCCGGGCCTCATCTTGTCAAACTATCAGAAACCGCCTCTGAAAATCAGCCATTTTTTCTGAAGTCAAGGTAAGGAGAAAGTGCGATTTTCAACTACTCCTTATCGACTTTCGAGACCAGCCAATACACCGCCCCTAAAACCGCCACAGCGCCGACGAGCGAAAGCTGCGCCTCGACGGCCTCAGACTTCAAACTGGTGACGAGTATCTTCCTTATGACGGCAACGAGCGCAACGCTGATGAAGACCTTTATCGCGAACTTGCCGCCGCGAAGGTGTTTTATCTCCGTGCCCATGAGCTCGATGACGACCCAGAGCATGAGAAGGCTGCCGAGCGTCGACAAGAGGCCTTTTTCAAGGTCGCCGTCAAGGACATGCAGCAGGTCGTAGGCAAAGAGCCCGATGACCATGAAGCCGAGTATCACCAGCCCGAGGACAAGCACGAGGTTCAACCCGTGAGTGAAGCGGTTGGCCAGCTGTATGAGCTGGCTTTCGACCTTCTGCGACAGGAAGAACTTCTTTTCCTCTTCTATATAGGAGCTCGTGAAGATGTCGAGGTTTATGTCGAGTATCTTGTCGGCCGACCTCATGAAGCTCGCGCGCTCCACCTGGTCGGCGTACTCCTTCCTCAGCACATCGTGCACGTAGCGCTTCACGAAATGGAAGGCCGCGTTCACGTAATGGGCGTGGAGGCTTATCTTTACATGGACCTCGCCGACCTTGCCGAGCTCGGCAAGGTAAAGGCTGTCATAGCTGCCGGAGAAGAGCTTCATGAACCAGACCTTGAGCGCCTCCTGATGGCGCTTGACCGTGGCCTCGTCCTTGAGGAATTTGTGGGCCTCCTCGAAGTGCTTGACGTAGTTGTAGAACTCCACTACGAACTCGTCGCGCCGCTTCTCCATTACGGGCCTCAGGCCGGTGAGGTTGTCAACGTCCTCGTCGGTGAACCTGTAATGCGCCTTTATCCTCTCAATGGTCTCCATGCGCCCTGCCCTTACTCGAATATCTCCAGGCCGCTGAAGAAGTAGCCTATCTCAAAGGCCGCGGTCTCGGGCGCGTCAGAGCCGTGGGCTATGTTCGACTCGATGGAGTCGGCAAAGTCCTTCCTTATGGTGCCGGGCGCGGCCTTGGCCGGGTCGGTGGCTCCCATGAGCTCCCTGTTCTTCGCTATTGCCCCTTCGCCCTTCAATACCATCAGCAGGACCGGGCCGGAGGTCATGAACTCGCAGAGGCTCGAGAAAAACGGCCTCGCGCTGTGCACAGCATAAAAGCCCTGGGCCTCTTTGAGTGACAGGTGCTTCATCTTGGCTGCGGCGACCTTGAGCCCGTTGGCCTCAAACCTCTTTATGACCTCTCCAATAATGTTCTTCCTTACTCCATCCGGCTTGATAATCGACAGCGTTTTCTCAATCATTCTTCGCTTCCTCTCCTTGTATTGGCATCTTTAACACGAGATTATCTACTGCGTACCTTGCAATCTCTTCAAAGGATATCGGCTTTGACTTGTAGTTCTCGGCGGCCATGTTGGCCTCGGTAGAGCCCACCCATACTACCTTGCCGGTAGAGGCCTCCCAGACCTCGAAGTACAGCTTTATGTGAGACTCGTGCGTTTTGAAGATCGTGAGCCCCAGCAGGCTGAACCTCGTGGACTGGCCTTGCGAAAAGTCAGTGAGCTTGGGCTGGATAAAGTAGTTGACGCCGAGTATCTCGCCGAACTTGCTGAGGATGCGCCTGTCGAGTATCCCGGCCACCGAGTACTCCTGCATCATATGCGCGTAATCGTTGGTGAACCCTTCGCTGTTTATTATATTGAGCCCTTCCCAGTACGGTACAACCCTGGTCGCCGGGCTGCGCTTCTTTATCGCTTCGCTGACAATATCAACGAGCATGGCCTTTTGCTCCACACCCCTGTCCTGTACCATTACCGTAAGGATCGCGATGGAATCCCCG
This sequence comes from Deltaproteobacteria bacterium, assembly GCA_020846435.1. GTDB lineage: Bacteria > Desulfobacterota > GWC2-55-46 > GWC2-55-46 > GWC2-55-46 > GWA2-54-12. The sequence continues at coordinate 14,614 of JADLDY010000066.1, forward strand.
TTGCCCAGCACGACCTTGTCAGGGTTCTTGAAGGGCTCCAGGGCGGAGAAGTTGGACTGGACCAGAGGAGCGCCTGAGCACGAAACAAGGAAAAAAAGACAGAACAATGCGGCCGCTGTTTTCAACATTCCCCCCCTTGAGGCCTGTCTTGTCATGAGCTCCCTCATTCAGAACTGACGCCGCCCTTGTCAATACGGCCCGCGTCCCGCCATAAACAGAGTCATCACATGAGCCCCGTTCCTGAAGGGGCCCGTCCTTATTTCCTTATTATATCCAAAAACAGGAAAAAAGGCCGGCTGGGGAAAAATAGGTATATCACTACAAAGGCCCATCTTACAAGGGTAATCTGGCAAGAGTATTCTGGCAAAAGCTCAGAGGCCTACCTGCTCTTTTTGACGCCATCTCTCGCGCACCACCCGGAGATCGCGCACGAGGAGCACAACGGGGATAAAGGGGCGCAGACATTCTGGCCGTAGGCTACAAGGAGGTCGTTTATAGGTATCCAGTACCTCCTGGGAAGCACCTCCCTCAGGGCGTACTCGGTTGCTGAAGGAGTCTTCGTTGAAACGAGCCCCCACCTGTTGGTTATCCTGTGTACGTGCGTGTCCACGCAGATGCCCGGCTTGCCGAAGCCGAGCGTCAGGACGAGGTTGGCTGTCTTCCTTCCCACGCCCTTCAATTCAAGGAGCCCTTCCATCGTCTCAGGCACCTTTGACGAGTGGTTCTCGACAAGCTCCCTTGAGATGTCGATTATGGTCTTTGCCTTTGTCCGGTAAAAGCCCGCCGGGTAGATGGCGCCCTCGACCTCCTTTTGCTTCAAGCGGGCAGCGGTCTCAGGCGTGCCCGCAAGGGTGAAGAGCCTTTTTGAGGCCGCCCTTGTCACGTCGTCCTTTGTGCGAAGGCTTATTATGCAGCTTATGAGCACGCGGAAGGGGCTTGCGCGCAGCTCCTCGGCGACTTCGGTTACGGCAGGCGTCTGAAAACGGGCGTATTCCTTTTTAAGGATAGAGAAGACCTTCGGCAGGTCTGAGATGTGCATTAAAGAACTCCTTACACAATAACTGTCATTCTGAGCGAAGCGAAGAATCTTGTTTTTAGTTTATTCAGTCTGCTCAAAAAACTCCAGATGCTTCTCGTCGAGGAGCGAGGAATGAGGCGTACTCTGTTTGTACGCCGCAATTACGAGAGACGATGACAACGACACAGATGGACTTTTTGTGCGGCCTGCCTACTCCCCCTTCCTTTTAGCCCTCCTCGTTGGCTCCGCCTCCATGGGGTTGTCAGGCCAGTGGTGCCTCGGGTAGCGCCCCTTCATCTCCTTTTTAACCATCTCGTAGCTCCTCGCCCAGAAGCCCGCGAGGTCGTCTGTCACCTGCAAGGGACGCCCAGCTGGAGAGAGCAGATGTATGACGAGCGGGACCTTGCCACCCGCTATTGACGGGGTCCTGGCCAGGCCGAACATCTCCTGAAGGCGCACGGCAAGAGCAGGCTTATCCCCGCCGTAATCGACGGGCACGCGCGTTCCGGTCGGCACGGCGATATGCGTCGGTGCGAGATCATCGAGCGCCTTTCTCTGCTCCCGGCTCAGAAGGCTCGAAAGGGCGGCCCTCAGGTCGACCTTTTTCAAATGCTCGAGACGGGTCATCCCTTCGACGAACGGGCCGAGCCATTCATCTAACTTCTCGAGCAGAAAGTCATCGGTGAGAGCCGGGAACGAAACGCCTGTCAGGGCACTCAGGCGGCTTAAAAAGTTGACCCTCTCACGAAAACTCTCTGTTGCCCTGTCCCAGGGAAGGGCCTTGAGGCCGCTCTTCCTTACCCCGTGGATAAAGGCGGCGAGCACTTTTTCAGGAGGAGGGTCAGCGAGCCTGCCCTCAAAGAGCGTGAGGCTCCAGAGTTTCCTGAGCCTCAAGGCGGCAACCCCCTTTATCGATTCGTCCCATTCGACTTTTTCGGCTTCTTCGATATCTGCCGCAAAGTCCCTTTCAACTTCAGCCTCTTCAACAGGCGCGGCGATAAATACGCGGCAGTCCCTGTCAGAGCCGTCGAGGCTTGCCGCCACTATGTACTCGCTCTGGCCGAGCGGGTCAGGCCCCCTGAAGTACGCGCCAGAGCCGCTGGCAAGCAGGAACTTCCCAACAGAGCCTTCCCTCTTTTTTCCTATCCTGTCAGGGTACGCGAGCGCAAGCAGCATACCTGACATATCAACGTCGACCGGCTCGTTTTTTATGTTGAGCCGCTTTTCGATCTGCCTTGCCGAGGCTCTCACCCTCTCGACAACAGCCCTGTCCATCATGAAGCCCGAATGACCGCGCCCCGCGACTGCCTCTATCCTCGGCCTTATGTCAGAGCTCTTTTCATCGGGCCCGGCCTTGAATATGTCCCTCTCTTCAAGGAGGGCGGCGATGACGCACGCGAGAGAGCCGAAACCAAGCTCCTTCCCCTTTACCACCATGTGGCCGAGGCGGGGATGAAGCGGAAGCCTCGCCACCTGACGGCCGTGCTCTGTCGCGCGGCCGTTCGCGTCTGCTGCGCCAAGGCGCCTGAGCACGTCCATCGCCTGCTCGAACGAGGCGGATGGCGGCGCGTCCAGCCACCTGAGGCTCCCCCTGTCAGCGCCCCAGACAGCGAGGTCGAGCGCGAGAGAGGCGAGGTCAGCCTCGAGTATCTCCGGCGTCCCCTTGTCCCTGAGACCGTTCTGCTCAGACAGAGTCCACAGGCGCAAGCAAACGCCCGGCTCTGTCCTGCCTGCCCTGCCCTTTCTCTGCTCGGCGGAGTCTTTCGTGACCCTTATAGTCTCGAGGCTCCCCATGCCGGTTGATGGATTGAAGCGCGGCACGCGCTTCAATCCTCCGTCAACAACGACGCGCACGCCGCCTATCGTAAGGCTCGTCTCCGCGATGGAGGTCGCGAGCACGACCTTTCTCCTGCCAGTGGGAGCTGGCCTTATGGCCGCGTCCTGAGCGTCCCTTGAAAGCTCTCCGTAAAGACAGAAGACCTCCACGTTCTCAGGGAGCGTCTTCTCCCTCAGGCGCGCCTCTACCCGCCTTATCTCGGAGCTTCCGGGAAGAAAGACGAGGATCGAGCCGCTCTCGTCCTTCAGGTTAGAGAGCACAGCGCCAGCGACCGAGGATATGAACGACGGGCCTGTCATGCTCTCAGGCCTCACGCTTACCGGCCTCTCTTCAGCCATGTACCTGACCTCGACAGGGTAGGCCCTTCCCTCGCTTTTTATGACGGGCGCGCCTCCAAGCAGGGAAGAGACCTCCTCGCCGTCAAGGGTCGCAGACATGACAAGAAGCCTCAAATCGTCCCTTAAATGCGACCTCGACTCAATGCACAGAGCGAGCCCCAGGTCAGCGTGAAGGCTCCTCTCGTGGAACTCGTCGAATATGACGCAGGCGGCGTTCTCCAGCGCAGGGTCGTCCTGCAGATATCTCGTAAGTATGCCTTCGGTCACGACTTCTATTTTCGTACCAGGGCCGACACGGCTGTCAAAACGCGTGCGAAAGCCGACCGTGCCTCCGGCCTCTTCCCCTAAAAGGCTCGCCATCCTCATGGCCGAGGCCCGGGCCGCGAGCCTTCTCGGCTCAAGCATTATTATCCTGCGGCCCTCAAGCCACGGCTCATCAAGCAGCGCGAGCGGGATTATCGTCGTCTTTCCCGCGCCAGGCGGGGCCTGGACAACGGCGCGCCTGTCTTGTGAAAGCGCGCGGACTATGTCCGGGATGACCTCTTCTATCGGAAGGCCTGTCTTTAAAAGCATGCGGCTATGATAGCAGATGAAAGGGGAAAATTCGACAGGCTGTGTCTGTGCACCTTCTACCTGAAAGTAAATTTATTTTTCTATACCTCAACGCATTCGTTGCGTTCAGTTTTGATGGTTTTTCACGCCAAATATACTAAAATATTCAATTAGCATTCTGTCAGCCTCACTTAATTTTCTGATAGCCTCTGCGCTGCCTTTCTTTTCCAAGAAAAAATCTTGAACCTTGTTGATAAACAAACGATCCCCATCCAGACGGCTTGTAAATTGATACTGATTTCCCGAATCGCTTAATGCGTTTAGATTTCGAAGCAGAATGTTAATTGGTCCTTCGAAGATATCTATATTTCTAATTTCGCGTATAGCTATGATAAGGACGCCGTCAATCCAGCCGGTATCACCGGGAATAATCCTTTTGTCAATGGCGTGAAAGTGGCCCAATGCGCCCAGCAGGCAATATCTTCGTCCATCCTGGTCAACAAAACAGTTCTTTCCTACCGTCGGAGTTAATTGCTTGCCTGCTGTTTTCTCATAAAACGCCCTTACCTGCTCCCTATCGGATGAATTAAATTTTCGGGACATTTTACTATCCCCCTATTTAAGGTCATCTAACTTGCTTAACTGATTAGCGAGCCCAGCCCTGATTGCTGGTGCGAGATCAATCAAACCTCTTTTTAAAATACAAATTGCCGTAGCGTCAAAACCATCTGCAATTTTGGCTTGAGTGGCAAGTTGAATTTTTTCAAACAGGCCTTCTGAAATTTTTAAAGATATGGTCCTTTGACTATCAAATGAACTCGATTTTTCAATTGGCTGCAAGTTATCGTTTTTCTTATCCCAAGCTGGCAGGCCTATAAAACGACCGGCTTTAGTTAAAATAAGCCTGAGTTCCGGCTTATTGTAAATGCCTTCTCTGATATTTTTATCGATTGTTGATTTATGAGAAAAAATCGGGTCTCTTGCAGTGCTTGTAACCATCCCCCTATCCAATGCCCGCTTAGCAATCTCTTGCGAAGTCAACGGTGCACCTTCTTCCTTTAACAACAATTCAGCGGCCTCCTGTATACGCATATCCATCCTCCCATCCAGTTTTAATTAGGATAACAGGATGAGGATGCATTGTCAACTTCAATTTTAACTACTAAAAAAAAAGGGCGGCCCATGGCCGCCCCTCTTGAATCAATCTCCCAGCTTCGGGAGGAGATATTACATCATGTCCATTCCACCCATGCCGCCCATGCCGCCCATTCCAGGAGGCATGCTCATGCCGCCCTTGTCTTCCCTGGGCTTCTCAGCGATCATGCACTCGGTGGTCAACATAAGCGAAGAGATGGAAGAAGCGTTCAGCAGCGCGATCCTCGAGACCTTTGTCGGGTCGATGACGCCGGCTATGACGAGGTCTTCGTAGGTCTCGGTCGCCGCGTTGAAGCCGAAAGCGCCCTTGCCGTTCTTCACCTTCTCTACGACGATCGAACCTTCGAGGCCCGCGTTCGCCGATATCTGGCGGATGGGCTCCTCAAGGGCGCGCAGCACGAGCTTGACGCCAAACTGCTGGTCGCCTTCGAGCGTGAGCTTGGAGACGGCGTTCAAGGTCCTTATGTAGGCGACTCCGCCGCCCGGGACAACGCCTTCTTCAACGGCCGCACGGGTAGCGTGGAGCGCGTCCTCGACCCTGGCCTTCTTCTCCTTCATCTCGGTCTCGGTCGCGGCGCCCACGTTGATGACGGCGACACCGCCGGCGAGCTTGGCGAGCCTTTCCTGGAGCTTTTCCCTATCGTAGTCAGATGTGGTCTCCTCGACCTGGGCCCTTATCTGCTTGATGCGAGCTTCGATCTCGGACTTCTTGCCAGCGCCGTCGATGATGGTCGAGTTCTCCTTGTCGATGACGACCCTCTTGGCCCTGCCGAGGTCTTTGAGTTCAACGCCCTCGAGCTTCAATCCGAGCTCCTCGGCGATGAGCTTTCCGCCGGTTAAAGTGGCGATATCGTCGAGCATCGCCTTTCTCCTGTCGCCGAAGCCGGGCGCTTTTACGGCGGCCGCCGCGAGAGTTCCGCGCAGCTTGTTCACGACCAGGGTCGCGAGGGCTTCGCCCTCAACGTCCTCGGCTATGATGAGGAGGGGCTTGCCCAGCTTGGCTATCTTTTCGAGCACGGGGAGGAGCTCCCTCATATTCGATATCTTCTTCTCGTGGATGAGGACGAAAGCGTCCTCAAGAACGCACTCCATCCTTTCGGGGTCGGTCACGAAGTACGGGGACAGGTAGCCCCTGTCGAACTGCATACCCTCGACGACGTCAAGCTGGGTCTCCATGCCCTTGGCTTCCTCGACGGTGATGACGCCTTCCTTGCCGACCTTCTCCATGGCCTCGGCGATTATCGCGCCGATGGTGGTGTCTCCGTTGGCGGAGATGGTGCCGACCTGGGCGATCTCCTTCCTCTCCTTGACTGGCTTGGAGAGCTTCTTGAGCTCGGTGATGGCGACCTCGACGGCCTTCTCGATGCCCCTCTTGAGGTCCATCGGGTTGTGGCCGGCGGCGACAAGCTTGCTGCCTTCCCTGAATATCGCCTGCGCGAGGACTGTGGCGGTGGTGGTACCGTCACCGGCAACATCAGAAGTCTTGCTGGCGACTTCCTTGACCATCTGCGCGCCCATGTTCTCGAACCTGTTCTCGAGCTCTATCTCCTTGGCGACAGTGACGCCGTCCTTGGTGATGAGGGGGGAGCCGAAGCTCTTCTCTATAACGACGTTCCTGCCCCTGGGCCCGAGCGTTACCTTGACCGCGTCGGCCAGCGTGTTCACGCCCTTCAATATAGCGCCCCTGGCGCTATGGCTGAATACGAGTTCTTTTGATGCCATCTTGTGGTTCCTCCTTGGTTATGTATAAATGGGATTGTTTTTAAAGGTTGCCTTCTCTATTACTTCTCGAGGACGCCGAGGATGTCTTCTTCCCTCATTATAAGGAGGTCTTCTCCGTCGACCTTTATCTCGGTGCCGGCGTACTTGCTGAAGATGACGGTATCGTTGACCTTGACGGCCATGGCTTCGAGCTTGCCGTCCTCTTTCTTGCCGGGTCCTACGGCTATGACCTTGCCTTCAGCCGGGGTCTCTTTGGCGCTGTCGGGGATTATTATGCCACCCTTGGTCTTTTCCTTTTCCTCAAGCCTTTTGACTATGACGCGGTCGTGAAGCGGTCTGATCTTCATCCTTTGATTCTCCTCCTTGAAATTATATTTTTACTTTTTGCTGGTTTTTATGGAAACCGGCTGCTTTGTGCTCTAAATATATGGCCCCATCGAGGGTTTGTCAAGGTATTTTGGCACTCTTTTTTGTCGAGTGCCAAAATACCGGTAACAGAGCCGTTTCAGGCCTGAGCGGCATCCGGAGCCTCATACCGGAGTTTATTGCTTAAAGAAATAGTTTGACACAATGGCGCAAGTGAGATATTGTAACTGACAGTAAGTAGTTGCAGGGATTGTTCTGGAGTAAGCTTTAGCTTGCAGTACAGGACCTCAATGGCACTTATGAATTTGAGAGAAAGGAGGTCCTGAAAAATGGCAAAAGGAAAAGTGAAGTGGTTCAATGAGTCGAAGGGATTTGGCTTCATTGAAAGGGAATCCGGTGAGGACGTTTTCGTTCATTACACCTCTATCCAGGGTGATGGCTTCAAGACCCTGAAGGAAGGTCAGGCTGTGGAGTTCGACATAGCCAATGACGCGAAAGGTTCCAAGGCCGTAAACGTGATCCCCCAGTAATTTAGGGACTCGCAAAAACAAAAGCCCCCACGCAAGTGGGGGCTTTTTTTATTTCAAATTCTCCGCCAAATCAAGCCAGTCTCTCCATTTCGCTTTTCAATCCAGCAGTTACCCTTGTCCGGCTATATTTCCTGTTGCCTGAAAACCCATTTTTCTGTATAATTAATATAACAATTGTAACCAGCCGGGCCTCAGCCGAGGGGAGGCTCTCAGGAGACGACAGCAGGGGGAGGAGCCTATGGTCACGGATATAAAGCCCATCGAGCACTTCAAGGAACTTGTCTCAGAGGCCATGCGCCGCCAGAAGGTCGAAACAGACTCCATGGCCGAATACTACCTCTCCAGTTTGCTTGCCAGCTTCGCCACGACGGAAAAATCAATAGACGAGCCTCTTGCCATCGCCTACCTAAAGGCGCTCGGCTCGGCAAGGGATGTCCAGCTCCGCCAGATGCGCGCGATAGGCGACATCTCTCTTTTTACCTCGGGCTTTTTCTCAGACAGCCTCAAAAGAAAGATAGTGGACATCGACTACTACATGGCCATGGGCTCGTCCTGCTACGCCTTTGTCGCCTCAACAGACAAAAATAAAGAAACAAGACGCCTTTTCAGCGAACTTGCCGCCAGGTTCCCGGCCTTTGTAGATGTGTTGAGCGAGGTGAGCGAGAGGAGCGCCCTCACCTCGGCGACCGACATCCTGCGCATATACGAAAGATGGCTTCGCACGAAGAGCGCGATAGCTGAAAAGAAGCTCCGCGACATTGGCATAGAGCCTTATGAAGTGGGCACGAAACCGGTGCACTGAGTACCGTGGCCGTTGTTCATGACCGGAAAAAATAAATTTTAAGCCCTTTTCATGAAGCACGGCCATGTATTTTTTCAGGCTGCCTCAGAGAGGCAGACTAAAACCCGCTGCTTTTTCCCACCTGTTATTTTCTTCATGGCCACGGAACACGAACACGGCCCCACCTCTTTTTTCTGGCCCGCGATACGCCTTTAGGCTATAATTTACAGTTACCATTTCGCTTGAGGCGCGCTCATACCATGTCCAGAAAAAAAACCAACAAGGCAACCCCTTTGCCCTTTGAGATGCCTGCCCCCTCCGACAGGGACGAGCTCGTAATAGAGGGGCTCAGGCAGAACAACCTCAGGAACATCTCTCTTCGCATCCCGCACAACGCGATAACGGCCATCGTCGGGCCGAGCGGGTCAGGCAAATCCTCGCTTGCCTTTGACACCCTCTTTGCCGAAGGGAGATGGCGTTTCATAGAGTCGCTTTCGACCTACACCCGTTTATTCCTCGAGCGCATGGACAGGCCCGACGTCGACACGATAAGGAACATACGCCCGGCAATCGCCGTCGAGCAGAAAAACCCGGTGAGAGCTTCCCGCTCGACAGTGGGCACAACGACCGAGCTGAACGACTACCTGCGCCTCCTTTTCGCCAGAGTCGGCAAGCTCCACTGCCATGAGTGCGGCCAGCCGGTCGAGGCTACAAGCCCTGTTGCCGCCGCTGAGGCCGTCATCAACAGATACGAGGCAGAGGCCGTACACATAGGCTTTGACATTAACGTCAGGGGAAAGACGGCGCTGGAAGCGGCCTCTAACCTCCTCAAAAAAGGCTTTGTCCGCATACTCTTGTCAGGCAGTATAATCGACATCTCTGAGGCCGCGCCTGAAATCCTGCCAGACACAATAGGCGTCGTCGCCGACAGGCTCGTCGTTAAAGAAGCTCAGAGACAAAGGCTCACCGAGGCGTTGGAAGCGGCCTTTGACCAGGGAGGCGGCCTTGCCTGGGTCTTTGTCCCTGACAAAGGGATAGAGACATTTTCACGGGAGGCAAGGTGCCCGGGATGCAACGCAAAAGCCGAGAGGCCTACGCCCATATCCCTCTCCTTCAACCACCCGGTCGGCGCGTGCCCCGAGTGTAAGGGCTTCGGCAATGTCCTCCGGTACGACGAGTTCAAGGTCATTCCCGACAAGAGCCTCTCACTGAGGCAGGGCGCTATAGAGCCCTGGACAAAGCCTTCCTACAGGTGGTGGGAAGAGGAGATAGAGAAGTACGCTCCCCATTACGGCATAGACCTGGACAAGCCCTTTGAGAGGCTCTCGGCAAAAGAAAAAAAGCTCGTCTTCGAAGGCTCAGCCGACTTCGAAGGGATAGACCAGTTCTTCGATTACCTCGAATCCAAGAAGTACAAGCTCCATATAAAGGTCTTCAGCTCCCGCTACAAGGGGCAGGTAAAATGCGTATCCTGTGGCGGGACAAGGCTCAAAAAACAGGCTCTCTCAGTGACGATAGGCGCCCTTAACATAGCCGAAGCAGGGCGCATGACGATAAAAGAGGCAAAGGACTTTTTCTCATCCCTCACGCTCTCGCCCTTTGAAAAGTCCGTCTCCGAAGAGGTGTTGCGGCAGGTCAACGCCAAGCTCGACTTCCTCGTACAGACCGGCCTCGGCTACATAACGCTCGACAGGCTCACCAAGACCCTCTCCGGCGGGGAGGCGCAGAGGGTGACTATCGCCACCCAGCTCGCCAGCGCCCTGTGCGGGGTCATGTACATCCTCGACGAGCCGTCCATCGGGCTCCATCCCGTTGACATCGACATGCTCAACAGCCAGTTGAAGCGCCTCTCCTCCATGGGCAACACGGTCGTCACAGTCGAGCACGATTCCTCGATGATAGCCAGGTCAGATTACATCGTCGAGATGGGGCCGGGCTCAGGCGGAAGGGGCGGCAAGGTCGTCTGGTCAGGCCCGACAGATGAGTTCATGAAGAGCGCCCGGACGCTTACCGCCGACTATCTGACAGGCCGCCAGGAGATACACGTACCCAGATGGAGGAGGGGCGGCTCAGGCAGGCATATCACTATAAAAGGCGCCTCCGGCAACAACCTCAAGGATGTAGACCTCAAAGTCCCCTTGAAGACAATGACCTGCGTGACAGGGGTCTCAGGTTCCGGCAAGTCTACCCTCATAGTCGACACCCTCTACAACATTCTGGCCGCCCACTTCGGGGAAAAATGCGAGAGCGCCCTGCCCTTCAATTCAATAAAGGGGCTCGGCGACATATCCGGCATCAAGCTCATTGACCAGGGGCCCATCGGCAGGACCCCGAGGTCAAACCCCCTTACCTACATCGGCGGCTTCGACGACATAAGGAAGCTCTTCGCCTCTCTTACCTCGGCGAGGCTCATGGGCCTCACCCCGGGCGATTTTTCCTTTAATGTGCCGGGCGGCAGATGCGAAGCCTGCAAGGGCGAAGGGGCCGAACAGCTTGAGATGTACTTTTTGCCCGATGTTTTCGTGAAATGCGCGGTATGCAGCGGGAAGAGATACAAAAACCATGTGCTCGAGGTCAAATACCGTGGCAAGAGCATATACGACACGCTCAACATGACCTTTGAGGAGGGCCTGAGGCTCTTCCCGAACGAGCGCGACCTCCAGAAGAGGTTCACCGTATTAAAGGATGTCGGCCTCGGCTACCTGAAGCTCGGCCAGTCAGCCACGACATTGTCCGGCGGAGAAGCGCAGAGGCTCAAGATCGCCAGGGAGCTCATGGACGGCTCAGACGCGGAGGTCCTCTACATCCTCGACGAGCCGACAACGGGCCTCCACATGGACGACGTCAAAAAGCTCCTCTCCGTGCTCGGCCGTCTCGTCGACTCCGGCAACACGGTCCTCATGATAGAGCACAACCTCGATTGCGTGAAGACCGCCGACCATGTCATAGACCTGGGCCCGGGCGGCGGGGCCGAAGGAGGCGAAATCGTCGTGACCGGCACGCCGGAAGATGTGGCGAAAAACCCCGAAAGCCTCACCGGAAAATACCTCAAGAAAGTCCTCCATTAGTCCGATAAAACTCTAAGCGCGACAAAACAGCCCGGGTCTTGAAGAGGTGCTTTTACTCACATACAGTACCTTGCCGCGCGACTATAATGACCCCGAGGACAAGGGCTGACTGCGCGTCAGCCGCGGCGCGGCAACTACTTGATTTACAAAGCAAAGCGCCCCTGCCAAAGGGGCTTCCAGGAGGTGTGCCCGGCGGGTATTTCCTTGACAGTGGACTGGTGGACAGGTAATATGTGACCCACCCCAGTGTAAAGGACTTTAAACCCCTGATGCGCAAGATAATCTTTATCGAGCCCAACCCCCCTGACTTTCATCTTTTCACAGGGGTGCCGATACCAAGACTTGGAACGATCATACTGGGGACCAGGCTCCGGCAGAACGGGTACGAAGTAAAAAGTTACGTTGAATCGATAACAGAGCTCGACCTCAAGGATGTCTTGAGCGCCGACGCTGTCGGGATCTCGACCATCACGTCCACCTCTTCGCGCTCGTACGAGATCGCGAAGCTCATAAGAAAGGCCGGCATACCGGTCTTCATGGGCGGCCCCCATGTGACTTACATGCCTGAAGAGGCGCTTGAGTACGCGGACTATGTCCTCAGGGGCGAGCAGGACGACAACATAGTCGACTTCATCAGGGCCCTGGAAACTGGCAAAGGCCTCGATAAGATAACCGGACTTTCCTACAGAAGGCCGGACGGCACCATAAAGCACAACAGCTCGCCGCCCTTTTGCAAGGACATGGACTCGATCCCGGCCCCTGACTTCACGCTCATCGCAGGGCTGGAAAAGAGCGGCGCCAGGACGATGCCCCTGGCCCCGATAATGACCTCGAGAGGGTGCCCTTACGACTGCAGCTTCTGCTCTGTCACCGGCATGTTCGGACAGAAGTACAGGTTCAGGAGCAAGGAGCGGGTAATAGAGGAGCTGGAGAACCACAGGAAGTTCGGAGGCGACTGGGTCTTTTTCTACGACGACAACTTCTGCGCGCACAAGAAAAGGACCAAAGAGCTCCTCCATACGATGATAGAAAAGAAGATCACCCCCAACTGGACCGCGCAGGTACGGGTGGAGGTGGCAAAAGACCCTGAGCTCCTCGACCTCATGACGAGGTCGAAGTGCCATACGGTCTACATAGGGCTCGAGTCCATAAACCCGGAGACCCTGAAGCTCTACAACAAGGGGCAGTCGGTAGAGGACATAACCAACTGCATAAAGACGCTCCACAAGAAAAAGATACGCATACACGGCATGTTCGTGTTCGGCTCTGACACGGACACCACCGACACCATAGCGGAGACCGTGAAGTTCGCGAAGAAAAACGACCTCGAGTCGGTCCAGTTCCTGATCCTCACGCCGCTTCCCGGCACCAGGTGCTACAAGGAGCTCGACGAACAGGGCCGCATACTGACGAAGGACTGGAGCCTGTACGACGCGCACCATGTGGTCTACGAGCCCAAGCTCATGAGCTACTACGACCTGCAGCTCGAGACCATGAGGGCAACGAAAGAGTTCTACTCGATAGCGCAGATAGCGAAACGCTTGGTCCGGTTCGACATGTTCAACGTTTCGCTCAAGGCATACGGCCACAACCTGACGAAGAAGTGGATAAAGCAGAACCAGTACTTCCTCGAGTACACCAGGACGCTGACCGAAGCCGGAAAGAAAATAGAGCTTGCCGCCAAGAAAACGGCGGAGGACGTAAAGGAGCAGTTCAGCAAGATCGAACTCTCCGGCTCTTTGCAGGCGCCAAAAGCGCGCTGAGTAAAGCAATAAAGGAGACCACCCATGAAGAGGAAACTCGCAGCAGCCATATTCTGCCTGTCGTTAGCGGGAACACCGGCCGTAGCCTCTACGGCCGCAGGCAGCCTTGACCCTGCGAAAGAGCCGATCCAGCTGGCTTACCTCGCGACAGGCGGCCCTTCCATGTCAGCGCAGGAAGTAAACCTGAAGGCGCCCCGGCACAACAGGACCGAGGGCAGCCCGTTCTCCGGCATAATCGCGTCAATATCGGCCGCGGCTTGCGGCGCACAAAGCGCTCCGGCAGCCGTCCACTACGCCTACTCGGCCTCTGCGCCTGAGGAAGACCTGCCCTCTTGCTCTCCCGGCATCGGCCAGGCGTCAATCGACCAGGCTCTTCCGATGCTGGCCATAACCGACTCTGTCCTTGACGGCATTGATTCCGAAGAGGCCACCGACGGCCTGCCGGACGTGCCCATCGTCGTAAACAAGAACGTGGAATCGTTCATCAGGTACTTCCAGACCAACGGCAGGAAGCACTTCGAGAAGTGGCTCGGCAGGTCCAAGGACTACATGGTGATGCTCCAGTCCATCCTCAAGGAGAACGGAGTACCCGAGGACCTCTCTTACATCGCCCTCATCGAGAGCGGCCTCAACCCGACCGTCCGCTCGCACGCGAACGCGGTCGGCATGTGGCAGTTCATAAAGGGCACGGCGACACGGTACGGCCTCAGGGTCGACTGGTGGATAGACGAGCGCATGGACCCTGAAAAGGCGACCCACGCCGCGGCCAAATACTTCAAGAACCTCTACGGCATGTTCGACTCGTGGTATCTTGCCGCCGCCAGCTACAACGCGGGCGAAGGCAGGGTCTCAAGGGCAATAAAAAGGCACGGCACCGAAGACTTCTGGGAGCTTGCCGCGCTCAAAAAGCGCTCCCTTCACAGGGAGACGAGGGAATACGTTCCCAAGTACCTCGCCGCCCTCACGATAGCCAAAGACCCGGAGTCCTACGGTTTCACACCTGTCGCCTTCAACGAAGAGCTGATGTACGACAAGGTCAGGGTCTCTCAGGCAACAGACCTGCGCCTCATAGCTGACGCGGCCGGCACGACAGTCGAGGAGATAAGGCGCTTGAACCCGGAGCTCCTGCGCTGGTTCACCCCGCCCAACTATCCGAACTACATGGTGAAGATACCGGCCGGCACGACTGAGATGTACGCCGAGAACATGAGCAAGGTCCCGGCGGCCAAGAGGATAGCCTTCCTCCAGCACAAGGTAAAGCGCGGCGAGACCATCACGAGGATAGCGAAACGCTACGGCACGAGCGTGAAGCCCATACAGCACCTCAACAACATAAAGGGCACCAGGCTCAAGCCCGGCACGCTTATCATGATACCCGTAAGGCCGTCTAAAGCTGTCGCGAAGACAAAGGGCAAAGTGGTAGCGGAGATAATAACCAACATGGAGCTCAACCAGCTCATCTGACACTCTCGGCTCAATACAGGGGGGCGGCTTTAGCCGCCCCCTTTTTTTTATCCGGTCAGACTTTATCTGTCCTTCCTTATCAGAGCCTGTACGCGCGCGCCCTCCACTTTACTTATATCCTCTATAATGCTATTTTATAAAATCTTCAAACTCCAACAGCAAAGGTGTCACATGATATCTGTCGAATCAGCCCTTGAGGTCATCCTCAAGGAGATAAAGCCCCTTGGGCTCGAGTCCGTTGACATCGCGTCTGCCCTGGGCAGGGTCATCGGCGAGGACATAGCGGCCAGATGGCCGAACCCGCCCTTTGACAACTCGGCCATGGACGGCTACGCCGTGCGCACCATTGACGTTAAAGGCGCTTCGAACGAGAGCCCCGCGAAACTTTCCGTCATATACGACCTTCCGGCTGGCAGCGTGCCGCAGGGGCCAATCGGGCCCGCTCAGGCGGTAAGGATAATGACGGGCGCGCCGGTGCCTGAGGGCGCTGACGCGGTAGTAATGGTCGAGAAGACCGAGTCAGGCGACGGCTTCACTCTCATCAAGGCCGAGCCAAGGGCCGGCGAGAATATCCGCAAGGCTGGCGAAGACTTCAAGGCCGGCGACATCGTCGTAAGAGCTGGCTCTGTCATAAGGCCCGCCGAGGTGAGCATGCTCGCAACCATCGGCGTGCCGTTTGTCATGGCCCACAGGAGGCCGAGGGTCGCCATCATCTCTACTGGCGACGAGCTCTGCGACATAAGCGAAGTTCCGCCGGCGGGCAAAATAGTAAACTCCAACGGCTACGCCCTCGCCGCGTTAGTTGCCGCGTCAGGCGCCGTCCCCATACAGCTTGGCATAGCGCGGGACACGAAAGAGAGCCTCAGAGAAAAACTCTGCGCGGCCCTGTCCGCCGACTGCATCATCTCTTCCGGCGGCGTCTCCGTCGGCGACTATGACTTCGTCAAGGATGTCCTGAAGGACATGGGCTCGTCCATGATATTCTGGAAGGTAGCCATGAAGCCGGGCAAGCCCCTTGCCTTCGGCATAATCGGCGGCAAACCGGCCTTCGGGCTTCCGGGCAACCCCATCTCCTCGATGGTCGCGTTCGAGCAGTTCGTGCGCCCGACGCTCCTCAAAATGGCAGGCAGGACAAACCTTTTCAGGCAGAGCTTTTCCGCGACCCTCACAAAGGACATAAAGATAAAGCCCGGCAGGATGAACTTCATAAGGGCCGAGCTCAAGGCAACCGATACCGGCTTCACGGTGACCCCGCTCGACGGACAGAGCTCGGGCATGATCCTCACCATGGTCAGGGCAAACTCTTTTGTCGTCGTGCCTGAGGACTCAAACGGCTTCAGGAGCGGAGACATCGTCAAGGCGCAGCCTTTCGACGACACGGTCTTCACGGGCGGAAAACCGAGCTATTGACGCAATTTGATGCGATTCAAACCAATCAAGGAGAGCCATAAAGATGTTCAAGACAGTCGAATGGAAGAACAACACAGTGGTCATGATAGACCAGACACTGCTGCCTGAAAAAGAGATCTACAGGAAGTACAAAACCTATACGGAAGTCGCCAAGGCTATTAAAGACATGATAGTGCGCGGCGCTCCCGCCATAGGGGTAGCCGCCGCAATGGGAGTCGCCCTCGGCGCGTGTAAGTCCAAAGCCACCGACATGAAGGGCTTCTCAAAAGAGTTCGACAAGATAACCTCCCTCATGGCCTCGACCAGGCCTACGGCCGTGAACCTCTTCTGGGCCATAGAGAGGATGAGGAAAGTCGCCTCCGATAACGCCTCGCTGAGCGTGGACAAGCTCAAGAAAAGGCTTGTCGAGGAAGCGAAGACCATACACTCCGAAGACATCGAGATATGCAAACTCATCGGCAGGCACGGCGGCAAGCTCCTTAAGAACGGCACGGTGCTCACCCACTGCAACGCTGGCGCGCTCGCCACAGCCGGCTACGGCACGGCCCTCGGCGTAATCCGCGGCGCGATAGAGCAGGGCAGGAAGATCGCCGTCTACGCGGATGAGACGAGGCCTTTTCTTCAGGGTTCGAGGCTTACCGCGTGGGAGCTCAAGAAGGACAAGATAGACGTCACGCTCATCACCGACAACATGGCCGGGTACATGATGAAAAAGGGACTGATCGACGCCGTAGTCGTTGGCGCTGACAGGATAGCGGCCAACGGGGATGTCGCCAACAAGATAGGCACCTACTCTGTCGCGGTCCTCGCCAGGGAGCACGGCATCCCGTTTTATGTTGCCGCCCCGCTTTCGACCATCGACATGAAGATAAAGCACGGCGACTTCATACCCATCGAGGAGAGAAGCGAGACCGAAGTTACCCACATGAAGGGCAAGAGGATAGCCCCGGCCGGCATAAAGGTGAAAAACCCGGCCTTTGACGTTACGCCATCAAAGCTTATCGCCGCGATCATAACCGAGAAGGGCGCGGTGAGAAAGCCCTACAACAAGGGGCTCAAGGCGCTTTTCTCGAAGTAGAAAAAACACCGCAAACGACGAAAGGCCCGGTCGATTGAAGACCGGGCCTTTTCTTTTGCGCTAACCGGGCCTCGCGCTATTCCAGAAACTTCGCGATGTCAGGGAGAGCGAGAACCATGTTCGGAACGAGCGTGCCGTCGGAGGCCGCTTTTTTCATATCCTCGAGCGAGTACCAGCCAAACGATGGGATCTTGTCCGGCTCCATCACAACAGGCTCGCCTGAGGTTATCTCGCACAGATAGAGCCTCACGAGGAACTCGCCTTCAGGCGAGTGGGTCGCGTACTCGCCGATCGTGCCCTTGACGACAACCTCTACGCCGAGCTCCTCTCTGACTTCCCTTGTAACTGATTCTTCCCAGCCCTCGCCAGCCTCTTTTTTGCCGCCGGGCGGCTCGATTCTCAAGCCATGCTTCATGTTGTGGACGAGGAGCGCCCTGCCATCCCTTATTATCAGACCCGCTGTCATCTCTTTCATCTCGACATTATGCATTCGCGAAGAGAGCGAGGCAAATGTTTTTTCCAACGCTGAGCAGGCAAAACCCCTCGCCCATACCTTGTTTGCCCTTGCCTTTAAAGTGCGCCGCTGTTATCATGTGCCTAATATTTAGGCACAATATGACCGATACCGTAAAACCTTCATTTTCGTGCGAAGACCTCCTTGAGTCCATCGCCGAGGGCGTTATAGCCATCGACACCGATTCAAGGATCTGCGTCTTCAACCAGTCGGCTGAAAAGCTCCTCGAGGTCTCGCGCTCGCTCGTCATCGGCAGGCCGCTCGGCGAATACTTCAAAAGGAACCCGCGCATCTCTGAACTCCTCAAAGCCACCCTCGAGGAGGGACGTCTTTTTGCCGAATACGGCGAAAAACTCTTCAGGAGGATAACCGGGGACACCATCCCGGCCGGCATAACGACGAGCCAGCTCTTCGACGCCGAAGGCAACATCCAGGGCGCGGCCGCCCTCATAAGGGACCTTTCCGGCATAAAGTCCCTTGAGGAAGGCAGCCTCAGGAAGGAAAGGCTCGCCTACCTCGGCACTTTCGCCGCCAAAGTCGCCCACGAGATAAAAAACCCCTTGAGCGGCATGCGCGGGGCGGCCCAGCTCCTCTCAAGGAGGATGGCCGACCCAGGGCACAAAGAGTACCTCGAAGTGATAATGAAAGAGGCTGACCGCCTCAACACGATACTGAACGGCATGCTGAATTTCACCAAGCCCGCCAAGCTGCGCAAAAAGCCCTTCAACATACACAAGGCGCTCGACGCGGTCGCCTTCCTCATGGGAGACGAGAAGCTCTCAATCTTCATAAGGAGCTACGACCCGTCCATACCCGATATCTCCGGCGACGAGAACCAGCTGAAGCAGGTCTTTTTGAACCTCGTGAAGAACGCGAAGGAGGCCCTCGGGGAGGGCGGCTCCATACACCTTACGACAAGGGCGATAACCGAATTTCACATCGTCGAGGGCGGAGACAAGGGCAGGATGGTCTCCATCGAAATAAGGGACAACGGCTGCGGCATACGACCGGAGGACATGGAAAAGATATTTACCCCGTTTTTCACGACCAAGCACGGAGGCTCAGGCCTGGGCATGGCGATAACCCTCAACATAATAAAAGAACACGGCGGACACCTCAAGATAGACTCGGCCCCTGGCAAGGGGACTTCCGTAACGGTCTATCTGCCGCTGGCGTAAAGGACGATCGATGGGCCCCATAAAAGTACTCATAGCCGACGACGACGAAAGCATACTCTGGGTCCTCAAAAAGCTCCTTGAGGAAAAGGGGCTCTCTGTCGTGAGCGCGAAGGACGGCACAGAGGCTTCCAAAGCCCTCTCTGGCGGCGTCCAGCTCGCACTGCTTGACATAAACATGCCGGGCAAGGACGGCCTCCAGCTCCTTACAGAGGCGAAAGAGGCCGGAAGCGCCGCCTCGTTCATCATGATGACCGCCGAGTCGACCATGAAGAACACGCTGGAGGCCATGAGGCTCGGCGCGTTCGACTACATAACCAAGCCATTTGACCTCGGCGAGCTCGAAGTGACGATAGACAAGGCCCTCGAGAACCTAAGGCTCAAGGGCAAAGTCACGGCCTTAACCGAGAGGCTCAAGGAACACCTCTCGGGAGAGACGGTCTTCATAGGCAAGAGCAAGGCCGTGGAAGAGGTATTCAAGAAGGCCGGCAAGGTCGCGGCCAAGGACGTGACGGTTTTGATACTCGGGGAGAGCGGCACGGGAAAAGAGCTCCTCGCGCGCATCCTGCACGCGAACAGCGCCCGCTCGGAGGGCCCGTTCATCGCGGTCAACTCGGCGGCCGTTCCGAAAGATCTGATGGAGAGCGAGCTCTTCGGCTTTGAAAAAGGCGCGTTCACCGGGGCCGTTGAAGCGAAAAAAGGCAAGTTCGAGCTCGCGGACGGCGGCACGCTCTTCCTCGACGAGGTAGGAGATACGAGCCTTGACCTGCAGGCCCGCCTCCTTCGCGCCATACAGGAAAAAGAGTTCTACCGGGTCGGCGGCAAAGAGCCTGTAAAGGTAGACGCGCGCATAATCGCGGCCACGAACCATGACCTTGAAAAAGCGGTCACCGAGAAAAAATTCAGGGAAGACCTCCTCTTCAGGCTCAACGGCATAACCTTCACGCTGCCGCCGCTGCGCGAGCGCAAAGGCGACGTCGCCATCCTCGCGGGCCACTTCCTTGAGAAATTCAAGGGCGAGTTCAACTCAGGCATGAAAAACCTTTCTCAAAAGGCGCTCGACGCGCTCGAGGCCTACAACTGGCCGGGCAACGTGAGGGAGCTCGAGAACGTTCTCAGAAGGTCCGTGCTCATGAGCCAGTCTGTTGCCATCACGCCCGAAGACCTTGGCCTGCCTCAGCCGCGCCAGAAAAAAGAGTCTCTGGAGGACATCATCGCCTCCCGCATAAAGCCCTTCATCGACAAGACCGACCACCGCTCCAATCAGGAGCTCTATGACTTCATCATGCCGTTCATGGAAAGGCCGCTCCTGAGGCTCGTGCTGGAGAAGACAAAAGGCAACCAGGTGCAGGCTTCCGAGATGCTCGGCATAAACCGCAACACCCTCAGGAAAAAGATCAAAGAGCTCGACATAAAGCCGGAAAAGTTCAAGTCATGAAGCCTGAAGGTTTGACCGGCCTCTACGCGATAATAGACTCTACATGGGTCAGCCTCGCCCAGGCCGGAAGATATACGGAAGAGCTCGTCAGCGGCGGGGTGCGCGTGATCCAGCTGAGGGCCAAGGATGAAGGCAGCCGGGCAATCCTTGAAGCGGCACGCGCCATGCGCTCAGCAACAAAAGACAGGGCCCTGTTCATGGTTAACGACAGGGTCGACATAGCAATCCTCTCAGGGGCTGACGGAGTACACCTCGGGCAAAGCGACATCCCTCTTGTCGAAGCCAGGAAGCTCATGCCAAACGCGCTCATCGGCGTCTCGACGCATAACCTCGAAGAGGCGACAGACGCAGCCAGACACGGCGCAGACTACATCTCATACGGCCCTATATTCGCTACACAGACTAAAAAAGACGCTGACATTCCCAAAGGCCTCGAAGGACTAAAGGCTCTTGCCCCATCAGTCAACATCCCGATTGTAGCCATCGGCGGAATCACAGTTGAGACTGCCGCCTCTGTCATCGAGGCCGGGGCCTCTGCTATCGCGGTCATATCAGACATACTCCTTGCCGATGACATCAAGAGCCGGGCAGTGGAGCTAATATCGAGGATAGGAAGGAAGGGAGCCTAAGCCCCCTTCCTTCCTTCGCCGCACTCGTCTGTCCATGGGTCCTTTGAAAGGGCTATCTCCTTTTCGATCCTTTCGCACAGCCCCTTGCGGCCCGCGCCATCCTCAAGCGCCTCTTTCCTTATGTTGGCGAGCCCCCTGCGCTCGACCCACTTGAAGGTTCTCTCGCCGTAATGGGCGTCTTCCCTGTAATGCTGCAGGAACGCAGAGACAACCTCGATGGCCTCAGCCCCGGTTTTGACGCTTACGAGCTTTTCCGCCGCCTTCGTCTCTATGCCGCCGCAGCCTCCTGCATAGACCTCCCAGCCGCCAGCGACGCCGATGATCCCGATGTCTTTAATGCTGCTTTCAGCGCAGCTCCTCGGACAGCCGTTGACCCCGAGCTTCACCTTGGCGGGCATCCACAAGGCTCCGAACTTTTTCTCCAGCTCTATGCCGAGGCCCATCGAGTCCTGAGTACCGTACCTGCAGAACTTCTCTCCAACGCAAGTCTTGACCGTCCTTAAGGCTTTGGCGTAGGCAAAGCCCGAAGGCATGCCAAGCTCCTTCCATACGGACTTGAGCTCCTCTTTCGGCACACCCATGAGAGCTATGCGCTGGCCGCCGGTTATCTTGACGAGCGGGACCTTGTGCTTCTCGGCGACAGAGGCAATTTTCTTGAGGTCGCCCGGGGTCGTGACGCCGCCGTAGATCCTCGGCACGACCGAGAAGGTCTCGTCCTTCTGTATGTTCGCGTGCATCCTCTCGTTGATGAGCCGGGAGGTCGTGTCGTCATTGCTTTCACCCGGCCAGACTACTGACACATAATAGTTGATGGCAGGCCTGCATTTTTCGCACCCGACACCCTGCCAGCCGAGGATCTCCATCACCTCGCTTACCGACTTGAGCCCCTTCTCACGGATGTTTCTCATGACATCTTCTCGGCTGTAAGCGGTGCAGGCGCACAGGGCCTGCGAGATGACGGGCTGGAAGCCTGCCCCGAGCGTCTCTTCGAGTATCCTGTCTATCTGTTGGGCGCAACCGCCGCAAGAACCGGAAGCGCCCGTCTCCCTTTTTATGTCTTCCCTCGTGAAAAGGCCCTTGCTCTCTATGGCCTCGACTATCATCTTTCTTGTCACGCCCTTGCAGCCGCAAACGATGGCGTCGTCAGGCAGGGCAGCCTTCGACGCGGCCTTGCCTCCGTCCCAGAGCAGGGCAGGGCGCCTTTCCGCCACGTCGTCCCCGGCGGCGAGCAGGTTGAAGAGCTCAGGGCCCCTTGAGCTGTCGCCGTACATCACGATGCCCTTTATGACGCTTCCTTCGAACAGTATCTTCCTGTAAACCCTCGCCTTCCTGTCAAGGTACTCGACCGAGTCATCGACGCGAGGGTCGATGTCCCCGGCGGAATAAAGGTCAACGCCGGAGACCTTGAGCCTTGCCGAAGTAGGCATGCTCTTGAAGGGCTTTCTGCCGTCCCCGGCGAGCTGGTTGGCAACGACCCGCGCCTGGTCGAATATCGGCGCAACGAGGCCGAAGGTCTTTCCCCTGTGCTGGACACACTCTCCGAGAGCGTAGACAGCAGGGTCATAGGTCTGCATGGTGTCGCTTACGACGATGCCTCTTTCACAGTAAAGATTTGATGCCTTTGCCAAAGCGATATCAGGCATTATGCCGGCTGACACGAGGACAAGGTCGGCATCCACCGCTTCTCCAGCGGCAAACATTACCTTCTCGACCTTACCGTCGCCTTCGATGGCGGCGGTCTTCGTGTTGAGAAGCACTTTCATGCCGAGCCTTTCAAGGTCTTCCCTGAGCATCTCAGAGGAGACCTTGTCGAGCTGCCTTTCCATGAGCCTGTCCATGAGGTGCACGACAGTCACGTCCATGCCCATTGAAAGAAGAGCGCCAGCCGCCTCGAGGCCGAGGAGCCCGCCTCCGATTATTACCGCTTTTGAGCCGGCTCCCGCGCGCTCTCTTATCCTTTCACAGTCGTCCGCGCGTCTGAAAGCCACGACGCCGTCGAGCTCAATCCCGGGAACAGGCGGCATGAGCGGCAGAGAGCCAGTCGATATGACGAGCCTGTCGTATTGAACGCTTGCGCCGTCCGCCGTAAAGACTTTTTTGCCGGCCCTGTCAATCCTTGTAACAGGAGCGCTGGTGCGCAGGTCGATCGACTTTTCCCTGTACCACTCAGAGTCATGGAAGGCGAGGTCTTTGAGGGATTTATCTCCGGTAAGGAGATGAGAGATGAGCACCCTGTTGTACGCGGCATGCCTCTCCTTGCCAAAGACAGTTATCGAGTACTGGTCCTGGCCAGCCTTCAGAAGCTCCTCCAGAAGGGCGTTCGCGGCCATTCCGTTGCCAATTACTACAAGCCTTTTCTTGTTTGCGTCCATGACCCTTTTGCCTCCTTCCTGACAGGTTGAAAAAACTTTGATTTTATTCAGGCTGCTCAAAAAATTCCAGATGCGAGGCGTCGAGGAGCAAGCAACGAGGCGTACTTTACTCGTACGCCTCAGTTGCGAACGACGAAGACAACAAGGCAGATGGTTTTTTTGAGCAGCCTGCAAAATGGAACGGCGCCCTGGGAGACCCCAAGGCGCCGTTGCCTTTATTCCTTTACTCCTTTTTCTCAGATTGCCTGAAAAGCTCCAGATGCAAGGCGTCGAGGAACGAGTAACGAGGCGTACTTTGTTTGTACGCCGCAGTTACGAGAGACAAAGACAACGACGCAGATGGACTTTTCAGGCAACCTGTTAGAGCGAGTAGCCGTTCTCACTATGCTGCGTGATATCAAGCCCCTGCACCTCGTCGTCCTTGGCAACCCTCAAGCCTACTACAAGATCTACCACCTTGAGTATGACGATGCTCACGATGAACGAGTAGAGAGCTGACGCGCCTATCGCTATGAGCTGCTTGCCGAGGAGCGCGGCGCTCCCGAAGATGAGGCCGTCCGCGCCTGCCGGGTTTACCGCGACCGTAGCGAAGATGCCTGTAGCGATGGCTCCGAACATGCCGCCTACTCCGTGAATGCCGAAGGCGTCGAGAGAGTCATCGTACTTCAGAAGAGGCTTTATTACAGCGACCGACGCGTAGCAGACAATTCCGGCGGCGAGCCCTATGATTATCGACGAAACCGGGCTGACAAAACCCGCGGCAGGCGTTATTGCGACGAGCCCGGCGACTATGCCTGAGGCAAGGCCCAATAGAGTCGGCTTGCCCCTGTGTATCCACTCGACAGCCATCCATGAGAGGCCCGCTCCAGCGGCGGCCGTGTTGGTCGTGAGGAAGGCGGTCGCCGCGAGTCCGTTCGCGCCGAGCGCGCTGCCAGCGTTGAATCCGAACCAGCCGAACCACAGAAGACCCGCGCCGATGACCGTCAACGGGAGGTTATGCGGCGGCATCACTTCAGTAAGATAACCCTTTCTCTTGCCGAGCATCAAAGCCGCCGCAAGGGCCGCGGCGCCCGAGCTTATGTGGACGACGGCTCCTCCGGCAAAGTCCAGCGCGCCGAGCACCCTGAGCCACCCGCCCACACCCCAGACCCAGTGAGCGACAGGGTCATAGACAAGGGTCGTCCAGAGCAGCGTGAAGATGAGGAAGGCTGAGAACTTCATTCTCTCTGCGAACGCTCCGGCGATAAGAGCCGGAGTTATCACGGCGAACATCATCTGGAAGAGCATGAACGCCTGATGAGGGATGGTAGCGGCGTAATCGAGGTTAGGCTCCTGCCCCACGCCTTGAAGCCCGAAGAACTCGAGGCCGCCTATGAGCCCGAATTTGTCAGGGCCGAAAGAGAGGCTGTAGCCGATGAGTACCCATTGTATGCTTACCGCGCAAAGAACGGCGAAGCTCTGCATGATGGTGCCGAGGACGTTCTTTCTCCTGACCATGCCGGAGTAAAAGAGCGCGAGCCCAGGGGCGGTCATGAGGAGCACCAGCGCGGTCGACATGAGCACCCAGGCCGTGTCCCCGGTGTCTATCCCGGCGGCCAGCGCCGGGGAGGCGCTGATAAGACATATTAGAAGAGCGTATACGAGCTTTGACATGGTTTTTCTCCTTGAACTTATTTGAAGCAGCAACTGAAAGTCAGATATTTTTTTGACGAGAAGGAACGATTTTCAAAGCGCGTCATCCCCGCGCTCGCCAGTCCTTATCCTAATTCCGTCGTCGACCGGGACTATGAATATCTTGCCGTCGCCTATCTTTCCAGTCCTGGCCGCTTCCATGATGGCGTCGACGATCTTCGGGGTCATCTCGTCCGAGGTCACGATCTCGATCTTAACCTTCGGAAGGAAATCGACCATGTACTCGGCGCCCCTGTAAATCTCTGAATGGCCCTTCTGCCTGCCGAACCCCTTTACCTCGCTTACGGTCATGCCTTCGATGTTGAGATCTCCGAGCGCTTTTTTCACGTCGTCGAGCTTGAAGGGCTTTACTATGGCTTCGATCTTCTTCATCTCATCTCCCTCCTCTGGAATTAAAAAGGCGCCTCTGGGTCCTGTGGTACATCCACATTTCCCGAAGGCGCCTTTGCCTTTTTCAGCAGGACACAGCAGCGTGCCCCGCTATAAATTTTGAGTGCTCAAAAATCAGATATTTTTTCCGAGGTCGAGGAAGGGTGGAAGCAAAAAGCGCAGCATATATGACAATATGTGAGCATTTTTGCTTTCGCCCTGACAAAGAGATCGGGAAAAATAGCGATTTTTATAAGGAGTAGCCGCTCTCCTCATGCTGCGTCAAATCGAGCCCTTGAATTTCCTCTTCGGTCGTGACCCTTATGCCCATAGTCATGTCGACCACTTTAAGTATCGCGAGCGTGCCTACCGCTGATAAGGCTATCGTTACTAAAGCGCCAATGGCCTGTTTCAGAAGAAGCCCCGGGTTGCCGTGAAGAAGGCCGGACGCTCCGATGGAAGCGAATATGCCGGTCGCCAGAGTTCCCCATGTACCGGCTATTCCGTGTATGCCGAAGACGTCGAGCGTGTCGTCGTAGCCGAATCTGGGCTTCAACATCGTAACCGCGACATAACAGAGGCCGCCTCCGACAAGTCCTATCGCCATCGCGGCAGCCGGGGTCACGAACCCTGCCGCAGGTGTTATCGAGCCGAGCCCGGCGACAGCCCCTGACATCGCGCCAAGCATCGTAGGTTTGCCCCTGTGCGCCCACTCTGCAAAGGTCCATGTGAGAGTCCCGACAGCGGCCGAGACATTTGTCGCCACGAAAGCCGTGACAGCCACCCCGTCGCTCGCAAGAGCGCTCCCCGCGTTAAAGCCGAACCAGCCGAACCAGAGTATGCCCATGCCCAGGACAGTGAGAGTCAGGTTGTGAGGGGCCATGAGCTCTCTTGGCCAGCCCCTCCTCCTGCCGACGTATATGGCCGCGACCAACGCCGACACTCCAGAACTGATGTGCACCACTATGCCGCCCGCGAAATCCAGGACGCCGAGCTTTTGAAGCCAGCCGCCTCCCCAGACCCAGTGGCAGAGCGGGTCGTATATCAGAAAAGCCCACAGGATACTGAAGACCACTACGGCTGAAAATTTTATCCTCTCCGCGAAAGCTCCTGTTATGAGCGCTACCGTTATCGCCGCGAACATCCCCTGGAACGACATGAACAGGAGGTGCGGGACTGTCCCCTTCGGTTCTACTCCGACACCATTGAGCCCCAGAAAATCAAGGCTGCCTATGATGCCGCCGAGATCAGGGCCGAAGCTCAAGGTGTAACCGGCCAAGACCCACTGCACAGTTATCAGAGCCAGAAGAAAAAAGCTGTGCATGATGGTAGAGAGCACGTTCTTCTTTCTCACCATGCCCGCGTAAAAGACCCCGAGGCCTGGCACCATGAACATGACGAGCGCCGTTGAGATCATGAGCCACGCCGTGTCTGCCTTGTCTATTGCCGCGGCATCCGCCGCCTCCGCGAACCCGGCCCAGCACCCTGAAAAAAGAGCCGCCAGTAAAATCACCAACTTCATCTTCTGCCTCCTGATCACCCTTGATCTTTCAGGCCCCCTCGCGGGCTGCGGGCTCCATTGCCGGCCTGTGCTTACAACTGGCTAATCCTGTGACACGTTAAAAGTGGTACACGGCGTTGACGCCTAAAGTGTCCTGCGTATCCGAGACGCTCGCGCCCTTGTCGAATGAATCCTTGTTGGACTCGTCGTGGCGGTACTCGGCCCGCACTACGAGGTTGTCGTTGATTGTGTACTCGGGCGTAAGCGTCACCTCCCAGAGGTCCTGCGCAGTACCGGTCCTGGCGCCTTCATTGTCAGAGAAAACCTCTGCCCTCAGGTTCATGGCGAATTTTTCGCTCACCGCGTACCTGGCATAACCCGCGACCCCTGTCCACGTGCTGTCGCCGATTGAGGGCACATTATCCTCGGAGCCGTAAACGTAATCGGCCTTGAGGGTGAGAGCGCCGAAGCTCTTCGAGAGGTTCACGTTGAAAAGGTGCCTGGTATCGTTCGCTTCTGTGCCTGCCATGTACTTGAGGTTTACCGTCATATCCGGCAGCGGGGTTATTATCGCGTGCGCGTGGAACGACTTCGAGTTGTTGTTGTCCTTCACGTTGTCCCAGCCGTTCACGACCGCGCCGGAGAGCGTGAACATGTCACCCACCTTGTAGGTCGCCCTCAGGCCCGTGTGCGTAAAGGGTATGGAATAGTAAAAGAGGAACGAGCGCGAGTAGTTCAGGTTCCAGTCCTCGTAGCCCTCTATCACCTCGAGGCCGTGGTCTGTGACGAACTTTCCGAAGTCGAGCTTGAGGCCGCTGCCGACAGGGGCCACATAGGAGATATAAGCCTGGCGCACGTCAAAGTCATCAGAGCTCGCGGCGCCTGTTGAGTGAATCGCCTTTGGCACTGTGTAGCCGAAGTTGAGGTCAAGCCTGAAGCCCGCTTCCCCTGCATTGGCCGCGTCCTTGTGGAATGCGAGCTGCGCGAGCTCCAGAGCGAAGCTGTTGTGAGCGTCGTTGAAAGGCCTCAGGTTTATCGCCCTTGTGTGCGGCTCGTTGAAGTTGTAGTTATACCCGGCCGAGAGGGCCCCGTTTATCTGGACATCCTTCAATACGTCCGCAACCGTCAGTGCGTCCGCTGCCAGCGCCTGTCCAGAGGAAAAAATCAGGCCGCAGGCGGCCAATGCTATCGCGCTTCTCTTCATAATCTCAATACCCCCGCTTTTTATAGAGAGCGCCTCTTGAAAAAAAGGCGCCTTGCTCTTCGTATGGAAGAATAAGGCGCCGTTGCCTTCAGTTGATTTTATTATCCTGCGGTTACTCCGATGTAACCATGCTGCTCTTGATTGATTTCATATTGCAACACGGGTGCCAACTTCAATTCCCGTGTTTTTCCCGCATATTCAATGGCAGGAACAGCACGAACTGCCTTTTTTTAGGGCAGAGCCTGCCTCAAGTGCCTGTTTTTCAACCATGCGCATGAATTTGGCGGCAAGCGCGCCGCCCATCCTGTTAAGCTCTTCTATGCAAGAAGGCGTCTCGGCGATTATCGCCTTCGGGTCGACCTTGCCCTTCAAGGCCGCGAGCTCGTCCTTGTTCAATTCGATCCACTCCCTTACCATCTCTTCAGTGACCTCGAAATGGAACTGTATGCCGTAGGCGCAGGGCCCGGCCTTTATGACCTGGTTAGGGAACAGATCGCTTGAGGCGAGCATGAGAGCGCCCTTTGGCACATCGAATGTGTCGCCGTGCCAGTGGAAGGCCCTGAACTTGTCCGGGATGCCGAGAAAGAGAGAATCGTCGTCAGCGTCTTCGGTGAGCGTGACGTCGTGCCAGCCTATCTCCTTTGCGTTGCCCTTGTAGACCCTGGCTCCGGCCGCCTTGGCGAGGAGCTGCGAGCCGAGGCATATGCCGAGCATGGGGACCCTTTTCTTGAGCGCGTCCTCTATAAGCCTCACTTCATTCCTGATGAAAGGATACTCCTCTTCCTCGTAGACGCCCATAGGCCCGCCGAGCACGATGAGGCCGTTGTAGCCGTCCATGCGCTTTGGGAGTGCATCTCCCCTGAAGAGGTCAACGTACTCGACAAGCGCTCCGCTCTCGATCGTCCTCTTCATGACACCGAGCCCTTCGTGGGCCACATGCCTTATGACCAGCACCCTTGACATAGCCGCCCCCTACCTGCCTTTATCGAACGCCATGATGATGACCTCGGCGACCTCGGCCATCGACTTCCTCTTGTCCATGCTTATCTTTCTTATCCGCGTGAAAGAGTCCGCCTCGGAGAGCCCATCTCTCTCCATGAGGAGCCCCTTGGCCTTCTCGATGAACTTTCTCGCCTGTATCGTGTTCTTGAGCTCTTCGTTCTCTTTGCGGAGCTCCACGAACTCCCTGAACCTCGTTATGGCGAGCTCGACGGCAGGCGCTATCTCCTCGGCTCTCACCGGCTTCACGAGATAGGCCATGACCCCTGCCTCGGCCGCCTTTTTTATCGTCTCCTCGTCGTCGCAGCCGGTAAGGAGCACTATCGGCGTGGGGCAGCTCCTGCCAATTTCAGCGGCGGCCTCTATACCGTCCTTGCCAGGCATCTTAACGTCCATTATCAGGAGGTCAGGCAGGTATTGCCTGCATATCGCGAGCGCCTCTGAGCCGTCCGTGCCCTCGGCAACGACTTCGAGCCCCGCGTCCTCGAGGAAGCCTTTCAATATGAGTCTTTCATTCGGATTGTCGTCTACTACGGCTATTCTTCTCATGCATTGATACAATAGCAATTAAAGTGCCAAAGGACGCCACAGGCGTTTTATCTGCGTTTTCTGCTGTTTGTGTCCGGAGATGGACTTCTGGTGCGCTCTTTTGAGGCTTGAGATGATTAAGTTTTAAGCAGACGGGCTTTGGCCTGGCCGTAGACCTCGATATATTTTTTCGCGGCGTCATCCCATGAGAAGTCCTCGGACATGCCTCTCTTCTGAAGCTCTGCCCACGCTTTTTTGTCACGGAAGAGCTCGACAGCCTCCTTCACCTTTCCGGTAAGGGCGTCGGAAGAGAACGTAGTGAACTTGAAGCCGTTGCCGCCGCCGACTTCCGAGAAATCCTTGACAGTGTCGTCGAGGCCGCCGGTCGCGCGCACAATGGGGACCGTGCCGTACTTCAAACTGTATATCTGGTTCAAGCCGCACGGCTCGTACTTCGAAGGCATGAGGAACATGTCAGAGCCTGCCTCTACCAGATGAGACAGGCCGCCGTTAAAAGCTATCTTTACCGAGAGCTTCTCAGGGTAGCGCTTCGCAAGCGCGGTGAGCAGTTCCTGATAGCTCCTGTCCCCTGAGCCGAGTATGACCAACGCGATATCGAGCTGCATGAGCTCGGGTATCGCCTCGGCGAGTATGTCTATGCCCTTTTGTCCGGCAAGACGCGTGACCATGCCGATGACAGGCCTCGAGGCTTTGGCCTTCAGACCGAACTCTCTCAGAAGCTTCCTGCGGCACGCCGACTTGCCAGAGAGGTCAGTGGCCGTATAGTTGGCGGGTATCAGCTCGTCGGTCGCGGGGTCCCATTCAGCGTAATCCACCCCGTTCAAGATGCCGGTGAGCTCGTTCTTTCTCCTGGAGAGGACGCCTTCGAGGCCGTAGCCGTACTCGGCAGTCTGTATCTCAGAGCAGTAGCCGCGGCTCACAGTGGTTATGGCGTCGGAAAATACTATACCTGCCTTGAGGAGGTTGAGGTTGCCCCAAAACTCGAGCCCTTCGGGGTTGAAAAGATAAAGGCCCAGGCCTGTGACATCATAGAAGCTGGCCGGGAACTGCCCTTGATAGGCGATGTTGTGGATACTGAGGACTGTCGCGGTCTTGGAGAAAACAGGCTCTTCCCTGTATATGTCCTTGAGGTACGCCGGTATGAGGCCGGTCTGCCAGTCGTTGCAGTGTATGATGTCAGGAGAGAGGCGCCTGGCCTTTATTACCTCAAGCACGGCCCTTGAAAAGAAGGTGAACCTCTCCAGGTTGTCGAAGTAATCGCCCTCAGGCGTGCCGTAGAGGTACTCCCTGTCAAAGTACTCATCGCGCCTTATGAAATAGAACGGCACACCGCGGTCATGCCCGAGGAGAATTCTGGCCATGACCGTGCGCCTGCCCATATTGACCGGCACGGTAAGGCCCGTGTCCTCTATCTCCAACCCCTTTTGAGCGACCTCTCTGTAGTAAGGGACAAAGACGATCACCCTGCACCCCAGGCGCTTCAAAGCCGCAGGCAAAGAGCCGGCGACATCGGCGAGCCCGCCGGTCTTGGCGAAAGGAACGGCCTCAGAGGCCGCGATAACGACTGTAAAACCCATGAGCGAGAAGTTAACAGAAAAACCCGAGGGTTGCAAGGGGCTCTCAAAGGACGCTTTGTCCTGCCTTCTTCAACCTTTACTCCTTTTCTTTCTATGATAAAATCCAGTCAATGCCGCGTTGGAGGGTACTGATGAAACAGACGATGTTCGTCCTTCAGGAAAAAGACACGCCGAGTCAGTGGTACAACATCATGGCAGACATGCCCAATCTGCCTGCTCCTCCACTTCATCCCGGCACATTGCAGCCCTGCGGCCCTGACGACTTGAAGGCGATATTCCCGATGTCCCTCATAGAGCAGGAGATCAGCTCGCAGAGGTGGATAGACATCCCGGAAGAAGTGCGCGATATCTACGCCCTCTGGAGGCCGAGCCCTCTTTACAGGGCCCACAGGCTTGAGGCGGCACTGAAGACCCCGGCGAGGATCTACTACAAATACGAAGGCGTAAGCCCGGCCGGAAGCCACAAGCCCAACACATCGGTCCCGCAGGCCTACTACAACAGCAAGGCGGGCATAAAGAGGATCGCGACCGAGACAGGCGCGGGCCAGTGGGGCTCGGCCCTCGCTCTTGCCGGCTGTTTTTTCGGCATCGAGATAAATGTCTACATGGTCAAGGTGAGCTATTTTCAAAAGCCTTACAGAAGGATAGCCATGGAGACCTGGGGAGCGAAGGTCCACGCGAGCCCCACGAATTTGACGGAATCAGGAAGGAAGGTCCTCGCGGCTGACCCGGACAGCCCGGGAAGCCTCGGCATAGCCATATCAGAGGCTGTGGAAGAAGCCGCGAGCCGTCCCGACACCAACTACGCGCTCGGCTCTGTCTTAAACCATGTCTGCCTCCACCAGACCATCATAGGCCAGGAGTGCAAAAAGCAGATGGCCCTCGCCGGAGACTACCCTGATGTCGTCATCGGGTGCAGCGGAGGAGGGTCGAACCTCGCGGGGCTCGGCTTCCCTTTCCTCCTCGACAAGATAAACGGCAAGGATCTGCGCGTGGTCGCAGTTGAGCCTTCGAGCTGCCCGACCCTCACAAAGGGCGAGTTCCGCTACGACTTCGGCGACCTCGCAGGCCTCACCCCCCTGATGATGATGTACACTCTCGGACACGACTTCGTGCCCCCGGGCATACACGCTGGGGGCCTGCGCTATCACGGGGAATCCCCGCTCGTGAGCCAGCTCTGCCACGACGGCCTCATCGAAGCCAAAGCCTTCCAGCAGACCGAGGTCTTCGAGGCCGCTCTCCAGTTCGCGAGGACGGAAGCCATAATCCCTGCCCCCGAGAGCTCTCACGCGATAAAAGCCGCCATAGACGAGGCGTTGAAGGCAAAGGAAGAGGGCAGAGAAAAGACGATCCTCTTCAGCCTCAGCGGACACGGCAACTTCGACATGCAGGCTTACGCCGACTACCTCGGTGGAAAGCTCAAGGACGCGCCATACCCGGCGGAGAAGATAAAAGAGGCCCTCTCGAGGCTGCCCAGAATACCGGGCTGATGGAAAGGACAAGGAGCGAATATGTCCGCTAAAGCCTGGCTAATATCAAGGCTCTTCCCCGGTTTTGCCGGGGCAATGCTCGCGTCAGCTCCTGTAATACGCGCTTCCAGGGCTATTATCTCGGCGCTCAGGAAAGACTACGGAGATATCTCTGACGAGAAGCTCAAGGCGCTCTTCGAAGAGTTCGAGTCAAGGGTCGAAAAGCTCGAAGCCTCTGTCGCGGCTCTCGAGAACAGCGTCAGCAAGCTCACGGCCGCCGTCTACCTCATAGCCGGAGTGGCTCTCGCGGCCATTATCCTCTCTGTCGTCAAGCTGGCATGAAACTCGTTTAAAATTGCGCCAGGCATGACCCGGCCCGCCCGAAAGGCGGGCCTTCGCCTTTTCTTCAGGCCATAACATGGCTATTTTCTTAAGGAAATTCAGCCCTAACCTCCCCTTAATCTTGAAAATCATATAAATGAGTACAAGACAAGCGTGACACCGGTCACATTGAGGCCCGGTGTGTTCATGTTATAAATAATGACATATTGTTTTTTCCCTGAAGTTTTCCTCCGAATCACCGATCTACAAGAGTTAAGGAGACAATCATGCGCATACTCAGAAAACTGATCCTTCCGGCAGTCGCTGTCCTTACAATTTCCGGCCAGGCCTTCTCCGAAGAGACGGACATAAGGCTTACGCTGCTCGAAGACAAGAGCGTCACGGCCCTTTACACCATAGACGAGTTCAACACGCTTGTAATATCGGGCGCGGACGGCAGCATGGACAAGGCCCTTGAGTCAATATGCTCAGAATACAAAGGCGAGATGGCAACAGACGCCGACACCCTCAGGT
Source organism: Deltaproteobacteria bacterium (assembly GCA_020846435.1). GTDB lineage: Bacteria > Desulfobacterota > GWC2-55-46 > GWC2-55-46 > GWC2-55-46 > GWA2-54-12. The sequence goes on from JADLDY010000066.1 coordinate 48,039, forward strand.
GCGAAGGCGTATTCACGGCTTCAAGGATAGACCCGGTCACGGAAGAAGGCCACTCGATCGTCATAACCACCGAGACGGCCCAGCCCCTCGCGTACAAAAACGAATCGATACCCTCGGTTGAAGATGTCACGGCCCCGCCGAGCGGCTTGATAGAAGGCGAGCATTCGTCGATAGACATGTACCAGTACATGTACGCCCTGTGCAAGAAAAACGGAGGCACGCCTTCGGTCGTCCTGTCAAAGAGGTTCGGCAAGACAGCCAGGTACACTGAAGTAGGCGCGCAAGAGGCCTTCGGCTACCTCATGGCCTCCGGCGAGGGAAAAGACCCCTGGTTCTTCGCCTGCGAGGGCGAGAACAGGTTCATAGTCGAAAAGGACTACCAGCACAACCTGGACGGCTCCAACAGGTTCACCTTCCACCCCAAGAGGGGCCTTGAGTGGGTCGATTACGTAAAGGCCGAGGACGGCGTGGTAGCGGCTCTGGACGCGCGCTGACGCTTTAACAGAATACTAAAAAACACTGAGTTTAGACAGGTTGCCCAAAAAGTTCCAGATGCGAGGAGTCGAGAAGCGAGGAATGAGGCGTACTTTTCATGTACGCCGCAATGACGAGCGCCGAAGACGACATGGCAGATGGGATTTTTTCGGCAACCTGCAAAGAAGAGGCCCGGCTTAATAAAGCCGGGCCTCTTCTTATTTATGGCAACACTGAAAGTCCTTATTTCCCGTGGCACTTCTTGAACTTCTGGCCGCTGCCGCACCAGCACGGGTCATTCCTGCCGGGCGTTGACGAAGCGGCCCTTTGCTGAGGCAGAAGCGACGGCGCGTTCCTCTCGCACCATGCCCTGACGCCTTCCACGACCCTGTCGGAGGCCTCCTCGGCCGTGGGGCAGCCCTCTTCGAGGTTTTTGAGGGCTGTCTGCTTTTCAACGGCCAGCGCGACCTCTATCTCGGACGCCCCGCCACCAAGAGCGGCGTGAATGACACGGCAATAGCCCTTCTCGCCCGCGCGAGCCTCAGGCGTGCCGAGAAAGCCGCAATGCGGCGGCCTTATCTCGCGCCCTGTAATAGACGGATGTATGGCGCACGAGCGGTCCCCAGAGACAAAGGCGCACCTGAAGGCGAACATCGCTATGAGGTTTATTGTAAGGGTCGCGCCCGTGGCCCGTATATCGCGTATGACGACATTGTACTTCTCAGGCGACCTGAAGAGCGGCCTGGGCCTCTCCTCTGTGGTTATGTACGCGTCTATTATCCTGTGCGCCCTGGCCTTTATGCCCTTCAATACCTCTGCCCGAAAGCCCGAAAGGCTCGATATCCCCCCCTCCTTGACGACTGGGTAGGAGATTATCCCCCACCAGGGGTCGCAACATATGCCGCCGCACCTCTCGACGCAGACCGACGAGAAGTATGATTTGTCCTTTTTTACCGCTTCCATCCGAGGATTATAACTTTTTTGATCGTTGCGAGTCCATCCCAAATTGGAGGATTTAATCATCCGAAGGAGCGCTCTTCCTTGACTCTGAGAGCCCTGTGTGCTAACCCTAAAGAGATGAAAGATGAAGGAAAATCAACCCTCTGGCTAAGGCCTGTCACTGAAGTGGCCTCCAGAGCCGGAATACCTGAGGAAAGCCTCCTGCCTTATGGCCGCTTCATGGCCAAAGTCGACCCCGCCCTCATCGACGGGCTCGAGGGAAGGCCTTCCGGCAAACTCGTGCTCATTACCGCCATGAGCCCGACCCCGGCCGGAGAGGGCAAGACGACCCTTACGATCGGCCTTACGCAGTCATTGAACCTCCTCGGCAAGAAGGCTTTCGCCTGCATAAGGCAACCGAGCCTCGGCCCTCTACTCGGCATGAAGGGCGGGGCGTTGGGCTCAGGGCTCTCAGAGGCCGGGCCGGCTGAAGACTTCTCCTTACAGTTCAACAACGACGACTACGGCGTCGTCACCTCCCACAACCTCATCTCGGCCATAATCGACAACCACATATACCACGGCAACGAACTGGCCATTGAAAAGGTCATCTGGCCGAGGGTCTCCACCATAAACGACAGGGCTCTGAGGAACATAACCGCTGGAATTGCCAAAGGAAACACACCGCGAAAGGATGAATTCCAAATTTCGGCGGCTTCTGAGATAATGTCCATGCTCTGCCTGAGCGAAGGCCTTGAGGACTTCAGGGAACGGGCTAAGAAGGTCATAGTCGCCTTTGACAGAAAAGGCCGTTCGATAACCGTATGCGGCCTCGGCATGGACGGAGCAGTATCAGCCCTCATGAAGAACGCTCTGCTCCCGAACCTGGGTCAGTCGATCGAGGGCTCGCCTGTCTTTGTCCACGGCGGCCCCTTTGGCAACATCTCGATAGGGTGCAGCAGCGTCGCCGCCGACCGCCTCGCCCTGAAACTATCAGACTTTTGTCTTACTGAAGCCGGGTTTTCAACCGAGCTCGGGGCTGAGAAGTTCATCGACATACTGTGCAGGCAATCGGGGCTCTTCCCTTCGGCCGCCGTGATTGTGGCGACCCTGAACGCCCTGCGCCTGCACGGCAAGGCAACAGACTTTACTGCCCATGACATGGACTCAGTCAAAAAAGGCATGGCGAACCTCGAAAAGCACATTGAAAACCTGAAAACCTTCGGCATACCGGCGCTCGTCGCGCTTAACAGGTTCAAGGGCGACACGGACAAGGAGATAAACGAGACCCTCGGCCTCATAAGAGGGCTCGGCGTCAAGGCAGAGGCGGTCGACGTAAGGGAGCAAGGCGGCAAAGGCGGCCTGGATGCCGCCAGGGCGATAATCGAGGCCACCCTCGCCCCAGGCGGCGGTCAGAAAGAAAAGTTCCTCTACCCGCTCGATATGCCGATAGAGGAAAAGATAAATACAATAGCGATGAAGATGTACGGCGCGGACGGAATCAGCCTGACCGATGCCGCGAAAGCCGACCTCGAGGACATGAACAGGCTCGGGCTCGAAGGCCTGCCAGTGTGCATCGCCAAGACCCCGAAGTCGCTCTCTGATGACCCAACGCTCACTGGCAGACCGAAGGGCTTCACTGTGAAGGTCACGGCCTTGAGGCCCGCCACAGGGGCCGGCTACATAGTCGCCCATTGCGGCAATGTCCTCCTAATGCCGGGCATGCCTTCGCGGCCGCTCGCCGAAAAGATTGACATCGACTCAACAGGGCGCGTGACGGGCATATGAACCGCTTTTATCAGCATAAATGATGAAAAACACCTCACACCGTTCAAATAAACTGTCCGCTAACGGATACGGCGGGCTCCTGAAGTCCCTGGGCTTCCAGTCGTTCCTGTGGACGCAGTTCCTCGGAGCTTTCAACGACAACGTCTTCAAGATAGTCCTGTCCATGATAGCCGTCAACCTCGCGACCGACGGGACTGGCGGCGGCTATGTGTCAATGGTCGGCGCGGTATTCATATTCCCGTTCTTCATCTTTTCAGGCTACGCCGGGTACGCGGCTGACGCCTTCAACAAAAGGACCGTCCTCATCGTCACGAAAGCCTTCGAGATCGTCGCCGTGACAGTCGGGTTTTTCGCCTTCTGGTCGGGGAGGATCGAGCTCATGCTCGCCACGCTCTTCCTCATGGCCGTCCACTCGACTTTCTTCAGCCCGGCAAAGTACGGAATAGTCCCTGAGATGCTCCCTGACAGCGAATTATCCCGCGCCAACGGCCTCCTCGAGATGTCGACCTTCTTCGCCATAATCATCGGCACCTCGACCGGCACCATAATGTACTCGGCCCTCAAGGGCAACCTGACGATAGTCGGCGCCTTCCTCATAGCCATAGCCATCGCTGGCACGCTCATGAGCTTCGGCATACCGAAAGTCCCGTCATCAGGAGCGCAGGCGAGGTTCAGATTTAACCCCTGGGGCGAGATAGGCCAGGGCTTCAAATCCCTCATGAAGACAAAGCTCCTCCTGTTCACGGTCGGAGGCATAACCTACTTCTGGTTCATGGGCTCTCTCCTCCAGATGGACATACTCCTTCTTGGCAAGGAGGTCATGGGACTCTCTGATTTCTGGGTAGGCATACTCATAACCTTCCTCGCCATAGGCATAGGCACCGGAAGCATAGTTGCCGGGAAACTCTCCGGCGACAAGGTCGAGCCGGGCCTTGTCCCTCTCGGCTCCATAGGCATGGGCCTTTTCTCGATACTCCTCGCGCTCTCGCCTGAGAGCTACCCGAGGACGGCCGCCGCGATGATAATGGTCGGCTTCTCCGGCGGCCTGTTCATAGTTCCTTTGAACGCCCTGCTTCAGCAAAAGAGCGGCTCGGAGGAAAAGGGGCGCATCATCGCGACCAACAACTTTGTCAACACCGTAGGCATACTCCTCGCCTCCGGCGTCCTGTGGCTCATGAGCGAGGTCTTTCGCGTCCCGGCCGACAGCATAATCCTCGTCTTCGGAGTGATCACCATTGTGGCTACGTTCTGGATGTTCAAGGCCCTCCCGGATTTCCTCATGAGGTTCGTCTTCTGGATGCTTACGCACACCCTCTACAACATCAAGATAGTCGGCCAGGAGAACGTGCCCAAAGACGGCCCCGCCCTCCTTGTTTCCAACCACATGTCCTTTGTCGACGCCTTCCTCGTCGGAGCTTGCGTGCAGAGGTTCATAAGGTTCATGATATACGAGTACTTCTACGAGATAAGGGCGATAAAGTGGCTCTTGAGGCTCATGAAGGCCGTCCCCATAACAGACGGCAACAGGAGGGAAGTCCTGAAGTCTCTGGCCGCGGCCAGAGAAGAGCTCAAGGCAGGGCACATGGTCTGCGTCTTTGCCGAGGGCGCGATAACGAGGACAGGAAACCTCCTGCCTTTCAAGAAGGGCTTCGAGAGGATAGTCGAAGGGCTCGACGTGCCGATAATCCCGGTGCACCTCGACAGGGTCTGGGGCTCGATATTCAGCTTCAAGGGGATGAGGTTCTTCTGGAAGCTCCCCACTCACTTCCCCTACCCGGTGACAGTATCCTTCGGCGAGCCGCTTACAGGCGCGAGCGCACACGAGGTAAGACAGGCCGTGATGGAGCTCGGCTCCCAGGCGCTCGACCACAGGAGGGTGAGCGAGGACCTTCTCCACATACGCTTCATAAAGACGGCGAGAAAACGCCTGTTCACGACCTGCATGTCGGACTCGACCGGCAGGAAGCTCACCTGGGCCAGGACCCTGGCCGCCTCGTTCGCCCTCTCTGACTGGATCGACGAGAACGCGAAGGCCGAGACCGTCGCGATAATGCTGCCAGCGTCGGTCGGCGGCGCGCTCGCCAATATCGCGTGCCTCATGGCCGGCAAGACCTCTGTAAACCTCAACTTCACGGCTGGAAGAGACTCGATCCAGTCGGCGCTCGATCAATGCCAGGCCGACAGAATAATCACCTCGCGGGCCTTCCTGACGAAGACCGGCTTATCCGAGGACCACCGCATGGTCTTCCTCGAAGACCTGATGAAAGGGATCAGCGGGCTCAAATGGCTCTCCTGCCTCGCGGCCTCGGTCCTCCTGCCGGCAAAGCTCCTCTCGGCGCTCTTCTGCCGGGGGAAGCTCGACCCCAACGCCCTTGCGACCATCATCTTCACGAGCGGGTCCACTGGAGAGCCCAAGGGGGTCATGCTCTCGCATCACAACATAGTCTCCAACATCGAGGGCTTCCAGCAGGTATTCCAGGTCTCGGGCAGAGACACCATAATCGGCGGCCTCCCGTTTTTCCACGCCTTCGGCTACACGGCGACCATCTGGTTTCCGCTCATCACTGGCTTTTCCGCGGCCTACCACCCGAACCCCATGGACCCCAAAGGCATGGGCGACCTTGCGAGGACGAGGAAAGGGACGATTCTCATCGGCACGCCCGCCTTCTACAACGCCTGTATAAGAAAATGCAAAGACGCGGACTTCAGGCACGTCAGGTACGCCATAGCCGGGGCGGAAAAGCTCAGGGAGCAGACAGCGAGCGAGTTCAGGGCCGTCTTCCGCAAGGACCTGCTTGAAGGGTACGGCTGCACCGAGATGTCGCCTGTCATCTCGGTCAACGTCCATGACGTCGAGGACGGCTCAGTGCGCCAGCAGGGGCGAAAGAGCGGCACTGTCGGCCACCCCATACCCGGAGTCTCGGTGAAGGTCATAAACCAGGAGACAGGCGAAGAGGCCGCGCCAGGAGAAAGCGGCATGCTCCTCGTGAAGGGGCCTGGGCTGATGCTCGGGTACTACAAGAACCCGGAGGCGACCTCAAAGGTCATTGAAAACGGCTGGTACGTGACAGGGGACATCGCCTCGGTCGGCGAGGACGGCTTCATAACCATACTCGACCGGGTATCGAGGTTCAGCAAGATAGGCGGCGAGATGGTGCCGCACGTGAGAATTGAAGAGGCTCTCGCAGAAGCGCTCGGTTGCGACTGCGCCGTGACTTCGATAGAGGACATGCAAAGAGGCGAGAGGCTCTACGCCTTCTACACCAGAGAGGACCTTACCCCGAACGACGCCTGGAGCCTTGTGGCCTCGACCGGCCTGCCGAGGCTCTGGCTGCCAAAGAGGGACAACATAATACATGTCGCTGGTCTGCCTGTCGGCCCGACCGGAAAGCTCGACCTGAGGAAGATAAAGGAGATGGCCCTCGAACTGGCAAAGGCGTAGCAAGGACTACAGGAATCCCCCACCTGAACGATTACCAGAAACAATTCTGCTGATTAACGGATATCTGAGCTACTTTGCGGCAGGCTGGCCCGGCACGGGCGCGAGGTAGACTGTGTTCCTGGACATGTCCTTTGCCCTGTACATCGCCTTGTCGGCGGTCTTCAGGAGCTCTTTCTTGTCCCTTGTGTGTATGGGGTAGGTGGCGACGCCTATGGAAGCGGTTATCTTGAGGGCAAGCCCCTCTTCCCGTATGAAATCGTGCCTTTCTATCGTCGAGCGTATCCTCTCGGCGACCCGCATGGCGACATCATAGTCCGCGTCAACGAGTATCACCACGAACTCGTCCCCGCCGTACCTTATGACAGTGTCGACTTCGCGGACGCATTTCAGAAGAATCTTGCCTACCTCGACGAGCATCTTGGAGCCGACGAGGTGGTCGTTCCTGTCGTTCACCATCTTGAAGTTGTCGAGGTCGAGGAAAAGGACAGTCACCGGCATCATGAGCCTGTCAGCCCTCTTTATCTCCTTGTCGAGGACCAGCTCGAGGTACTTGGAGTTGTACAGGTTCGTGAGGCTGTCGATGAAGGCCATCTCCTTCGCCTCTGCGTACTTGAGCGCGTTCTCGAAGGCTCCTCCCGCGTGCTCTGCGACGAAGGCGGCGTTCTTTACGTCACGAAGCGAATAGCCGCCCTTGCCGGCCTTGCTCAGTATCACGAGGTAGCCGACCGGGGTGGGCCCCTTCATCAGAGGAGCGACCAGGAAGGAGTTGTACTCGCGCAACGCCTCGTTGTCCGCCGGAGGCAGCTCGGGCTTGTCTATGACGCTTATGTTGGAGAGACCCTTCAAATCCCGCTCGAAACGGTGCTTGAAGACCTCCATTATCCTGTCGCCGTCATAGGTGTTCATGTGCCTCATGGCCTTTATCTCGAGGGCGCGGCCGTCGTTCTCATAGAACGCGGCTATGCCGGCCTCTCCGGGCACGAGCTGCAAAAGGGCGTCAAGCGCGAGGTTGTAGAGCTTGTTTATGTCGAGGGTCGTGGTGATGGCGCGGCTCACCTCGAAGAGCTTGAGGGACTGCCTCATCTCCTGGTTCTCTTCGAGGAGCTTCTTCTTTTCGATGCAGCTCGAGACGGTGTGAAGGAGCTCGTCCTCGTTCAGAGGCTTTCTTATGTAGTCGAAGGCCCCTGCCTTGAGGGCGGAAATGGCAGTCTCGATGGAGCCGTGTCCTGTTATGACTATGACGTCGGTGAGGGTGTTATGGCCCTTGGTACGCTCGAGCACGTCCATGCCGCCGACAGAGGGCATTACCAGGTCGGTTATGACGATATCGAACGTCTCGTTGTCGACCAGGTCGATGGCCTCGGCCCCGCCGGAAGCGGTCTTCACGAAAAACCCGCCGCTCGTGAGTATGTCCGAGCAAAGGGCCCTGAAGAACGCGTCGTCGTCAACTACTAGGATCTTGCCTCTGCTCATCTGGTCCCCGCGTGGAAAATTCCGTTAAAAATAGCATGGGTTCTCTGCCGATGTCAATAGAGGAGCTTGAACATAAGGCCGCCCTTGACAGCGGCTCGACTTGGGCGCATACTTGATGCAATGCGTTCCCGACTGCACCGTGATATCTCCCGCGTTTTCTTCCTTCTGACGCTCGGCTTGCTGCCGCTTGCCGGGTGCGGCGACGTCTCGCTAGGCCCGGAAGGGGCGTCTTCCCTGCTCGCCAGCTCTCTCTCGGCAGGCGACAGCCACTCATGCGCCATAACGGGCGGCAAGGTGCAGTGCTGGGGCCTCAACACCTCAGGCCAGCTCGGCAACGGCACCTCTACCAGCTCTCTTACCCCTGTGTTTGTCTCCGGCATAACCGACGCTGTCCAGGTCCAGGCCGGCGGCAAACACACCTGCGCGCGCCTCTCGAGCGGCGCGGTCTGGTGCTGGGGGGACAACACGGAAGGGCAGCTCGGCAACGGCTCGTTCACCAGTTCGCTCGTCCCAGTGCTCTCTACCGGCGTCTCAAGCGCGGTCAGCGTATCTGCGGGCGGCTACCATACCTGCGCTGTACGCGCCGACGGCAGGGCCCTGTGCTGGGGCAGGAACATAGAAGGCCAGCTCGGCGACGCCAGGAACATCACCTCAAATCTGCCCGTGCAGGTCTTCGGCATTACAACCGCCAGCACCATCTCCACCGGAGGGGCGCACACCTGCGCCAGGCTCGCAGACTCTACGATCCAGTGCTGGGGCTCGAACACCCTCGACCAGCTCGGCAACACCGCCCTGGTAGCGGCTTCAAGGAACACGCCGATAGCCGTCACCGGCATAAATACGGCTGTTTCGATATCGGCTGGCACTGGCCACAGCTGCGCCGAGGTAGCCTCCCCGTCAAGGGTACGGTGCTGGGGAGACAACTTCTCAGGCCAGCTCGCCCGCGAGTGGACAGCCCAGCTCTTCCCTGACCCGCCATTGATGACCTCTCCCGAGGCCTTGAACGTCACCGGAATAACGACCCCAAACGGGGCCGCGGCCGGATACGCGCACTCTTGCGCGGCGCTGGATGACAACACTATAAGGTGCTGGGGCGAGAATTTCGACGGACAGCTCGGCAACGGGACTGTCGCAGGCTTTATCCCGCCTGACCCGAGCGCGTCAGCCACCTCCACCATCGTGCCTGTGACCGTAAGCGGCATTACAGCGGCAACCCAGGTCGTAACCGGCCAGTTCCATTCATGCGCGCTCCTGCTGAACGGCACTGTCATGTGCTGGGGCAGGAACTCGTCAGGACAGTTGGGGGACGGCACCGGAGTAGTCGCGGCCACGCCAGTGGAGGTAACCCTCCTACCCTGACCTTTCCTCAGACATGAAGCCTCATCCACCTGAAAACACTCAGAAAAAGCTCCCCGGCCAAAGAGCGGCGGCTCAAAGCCGCACACCACCTCCACCCCTCCTTTCAAAAGACAATCCAGCATGATTCTGATAAAATCCATTCAAAACATCTTCAGGAGGCCTTGACATGGTAGCCGAAGGCAAAGGAGCGCCGGACTTTTCGCTCTCCGGCATAGACGAACAGGGAAATGAAAAGAGCTATTCCCTCAAGGACTTCAAGGGGAAGAATCTTGTCCTGTACTTTTATCCAAAGGACTCAACGCCCGGATGCACGCAGGAGGCCTGCGACTTCAGGGACAACATGGCGAGGATCCTGAAGGGCGCGGCAGTCGTCGGGGTAAGCCCTGATTCGATCGCCTCCCACAAGAACTTCAGGGAAAAGCAGTCTATCCCCTACCCGCTCCTTTCAGACCCTGACAGAAAAACAGCCCTCGCCTACGGCGCGTACGGAGAAAAGACCATGTACGGCAAGAAGTCAATGGGCATAATAAGGTCTACCTTTCTCATTGACGCCAAGGGGGTCGTGAAAAAGGCTTGGACAGGCGTGAAGGTCGCGGGGCATGTCGATGAGGTGATAGAGGCGATAGGGAAGTAACCCCCTCACACCAACCCTCTCCCGCAAGGGGAGAGGGGGTCTTTGCTTTTGTGTTTTGTCTTTAAACACATACCATGTACCAGGGCGGAGAGCGCCATAACGCCGCTATTCCCGGAATTAACCTTTTGCCCTCCCCTCCCCTTTCGTGTAAAATTAGACTATTATGCCTTTTCTGAAATCCCTCAACCCGACCCAGATGGAAGCCGTCACCTTCGGCGACGGCCCGCTTTTAATCCTCGCAGGCGCCGGAAGCGGAAAGACCCGCGTCCTGACCGCGAGAATCGCCTTTCTCGTCAAAAAGCTCGGCATAGCCCCGGAGTCCATCCTCGCCGTCACCTTCACGAACAAGGCCGCAGGAGAGATGAGGGAGAGGCTCGGCCACCTCATAGGAGAGAGCGCACGGAGCCTGTGGCTCGGCACCTTCCACTCACTGGGCCTCCGGCTCCTCAGGAGGGAGTCGAGGGTTTTAGGGCTCAACGGAGACCTTACCGTCTACAACGACGACGACCAGCTCTCCCTCATAAAGCAGGTCATGGCCGACCTCAAGATGAACGAGAAGACAATAGCGCCCAAGGCCATGCTCGCCCGCATAAACCAGGCCAAGAACAACAATATCGGCCCAATCGAGTTCGCCAGCCTCATCGACGACTTCATAGCGGAGCGGGCCGCGAAGGTCTACACCCTCTACCAGAAAAAGCTCCGCGAGATGGGCTGTCTTGACTTCGGCGACCTCATCTGCGAACCGATAAACCTCCTCAGACAGCACCCGAACGTGCTCGAGCGCTACAAGTCCCTCTTCCAGTACCTCCTCGTCGACGAGTACCAGGACACGAACCGCGCCCAGTACCTCCTCACGGGCATGCTCGCCTCAGGTTCGAGAAACCTTCTTGCCGTCGGAGACCCTGACCAGTCTATCTACGCGTGGCGGGGAGCGGACATCTCCAACATCCTCGACTTCGAGAAGGACTACCCTGACGCAACCGTCCTGAGGCTCGAGCAGAACTACCGCTCGACAAGGCACATCCTCTCGGCCGCGAACTCGGTGATAGAGAGGAACGCCAGACGCCTTGAGAAGACCCTCTGGACGGAGAACCATGAGGGGTGCCCGCTCATCCACGAAGAGGCAAGGGACGAGTACGACGAGGCCAGGGCCGCCATAAGAAAGCTCAGGGAAAGGGTCTCCAAAGGCGGCCTCTCATACAGGGACTGCGCCATATTTTACAGGACCAACGCGCAATCCAGGGTATTCGAGGAATTGCTCATAAGGGAGGGCATACCCTACGCCATCGTCGGCGGCGTCAGATTCTACGACAGGATGGAGATAAAGGACGCGCTCGCTTATTTGCGCATTATCTCCAACCCGAGCGACTCCATAAGCCTTCAGAGGATAATAAACAAGCCTGCCAGAGGCATAGGCAAGGTAACGCTCGACAGGGTCATAGCCATAAGCAACGAAATCAGCATCCCACTCCTTGAGGCCTTCAGGGAGGCCCAGGACAGGGGCCTTCTGGGAAAGACAAAGACAAGGGCGTTCCTCGAGGCGTACGACACATTCAGGGTGCAGATGGGAAAGTTATCCCTCCATGAGCTCTGCCTCCAGCTCCTTGAGGACGCCGGGTACATGATGATGTGGCAGGAGGAGAACACGCAGGAGGCGACTGAGCGCGTCGAGAACCTCTTCGAACTCATCTCCGCCATAAAGGACTTCGAGGCGGCCAATCCCTCCGCTTCTCTCGCTGATTTCCTCGACCAGGTCGCGCTGATCTCCGACATAGACAACTACGAGGAAAAATCAGACAGGCTTACCCTCATGACGCTCCACTCGGCCAAGGGACTCGAGTTCAAAGCCGTCTTCCTCGTCGGCATGGAAGAAGGCCTTTTCCCGCACTCGAGGAGCGCCGAAGACCCGGGCCAGCTCGAAGAGGAGAGGCGCCTTTGCTATGTGGGCATGACGAGGGCGAGAGAAGAACTCTACCTGTTCTCCGCGCGCGCGAGATCCGTCTACGGAGAGACGCGTTATCAGGCGCGCTCGAGGTTCATAGACGAAATAGCCCCTGAACACATCACTCTCGCCAACGAGGAGCCCAGGCCTGTCAGAAAAACTGTCTTCACCGCCCCTGACGAGGTCTATTATTCACCTGAGTCCGGGGCGCACGAGACCTCTCCCGAAGAACAGGGCGACTCCCTGCCATGGAGGGTCGGCATGAAGGTCACCCACCCGAGCTTCGGGGTCGGCATAATCAGGGAAAGGTCAGGGGCCGGTCCCGACCTGAAGGTCACTGTCAACTTCAAGGACGCAGGGGTCAAAAAACTCGCCATCAAATACGCCGGACTCACCCCCCTTTCCTGACCGCCCTTACTTGACTTATCAGGTAAAACTTATTATTATCCTTGAGGATACGCCCTGGTTTTACGGCCGGAGAGGCAGTTTCCAGCCGTACAACAGATTCTTTGTCCGCAGTATCCCCGTAATCCATCATGGAAGGACGCGCAAAGGAGAAAGATGACGATAAAAAAGGCTGTTTTCCCGGCCGCCGGCTTCGGGACGAGGTTTCTTCCGGCTACAAAGGCCATCCCCAAGGAGATGCTGCCCCTTGTGGACAAGCCGCTTATCCAGTACGCTGTCGAGGAGGCCAAGGCTTCCGGACTTTCCGAGATTGTAATAGTGACCGGAATGGGCAAGACCGCCATTGAAGACCATTTTGACACCTCCTTCGAGCTCGAGATGCTCCTCAGAGAGCGCGACAAGACAGAGCTCCTCAAGATGATAGAGAACGTCTCTGGCCTGACCCACTTCTCGTACACGAGGCAGAAAAAGCCGCTCGGGCTCGGACACGCCATAGGCATAACGCAAAACCTCATAAATAACGAGCCGTTCGCGGTTTTTCTCAGTGACGATATAATAGACTCAGAAGTCCCGGTGATGAAGCAGATGACCGAGGTCTTCAAAAAGTACGGCACGACCATACTCGCCGTGCAGAAGGTGCCGAAAAGCCAGGCGCACATGTACGGCGTGATAAAGGGCAAGAAGGTGGCCCCCGGGGTCTACAAGGTATTGGACCTCGTGGAAAAGCCGAAGTCCAACCCGCCTTCGAACCTCGCCATAATCGGCAGGTACATACTCACCCCGGGCATATTCGGAGCGCTCGAAGAGACGAAGCCCGGCAAGGGCGGGGAGATACAGCTCACGGACGCGCTGCGGATACTCATGCGCACGCAGGCCATATACGCCTTCGAGTTCGAAGGCACCCGCTACGACGCGGGAGACAAGCTCGGGTTTCTCAAGGCCAACATCTCTCTTGCGTTGAAGCGCCCTGAACTGAAGGCCGAACTGAGGAAGTTCCTCAAGGACGTCAAACTCTAAAGAAGCTTGAGGTGGCCCCCGTTATGGCGAAGATATCGAAAAAAGGCTTGCAGACGCCGATCAGGATAGAGACACTCAACCAGTTCCTGTTCGAGTGCCTCGGCGACGAAGGGAGCCTCCTGGCCCCGGAACCGATGACGCACGTGCCTTCGCTCGATCTGTTCGCGACGCCAAAGGAACTTGTCGTGGAGATAGAGCTCCCCGGCGTACAGAAGGACGACATAGACATCACCCTGTACAAGAACACGCTCACCATACGGGCCATAAAGCTCGAGTGCATTGAAGAAGACAAGATAAACTATGTCTGCATGGAGAGGAGCTTCGGCCGCATTTTCAGGGCAATCGAGCTGCCTCACCCGGTCGACACCGCGAGGATAAAGGCCAACTACGGCAACGGGGTCCTCACGATAATCATGCCGAGGGTCGAAGACAAGCGGAACAACAAGCAGAAAGTCTCCATAGAGTCGGCCTGAAGCGGCAGTGGCGCACTCTCAGTAAAAAATTCCCCGTTGCGCCGGATTGAATGCCGGCGTGAAAAAAGAGAGGAAGTACTCATGGCAGAACAAAAAAGAGAAGACGAACAGCTGGAGATACCCGATTCCCTGCCGCTCCTTCCTGTAAGGGACGTCGTGATATTCCCCTTCATGATAGTGCCTCTTTTTGTAGGCAGGGAACGCTCGATAAACGCGGTCGACGCCGCCCTCACCAAGGACAGGCTCGTCTTCACGGCCACCCAGAAGGACATTACAAAGGAAGACCCGGACCCGGAGGACCTGTTCAGGACCGGGACCGTCTGTATGATAATGCGCATGTTGAAGCTCCCTGACGGCCGCGTCAAGATCCTCGTGCAGGGGCTCAGCCGCGCGCAGATAAAGGACTTCACGCAGACAAAGCCCTCGTACACCATCAACATCGACAAGATAAAGGAACCAATCGTCGACCCGGTGCCGGTGGAGATAGAGGCGCTCATGAGGAACGTGAGAGAGCAGCTCGAGAAGCTCGCCTCCCTCGGCAAGGTCGTCTTCCAGGAAGTCATGCTGGTCCTCGACAACATCACAGACCCGGGCAGGATGGCAGACCTTGTCGCCGCCAACCTCGGCCTCAAGATAGACGAGGCCCAGTCGGTACTGGAGACGCTCGAGCCGATAAAGCGCCTGGAGAAGGTCAACGACTACCTCATAAAAGAGCTCCAGGTCGCGCAGATGCAGGTCAAGATCCAGTCCCAGGCAAAAGAGGAGATGGACAAGACCCAGCGCGAGTACTACCTCAGGGAGCAGATGAGGGCCATAAAGAACGAACTCGGCGACATGGAAGAGCCCACCGAAGAGCTCGACGAGTTCAGGGACAAGATCAAGAAATGCAAGATGCCCGTTGAGGTCGAAAAAGAGGCCTTCAAGCAGGTCGACCGTCTCGAGATGATGCACCCTGACGCGGCTGAGGCGGCCCTCATCAGGACCTACCTCGAGTGGCTCGTGGACCTGCCCTGGGCAAAGCAGACAAAAGACCAGATAGACATAGACAAGGCCAAAAAGGTGCTCGACACCGACCACTACGACCTCGAGAAGGTCAAGGAGAGGATCTTAGAGTACCTCGCCGTAAGAAAGCTCCAGCCCAAGACAAAGGGGCCGATACTCTGCTTTGTCGGCCCTCCGGGCGTTGGCAAGACATCCCTCGGCCGCTCCATTGCCAAGGCCATGGGCCGCAACTTCGTGCGCATATCCCTGGGCGGCATAAAGGACGAGGCCGAAGTAAGGGGCCACAGAAGGACCTATGTCGGAGCTCTCCCGGGGCGCATAATACAGGGCATAAAGCAGGCCGGGACCAACAACCCGGTCTTCATGATGGACGAGATAGACAAGATCGGCATGGATTTCCGCGGAGACCCGTCGAGCGCATTGCTCGAGGTATTGGACCCGGAGCAGAACTACGCCTTCAGCGACCATTACCTCAACTTGCCCTTTGACCTCTCGAAGGTCATGTTCATAACCACGGCGAACATGGCTGACCCCATCCCCGAGCCCCTGCTCGACAGGATGGAAATCATAAACCTCCCGGGCTACACCGAGGAGGAAAAGCTCGAGATAGCCAAGAAGTACATACTGCCGAGGCAGATAAAGGAGCACGGCCTCTCGAAAAAGTACATCATCCTGCACGACGACGCGGTAAAGAAGATAATCGCCGAGTATACCAGGGAAGCGGGTCTTCGCAACCTGGAGCGCGAAGTAGCGTCCATCTGCAGAAAGGTCGCCAAAAAGGTCGCCTCAGGCAGGACGGCCGTCACCAACGTGACCCCGAAGGTCGTCCAGGAGCTCCTCGGCATACCCAAGTACATACCCGAGGCCGAGCAGGA
>JADLDY010000080.1 GCA_020846435.1 Deltaproteobacteria bacterium
AGGCAGAGTATTACGGCACAACACGATATGGCCGCAGCCACGGAAGCCAGAAACCTTAATAGAAGGTATGGCGGACCTGTAAACGTGGGGAACAATATCGGTGATTTTAACTCGGCAGCGACATCCGCTAATGTCGATAGTTTTGGGAAGCAGACCGATGCGGTAGGCGGGGCTGATAATTGGATAGATCAAAAAAGCGACGTCGAAGCTAATAGAGGAGTTTCTCAGATACTCCAGGGCCTTGGGGAAATTAAACACTGGGGTGATGGAAATATACGTTCAGCTGCTGAAGAGGGGGCGAAAATAGGACTGTTTGATAACATAGAAAAAGGTGAAGGCTCGTTACGTGCCGTTAAGAGTCTTTCGGATGCCACAGGCCTGTCGGCAGAGGTTTCAGCAGCGGCTATCGGTATACACGGGGGAGCAGAAAAGGGGGCGAAGTTAGGGGAGTATTTCAACAGCGGGGCGGTCAGAGATTTTATGGCTAATAAATACGGTGTAAGTTCTGGCGCTCTGGGTAATTTCAATGGTTTTCTCAAAGGTTCTTCTTCAAAAGAGGATTTTGCAGAACATTTCAAGAACGATTTAGAGACGATGGGTCTCTATGATTCTTTTGCCACGGATGGCAACGGCAATAATCTTTCCAAGGAAGAAATGTCGAAAAAGTTTAGAGATCAAAAAACTGCCGCCGGTATCGAGCTGGCCAGGATGAAAGGCTCCACTCAGGGCGCTGAAGATATCGGAAAATTACAGCAAATGTCCACTAAAGCGGCGGCTCTTTTTCCTGAGACTTATGAGTCAGAAGGAGCTTCAGCTGCAATATCGAAGCTTGCACAGTTTGAAAACGGAGGCACGATAACGGCGGAGTCAAGTCGCGCCCTCAATAAGGCTCTCGAGGCCGACAATCCCGATGCCGGTCCTGTAAAACCCGGTATGATAGTTAAAAAACAGGGTATCGGTGTAAACTCCGAGACCGGCGCGTTGAGCTTTACCGGAGCAGAATTCCAGGATGGAAAAGGCTCGATTTCTGTCGGCGGTGGCAAGGTTACAAGGGAAGGCACTCTTACCGCTCCTGAGGCTCTGGAGAAAGCCATGGAACTCAGGGCCAACGGGCATGGCGCAGCCGCTGAAGGGCTGGAAGAGATAGCCAAAGGGCTGAAAGGCGGTGAGGCTATAGCCTTTAAGGCGGAAACAGGCTTAGACGGCAAGAGCGCTACATTCCACGCGAAGCATGGGGCGGAGACGGATTGGAAGGATTTGAGCAATAGGACTTCTGGGAGGGAAGCAATCCATAAGGACGTGGACAAGGGTATCTCGGATCACGGGGTTGATCTTGGCTCCGCAATGCAAATGGCGTTGGCAAGGGATCCTGCGATAGCTAGTTTCGTATCTGATCCCAACTCCAATAAGTATAAACTTAATGCCAATATAGCAGAGACGGCGAAAGATCTTGGTGAAGATATGGGAAAGTGGTTGAGTCAAAAAGGGCAGAGTATCGGATATTCCGAGGGTAGTGCAGGTGGCAGTATGCATGGAGGAGTCGGTTTAAAACTACTTGGAAACGGCGGAGGGATATCTGGAAGTGTGGATGGGAAGATTGGCAGGAAATCCGTAGAACAAGAAAATGTTAATTTACTTACTGCAGAGTATGACAAGCTCATCCGTCAATCTTTATCAGAGGCCAAAGAAAGAGGGCTTGACAGAAATGCGACAGAAAAATATGTGGCAGGCAAGATAGGGGATTTTACGGAAAATCTTTATGACCAAGCCAGAGAAGCAAAATCAATAGACTACGGAACAGATGCCCCGGTAGGCTTGGCTAAACGTGTGCTCGATAAGGTAAATGAAAAAATTCATCCGATAGATTTAGAAAAATAAGAAAAACCCGATCAAAAATTGTCTTCATTATGATAACTTGCCCTGAACGATATTTGCGTTTACAGTAGGTCTCCCGGTTAAGGCACTTCTGAGTCTACATCATCGCCTCCTTTTCCTCCACAGGATTTTCATAGACGTACTTCTGATAGAGATCCATGCCATCTAAAAAGGTCTTCAACGGGGTGCGCCCCTGGCAGTACCGGCCCTGGTTGGTGCGCTCGGCATTGTACCAGGCCATGAAGGCATCAAGGTCGGCCTGTATCTCCTCGATTGTCTTGTAGAGCTTCTTGCGGAAGGCCACCTTGTAGAACTCCTCCTGCACCGTCTGGTTAAGCCTCTCGACGCACCCGTTGGTTTGCGGGTGCCGGGGCTTCGTCTTCGTATGTTCGACCCCGTTCAGGTGCAAGAAGAGTTCGTAGGAATGCGTGTCAGTGCGCCCGCAGTACTCGGGGCCGCGGTCAGTCAGGATGCGAAGGATGCTTATCTGATGCTCATCGTAGAAGGGCAGGACCTTGTCATTTAAAAAATCGGCTGCCGTAAGGGAGGTCCTGTCCGTATAGACCTTTGCGAAGCCGATGTTGGCGTGGGTGTCTATGCCAGTCTGCTGATAAAGCCGCCCAATGCCCTTTATATAGCCGATATAGCAGGTGTCCTGGGCAATAAGGAAGCCGGGATGAGGGCTTTCTATCTCCCCGTGTACCTCGGCTTCTTCCTTTGCGGCTTCAAGGGCTTGGATCTGGGACTCCGTAAGGATACCGAGATTCTCTGCGGCCCATTTCTCAAGCCGCTTGAGTCTTAGCCCCTTCGTTTCGAGCTTGTGCCGCAGCCAGATACTTCTTATGCCCCCGGCGCTGACATGAAAACCTCTCAGTTTAAGCTCATTAGA
The DNA here is from genome assembly GCA_020846435.1 of Deltaproteobacteria bacterium. Taxonomy (GTDB): domain Bacteria; phylum Desulfobacterota; class GWC2-55-46; order GWC2-55-46; family GWC2-55-46; genus GWA2-54-12. The sequence continues at coordinate 2,765 of JADLDY010000080.1, forward strand.
AGCCCGCACCTGTCCCTGGGTCGGGAACTCCAGCGAATAATCAAGTACCTGCTTCTCGATCTCAGGGGCAACCCTGTTGCCAATGCGGGGAGCCCTCCTGGACTTCTCCAGAAGCCCCTGGAGCCCTTCTTCCTCTATGGTCTTCCTGATATCGTAGTAGTGGGTGCGGCTGACACCGAGCTTGCGGCAGGCATCCGAGATATTTCCGAGTGTACGCCCAAGCTCAAGTATGTTGGTCTTCCGGGATATGATATACTGCTGTCGAGTCATGGTCCTTCCTCCTTTTAGTTAAGACTTGTTGGGGAACAATATCTTAACCGGAAGACCATGACTCTTTCTACTTAAACAGTCTTCAACTGTAAACGCTTTTCTCGACTAGGCCAGATAACTATTCCCGCCAGGTAAAACAAATTCGTCAATATCACTTTTATAGTGATACGGCTTCTTCCCCGTATCTACAACCCCTCTGATTTTATTCACTATAGCGATAATGATTAGAAACGCGATCCCAACACCCCATATAATTAAAATATCCATAAGGTTACACTCCTTTTGACACCATTCTACTCTTGGCTTCCAGGGCTGTCAAGATGGGTAAAACGATTGTTGCCAGGCCATTCTGAGTAAAAATTGTTGAGTTGCTTTTTGCAGTTCACTCGAATTTCAGCACCGTTCCGGGCATATGTCGTTAAATTCACAAACCCGGCATCTCCCCTTGGTAGGAGTCCCATGCGGCGCTATATTATGGTCAAGATGCTCTTTCATCGTATGAAAAACGCGCATAAGAACGCCTCTCAGATGTAGGGTGTTCTCCACTCGGAATTTCCTGTTTAGATAATGGATCTCGGCCTTACCTACTCCAACGGCGTTCATCTCGGCAGTGGCTTGAAGAATATCTCCACTAAATGGTCTATTCTTCACGGCGTAACTCTTAACCTCGATGACCTTGCCCTTTAGAACAATATCAGGCTTGGCTACTATTCCGGTAGCCTGGTCAACATATTTCCTCCCTCCGCCTTTGAGGTCCGAATCCTTCACCCAGCCGCTTATGCCGGCTTCCGAACGCCTTTTCAGAAGGACAATCCAGGAGACCAGTATTATCGTAAAAAAAGCCAGTATAACGAAAACAATAACAAGCATATAACACCCCCTGTCTTGAACATGAAAACAAGGTTATCCTGGGTCCTGACAACCGAATCCACCGCCTCTCCTTTTAGACGGTGGTGTGCAAGGCCCCCTTTGATAGCCTTGTTGAACTTCGGTTTTTGTCCGGTTACCTTATAGTAAAACCACTGGCGAGGGCAAAAAGACCATTGTTTCAAGTCCGTAGCGCTGATTTTGAGATCGGTCTTATCCATCGTCCCTCCCTTCACTTTTTCCTACGCTCCCGTTCTCTTTCCCTTTTTAAAGCCTTTACATATCGTTCGCCGGCGAGTACCGCGAGCTTTTCGAGCTCCCGGCCGTTGCTGACAGCCTTTTCCACAGTCCCTGCCAAATCCTCGGGTATATAAATAGAGGTTTTTCTGTCTTTCACACCGATATGAAGCGTGTAGACCGGATGTCCCTTACCCTCTTTGCAGGCTTTACAATCTGAACGTACGCAGGTGTTCTTTCTGAGCCCAAAAGAACCTTTCGCAACCGGCCAGAGTTTCTGTACTTCATTCTTAAACCATTCAAATACCTGCTCGGGTGTTTCACTCTTCATATATGTATTTTAATACATATACAACTAGCTTTTGTCAAGAGGTAAATGCTCCTTCCTAAAAGTCCGGGTTCTCGAGCAGGGACATTTTTCCCTTCATAGCCGCATTCAGCTTGTGCCTGGTGGTTGAAGGGTTCAGATCCTCGTCCGGCCGTTTATTCGGCAGGCCTTTGATGTGGCAAAAGATTGCCTTTCTGACATAGCTTGCCTTGTTCCTCTGCTTCTCCAAGATTGGTATGATCTCGGCATCAATCGTGTTCAGGCTTGAGAACGTTACCTTGACCACCAATGTCTTACGGGAGTTAGAGCCACTTTTACTCCGTGCTTTCATTTTTATACCTCTCTTAGGCTCCTGGCGAATTTCACGTAACCTCTTACATTGGCGAACTGGCCGCCAGACATAAAAGTGGCGTGCTTGTAGAATTCAAGATAATCCTTCAAGTCTTCGCTTCCCCCGCCTGTTACAAGAACCCGGTCGATATCGGCCCCATCTTTCCACAATATCCTTGCCGTTGATTCGATCTCCCTGGCGAACCTCTCGAACCTTGGCCGTACAATGTCGGCGATGCTCTTCTTCTCGCCGTACACTTTTATGTAGCCGTCGGCGATTACTCGCTCGACTTCGTAGGTCTCCTTCCTGATGCCGTGGCTGTTGAATATGTCCCGGGCTATCTCCTGGTAGACCGAGGACATTCCACCTTCTCGCGTATCCAAGAGGTTTTTCACAAGTTCGAGGGACTCAACGGTTATAAAATCGCTCGTGTAGAAACCGATGTCTACGACTCCGACCCGGTTGTGTACGAGTTCCATGTCTTGTATGCCCCCGTCCTCGCAGAGGAGGTGATCGAAATAGCTGCCGAGGGGTTGCAGAGTCACTTTGACGGAGACGTCAGGATGGGTCATGCTCTTTACGAGGTCTATGAGCTTGGGCCTACAGGAGCGGTAATGGGTGACCGGCAGTCCGGTTACAATAACCGTCTCCTGGGGAATTAAGGGCGGGTCGTTGACTCCGGCGAGCCTCAGGGCGTGGTGTAGCAGGCAGCGGTAGGTAAACGAGTCTATCCAGTCCTTGTCCCTTGCCTGGTAGACCCTTTCGGAATATCTGGCGGCGCTGTTCCCGACCAGGAACCTCTTGTTGTCGAGAAAGACGGTCTCGTGTTCATAAGCCGGATTACGCACCCCAGAAACTCTCAGTACCTCTTCGTTGCAAGGGCCTGCGATTGAAGGAAATACGTGCCTCCCGTTGTCAGAGTATACCTTGCAGAAACCAAATCCCAAGTCGATGCCTACTATCTTCTGCATATCCTTTTCCCTCCTTTTGAATTGATTGATATTGGAAATTCTTGCCGTCATATTCATGTATTACCGTCAGAGAGTGCGGAATAAGGAACTTTCAAAAGATTTTTGCCGTTTTTTTGTGAAGAGAGGAACCAGATTGGTACCATCTCCGAAATTCCCTTGAAAAGACGGTAGCTTACCTATTGCGACTTTTTAGCATGTGATTCGAAGCGCAAATTTAGATCACAGGGACGCTTCCGTGGTTTATGGGATCGTAGAGTCGTGGTGAGTCGTGGGGAGTCGTGCAATTTTTAGCATTCTTTGATGGGAATAGATTCGGGAAGGGTCACGCAGGGACTTTTCATGGCAGAACCACAAAAAAACAAAATTGTTCCTGGCAATTTTTCAAAATCGACAATTTTAATGTTTAGTTCGTTTCATTCTATGACTTGAGAAAAATAAAAAAGTTCCTCCATACAAGAAATTTTCAATTTCTTTCCTCGCCGCATGACTTTCAAAGGTAATACATATATGGAGCTCATCGTCTCCGTCAAGAGTCGCGTATGGCGACCGGACTTTTCAGTAGGCATGTGGCCGAACATCCCGTTGAAAAAATCGCCCTTTATTTGCAGGGCTTATTTTGTTTTGGAGCGGATTGTACCAGTCAAATTGACACACAACATATAAGTACTTATATGTCGGCTGCTTAAATTCTGTCAGGATGCCACGAAATTGCTTAATAACCTCAGACGGAAAGGCTAATTCTGAATCAGAAAAAGTATGTCGCAACAGGGATCAGGTTGGTTAAAGGCCTCGACGATTACTCTCAGCAGCGTCTTTTCCTGAAGACCCTTTCTAAGGGTTTCTGCGATAAAAAGCGCCTTCAATGGCTTGAGTGGACCTGTCATACCCTTTACCCGGAGACAAGATGGATGAAGATAGACCGCTGGATGGAAGGGATGTTTAGAAGCGACATGAAGAGAACCCCCGGGATGATAGTTTCAATGTGTGCCAATTATTTCCATACGAACTTAAAGATGTATCCGTTCCTGATGAAGATGGCGCGGAGGGTAAAATGCAGGGTTTTGATGCGTATGCGGAAGCACCCTGAGGGATATGCCGGCCAGGAAGACGATTGGCAGGGCTGATGACTGCTCCCTTCAGCGGTTTGGTGCGTTTGGTCCTTTTAGCGGGAAGGAGGACATTATGAATCAGGAAAAAAGTGCAATCACGGCCGCCAGGATGATTAATTGCGTTGATGACCACCATCAAAGGCTTTTTATCGATGGCCTTCTTGCCGGACTCAGTGAAGCCAGGCGTCTTCAGTGGATGCAGTTGGTCTGTGAGATGACCTATCCCGATCTTGTATGGAAGGATTTGGAGGCGTGGCTGGAGAAAAAGTTCGGTAGGGATCCGAGAAAGACCCCACGGGAGGTTGCTGCCTTGTGCAGGCGCCGGTTTAGAATGAATCCGAAGACTTTGCCGTTTCTAGTAAGGATAGCCCAGAAGGTGAAATTGAGGGTAAGGGCGCGGATGAGAAGGCATCCGGAGCTGAAGAAGATTTGAGAGGTGTCGATGAGCTTTCTGAGATTGATGGTTTTGTTTGGCGCGTTTGGTGGTTCATGGGTTTTTATGTTTGGCAGTTCATCGCTTTTGTCGCGAACCGACTTTTAAGGGATTGCGAGCTTAGAGTGAAAACAAGGAGCGTGCAGATATGAGACTGAAGATTCATGGAATTGGGGCGGCTAAAGGTTCTAATGGTATCTGCCGGGTTTGCGGAAGGTGGGAGGATTTAAGGTCAGGAACATGTTCTTCATGTAAGGAAGAGGCTCATGAAGTAATGAAACTTGATGTTGGTAAGCGGAAGGGGCGTGTGGCTGAGGAAAGGGTTGCGTTGTTTGTCGATGGCGGGAATATGTTTTACGCGCAGATGAATAACGGTTGGTTCATAGACTGGGAGAAGGCATATCGTTATTTCGGAAGCCGTAAGAAGATGAGCGGGGCCTTTTATTTTACTGCGTATCCTCCGGCGTCGGAGGTTGAAAAGATCGGCAGGTATCACGCCTTCAGGAAGGCGCTGATCTACAGCGGATATAACGTCATCGACAAGGAAGTCAAGGTGCTGCCGGATAAGCTAAAGGGAAACATGGACGTAGAGATAGCTTTCAGGCTTTTGACCGAGATAGACAGGTATGACGAACTGGTGTTTTTTGGCGGAGATTCCGATTTCGTGGTTGTGTTCAACCATCTCAAGAATCTGGGGAAGAAGATCCTGTGCGTTGGCCGTCCTGATATGATGTCTCTGGAGATAAGGAACGTAGCTACGGCCTTTCACGATCTGAACGACCTGAAAGGATATCTTGTGATGAAAGATAGGCGCTATGGCAATGGAAACAGACAGGGATGAACAGCTTAAGACTATGATTGAGCTGGCTGAGGAGGATTTCGACGCACACTGTGGTATTCATAAAAGTTCATGAGGTCGTGGAGGATGAAAGTCAGGGGATTCCATAGCTGGCAACCACGTCATAGAGGAAGATAGTCAATATAGGCCAGGGGTGGTTCTGTGCTCGGCTTGCAAAGCACTGGAACACGCAGTGTAGTTTCATTCATGGAAGAGGCAGTTGAAAAAGGCAGACCGCTGGTGTAGAGTACACCGGAAATTAGAGAAAGGGGTCACCTGAGGGCGGCTGACTCTTAATCAGCGGGTCGCAGGTTCGATCCCTGCGCGGCCCACCAAGATAATCAAGGGGTACAGAGAAATCTGTAACCCCTTTTGATTTGTAAACATGAGTGGTCATCAATTTGGTCGCCACATAGGCAAAATTAATTCCTGGAGTGATGGGTAAGCAAGATATAATTCAAGCAATTTTTGTGTGAGTAGGTGGAGTCGAATCACGGACGCAGGTTTATGTTTCTAAAGAAAAGCTGATATCTCGAATAGATCTAATCTGTATTTAAGCGACTAAGGCCAACATATAAAACTAATCGGTTTTATTTAACGGGCAATCAAGTCCAGGTTCTGCTTAGAGAACTAAAAGATGGATTGGAAATTTTCTCTGAAGGCCAGACGAAGGGTGCCAAATGGTTCCCGTCATGGGGCTATGGGCAGGAGAATTGATTTTGAGAAGTTGCAATTCTGACTTGTCGGTTGCAATTGGCCGTCTGTTTGCTAATGCATCGCGCCGAGCCGGGTGTGTAGTGCGGAATCATGGATTGCTTTTGATAGTTTCATTATAGCTAGCTCCAAATTTGCATGTTGGTCTTCTGCCGTATAAAATTGTGGTCGAGACCATGCCTCATCCTTTCCCCTCATTCACCCCTGATTTCTCCCGTGCGTTTGCGTATTTGATATTGCCAAATACCCTCTATCAGCTGATCTGGGCTGCACGCCAACAGTGCCGCAAAATACATCAGAAAATCAAAAGTTTTTCTATGTTTCACTTGTATTTCTATCTGACAACATAGTTGCCTACGTAAACTTCCCCTAAAAGTAGACATGTAAAAAGTAGAGCTTTCTGGCATAATAAAGAGCCAGGAGGTTCGATAAGAAGAAGTCCCGCTTTACCGAGTCACAGATCGTTGCCGTCCCCAAGGAAGCTGAATCAGGAGTTCCTGTCAACGAGGTCTGCCGGAAGCATGGCATCTCGGACGCCACCTACTACAACTGGAAGTCGAAGTACGGCGGCATGGAAGCCTCTGATTTGAGGCGCATGAAGGAGCTTGAGCAGGAGAACCAGAAGCTAAAGCGCATGTACGCCGACATGGCCCTTGAGAACCGTGCCCTGAAGGACTTGATTGAAAAAAAACTTTAAGGCCGTCTGAGAAGCGCGAGGCGATTACTTATCTCATTGCCGAGCACAGGCTGTCAGTGCAGCAGAGTTGCCGTTGCATCGGCCTGTCTCGGGCGGCCTATTACCGGATACCAGCTGCTGCACCTTGAACCATGCGGAGCTAAAAAATCTCGATGGACGATCAACTCGAATGCGATACTCAAGGAGACCTCAAGGAAGAAAGATGGGCTCAACAGGTTAGGAGGCCGCGTTTGTCTCAAAGTTCGTGCGCATGACTGAAAAATAGGCAGGCTTTTCCGGCGTTGAGGCAAAAACAGGCAGACAAGGCCGTGCCAGCGGCATAATACAACAGAAAAGCGAGTGAAACGACATTGGCACCGCAGTTGCAATAACAACTCATCAGATAATGCGTTTACATTGAGGTAACCTGAAAAAAACTTAATAAAAGGCAACGGCGCCTTATTCTTCCAAGAGAAGAGCAAGGCGTTTTTTTTTATTCGCAGTAAAAAAAATAAGAAGTAATCCGGGAGGGAATCATGAAAAGAAGTATGACAATTCTGGCAGGGATTTTGACACTCGCATGGGCGGGCGCGGCAGGCGCAACGCCTTCGACCACATACTGGACACCTGCAACGACCGATATCCAGCCCTACAAGGTGCTCCACATAGGCATCGACAACTATTTTACCCTCGGCAGAAAAGGCGAGCGCGGCGCATTCCCCACCGATGTCGGCCTGACAATCGGGGTGCTGCCCTATGAGAAACTCCAACTCGAAGTAGGGATGGACATGATGGAGCCATCGACTGACCCTTTCTTCTTCAACGCTAAAATAGGTTCGCCAGAAGGTGCGTTGTTCGAAGGTGCACTGGCGATTAACGTAGGTATTTTCAACGTGGGCACCGACAGCGGCTCCGCGGCGGAGGACGGCGACGGCAGGACCGATTACAACATCGTCGACTTCATGGTGGGCAAGTCTCTGCCGATGGGGTTAGGCAGGGTCCACGCTGGAGTATATTATGGGAACCCGGCGGCCCTCGTCGACAGTAACGGTGAGAATGAGAACGCGGGCTTCATGATAGGCTGGGACATGGGGATAATCCGCGAGAAAGATAGTGACGGAGGGGAGTATCATAAATGGGTCTTCGCGGCCGATTACGCCAGCGGCAAGAACGCCATAGGCGGAGGCGGCGTAGGAGTCTACCATTACTTCACCAGGAACATAGCGGTCCTGACAGGTCCTGTCTGGTTCAATGAGCCTACTGTCGCCAGCCCTAACACGAACGCCAAGTGGGTTTGGACAACGCAGCTCGACATAAATTATTAAGACTTAAGGAAGTTCGGGAATGAACCCGTTGCTCGAAGGGGGGCGGAGGTCAAAGAAGATAAGAATGGTCCTGGATGAAATTGGCGACTTTTCCTGCGACACGTCATGCACAAGGCAAGGTGGGTCATGATTTCGATAGCGCACCGTGATGTTCATTGTGCCGGAGCTCGGATAAGATACTCTCGACGTTTTCGGCGTCCACGGATTAGGCGGGGACATGTGGCACTCTGGCGACTGTATCTTCGCCAATTTAAAACATCATCCATATTTAGGCGCATGATAACAGACGGGTATCTGGCCTTTTTTTCTTTTATAGCATCATGGACAACAGAAAAGAGGGCTTTCTCTGTCATTCGCTTAGAAGATTGATTTACAGCCCTGTCGATGCTATAAGTACCTTCAATATACGTTTGGTGAAGTGAAAAATGGCATTTGAAGAATTGATACCTCTGATAAAAAAGTACAAGGACGACGGCGAGTCAGTCTACAGCACCTGGTTCGTCAACGGGCAGGAGCGTCTTGCAGCTTTCAGGGCCATCAGGACGGGCGTAAAAAGGGTAATAGAAGAAATCAAGAACGATACCTTCGGGAACGACTTCAAGGGGTCATCTCTTGAGATTGTCCTGAACTCCGTAACAGAGCAGAAGCAGGTCTTCACTGGCGCTGCTCATGCCTTCTACTGGAAGCCGAAACTGCGGATACCGGACATATATGAGAATATAGAAAATAAAAAAGCCTTTGGCAGTTTCCTTGAAGGGTGCCTGGGAGCTTCGGGTGAACCAGAGGTCCTGCACGAGATACTAAAGCTTTCAAAAAAGGACATTAAGGGCCTTGGCCCTGCTGCGGCAAATATCCTTTATTTCCTTCATCCTACGGTAGTACCCCCATTCAATACAGCCATACTTAACGGGTTCAATGCTGTTTTCGGAGACAAAAAGAAGCTCGGTTCATGGGAAAGCTATCTTGAAATGAGAGAGGTCCTCGTCGGGGCCAATGATGAGCTCAGGAACCATCTCTCGAAAGACCTTGGGGCAATCTCCGGGCTTATGTTCGAGGTCGGCTCAGGCAGGATCCCTCTACAGTCCACAGCTGGTGAGGTCGTGGAGAAAGAGAAGGCCAGGATAGAGGCTCTTATGAGGAAAAGGCATCAAGAAGTACTGGCCAGCAAGAGTGATGAAAATGAACACACCAAAGTACAGTACTTTCTCCTAAAAGCAGGATCCGCTCTCGGATATGATGTGGCCGTCGCTTCAAATGACCGCTCAAGGGAGTATGATGGGGAAAGGCTCTCAGCCATTTCTCTGCAAGAATTGCCAAAGATGGACCTGCCCACCCTGGTATTGGAAACAGTGCAGTTGATCGACGTGCTGTGGTTCAAGAAGGGCACCAACAGGGTCGAATGCGCCTTTGAAATAGAGAAGAGCACATCTATCTATTCCGGCCTTTTGAGGCTCAAGGACCTTTTGTGTTCAGTTGACATTGAGGATTTCAAGCTGTATGTACTCATCCCCGATGACAGGAAAAGGGAGATGCAGGCTCAGCTCAATCGCCCGGCTTTTTCAGACCTTCGCGATAATGTGAGCTATATCGTATTCAGCGATCTGTGCTGCCATTTCGATTCGATATGCAGGCTCGGTGAGGATTACAGGATATTGAAAAAGATAAGCCAGATGGCAGTGTGAGTCAGATTCCTTTCTGCGAAGTCCTGACAAGACTTTGCGAGATGCGTTAAAGTCGTATTCTCAGTTATTCAGCACCTATCAGGCCTAATGGAAACCCAGACCACGCCGGATTCCACCTTTGTATCATAAGTACGGATGGAGTTGGTCTTTATAAGCTCCATCAGCATGGCCACATTCATAAGGTATCGCCCCATACCTGGCGGGGGCGTCTCCCCTTTGAAATCGTGCGGAACCGGGCCGGAGAGCGCCTCTCCGGTCGTGGCGTCGAATTGGGCGGAGTGCATCGCGCAGGTGAGGATCTTTCCATCCAGAGTACCCCTTTCGAGCGGTGCGTTCATGTGGCCGCAACGCCTTTGTATGGCGTAGAAGATGCCGCCGATGTTGCAGACGGCTATTTCGTGCCCTTCGAGATCGATGTTCTTCATCCCGCCGGGCGCGACATCTTCAGCCTTTATGGCCTGTACAAATCTTTTACTCAAGGCCTGCCTCCGATAAGGGTATCTGCGGAAGGCTGTCGGGGTCTGTCACGTCCTTGTGGACGTAGAGCCCGCACCAGCAACGCTTCATGAAGTCGAAATGTTTTCTGTGGAACGGGATGCAGGGACATACGACGGTCATGTCGTATGTCCTTTCGTGTTTGATCGGCTGGCAAGGGCAGAAGGGGATGCCGTGCTTTTTCTCCAGCATGACCTCCTGCTCAAGGAGGAAGTCCGCCATCTCTTCGTCAGGCGTGAACTTGTATCCGAGCGGGTCGATGACCTTCTCAAAAAAATACCGCAGGGCTTTCTTTCTGGATTCGACATCCATGGCTACCCCCTCAGAGGCCCAGAAGTCTTGTGTACTTGTCAGGGTTGTATCCCTCGACGATATCGCTTTCTATCATGACATACGGGAAGCCGGATGCCTTGTGGTTCTCCATGTCGGCGATTATCCGCTTCTGCGTGGCATCGTCCGCGAGGTCGTAGTCTATGTAGTCGAACGGGATATTGCGCTCTGTGAAGAACTTCTTTGTCTTCCTGCACCATGGGCAGGTTGAAAGAGTGTACATGCTTACTTTTTTCATTACCCCTCCATTCAGGTCAGGCTTACGAAAAGTCTGCCGTTTTCCGCCTTTACAGCGTACGCCCTGAGCTTGATTTCGGATGAGTCGATGAACTCGCCTGTCAGAAGATCGTAACGCCAATCGTGGCACGGGCAGGTAATGATATGGCCGGAGATGCTGCTGCAAAAAAGCGGACATCCCATGTGGGCGCATTTACCGTCGAGCGCGTAGACCTTCCCCAAGACCTTTGCCAGAAGGATATTGACCCCTTTGGGATAAACAGCCGCTATGGCGCCTTCAGGCAATCTGGAATCGTCCATCACGTATATCCAATCCTTCTCGGACATCAGGAAAAGCCCTCCAGGTTTGCAGGAATTTATAAAGTATCGCAGAGTACCTGTAATGCGTCAAGATGGCCTCAACCGGGGTTGACACGCTGGACAGGCAAATTAAACTTAAGGGCAGGGAAGTGCTATCCGGAGTTTGAAAGGAGGTCTGCAATGGCAGTTGACCCTGTCTGCCGGATGAGAATAAGCGAAGAATCTGCCGAGAAGACCTTATACAAGGGTAGGACATTCTTGTTTTGCAGTCCTGATTGCAAGGGAAAATTCGAGAAGGACCCTGAAAGATTTTACCACTCCGTTACGGATGCCAGCGCCGCTGTCGCTTATTTCTCGATGGAGATAGCCCTTGAGTCAGGGATGCCGACCTATAGCGGCGGTCTCGGAGTGCTTGCCGGAGACACGGTCCGCTCTGCCGCCGACCTCAAGGTTCCGATGGCCGCTGTAACTCTGTTGTATCGAAGGGGTTACTTCTACCAGAGGCTCGATTCCAACGGTACGCAGACATAGGAGCCGGTGGAATGGGCGGTGGAGGATTTCCTGGAGGAGATGCCCCAGAGAGTAAGGGTCTCCATAGAGGGGCGGGAGGTATCCATACGAGCATGGCGATATGAGGTCATTGGCATCGAAGGCTCCAGGGTTCAGGTCTATTTTCTGGATACTGACCTGCCGGAAAATTCCGAATGGGATAGGGCCATCACTCATTATCTCTATGGCAATGACGCTCATTACAGGCTTTGCCAGGAAACGATTCTCGGGATCGGAGGAGTAAGGATGCTGCGTGCTCTCGGGTATGAGAGCATAGAGCGCTTTCACATGAATGAGGGGCATGCGAGCCTACTTACGCTCGAACTCATGGACGAAGAGACGAAAAAATCTGGCAGAAGCTCGATTACGCAAGAGGATATCAGCGCCGTAAAGGGCAAATGCGTTTTTACCACGCACACACCAGTGCAGGCCGGGCATGACCAGTTCCCCATGGACCTCGTTAACAGGGTGCTGGGCAGAAAGGAGATATACGACAACAAGGAAGTATTCTGCCATGAAGGCACACTCAATATGACCTTCCTTGCCCTGAACCTCAGCCATTACATCAACGGCGTTGCAAAAAGGCACGGCGAGATATCGAGGCATATGTTCGCAGGCTACACCATTGAGGCCATCACAAACGGGGTGCATGCGGCCACATGGGCATCAGACCCGTTCAGCAGGCTTTTCGACTACTATGTCCCTGGCTGGAGAAAGGACAACTTCAGCCTCCGCTACAGCCTGAGCATCCCCAAAGACGAGATATGGAAAGCCCATGTACTTGCGAAGCAGAAATTGATCCAGTATGTGAACAGCGAGACGAACGCCGGGTTGGATATCGATGTACTTACCATAGGTTTCGCCAGAAGGGCGGCGTCTTACAAAAGGGCCGACCTCATATTTAGGGATATCGAAAGGCTTAAACAGATATCCGCCAAGGTTGGCCTCATCCAGATGGTGTTCGCCGGTAAGGCCCATCCGCAGGACCACGAGGGGAAAGAGCTCATAAAGAGGATATTCGAGACGAAAAAGGCGCTCAGGCAGGAGGTAAAAATAGCTTACCTTGAGCACTATGGTATAAGTCTCGCGAATACAATAATCTCAGGGGCCGATCTGTGGCTCAATACCCCTCAGTCTCCTCTTGAGGCCTTGGGCACCAGCGGCATGAAGGCCGCTCTCAACGGAGTCCCATCTTTGAGCGTGCTCGATGGCTGGTGGATAGAGGGCTGCATAGAAGGGGTGACGGGCTGGGCGATAGGCGGACGCGGGGAGAGCCCCGGCGACCCGGCCAAAGACGCTGCCTCTCTTTATGACAAATTGGAGAAGATAATAGTACCCATGTTCTATCACGGAAGGGACGCTTATACGGAAGTCATGCGGCACGCGATAGCCCTCAACGGCTCATTCTTCAATACGCACAGGATGATGGAGCAGTATGTTCTGAACGCGTATTTCCGTTAAGAAATTCACATCCTATGCCCTTTCATTTCCATCAGGGAAGGCGCAATCTTTATCAATACCTGGAATGAAAAAGGCAGGTCGCCGTAAAAGGGTTTCAGTTCGTCTTCGATGATATTTACCGTGACAAAAGCGCCGAGGGATGCGAAAAAATTATCTTTGCGGTAGACCTCATGGGCCGCACCAAGGCTCAATGCCGCCACATTGAAGATGTCATCACTGTTGGCAATCACGAGGTCTTCCGCAGGCTTTTCCACGAGTTCCATCCTCCCAAAGAGAGCGTTTTTGCCAAAGGAGTAATCGCCCTCCAGCAGGAACGAATCTTGAGCATCGGCTTCATCGGGGTCGTTCCTGCCCCATACGAAAGAAAGGGCCAGATTCCTGCCTCCGTCGAGCGGCCTGTTCCAGATAACTGACGCTGTGGTCCTTCTGACATCTATGTCCGGTTCTATGGCTTCAGGGCTGTCAATTTGCCCGTGCGAGACCTGGGCCGAAATATTCTCATCCTGGTTCCAGGAAAGCCGGGCGCTCAGGGAATTGAACGCCGGGCCGTCTATGTCATACCTGTTCTCATCGGGTTCCCTGCCGTTAAAGAACGATGCGTCGAGCTTGAAATCCCTGAAAACAATCCCTCCCGTAAGGACCCCGAAGGTGATATGCGTTGAGTCCTGCCAATGGTGCCCGAGCGGTGCATCCGGGATGTTGATTGCTGAGGGCCTGTGGAAATAAACGGCGGGGCCGAGCGCTGGCTCGCCAGGAAGCCCGAAGTATACGAACCCGGACGCGGCCTGATTGAATCTTCGGCTGTAAATAATCGAAAGCTCCCCGAACAGGTCGTGCGGGTGCTGATGGTCTATGAGCCGTTGCCCCTCCCATGTTTCCCCTGTCTGCAAGAGAAGCGGGTAACCCCCTCCGCCTACCGTTATTGGTTCGAGGGAGAACATGCCCCTTAAGGCTATCTGACCTTTTTCTCCGAGAGGCTTCCGCGCCATCAGCATGAACCAGTTCAGGGAATCAATATCTTCGTCTCCGCGTTTTGAGTCTTCAAAGGTATTCTGGTTCGTGTAGCGCAAAAGGATATTGGCATGGAACATGGCATCCCATTGGCCCAGCTTGAACTGAAGGGAGTGCATGGGAGAGGAGTCTGGGATCCAGTTCGTTCCGGAAGAGTCCCTGTTCATCTCGTAATCGGGCGAAAGAAGTCCCTGCATCATCGGCGGGTGTTCATTGCGTTCTTTCTCCAGAGCGAACGCGGGCTGGACGGAGAGCAATCCGATGATAAAGGCAAGCGCCTGAAAGGTATGCCTCATTAGCCCTCCATTGGGATTTTATTCCAGTATACAGGAGTTTTTTTATTTCGTAACAAGAGCTGCTATCACCATATTTGACACTCGAACAATTGAAGATAGTCTTAAAAATAGGATGACTTTGGGCCTGGTATGCTTAAAAACGGAATAAAGGTGCTGAAATGGACATATTTTTTCGTATCTTTCAGGGCATTTACGAGATGCCGAACATACATCCCCTCATAGTGCATTTCCCCATCGCCCTTCTTACATCTTTTCTATTAATGGAGCTTCTGAATTTTGTTACCGGAAAAGAGAGCTTCAGGGCTGCGGCCACCTGGATGTTCTACCTGGGGACCATAGGCGCGCTTGCAGCTGTTTTGGCCGGGCTATGGGCTGCGAGTACGGTGGAGCACTCCGACGAAGCCCATAAGGTCTTATTGAAGCACAGGAACCTGGGGATAATCGTACTCGCCCTCAGCGTCCTTCTTTCGGCATGGCGTATTTACGTCAGGGGGAGTTTCTCAAGAAAGGGGCAGGTACTTCATCTGGTCGTTGCTTTTATAACCGTGACGGTAACGGCTCTTGGCGCAGACAAGGGCGGATTGATGGTATACAAGTACGGCGTTGGGGTAAAGGCTGCCAGGACCGCAGAGACCGAAGGGCATATCCATGCAGGGGAAGAAGACATGGCTGGCGGTGCAGGGGAAGAAGAGGCAACCGGGGCACCCCGTAAGTGAAGGTGTTGAAGAAGCGAGGATATTTGGAATTTCAGAAACACGGTTTTGAAAGCAGTAGCACCGGAGAAACACATGAAAGAGGCAGTGTTTGAAGCCGGAGGACTCCTGAGAGGCAGTTCAGCGCCTGCGCTGGAGACTTATGTCCGCCGCCATCCTGGTATCCACCGGGTCGAAGTAAATTACATGAGCGATACGGCAACCGTCATGTATGACGAGAAAACCGTATCAGAAGACGAAATAAGAAGCATGATAGAGGAGTGCGGGTACCATTGCAGGGGCGAAACGCTGCCCAGGCATATCTGCGAACCAGAGCCAGAAAAAGAAAAAGTCTCTCCGGAGGCGGCTTGGATGGCTCATGAGATGGGCCATGCGCCCGGAGAAGACATGGAAAGTATGGCTCACGATGTGCGGGGCCATTTCATTGTGACCTTCGCGCTCGCTATAGCAGTGACTCTTTACTCACCACTTGTCAGTGATTACTTTGGCATAAGGCTTAAAACGCCTTTCGGCATGCCGAATGATGTATTCCTTTTCCTGCTTTCCACGCCTGCGGTGCTGTGGGGAGGCAAGATGTTCTTCGTCGGGGCATACCGGGCCTTGAAGAATCGCACGCTCGATATGTCGGTGCTGATCGCTTTGTCCGTGGGAGCCGGATACCTGTTCAGCGTGGGCGCGACATTTCTTTTTGAAAGCGAGGTCTTCTACGAGGCGTTAGTGGTGCTTCTGGCGTTCGTGCTTTTCGGCCACTGGATGGAAATGCGGGCGCGCGCAGGGGCATCTGACGCGCTCCGCGCCCTCCTTGATCTGGCACCACCCAAGGCGACGGTCATGAGGGACGGCGAGACGGTCGAGGTGCCGACCTCAGAGTTGCTGCTGGGAGACACTGTTTTGATACGGCCTGGAGATAAAATCCCCGTTGATGGAGAGGTTTTGGAAGGTGAATCGAGCATAGACGAGTCGATGATTACCGGGGAGAGCCTGCCTGTAAGCAAGAAAAGAGGCGACCAGGTGATCGGGGCAACCATCAACAAGACCGGGACATTCCGGTTTCGAGCAACACGCATCGGCGCGGATACCGCGCTTGCCCAGATAGCCAGGCTGGTGCAGATCGCGCAGAACTCCAAGGCACCGGCGCAGCGCCTCGCGGACCGCGCCGCCCAGTGGCTCGTGGCAGCAGCCGTTGTCTTCGGGCTTGCGACCTTTGCCGGCTGGTACTGGTTTGCGGGCGCAAGCCTTGTTTTCGCCCTGACCCTGGCGATAACGGTAGTCATCATCGCATGCCCTGACGCCCTTGGCCTCGCCACGCCTACGGCAGTAATGGTAGGCACAGGGCTGGGGGCTCTAAACGGCATTCTTTTCAAGAACGCCTCCGCCCTGGAGCAGGCATCCGGCGTGAATGCGGTGATCTTCGACAAGACAGGCACCCTTACGCTAGGCGAGCCGCGCGTTGTCGAAGTTGTAGCGGCGGGCAATCCCGGCACAGATACCGAGCCGCTGAGGCTGGTTGCCTCCGCGGAGCTTTCCAGCGAGCATCCCCTGGGGCATGCCGTTGTAGAGTACGCTAAGGGGCAGGGGCTCTCTCTTTCGGAACCGAGGGCCTTTGAGGCGATCCCAGGCCACGGTCTTCGGGCCGAAGTCGATGGCCGGGCGGTGCTTGCTGGCACCCGCAAGCTGATGAACGATTGGAATATTTCTCTGGACGGCTTCGGCGAGCGGGCAAGCGCGCTGGAAGGCGCGGGTCGAACGGTAATTTATGGCGCAATAGACAGCAAAGCCGCCGGGCTTATAGCTGTGGCGGATGCCATTCGGCCAACCTCGAAGCAGGCAATCGATGAACTGCGCAAACTCGGCGTCCAGGTGGCGATGCTTACAGGGGATAACCGCTCGACTGCTGGCCGTATCGCGAAAGAATTGGGCATAGACACGGTGTTAGCGGAGGTGTTGCCCGGGCAGAAAGCGGACAAGGTCAAAGAGCTTCAGGGACGGGGGAGGAGGGTCGCCATGGTCGGTGACGGGATAAACGACGCGCCAGCGCTGGCCCAAGCCGATGTGGGCATAGCCATAGGGGCTGGCACTGACGTAGCGATGGAGGCCGCCGATGTCGTCCTCATGAAGAGCGACCCGTTTGACGTCATAGGCGCAATTGCCCTGAGCCGCGCGACTGTAAACAAGATGCGCCAGAACCTCTTCTGGGCAGTGGGCTACAATACGGTCGCCTTTCCTGTGGCCGCAGGGCTCCTTTACCCTTCGTTCGGGCTTCTGCTCCGGCCCGAGATAGCTGCGCTTCTCATGGCCGGCAGCTCGCTCCTTGTTGCCCTCAACGCGCTGGCGCTCAAAAAAACGAAGCTGCCTGGTATAAGACGGGTCAGGCCGGAGAAGACTTCCGGCCCAGTACCCTCCGAACATCCCATGCACGGCTGAAGAGTTCAACCGGGGTTCATGATGACAATGTATGATCATCATATAATTGGCTGGGTAATATTCCTTTCGCTCGTTGTCGTGTTTATAATCGGCCTTCTCGTAATATCCCGTGCGGCCCTTGGCCGGGGCGGACGGGAAGGGAACGGGAAAAGAGCCATCGACTTTCTCGATGAACGATATGCAAGGGGGGATATCTCCAGAGAGGAGTATCTCAGGGCCAAAAACGATATCCTTGGGAAGGGGTGAGGTCATAATTAACCTGCACTGGCCTCTTAGCCATAGTAGTCTGAGGACATCTCAGGGGATAATTCGATGAAACCCATATGGTTGCTTGCTGGGCTGTTTTTGATGATGCTCCCTCAGGGGTGTTACAGGGGGGCTTCTTTGGCTCAACGGCCCGTTCCGGATATTGAGGCCGTCCGGCCAGACAGCCCGCTTCCTTCGCCGGATAAGGCTGACTTGATCATCTATTCACATATCAAGAAGAGGTCTTTCGCCAAACCCGGAGCAGAAGAAAAACCATATACTTTTTTCATATCGATAGACGGGCGTGAACTCAAGGAAACCGTGAGGGGCGTCAAGGAGACCACATCGGATATGCTGGAGGAAAGGGGCGAGGGGGTCCGTTATGAACTGGCGATAAGGCTGCGGCTCGACGCCGGGGCCCATGAGGTGACCCTCAGGACCGAAGGTATTTCAACGAAAGCGCAGATAGAGCTGGAAGGAGCAAAAGTGCACGCACTGAGGTTCGAGCCCGTGTACAGGTCATTCACCAGAAAATTCGGTTTCCCGAGGTCTTTCAGGTACGGGATATCCGGCTTTACGGTCTTTATGGACGGAAAACGTGTCTGGAAGGTATATTGAAATACCGCTGACGAGGGCAGGAAAATGCCTTAAAGGAGGCTTCCATGAGCATGGAATGGACATACGGCCCGCATCACTGGCTATGGATGATAATCTGGGTAGGCTT
Organism: Deltaproteobacteria bacterium; assembly: GCA_020846435.1. Classification (GTDB taxonomy): domain Bacteria; phylum Desulfobacterota; class GWC2-55-46; order GWC2-55-46; family GWC2-55-46; genus GWA2-54-12. Next base: position 21,332 of record JADLDY010000080.1, read on the forward strand.
CTGGGCCCTTGTTGTGGCAGGCCTCGTTTTGGTTATAAGGTCATTCCTTACCGAGCGAAGGGCGCCTCTTGAGAAAAATGCGATAGATTACCTCAATGAGAGGTACGCGAAAGGCGAGATATCGAGGGAGGAATACATTCAAAAAAGAGAAGATATTCTCAAAAGGGGCACCTGAAACCGCTCAGTAGAATTTCAAGGCTTGACATTCTACATTTTGTAGAATATTATAGCCATGTGGTTTGAAGATTTTTTAAATCGCCGGAGGTCCTTGCATGAAAAAAATCCTGAAAAGCAGCGTTTTGAGAGTATCTGCCCTGATAGGGGTAATCGCCGTGGTTTTGGCCCTGCAATCGTATTCGGTTGCAGGAACTCGCGCCAAGAGCCCGGTAGAAGTAAAGCCAGTGGAAACGAGTCAGGTATGCATGGTGAACGACACGTACATGAACAAGCCCCAGATCCCGGTTACAGTAGAAGGCAAGACATACTACGGGTGCTGCGAAGGGTGCGTAGGCCGCCTCAAAGGCGACCGTTCAGTGCGGTTCTCGAAAGACCCTGTCACCGGACAGGAAGTCGACAAGGCGGCCGCCTATATAACTATGCAGCCCGACGGCACTGTACTGTATTTCAAATCAATGGAAACCGCGAAAAAGTATGAGTCTCAGGCAGGCGGCAGGCCTTGAACCGAGTGGGCGCTCTGAAAACTGTTTACAGGTAAGTCCAACGGTTTTTTTTATAGCTTCATTTTCTACCAAATGTAGAAAGAAATTGCCAGATTTGAGGATGAAATTCAAAACAATTCTGAAAGGAAACATGCGAGATGAAGAGACTTCTTATGGTGGTTTTGCTTCTGGCACTGGCTGGCTGCGCAACCTCGGAAAAAGGCGGGAATTCTGGGAAAAGCTTTAAGAAAAACGAGCACAGACATTCGGAACACAGACATTAAACCGGGGACCGGATACAGATTCTTGGGAATGTGCAATAATCCTAGTGACGGGCCTTTCCCCTGAAAAGGGCGATTCATTTAAAAAACAGGAGGGAGCCATGGCAAAAGACCCTGTCTGCGGCATGGAAGTCGATGAAAAGCAAGCCGAGTTTTTCACCCGCTTCGAGCACGAGACCTATTATTTCTGCTCCAAGGCCTGTCAGGACCATTTTGAGCAGGAAGAGGGCATCCAACACTCTGAGCCCGGAAAGAAGTGGTGGCAGAAGATATTGAAGGAGCCTAAAGACACGCCTCCCAAGTGTCATTAGACTGTTCATTTTCTCAAAGGAGGTAAGCCATGCATGGTGACGCCGTCGGTTACGGATACGGTTTCTGGTCGCTCGTTGTCGTAAATGTCCTCTTCTTCCTCTTTTTCATCCTGAGCTTTCTTGCGCCCGTAAAGAGGAGGGAGTGGAGGTCTTTGGGGGTGACGACCGCCTTCATAATCGCCCTCTTCACCGAGATGTACGGCTTCCCCCTTACCATCTATATCCTTACTGCCCTGCTCGGGGCGAAATACCCTTCCCTTAATCCCTTTTCACACGAGAGCGGACATCTTTGGGTAACATTGTTCGGCGGCGGCCCTGCGATGCTCATGTACATACACCTTGTCAGCAACGGACTCATGATTGCCGGGTTCCTCATCATGGGGGCCGGATGGAAACAGGTGCACGGCGCCGGGGGCGAGCTGGTGACAACCGGCCTTTACAGCCGTGTGCGCCACCCCCAGTACTCAGGGCTTTTACTTGTGACCATAGGCCTCCTTGTGCAATGGCCTACGATTATAACAGCAGTCATGTGGCCGGTCCTCGCCTTTGCCTACTACAGGCTCGCTAAGAAGGAAGAGGCGGAGATGGAAAAGGAGTTCGGCGAAGCATACAGGAAGTATAGGGAGAAGGTCCCGATGTTTATCCCTCGGATATCGGGGAACGCCTGAAAATTGTCTCAGGAAAGGAGCAGGCATGAAAGGAATAATTCTGGCCGCGGCTTTTCTTCTGGTCTCTGTCTTTGCCGTTCCGGCTTATGCCCAGCACGAGATCAAAACGGTTGACGGGCTCAAGGTGACACTTGCCATAACAAGCGTTGATGAAATAAAGAAGCACCCGGAGGAGCATCCCGAGATAAAGATGCATGGCGGGCCCAAAGGCACTCATCATCTCCTTATCCATATCGAGGATGAAAAGACCGGAAAGGTAGTCGGGGATGTATCCGTAAAAACTATAGTGCACAACCCTGACGGCTCCAGGACTGAAAAGATCCTTGAACCGATGGCGCTAGCCGGGTTCGAAGATTATGGTAATTACTTCGATTTCAAGGAGCTGGGGGACTACCATATAGAGGTCGCCATGACTCCTCTGAAAGGCGCGCCCAAGAAGGCCTTCTTTGTATACGAAAGGAGAGGGGAGCACTGATATGAATGTAAATACGATAATATTTCTGGTTGTTATCGTGGTCTTCATGTTCCTCATGCACCGGGGCGGAGGTGGGATGGGTTGCTGCGGTGGCGGACACTCGCGCGGCAGGAAAGAAGGCAAGGGGAAAGAGGAGGAGAAGGGAGGGCACAACCATGGCTGAAAAACGGAAGGGCTTCGGCTCAACACTGCTTCTCATAATCGGCTGCCTTCTGCCGCTGATCTTTCTTTTTCTTCTTTCAGGCATGGGTATAAACATTAGCCCATGGATATTTCTCCTCATTTTTATAATATGCCCTCTCGTGCTCGCGAAACTGATAGGGATTGAAGAAGAGAAAAAGCCTGAGACAGAAGATATCGAGCAGGAAAGGGCTTTGAAAGAGAAGGCCGTGAGGCCAGAGGAGGCCAAGGAAATGTCAGACCTCTTCAGCTGGGATGTTTTTTTCCTGAAGAGGACCGAGATATCTGGCGAGTCTGTAATATTCGAAGGCAGCCTGAAGACAAAACCCGAGAGCGCGCTTGAAACCTTGCGAAAAAGGTTCAACGAAAAGTTCGGTAAAAAATATGAGGTTCTCCTACAGCAGGACAACGATGAGAAAGCGGTCGTGGTGGCCGTCCCTTCGAAGCTTTTGCCGACCGAGCAGACCGCAAGCCCCAGTCCTATCCTGAATATAATCCTCTTTGCCGCGACCCTGGTCACCACCACCGCTGTCGGCGCCTCTCATCATGGCGTAGACCTCCTTGCTGAACCCTTGAGGTTTGTTGAAGGCCTTCCCTATGCCCTCGGCATTATGGCCGTGCTCGGGGTTCACGAACTCGGCCATTATATTGCCGCCAGAAGGCATGGCTTGGATACGACCCTTCCGTTTTTCATCCCTGTCCCGTTCGGCCTGGGGACATTCGGCGCGGTCATTCAGATGAAGTCTCTTGTAAAAAACAGGAAGGCGCTCTTCGATACAGGCATCGCAGGCCCGCTTGCCGGCCTGGCCGTGGCCTTGCCTATCCTTTTTATCGGGCTCAGGTATTCAACCTTTATTCCGGGCGATACTGGCGCCGGGATGAACGTTTCCTCATCGGCCCTGTTGGCCTTTTTGGCGAAACTGTCAGTGGGGGAGGCGGCCTCGGCAAGCCATACGGTAGTCCTCCATCCGCTTGCATTCGCAGGGTGGCTCGGGCTCATGATAACTGCGCTGAACCTCCTTCCCATAGGCCAGCTCGACGGCGGGCACATCGGCTACGCCCTCTTCGGCAGGAAAAGGTCCGAGATAATAGCCCATGTGGCCTTCTTTGCCATAGTTATGCTCGGGATTTTCGTCTGGACGGGCTGGCTTGCCTGGGCGCTTATCATTTTTTTCCTATCGGGCTTCAAATCCATGCCGCCCATGAACGATGTGGCGGAGCTCGACAGGAAAAGGGTCGTACTCGGCGCTTTTACCTTTGTGCTCCTGTTCCTTATCCTGTCGCCCATGCCGCACGCCTTTCAAAAGGCGCTCGGGCTCCACTGCCCTTACGTCTGAGTTATTACAGGAGGAATTAGATGGGAACCGTAATGGGTGTTATGTTGGCGCTTATGCTCGCAGGCGTACTCGTCTGGGGCAGGCATCACGGCATGACAGATGATCATGATCAGGGCGGACATGCGGAAAAAGCTGCTGTCGAAAAAACTGATGCCTCATGTCCGACGTCTGACTGTGTTACAGAAGAATTGAAAGAGAATGTAAATCCAGATGATGCGGAGGAGATGAGATGATGGACGCCATAAAGCCGGTGAGGCCGGGGATACTGATCGGGTTAATCGGGATTATTTTCGGCATAGGCTGGGCCTTCTGGCTTATTCTCGGTCACGAAAGGATACATTCGACCCTGGAGGCCAGCAGGGCCGCTTCACAGCAGCCCGTCCAAGAGTCGAGTCATCACGCTGAAAACCAGATAGAATCAGTCAAGCATGTGCACAGCGACGGCAAGGAGCATATGCACATAAGTAAAGAGGCGCCGGTTCAAGAGGACCATCCTCAGCACGGTGAGGAGCACATGCACGCGAAAAAAGAAACGGTAGCCCAAGAAAATCCATCTCAGCACGCTCATGGCGCAGGCCACGCTGACTCCTTGATGGAGCTTGCCCATACACGCCTTATGAGGGGGCATCTGCACGCGATGGGACTTGGCCTGGGGGCGATAATAATATCGGTCGTTCTTTCCTTCACCTCCGCTCAGTCTTGGATTAAAACGGCAGCCTCTCTTTTCGCGGGCATTGGGGGCCTTATCTACCCGCTGGCCTGGATAGTCATGGGCTACAGGACGCCGTCGATGGGGCCTGAGCTTGCCGAAGCGTCCGTAACTCTAATCGCCGGGCCAGGCGTCATCCTCGTCCTTACAGGCGTGCTGGCAACGGCATTGTTTATCTTAAAAGACATATTGACGAAAAAATAAAAAATCAGTCTGTCAAACCTTATGGAGGTGCTTATGTCGAGGATGTTCATTTTAGCGGCGTCTGCGGTACTGGTTCTTTCTGCCCAGCCATCTTTAGCAGAGATGGACATGAAGGATATGGACAAGCACATGAAGGAGCATATGGGCGGCCAGACGATGCAGGAAAAGGGTCAGATGAATGAGAAGTCTCAGAAACAGGAGAAGTCTCAGAGGCAGGACGGCGCTGCCATCACCACCGAGGCCCAGGCTGCGGGGGTCACCGCAAAGGTGACATACAATAACCCCGGAGCCGCGATATCGGTCTTTAATGTCGTGCTCGATACACATTCGGCTGAGCTCGACCAGTACAGGTTTGAGGAGATAGTGGTGCTGAGAGACCCGGCAGGCAAAGAGCATAAGCCCCAGCTTACTTCTTCCAAGGGTTCAGGACACCACAGGGAAGCAACTCTTGAGTTCAAGGACGCAGAGCTCACTGGCGCTGATTACGTAGAGCTTGTGATTAAGGGCGTGGCCGGAGTGCCTGAAAGGGTCTTGAAGTTCGACCTCACGGAAGGGGTCAAAAAGAGCATTTAAAGATGGGAAAGAGACTGAGTGAGATGGGACGGCTCAGGAAAATCGCGGCCGTCCTCCTGAGGCACGGCCTCGGCCATCTGGTCGACAGGCTTGGCCTTTCAGGCCGGACAGGAAAGGGCGAGAGTCCGAAAGAAGAGGTCCTGCGGCTTTCAGAGGCTGAAAGGGTCAGGATGGCTCTTGAGGAGCTTGGCCCTACCTTCGTGAAGTTCGGCCAGGTCATGAGCCTGAGGAGCGATGTCCTTCCGGACAGCCTCATCGTGGAGCTTAAAAAACTCCAGGACGCGGTGCCTCCTTTTCCCGTCGATAAGGCGAAAGATGCAATCAGGGCTGAGCTGGGCTCGCCCGTCGAGGAGCTTTACGGTTCTTTTAATGATGTTCCGCTTGCCGCGGCTTCCATCGCGCAGGTCCACAGGGCCACATTAAAGGATGGCACAGAGGTTGTTGTAAAGGTCCAGAGGCCGGGCATAGAGGAAATAATAAAGACAGATCTCGGGATAATGCGCACCCTGGCGCACCTTGTAGAGAGGCGCATCCCGGATGCCAGGCAATTCGACCCCATTGGCCTGGTTGACGAGTTCGAAAAGTCGATCACAAAGGAGCTTGACTTCATAACCGAGGCGAGGAGCGCAGAGAGGTTCAGGAGCAACTTCAAAGACGACCCCAGGGTCTGTGTCCCGGCTGTAATCGAGCCTCTTACGAAAAGAAGGGTCCTTACGGCGACTTTCAGCACAGGGAGGAAGGTCACCGACCTGAGGGACGACCCTGCCCCGTACAGGCAGGAGACAGCCAGGAGGATAAACGACCTCTATCTGATACAGATACTCGAGCACGGGTTCTTTCACGCGGACCCCCACCCCGGGAATATTTTTGTAATGGCCAATGGCTCCATATGCTTCCACGATTTCGGTATCGTGGGCGAGCTCGACGAGAGGGCCAGGGAAGAGATAGCCGACCTGTTCATAGCCTTTGTGGAGATGGACCTGGACGGCATAGCCGATACCTACCTCGGCATGGGGGTGATCACGGAAGAGATAGACAGGGAGGGTTTCAAGAGGGACATAGGCGAGTTCATCAGGGCCTATTACTGGCTCCCCATGAAGGACTTCTCGTTCGCGGAGGTCATGAAGAACCTCATCCTCATAGGACAGCGCTACAAGGTGAGGGTAAAAAGGGAGCTTCTCCTCCTGGGAAAGACATTCATGGGGGTGGAATCGATAGTCAGAGGCCTGGACCCTGACTTCAACCTGGTCGAGAACATCAGGCCTTTCGCAGGTTCGGTCATGGCGCGCCAGCTCCTTCCGTCTCTTTCCAGGAAAGATATGTACAAGGCCCTCAGAGACTTGAACAGGTTTTTCAGGGACCTGCCAGCGGATGCATCAAGGGTCATAAGGGAGCTCAAGGAAAAAGGTCTTGAG
>JADLDY010000085.1 GCA_020846435.1 Deltaproteobacteria bacterium
AGCCCATGACAAAGGCGAAGGTAGTCGAAACCTTGGCGGCAAAAACCGGCTTTACGAAAAAGGACGTATCGAATTTACTCGCGGGGTTGACGGCGCTCGCTTACAAGGAAGCGAAAAACTCCTTTACCATCCCTGGAATAGGCAAGCTCGTTCTTATGAACAGGAAGGCCAGAGTGGGGAGAAACCCCCAGACCGGAGCAGCCATCAAGATACCGGCCAAGAAGGTAGTTAAGTTCAGGGTGGCAAAGGCGTGCAAGGACGCAGTGCTTGGAAAATAGGTATTTTATTTGATGTAGGCGTCGATCTAACAGGTTTCCGAAAAAACACAACCTGTAAGGCAATTTATGGATGGATTGCCAAATTACGAGACTGGAAAATCGAGTAATTTGTGATACTTACAATGAGTTTTCATTGTTCAACCGGAGATGTCCAATTTCAAGATGTCGGCACCCGGGGCCACTTATACTGCTTCGTCCGCCTGTCTGAGAAACAACCTGAATTTGGGTGCTAATCCGCTCTTTGAGTGCCGGAACGTGGGATATCACGCCAATCAGCTTGCCGTCCTGCTGCAGACCAGCAAGGGTTTCCAGAGCTGTATCGAGGGCTTCCTCGTCCAGCGTGCCGAAGCCTTCATCCAGAAAGAGCGAGTCCACGCGGACATTCTTGCTGGCCATGTGGGACAACCCCAGCGCCAGCGACAGGCTGACGATAAAGCTCTCGCCGCCGGAAAGGTTCTTTGTGGACCGAATCTCGCCAGCCTGGTAGTTGTCAACCACATTGAGCTCCAGCGGCTGAGCATCATCACGGACTAGCAGGTAGCGGTCGCTCATTTTCTGCAGTTGCCGGTTGGCATGACCAATCATCATTTCGAAGGTCAGCCCTTGGGCAAAATTGCGGTACTTCTTTCCGTCTGCGGAACCGATCAATTCGTGCAGATTCCCCCATCTATAGCACTCTTTTTTCTGGGCCTCGATAGCCATTTGCTTTGCCTTTATCCGCTCTTTGGCAGCCGTATTTTCACTCAGCTTGTGCTTGAGACCGGCAATGATGTCCCGCAGCTCTTTCAGGGAATCTTCGTACTCTTTAAATTGCGGTTCCAGTTCCTCAAGAGTTTTGTCGGTAACCCTTCTGGCAATCTCCGTGGCCAAACGTGTTTCTCGATCTTTTTGTCTAGCCTTAAGGTCTGTTTGGCTGTCATCCAATTTCTTTGCTTTTGAAGACAGATCATCCCTCTGCCCAGCGGTTAATCTGGCCTCAAGAAACTGTTCTTCATCTAAAAAGCCCACCGGCGTAAGTGCTGCGAAAAATTCAGCTTCCAACCTTCTTAGTTCTGGCTCTCTTTGGTCGATGCGCTTTTTCAGAGATTCGACATGGGCCTTTGCGGTATTCCATTTTTGCTGCAGTTCATTGTGCCGGTCTCTGGCTTGCTTTTCGACACTTTCGACATCAGAAACCGCCTTGTTCAAGCGGAGTTCCTCATCGTTGGGGTTCTTGTCGCCGTACAGTGCTTTACGCTCGTCACTTCCGGCGGCGAGTTCCTTTTTCGAGGTCTCCAGGCGCTCCCGCTTTTCGGCCAGGGAGGTGCTTTGAGTTTCTATAACAGCATCCAGACGCTTCAATTCGCTGTCGACATCGGCAATCTGTTTCTCGATTTCAGCCTTTTTCTTGATCTGTGCCTGCCATGCATTCAGCCGCGCTCTGAGCGACTCGAGCAGTGATGAAACATCGGAATCGGGAATTTCCGTGATGCCAAGTGGCAGGAGTTTGGCAGAGACGGCCTGCCTGCGTTCGGTAAAATCACCACGGAGTTTTTCCAGGCCTTCCTTCACCTCGGCAAGGGCTTTCTCGGCAGCCTTCTTGTCATTAGCCGCTGCTGTCTCCTGCTTTTCACCCTCCGTAAGATTTTTCCGGGCCGCGACCTCAGCTTCTTCAAGTTTCTTGATAGCGGCTTCCTGATCCTCAGCCTTGCTGATCAGTTTAGTCAGCGCTTCAATCTTCTGTTCGGTTTCGTCGGGGACGGGAACATTGCCTTCTGCGAATGGATGATCTGTCGCACCACAAAGCGGACAGGGTTTGCCGTCTTCCAGTTTGGCCCGGTGATCTTCAAACTCCGCTATTTTCGTTAGGAAGGCCATTTCACGAAGCAGGGTCTCCTTCTCGGTGCGGTATTCACGCAACAGCCGATCCCCCAGTAATTGGATTAAAGCATCTTTGCCTTGCTGAAGCCTTTTTGAGGCATCGTCCAGCTCCCGCTTCCGAGTGCCGCATTGCTTCTGGCGGTCGTCGAGTGACTTTAGCGCCTGTTCCAGAGCTGTCACAGCCTTTTCTTGATCGGACTCTTTTTGAACGATTTCTTTTTGCCTGGAGAGCAAGCCGCCCAACTGCTCTTCAACGCCAGCCAGACCGCTAATCAGCCATTCATCCTGTGCATGCTCCTTGAGATAGCCGTCAACAAGTTCCAGCGTTTTTTGGGCTTCGGAACGTTTCCCCTGCTCTTTACGTCTGGCCTGTTTATCCGCATCAATCCTTGCCGCATCCTTTTTGCAGCCCTCTTCACCGTCCGTAACAGCCTTTTTCTGATCGCCAAGTTTCTGATCGAGGGAGCGAACCTTCTGCAATGTAGGCGCGGCAGCTTTCAGCTCGTCTTTGACTCTAGCGGTTTGTTGTTCAGCCGATTTCAACGACTCAGCCTGCTTCTTGGAAAATGATTCCAATCCAGGAAGAGCCTTCTCCTCAGCTTTCAAAGCTTCTCTGTCATCCGAATGTTGTTTTCGGATTGCTGTGAGCGTTGCGTATGAGCCATCCAGTGACGCTGCGCTCAAAGCCCAGCTGAGCTTTTCACGATCCGGTTTAAACTCATCGATATCGCTTTGCAGCTTGTTCGCTTCATCGGCCAGGTTGACGATTTCCTTCTTCAGACCATAGATGGTGGTGAGCCAGGCAATAGCCTTCCCTGTGTCAGCGGACTTGGCGATGAGGTCTGTCTCTTCCTTCTGCTTTGTCTCGAGTGCCTGTTGAATCTCTTTTTCCTGTTCCGGCTCCAAAATCACGATTCCTGTCGTTTCAGCCTGAAGGATGTTCAACTTTTCCCGCTCTTCACGCTGGCGCTCATGGACACGGATGGATATCCGGCTGTAGATCTCTGTACCCGTTATCTGCTCAAGTATCGGAGCCCGTTCGTCAGGTGCCGCCTGCAGGAACGCGGCAAAGCCACCTTGGGCCAGCAGCATGGACCGGGTGAAACGGTCAAAATCCATACCGGTGGCTGCCTCGATCTGGTCAGCGACACCTCTGATTTTGGATTCGAAAATCTCACCTGAATCGGCATTAGCAATCTCGTGTTTCGGGGCCTGGAGATCTCCATCCGGTTTCTTGCGTGCCCGGTGCTGGCTCCAGTGGCAACGGAAACGTCCCGTCTGCGTCTCGAACGTCACTTCAGCAAAGCATTCGCCGGTCTGGCGGGACATGATCTCATTTCCGCTTTTGGTGACCTTGTTCAGGCGAGGGGTCCGTCCGTAAAGGGCGAGGCAAATGGCATCGAGGATAGTTGTCTTCCCAGCGCCGGTGGGGCCGGTGATGGCGAAGATGCCGTCGGAAGCGAAGGCCGGGTGCGTCAGGTCAATATCCCATTCGCCGACCAGTGAGTTCAGATTCTTGAAACGTACCTGCAGTATTTTCATCGGCAGCCTTTCTATTCCGCCTGCAAGTCGTCTTCATAGAGAGACGAGAGTGCTTCCTGGTAGGCACGAAGTAGCTCCGGCCGCTGGTCTTCAGGCACTTTATGAACGGCGAGGCATCGTTCGAACACGTCGTTGACATTCAGATCATCCAGCGTTTCCTCATCGTGGATTTGTCCCAGCACGTGGTCGATGATACGGTTGTTCTTCACCCGGAGGATTTCCATTTCGGTTCCGGTGACGGCTGCCTCCAGACGCTCGCGCAGGTCGCCAATGACTTCGTCACCATCGTAGATGACTTCGAGCCACCCTTGGGAGCCAGTTGCCGACAGTTCGAGAATGCGGCTTGAGATGACGTCCCAGTCCCCCTTGACGCGCTCGAGCTTTTGAAACACCGGCACATCGATCAGTTGTACAGACGCTGCTGTGCCGTGGAATTCAACCTGGCAAACACTCTTCTGCTGTTTTGCCTCTCCAAACCCCATGGGCAGAGGAGAGCCGCTGTACTGTATGGTTTCGGAGCCGTTCACATTCTGTGGAACGTGGAGGTGTCCAAGAGCCAGGTAGTTGAAGCATGCCGGGAAAATCCCGGCAGTCACATGAGCCAGGGAGCCAACATAGAGTTCGCGCACGCCATCGCCGTCGTCGGTTTGTCCGCCAGCGGTAAATAGGTGTCCCATGGCAACGATGGGAATATCAGCTCCGAGTTCCATGCGCTTCTGTTCGGCTAGGGCGGCGACAGCGGCATAATGATTGCGGATGCCGTCGATCAGCTTCCGTTCCTTATCCTCGACACTCTCACCGGCTTCCGCCACGCGGATATCCCTGTCGCGGAGGTATGGCACGGCGCAGACGATCAGCTCCGGCGATCCGTGTTCATCGTTGAGCAGTAGAACTTCGTCTCCCGGATCTTCGGATGCATTGCCAACCACATGGACATTAAGGGCTTTAAGCAGTTCTCTCGGGGCATTAAGAAACGAGGGGGAATCGTGGTTGCCAGCGACAACCACAACATGACGACAAGATGAGGCAGCAACCCGGCACAGAAAACGGTAATAAAGCTCCTGGGCACGATTGCTTGGAGCGCTGGTATCGAAGACATCACCCGCCACTAGCAGGGCATCGATTTCAGTCTGCCGAATCGTCTCTGCCAGCCAGGTCAGGAACGCCTCAAACTCCTCGTAGCGTTTTCTGCCGTAAAGGGTTCGGCCGATGTGCCAGTCAGATGTATGGAGGAGTTTCATTGAAGCTCCTCCAACAGCTTATTGCATTCGTTGATTATATACTCTGGAATAGTGTCGAATTTAGATGGATCAAGTTGACAAATGAATTCGTTTTCAATGTGGTAGGTTTCATTGATAAATTTCCGAATAACGGAACTTTGAACATCCAGATCAAAAAACCTGAAGAGCTGAAGTTTTTCATAGCCATTCTCGCACGCTTCATACAGCGACTTTAGCGTACTCACGTCGGATAGCCTTTGACGAATATCTGAATATGAAAAGCCAGATAGCTGTTTCCCTATGTCAGCACATCCAGAAGTGAACTTATCTTCACTCATTTCAGGATGTTCATTGTCTTGATCTTTCGGTTCACGAGTGTCAATTGGTCGCTCCCTTTTGTGCAGCAAATTCGACAGCACTTGATAGGTATCGCCTTTGTCGTCAGCAATCTCGTAGTGGCGTCGCATGTAGATTAATTTGACAATGTCATCCTTGCTTGATTTGAGTGCGTTCTTACAAATTTGGAAGAATGTTTTTATATCGTCTTTTTCGATATCGAGCTCTCTGAGGTGCCCGCCTGTCAACTTTAAAAATGATGCTGAAATCTGATTGCTGAATTTGTTGGATAGCGACTTGGTCGTATCGATGATTGGTTCCACATCATGTGTAAGCATCAGGACGGTTTTGCTTTTCAAGCATGAACCCGAAGCGCGACGAAAGAGCATTTCAAGGATGGCATATTTTTTGTTCTTGTCGAATGAAGATATGGGGTCATCTAAAATTATCAAATCAGGTTTTTTGGCGAGGCATTCATACATAAAGAGAACGATGGAAAATGCATTCCTCTCGCCAAAACTGAGGTGCTGATTACCACCGCTAAGATATTCTGCGTGATCGACATGAAGCAGTTTCAATTGTGCTTGTTCGCCTTCACCTGCAATTTCAACCTTGTAGCTATACCCGGCATACGCAAGAAAATCGTTGATGTCCTCTTGATGCTTTTCGATCATCTTCTGCATTTCAATGCGTTGCTGATTAATCTTTCCTTGAAGTAATCCAGCCTTCTTTATAATCTCATCAATGGATGCATTAATCGGAATTATAGCTTCTTGAGTTTTTTTAGCATTCAATTCAGAGAAAAATTGAAGGTCGAGTTTATAGGATGGGAGTACTTCTGAAACTTTGTCTCCGTCCTTGAAGTGAAATCCAGAAAGCGTCTTGAGTTTTTCCAACTTTTTAACGAAATTGTCGATTTGTGTCTTTACCGTAACAAGGAAATCTTCGTGCTCTTTTTTGAGTCCATTTTGGAGGGTTGTAATAGTCGATAAATTTGATCTAGCGTCATCTGAGAAATATTCACCAAGTCTTTTAATGACACTGATGATAGAAAGGAGATTCTTAATCGTGTTTTTGTCGTATTCTTGGCCAACTTTTCTGATCTGTTCTTTTTTGTCAGCAGCATGAGATGTACAGAAGGGGCAGTTATCAGCCAAGTCAGAAAATTCATATCCCTTTATTTGCCAGTCAATCCAGCCAACACTGTTCTGACTTTGAATAAATGGCTGAAATGCTTCCAACCCTGAAGGAATATGGTGAATTTTGTTTCCTCCAGCCAAGCCCTTCATCCCGATGGATGTTTTAGATATCCCCGATTTGCTCAGTTTAAAGGCATCTCCCATTTCTCTGAGGGTAGCTATCAAAGTTTCAAGATCCTGGTTCTCCAGAAATAGTTGCCTAATCTCCACAACCAGCTCTTCGATTTCCTGCTCTTTTTCTTTGTAGGCATCGGTTCTGATGAAAACATCGAAACTATTGCTGAGCAACTCGTCTTGCTTAAACACAAACTGGGTTACATAGTCCTCGTTGAAGCACATTATTTTATTGATGTTATCAGCTCCGGTGATCTCAGGTTTCTTATTATCTGGATTTGAGTCTCGAAGTTTGAATGGCATGAGGTCATTCAACAAGCTGGTGTCTTCTGTCTTGCCGCGTATGATTGCGTTTGCAATTGTGCTCTTACCTGTTCCATTAGGAGCAAATTTAATATTCAGCTTATGTTCAGCAAGCGTAATATTTGCTAAATCAATATTGTTACAGTACTTGATTTCAATCTCCATTAGAATCCTCTCCGGTTTTAATAAACGTCACCTCGAACGCCTTGCATGGGCGGTACTGCTGCAGCCGATTGGCGAAGGTAAAGGCATCGTTCATTTCATAGTGCTGGAAGATATCGAGGCCACGATCCAGAGAGATTTTCCAGCCGTGATCGGTCACGATGTGGCGGGCATGGATGGTTCCAGTACCGTCGAACTCCCAGGTGAAGGTAACGCCCACAGCTATGGCGGACTCCTTCATCTTCTCGAGGTTTTCCTTCTGCTGTTCACCTTTGAACTCGTCTTTAGTTGTCACCAGGTGAACGGCAACTTCCTCATCCGGAGACTTGTGTTTTACGACAGTTTCCAGGAATTCCATGAAATTGCGCATCTGGTAAAACAGGCGGATGTACGGATCGGTGACTGTGATCGAGGCTGCCCCCTTGAGATATGGCCCTACCAGGATATCGAAAGAAATGCCTTTCTGGTTCTCCTGAAAGGTGAGGTGTTTCTCCTTGAGGGCGGGCTCGGCCGGTGCCAGAGATTCGGATGGAACTGGGTGCGCTTTTGGTTGCGCAGCATCTGAGATTTCCCCGTCTTCGCCCTTTGCGATGGTCTTGTGGTAGTAGTTGGGGTATTCCTCCTCCTCGAGCGTTGTGACAGGCTTGGCCTGTCCGGCTGAGTCGAGATAGGAAAAACGGACATTGGCGTAGGTAGAATCGATCCGCATTAGTTGGTCTTTGACGCGCTTGCGTCCCTCAATGGAGAACCGGAGCAGCTCCTCAATCTCTTCCTTGGTCGCCCCATCATGCGGAAAAAGGATCTTCATGAGGCCGGAAAACGTCTTATTAATCCCGTCACGATCTCGCGTCGAAATATCGGAGGACAGGGAGAAGTACTCCTTATAGCGGTCCGAGTAATCGTGATTGCGCAGCGCGCGCAAGATTTCGGCCAGGTAGTCCACCACGAACCCGTAACCGCTGGAGAACATCTCCCCCCGGATAATGTCGACCTCCCAGCCAGGGATGTAGAAATGGATGCGGTCGAGGAACGCGGAGTCGTAGAACTTGTCGGGTAGCTCGCAAAAAAGGTCTGAGTGCTTAAGCATGTAGGGCACTGTATGCTGGGTGTTGCCCACGAAAACCATGGACGCCTCCGCGCCCAGCGTCTCGACGCCCCGCGAGAAGGACTTATTGGCCATGTAGTTCTTCATGATGTCGACCAGGGCCTTGTCCACGCGCTTTTGCTTTCCGGCAAATTCGTCAAAGGCGACACAGTCCCAGTAGCCAACCAGTCCGATCTTTCCGGAGGAGTTGTTCACGAACAACTTGGGAACCGTGACTTCGCCGCCAGAGATCAGAATGCCGTGGGGGGAGAATTCTGAGTAGATATGCGATTTACCAGTCCCCTTTGGACCAAGTTCGATAAGGTTGTAGTTGCGTTCGCAAAACGGGATCAGGCGGATCAATTGGATCAGCTTGCTGCGCTTGCCGAACATCTCGGGGTTGAAGCCGATGCTCTGTATCAGGAGGTCGATCCATTCATCGGTGGTGAGCTGTTTTCGGGCTTCAAGATAACTGTCAAAATCAAAGTGAGAAAGCTGAATGGGTTTAAGGGTAGTTAAAATCCAGGGACTAGCGTTCTTGTCCTCGGTGAACTCATATTCGATGTCAGCAAGGCACCATACGCCGCTGACCAACAGTTTGGGGTGAGCCTTGACTGTATCGGAGTCGACCAGCACCTTCTTGATGCCAAGGTTGGAAAATTCTGCCTCGTAGACGTCGGCCTTATCGTTCAGCGCCACGCTGATTTTGTCGATGACCTTGTAGCGCCCCTTTTCCTTTATGTTGGAGCGGACCAAGCCCGCCTCGTTGCGATGAACGTAGTGCTTGCGTAGGATCTCCTTGACCGTCTCGATGCCAGTCTGGATAGTCGGTTCATCGCTGGTGGCGCAGTACTGTCCCAGCAGGTATTCAAGCACGTAGGATGGAACGATGGCGTTACCCTTGACAGTTTTGACGAGATCCTTGCGGACAACGAGTCCGGGAAAATGCGTGTTTATTTTCTGGTCAAGTTCGTTCATCGGTCACCTGTCCTTTAAAAATCAAAATCGCTTGTGAATGAGCGGCGCATCAGGTACCTGAGCGACTTGTACTCCTTGTAATGCGAAGTACCGGCGTGTTTTTCCTCCAGCCGGAGAATAACTTCCTGGCCATTGGCTTCGTCGGATTTGCGGGTGAGCACGAATCGCACCTGCAGCTCCCGCTGCCGTGGATTGTCCGAGGTCAGATCAAATGTCAGGTCATGGCTGTCTGAAATCAGGTCGCCAGCCTCGGTGTAAATGCCCGCCCGAAGCACACGCGGCTGTATCTTATCCGTCACCGGCCCGGCCTGGTACAAGGTCACAGCCAACTGCCCGGAGGTAATCACCGAACTGGCCCCACGCAGGATATCCACCTCAACTGCGGTGACATCGCTCTGGCGCTTTTTGTTGATCTTGAGTACCGGGATCACCACTTCCTGCAATGATGCGCCGCCATGCACGAAGCGGCTGCCTGAGCCTTTCAGGCGCAGACGATTGATCGATTTGGGTATCTGAACCTCAACCTCACCGGCAAGGCCAAGTTGCCCGGGGGTAAACTTGTGCAGGCTTGACGAATCGGTAAGCCCTTTGCCAAGCACGAAACGACGATCCCGGAATAGAATCTGGTCTCCCTCGGCGTCGACCCCGGAAAAATCACTCTCGTCAATGGCGCGGTTCTGATATATGAAGCCATGATCCGAGGTCACCAGCAAGTTGCTGGCGTTGGCTGCTGTCAGCTTCTTGATCAGGCGAATCAGATCCTGCAGCGTCTCTTCCACTGCCTCGAAAACATGCTCCGCAGATTCCCGTTTGTCACCAATGGCATCAATCCGGTTGTGGTAGACATAAATCACATCATTGTCGCGCACCAGCGCCCGGCAGTCATCGCCTTTCATGGCCATCAGCTCATCGGCCTTGCAGGCGGTTGCCCGTTGGGTAATGGCCAGTCCGAGAATCTTGATGCGGTTGGCCGTGCCCTGCGAGCTTTGCCCATCAACCAGCACCGTGCCAGTTTCATTGTCCGCAAACGCCAGCTCTTTGTTGGGCAGCAGCGCCGCCATGCCAAGCTGGGTGTAGCTGGGCAGCATCGAAATCGCCGGTTCCAGCTCTGCGCTATAGCGGTCTTCCTGACGGATGAGGCTTAACAGTTCGTCGCCAATCTCATAACGCATGGCGTCGGAGATGATCACACAGACTTTGTTGTCCTTGCGCAGGAACGGCAGTACCCAGTGCTCGAAAAAATCATTTTGTTTACGCACGGGGGAGGCGTCCCATTTGGACGCCTCATCCACAAAGGTTTGGAACCGGTCGCCCAGCTTTAATAGGTAGTTGTTGGAATAAAGATTTTCGACCTGCTCTGTCAGCTCCCCCATCAGCGATGCCTGACCTGACATGCGGACATTGTAGGTAAACTTGCGATAAAGCTGGTCAAGCTGATACCAGAACTGGCTATAGCGCTGCACCCCGTCGGCAAGGCTGTCCATGGCAAGCTTAGCCTCGCCCAGGGCGTGAGTAAACCTGGCAGCGTAATCTACTGCCTCATAGAGATGCAGGTATTCGCGATACCAATGGCCTTGGCGCCGCTGGCGAACCCAGAGCGCCACATCGCCGTTGGAAACCGTGCGCGAGGCGACCACCCGCACCAGGTCGCTGATGATCTTCTGGTCGATCAGGCGGAAGTAATCTAGTTCGATTAGCTTCCGGAAGTCCCGCTTGGCCAGATCTTGTTCAATGCTGAGGACCTCGGCGCATTCCGCCGAGAGGGTCTCAAAGCCGCCTTCGAACTGGCGGCTGTCCTTCCAGCGCTTGAGAAACACCAGGGCGTCTCCGGTCAGCTTCACATGGCCGTCGGTGCCCCTCGCGTAGCACGACTTGAACAGCTCGATGACAAAGTCTCGGATGCCCGGCTCTTCGGATTTGTAGCCATAGAAGCGGGTCATCTGCTCCCAGAGGAAGACATCCAGACTGCACCGGCTGATCAGCTTGAATTTCTCATCACGGCCATCGGCCAATTCCTGCAGCAAGTTTTCCACCACGGAATCCATGCGTGGCTCGCTGCCTGCGCATACCGCAAGCATCTTAAGGCGAATCTGTCCGGCAGTGTCGTCTGATTTCAGAAGTTTTTTGAGGGCTTCCTTGCGTTTAATAGCCTGAAAAAATTCCGCGTGAGCCTGCACCACATCGGTGAACTCCAGCCCAAGCTCGAGCTCGGACAGCCAGATCGCCACCTGATCGGTGCGAAACTCGCCATGGGCCAGCTGCACATCGAGAAGCCAGTTGTCCATATCGGCAGGCTGAGGCCCTTCACGGTAGAGCAGAAATTTCTGTTCGGGCTGCTCGCGCAAGATCCGATACTTGATGGCGTACTCGTTATTGGTGAGTTCCAGTTTCTCAATGCCGGGCAACAACAGCGCCTCGAAGTCGTTACGCAATTCATGCTTGGCGTCGTACCAGAAGACAATCCGGTGCCGGTCGAATAATTTAGTTAGGGCCTGGGCTATGCGATTTTCCATCAATGGCGCTCCTTACTCTTCCTTCGCATCCAGGCCGACGATCTTTTTCAAAGCCGCGCCAAGTTTGAGGTAATTGACCTTCACGCCTTCATCGAGATCTATCGGCACCTGCTCGGTTGCCAACGGGTAGAGGACCTCGCGTTCGTACTCCTCCATCTCGGCGATCATTTTGGTTATCTTCTCGATCTCCTTCAGGGCCTTAGTCTTCTCGCTCTGAGATGCGCTTGCGCTGATGCTGACCGCCTCAAGATGGTTTTTGTGAGAGGAGAGCTTAGTGCGGAACTCGCGCAAGTAGTCGTTGAGCACCACGCTGATAGTATCCGGACAGTAGCGGTGCATGTAGATCAGAGCGTTAAAACTCCCCTTGGGACTACTGAACAGCCAGTAGATGGGCCGCTTCTTATAGCGCCTCACATGATCATTGTAGAACTCGTCAAGGAAGTAATCGCGGATGGTGTAGTTGCGCTTGCCCTTGATATTCAACGCCGTTTCGACAAACCTGAGGTTTTCTTCGTAGTGCTCCTCGCCAAAGGCCACGCGCAGAAACTTGCGGAAGCGCTCGGCAATGTCGTCGCTGAACCAGTCACCGTCGAGCATGGGGATAACGTTGTCGTCGTCGGCCGGGAAGCTCGGTTCCGGTACCCTTTTCAAGTAGTCCTCGATGGTCTCACCCTGGTTGGCCAGGATCAGGCCCGGCTTATCCAGCGCATAGCGTCCAAACATGCAGCCCACGGCATAGGAGACCAGCTCGCGCATGGTGTCGGCCAGCAGCAGCGCCTCCAGCTCTTCCTCACTCTTTTCGCCTCCATAGCGATAGTGCGGGTTGCAGGTCAGGGTTATTTCGTTAAGTGGCACCTCGGGCGTCAGCTCATCCTGTAGGTCGTATATTTCAACGAAAATGCGATTATTCTCTTCCTCCAGTCGCTGCGTCTCCAGTGTCATCTCACGCCAGTGTACGCGGAGCTTATCGTATGTGGTCTTTAGGGACGACTGGCGGTAGTTAGGATTGAGCAGTGGCAGGCTGGTAAATCCCCAGGAGGTTTCGTAGGAGTCCCAATCCGTTTTTGAAGCCGCGACACAATTGCGTACTATTTGATTAATTTCATCTATCCTGGAATTGATCCTTTCTACTAATGGTAGGCATCGCACCTCCCCAACATTCATATTGAGGGTCGGATTAATGACCTTCAATAATTTTGTTACGTACTTGGTATTCAAAAAACCAAGGCATTTTTCAATGTTATTTTCATCATGAAAAAATAAAGAAGGAGCGGCCAGGTTGAAAATCTGATTTGCTTCAAGTGTTCGAAAGGATGAGGCACCACTCGTAATTAATGTCCAAGAGATTCCTTTTTTTCCCCATAAATATTCTGGCAATATTCGAGCAACGCGGTCTTTTCTATAATGTTTTCTGGCATTCTCTGACCAGTCAATTACCCAATCAACATTTCCAAACCACTTTCTGTATGGCCCTCCCTTAGGATGCTGCCACCATTTACCTTTAGGCCCGACCGTAGATGATACAACTTCCCAATGTTGGCGCAGATACTTGTCATTATCTCCAGTTTTCGTTTGTCCGTCAGAAATGGTTAAATCGTAAATGGTTTCTGATGCTACTTTGAATGGCTTAACAAAAGTGTCACTTACCCAGTAGGCAATAGGGCTACCCGGTATTGCTTTGAAATTTTCTGCCGATGCACGGTAGAACCATCCACAATCTTTATTCCTTATTGCTTCAAGTGTTTTGGGGCCTTGATTTTCAGAGCCCCTGAAATCTGACAACCTAACAAAACCACCCTTAAAAAACGGCCGAGAAGTGTTTTCTACTGTGAAAGTACATACTGGGACTGTAGCACCATCAAACCCAGAGTATTCAAGCTGCACCAACGAGGTAATAGTCTTTCGATTGATTAGAAATCTGCGTAATTTCTCATAAGAGGAAATAAACATCCACACAAATGGGGACATAAAACCCAGCTGCCCCTTTGGCAGTGCCAGTTCTGTATTCCTTATGATAAATGCTGAAAAAAGGTCCGACTTCACATCGGCATAGTTGTCCTTGAGCCACAAACCTAACCGACCATTCATACCTCCTCCACCCATATACGGTGGATTGGCAACCACCACATGATATTTGGGGCTCAGGTAATCGGCCTGATGCAGGGCTTGTAGCACCTTCTGATGGGTCATGCTGAGGAACAGATGCCCGGAGACATTCTTTGACTCCAAGATCTTGAGCATCCACTCCACATCAGTGACATCCGGACGGATCAGGGAGCCGAAGTTGTCGGCCTCCTCAAACTGGCGTAAGGTGGTCTGCAACGGCGCGGTGAACAGGTCACGCCCGACGAAATCCATGTAGTCTTTCAGCTCGCCCTCTTTGAATTGGATGTTCTCCAGCACACAGATGTTTGGCTTAACTCCTTTGGTGAAGAACCGGCGCTGTTTGGCCCGGGCCTTCATGGTCAGGGCAAAGGCAGCCAGTTCCCCGGCGCGTTCATCTATCTCGATGCCATAAAGGTTATGAGTGAGAATTTTTTCCGGGATCTCGGCGGGCTCGTAGCCCTCCTCCTCGTAAATGGCGTAGAGCAGGTCGAAGGCATAGGTGAGCATGTGGCCGGAGCCGCAGGCCGGGTCGCAGATTTTAATCTCTTCCGGTTTGCCGATGCGCAGGAAATCTGTCTCGTGCTGCTCGGGCTTAATGTAATAGTCCATCTGCTCGACCAGCTTCGAGTCTGGGCGGTTAAGCATCCAAAGACGTCCCAGGGAGTTTTCCACCAGGTACCGTACTATCCAGTGCGGGGTGAAAAGCTGGGTGGCGGCGGGGATGTTTTCGGGCGTGATCTTTTTGTTTTTCTTCAGGCCCTCGAACACCTCGTTCTTTTTCTCGGAGATATAGAACTGGTAAAGCCAACCAATGACTTCTACATCATCGCAAGCGTCCGGCGTCATCGCTTCGCGGGTATAGGCCAGTATGGAGTTGCCCGAGAGCAGGTCATCCGGCATCAGCAGTTCGGTGTAGTCGTTGATGCGCTCAAACAGGAACGGCATAGCCCTATTCCAGTAATTGCAAGCGGCGACTACCAGCAGGCGATAGGCCTCGCCCTGCGGGTCGCGGCTGGGCACTTTGCCCTCAATCAGAGCGAAAATCTGCTGCCGGACCTTGTCATACTCCATCTCTTCATCGATATCCCCCATTTTGGCCCAGGCCAGAATCTCGGGCTGGAACTGCCCTTCAGCAGGCGATACCACGCCTATGCGGGTATAGCGGTTCACATCCATGAAGCGCAGAGCGCAGAAGCGATTGAACCAGATGTAGGCCACCCGCTCGATAACCTGCTCTTTGCCGTGGTTCTTGACCGCTTCCTCGAGCTTCTTGATGGCCTGGGTGCTTTCACGTCGGGCTGCGCTGGCCTCGGCCAGGATAAACTTGAGCTTGGCGGAGACCTGTTCAATTAGGCTGCGCCGGGCGAACTGGGCAAATTTTCTGAGTTTTGCCGTTTCCATCAAATTTATGCGCCTCCTGCTGCAGCGACGGCCAAGCGTGTGACCGGCCAATTCGGGAAGTTCTCGTTCCATTTATCAAGATTCACAACATGACAACTCGTGGCCAGGGCCTGGACCCAGCGGCGTGATGCTTTGCCCACTGGCAATTCCTCTTTCAGGGATTTTTGCATCCGAATGTTCAAGGCGTTATCAAAGGTAATCAGGCAGACATAGTGGACTGGTTTTTCCACCTTCTGTTCAGCGTGCCGGTAGAGGTAGGAATCTCTGAACTTGTACTTCAGATAGTTCTTAAGCCACTTAAAGTGCTTCTGACAGGTCTCTTTGTCCTCATCCGTTGTGGCACCAAGAACATCAAAAATTGATGGGTCGTCGTAATCCTTCAACTCGATATAAACATAGGCCTTGTCAAACTCGGCTATGATGTCGACTCCCTTCATGGGCGCTCCGTGGAAAGTGGGTTTGGTACTGTCATTCTCGTCGAAGACGAACGCATCCAAGGAATCCGTAAACCGGAACTCGAAACCATCTGTCTTAACGACGTTCATTTGCCGAGGTCTCCCATGTCGTTCTCGATCTCCTGGTTGATGAGAAAACCAAAGGCTTCATCAATCGGATTCGGTGTGATTTTCAGGTAGTCCTCAGTAGAGGCGACTTTGATCTCGGCGGTATCCGGGTCACGGTAAAGGCTATGGAAGCGCACATGGTCCTCCTTGCCCTTGTCCATGAGCAGATCGAACCACTTGAGCAGTACATAGTCGTGGGTTGCCAGAATGATCTGCTGGCCGTTGCGCGATAGCTCCAGCAGGATCTGCACGAGCAGCTTCATCAGCTTGGGGTTCAGGTTGGATTCGGGCTCATCCCAGAACAGCGGGCCGCTGACACCGGGCTGGATCGCACCGGTTTCCAAAAGGCGTGACAGCATGCCCGCCTTGCGGAAGCCTTCGGCCATGGAGTTGGCGGAATATTCGGCATCCACGGTTTTGAAGGTGACCTTGCCGCCGCCATAGAAAACAAAACGGCCACCGCAGATCCCCTCGATCTCTGTCATCGCCCACTTTGATTTTTCATACAGCGCCTCAGGACGAATTTCAGGCAGGTCCATCAGCAGACATATGTCCTGATATGTCTGATCGAAGGAGAGCCCGTATCTTTCATACAAGCTATTAAACCCCTTCATAAAAGAGAGCACCTCTTTGGTCGGTATGAAAATTGGGGCGGATAGACACTCTTCGTAATTCTCACTATTTTGAATAACCAGCGACTTAGAATTGGTGTGGAAGGTTACCGCCACCCTCATTCCAGGGGAAAAATTGGCTTCCAATTGGGCATTCTCTGCAACACCGTGGCGGCGCATCTTGCCGAGCTTTTCATCCAGTGGCATGAAAAGCCTTAGCAACTTGGAGGTGAGTGCCATCTCAAGCTCGTCTTTACTAATATCGGGCTTATTCTTGAACAAGGTGCCGCCAGCACAAAGCCCATAAGCTGCTTTAAGCAGGTGAGTTTTACCTGTGCCGTTCTCGCCGATAAGCACGTTAATTTTGGGTGAGAATTTTATTTCCAGGTCGCGAAAGGCAGTAAAATTCTTAAGTTCGAGTCGAGTGATCATATTTGAATCCTTTTGCCTTTGCGGATTTCTTCAAGCAGTGCCTGGCGCAGGGACTCCAGGTAGCGATCCACATCGGTTTCGTCAGCCAGCCAGGCTTTTTCGAACAAAACCTTTACCGAGCGGCTTGGCACGTACTCGATGCGCGGTTCGGGCCTGGCCGGTGCCACCTGCTTGCTGTCACTTGGTGAAGTTTTACCGCCAGCCTCGGACGCTGGTTCTGGCATAGGTTCCGGTTGTGCCCAGGCCGTCATCTGGGAAAGCTGCCGTTGATAGTCAGATTCCTCAAACCGACGCAGGGTGTCACGGATGACGGCAATCAGCTTCTGACGCTCAATGGCGGCAGTAAATTCGTTGAACGGTCGGGTAATCAACTCCTGCTGCTCGCCATTCAGTGAACTAAACTCAGCCATGCCGCACAGGCGGCCTATGAGGGCAATAACCGTTTCCTTGGCTTTGGCAATTTCGGCCTCGACCTGGGCGGTGACTTTCTCTTGCAGCGTTTCGACTTGCGTCTTCACCTGCTGCATGCGGTTACCCTTGAAACATTCCGGATCGGTCAGGCTTGTTACTACCTGGGAGGTTTCATCGCCTTCGATATAGGCGAAGTTAGGCTCTTGGGTTTGCACAAACTTGCGGGCATTATCGAAGATGGCTTTTTGCGGGCCGCTCATGAACTTGCGGACGGGATCGATCATACCTTCCTTCATGTTGAGCAGGGTATCTTCCTGACTGACGAATTCGGTCAGGTACCAGGTATAGGGCTTGTTGCTCAATTCCTTAAGCTTCTCGATCACCGGGGTCAGTACAGTTAAAAACGGATATTGAAATGCCTGGGCAGCAAGTGACGAAAGCTGATGCATCATCTCCTGGAGCGCAGTGCCGGTTTCCTTGCCGAGCGCTTTTGCTTCATTGGCTCGCGGCGGGGCGTCGAAGAAGTCCTCAAAGAACTCTTTGAGGGTACGGACCTGAGATGCTGTGAATTCGACTTGGGGCTCCAGCACCACATTGCCATGGCCATGTGTGTTGCGCAGCGCCCGCTCGAGTTCATCATCCTCCAAAAGATTCCCATCGACTCGTACTTCCACTTTACCCCTGGCGCAAAGATTGGCCAGCGTGCAAAGTATTGCTGCGTAGTACCAGCCATAGGGTTTGCGCTCGAATTTTTCCAGAAGGTTCTTGAGTGTGGTGCGGACGCCACCCCGGTTATTACTCTGAATGAACGCCAATAATTCCTGTTCGGATTCGGACAGAGTGGTGGCATCTGTGCCAAACAGTCCCTGCTTCGAATGCTTGAGGCATTTGGCGATATCATTCTCGGTGTAAGTGATGCCGCGCAGCATGCGCAGGTTTGGATAGGCACGGGATATCAATTCATGAAAGCCTCGCATAACCCGGGTTTGTGCGTCCTCAGAACCCATTTCGATATCAGCACCTGCTACGAACAGCTTGGCTTTGACTATGAGGTTTTGAATGCGCTGCTGCAGTTGAGCATAGCGCTCCCGGTTCTGGAATCCCTTGTCGGCCAGAATGCGTTTTACAGCCTCTTGCTGTGTAATCGAGATATTCTGACGGATGTATTTCTCGGTCCGTTTGTACATGAGGATATCGCGAATGAGGCGTTCATCCGCAGGCATCAAGACCAGGAGTTCGTCCCGGCCCATGCTCTGCATCCGCAAGATAGACTCGTTTTCGGCGTTTTCATGGAACGGGGAGATGACATGGATGGCCAGTTCATACTCGCGCCCGTGCAAACGATCATCGAGCTTTCTGGAGAAGGAATAATCCTGGCCGTTTTCGTCGTAGCGGATCTTCCGCTGTTTTATCACGTGATCAAAGACGATCTTCTCAAGCTCTGCGGCTACGTCAGCGGACTCGACTTCAGTATTCTTAATCTCCTGCTCGACGTCTTTCTCCTCATCGGTCAGGTACTCGTATAGCTCGCCATTGCGTTGCACATATGTTTGCTGCTCAAGTAGGTTGAGCGCTTCTTCGACCTGTTTCCTGAGCACAGGGATATCCTGGTTGAAGCCGTCCAGCACAAGAACACAGAGGTTTCTTACCGTCGGCTTGAACTCTTTGACATATTTGACAAGAAAAAGAGCCTTCAGCAGCCGTATGGCAAATGG
The DNA here is from genome assembly GCA_020846435.1 of Deltaproteobacteria bacterium. GTDB lineage: Bacteria > Desulfobacterota > GWC2-55-46 > GWC2-55-46 > GWC2-55-46 > GWA2-54-12. The sequence goes on from JADLDY010000085.1 coordinate 18,829, forward strand.
GCTATCGAGATGTTTCTCCGATTGAATGATCGCCTTTTGAATTTGGGACTTCAATGCCGTGCGTATGCCCTCGAACATCAAATCGAAAGTGGCCAGCTGGCCAACCTCATGATCACCAATCTGAATCGCTACCTGTTGGAATACGCCCAGCATGGACCGTTCACCTACGGAACTGTGTTTACCCTCGAAGGCGTTGTGCTGTGACAGGTTTTGTATGGCCGACTGCAACAGCGCGAACTGGTATGGAATAAATGGGTAGCTGTGAATGAAGTGATCTCTGTCCTGAAAGTTACGGTACGTTACTGAACCATCTGCAAAATCGAATAAGGTCTTGAAATTATTGGATTGCGCGTGATAGATGTCCGATAACAGACTCACGCCGTCTTCGGTCTTCGTCAGCAGGCGCTTTTGGATGACTTCTGCGACATCTGCGCTGGTCAGCTTCATGCGATTAGCAAATCGTGCCTGAATCTTCGAGAAGTCATTGCCTTGCTGTTTGCCCAGCTCGCCAACAACCATTCCCATGTCTTCCTGGGCAGTTACGATGACCCACGCGCGGCCCTGACACTTGGTCGCAAAACTTTCGGCAATGGTCTGAAGATTAGTCATGAGCTTGACGTTATCTGCGATATATTGGCCAACCTCATCAACAAAAAAGTTCAGCCGGAAGTCAGGAGATTGCCTCTCCACATAAGCACGAACCTGTTCTGCAAAATCTTCAATCGAAACCCGATATTGGCTGTGGTATTTATCCAAGATCCCTGAGGCCTGCGATTCATCACCGCCTGTCACCTGCGCATAAGCTTTGGCGATATTCTTGCCTTCGAGCAACGCCTGCTCCCGGCCTTTTTGCCAGGTCCGCCCCGCAGCCACCTCATAAGCTGACTTGAACTGTTCGTAGAGCCCCCGGCTGTCGAGGTCGCGTTCAAACTGGGCAATATGACCCTGCTTTCCGTAATAACCGCACATCTCATCGAAGACCTTGACGAAGACAGCAAGGAGCGCGTCGATTTGGGTCTTGCTGATGACATCCGCTTTCTGATCGATATTGAATAGAATGCTTTTCGACGGGATGGCGACCGCTCTTTTTAGATCGCCACGCAGGATCTCGTTATCACCACACTTGGGAAGAAACAGATCAAGCGCCGAGACACCATCTATTTGCCGGTTTTCAAGCAATAGCGCTAGCATCTTCAACAGGTGGGACTTACCGGACCCAAAGAAGCCGGATACCCAGACGCCGTTGGCACCTTCGTAGTTATTGTAGGCATCCAGGAAGGACTCAAGCCGCTTCTCAACTTCGTTGGTCAGCACGTATTCTTCAATTTCGAGGCGAAGGCTTGCTTCATCGTCTGCCTTGATAACCCCCTCAATGGGGCGATCAACCGGTTTGTGAAAGATATTCTTCAGAGTCATCACGCTTCCCTCGTTTATGCTTCGCAGTGAAAGATGTTGAATGCCCGGTAGTACTTGTCGTCGTGAAGCCTTCCGAAGAGGTCCAGTGATGCTCCGGATTCCAGCGAGTGGGTATAAGCACCCGGGAAAAACATAACCGTAGGCTTCTCTTTCGCGGTGCTCTGTAAATTATTCAGAACATTATGCGATCGAATATATGGGAACACCTCGCCGACCCCAGAAAGAAATAGCACTTCAAAATCCGTATGTGCCAATTTGGCGGCGATGGTTGGCACAAGATGGGCCTCAGGGTCCAGCACACCCTGGAGCAGTTCCTTGAGCTGTTCTTTGGAAACAGATGCTTCCATTTCCAGAATCTGATTCCAGATATCACGCTTTTTCAGTATTTCAATCGAAAGATCATAAAGATTTATCTCCAGAATCCGGACACCAGCTTGTTCGAGGCGGTTGACCAGTTGCCTTTGTAGTCGTTCCATCTCGACTGCCTCTTCAGACTTGAAGGGACAAATGAAAAAAGGCACCTCATTACCAAGGCCTTGTTTTTTGAGAAAACGCTGGCCGGAGATCACGGCGAAAAGATGCTGGAATCTGTCCTGCATTGGCATTCTGGCTATATCTGCTTTCACTTCGCCATCCTCTTTAAATCCGATTCAAACGCTGGGAAGTAGAGTATATCCTGGTGATTGCCATGAGAGACCAGCTCAATCAGCCTCGGGCTGAGCATGGCAGCATTAATCATGTTGTTAGTGGCCAACAGGTCTGCTTCACGGAGCATCTTAAAAAGAACCTGTCGCAATTTGTTTCTTGTCGTTGGCCGGACCTCATCGAGTTCTGAGTGCCATTCTGATTTCCTGTTGAAAAATGAATCGAAATCTTCAAGGCTCAAATCCGCCTTCAAAGTGATGTAGCGCTCTCGAAGAACCTCAACGGTAAAATCAGCAATGAACTTGTATCGACGACAAACTGCGATCCAAAGCAGATGGGCTTGCTCCTGATGATTGGCCTCGCTCAGAAAACACAACTCCTGAACGTTCAGCGTTTTTAAGCGTGAGATAATCTCGCGACACACCCGCTTCAGGGTGCTCAAAGTTCTGGCCTGTAAAATATTCTTAGTAAACACTTCATTTTGCACTGCGCTCCAGTTGCCAAGCGCAAGATACAGCTCGGCCAGTTTCACCGATTCGCGGTGAAAGAGGCTGCCGGCTGTAAATGACATGCTGTATCTGTCGTGACTCATTCTTGGTCTGCATCCCTCTTTGTATGCTCGGCAGCGCCACCGGCCTTCACCCATTCGTCCACTTCGTCCTTCTTGAACTTCCAGAGGCGGCCCATCCGGTGGGCAGGCATGCTATGCCTATCAATCCAGCGATACACGGTATCATTGCTGATACCGAGGTATTTGCATATTTCGTTTATCGATAACCAGCGATCTTCCATCTCGGCCATTTATCGAACTCCTCATGGGCGATTTGGTTAGTTGCCACATTCGCCAGTGCGAACATGGGAAAGTCAGAGCACAACTCACCAATTTAAACTATCTCTTAAAATACTAAGGTAAAGACCAATTGTCAACCGCTTTTTGCCGCAAATGCCCGCAATAATTCGCTTAAGGGCGCGTCCACTTGCCTTGGGCGGATTTGTGCTAGGGAAAGACCCACCACAAACGAGTTATCTTAGGCCTTAACACAAGGCGGCAGGTACAGAATCTTCAAGAAGGTCGATGGAGGGACAAGCGCGGGTTGTTGAAGATGATGGTATTTCACCGTGGATTTGGTTCCAGTTGCACTCCGGGCATGGCAGAATCGGACTGGAATCTGGCCTCGTGAGAATGCATTGGTAAAGGGCCTACCAGTAGTCTGCAGTGTCGTACGCTAATGATGCCACTTTCGGGGAAAAAAGCATCCGTTTAAAAAAGGACTTGTCCTCTGTCTTAGGCTTACTTGCAATCCCTCTCATAGCCCTCACCTCTTCTGAGCTTCCATACGAGGCAGTCGAGCGACCTGGATCGAGCCTCGCTGTTAATTAGCTCCAGCGCCCCTTCCAAAGCGGCGTCTCCATAAAGTATATAGTAATCCCCAGTCTCGGCCCCTTCCCCCAATCCTTCGCTGACCGTGAAGTTCACGACCCTAACACCCTTGGCGTATACTATGGCCGGCACGGCCTCTATCCCGTAGCGCCTGAAGAGCAAGGGGTCTATGAGGGCTGGAGCCCGGTAGGCCTCGCATTTATCGTAATCGCAGGTTTCGTCCTTGAAGAGCACCCCCCTGAGGAATTCAAGCGTCGGCCTTACTTTCGTCATCCCGCCTACGAACCCGCGCATCACTATCGACATCCGGGGCTGCCCGAGCCTGTCAAGATCCCTTGCGTAGTTCCGTAGAGTGTCCTTCGGTACTGAAGAGGACACAAATATGTAGATCCTCTCGTCTTCTTTAAGAATCGCTGTTCCATGACGGGTGTTCCCGGCCTGCCCTTGGTTATTCCCAGGTACGACGCCAGCCGCGTCCATGCCATAAAATTCCCTCTCGATAAGCTTCGACCTTTCCTTCTCCACCCTTTCACTAATATCTCCGGGGATAGCCTGCTTCGCCTTTTCCATCATCTCCGGGTCAATGCTCATGGGAATTCCCATCAAAAGCCTCTCGTATTCGCCTCTATCGATGTGTATATCGTCGATAGAAAGGCCTTCAGGCCCCGAAGCATGGACGGACGGGGACAGGCACGTCAAAACGAAAAACAGGCCGTTTATGAAAACGAAAAGCGGAATTTTAAAAACGTTTCCTGTCAGCATCGCGTATCACTTCGGCTCGAGATTACCATCCTTGGGGATGGAACCGCATTAATTACAAAACAGTATCTCATCGAAACAGGGGACGATCTCTTCCATGAGCGCAAAACATTCGTTGACCGTATAATCGAGCCTGGTCATGCAAACCGGACATATCATATCCGGCTCGCTTTCTTTTTCATGGTCTTTCTTTTTTTCCATATAGCCTCCTCTGACAACCGCTCTTAAAACGCACAGCAGTTCCTTCGCCTGTAGAGCGTCCATACGAAGTTATCGCCTCCTACCGGAGGGTTTTTAACCGAACTCCATAAAAGCCCGCTTCTTCCTATCGGGTGGGCTGCGAAATCCTTAACCGGCACGGCCACATGCATCTTGTAGTTGTGCTTGACCCAGATCGGGGTCGGCATGCAGCCGCATATGTTTATATTCGTATCGCAGACCAGCATTTCCCTCGCGAGCTTATAGAGCATCCGTGCCGCTATAGCGGCATTGGCCTCCGTATACAATGAGGAGCCTATGTGGCCGGTCAGAGGATAAGCGC
>JADLDY010000067.1 GCA_020846435.1 Deltaproteobacteria bacterium
CCCGCTGTACATTTAAAATTCTCCGCCTTAAAGGTAGTTTTTCAGGATGGGCAAACCGTTACATTTTAACAAAGTCGCCATAATCGGCATTGGCCTCATCGGCGGCTCTCTCGCGCTTGTCTTGAGGAATGAAGGCATCGCTTCCAATATTGTCGGCATCGGGAGAGGGCTTCACAATCTGGAATCCGCTCAGAGACTAGGCATAATAGACTCATTCACCCGCGACATAGGTGAGGGCTTCAAAGACGCTGACCTCGTCGTGGTCGCTGTCCCTGTCTTGAAGATAGCCGAGACAATAAGGCAGGCCGCGCCTCACCTGAAACCCGGGTGCATAGTCACCGATGTAGGGAGCGTCAAAGGCGCGGTAATAACCGAAGTCACCCCTCTTATCCCCGAAGGCGTGCATTTCGTCGCTGGCCACCCGATAGCAGGCACCGAGCATTCAGGGGCCGAGGCTGCCTTTCCCGAGCTTTACATCGGCAGGAAGTGCATACTGACGCCTACGCAAAAGACAGACTCTGGAGCGCTTGAAAAAGTGCGCTTCATCTGGGAAGCCACCGGCGCGAAGGTCGTCGTCATGGACGCCGCTTCCCACGACATGATACTCGCGGCCGTGAGCCACCTCCCTCACATGATTGCTTATACGCTCGTGAACACGGTAGGGGACATTGAAGACTCCGGCGTCGACGCTCTGAGCTATTCGGCAGGCGGCTTTAAAGACTTCACAAGGATTGCATCGAGTTCGCCTGAGATGTGGTCCGACATCTGCGCCATGAACAAGGCGCAGCTTTTGAAGACGATAGATGGCTTCAGCAGGAGGCTTGAGAGCCTCCGGGCTCTCATTGAAAAAGAGGATCTTGCGGCCTTACGGTCCGAGTTCGGCCGGGCAAAGTCCTTAAGGGACTCGCTCATAAAAAACAACCCAAAGGAGAGAGCTTGAGCGCGACAGGAATATTCAGCGGGAGCGTTCTCATACATCCGGGAAGTGGATTGAAGGGCGAGATGACGGTGCCCGGGGACAAGTCCATCTCCCACCGCTCGGTCTTCTTCGGCTCCATCGCCGAGGGCACGACCGAGGTCACGGGCTTTCTCGAAGGCGAGGATAACCTTTCGACAATATCGGCCTTCTCCCTCATGGGAGTCGACATAACGAGGAACGCTGACCGCGTGACCATCCACGGCAAAGGGCTCACGGGCCTCAGCGAACCGGCCGACATCATAAACGCCGGCAACTCCGGCACGACGACGCGGCTTCTTGTGGGGCTCCTTTCGTCGCTGCCGTTCTTTTCGGTGATTACGGGGGACGCTTCCCTCAGGGGCCGCCCGATGAAAAGGGTAGTCTCTCCGCTCCTCAAGATGGGCGCGTCTATCGCCGGAAGGAAAGAGGCGAGCCTCCTTCCTCTGGCCATAACCGGAAAGAAGCTCAAGGGCATGCGCTTTGAGAGCCCTATCGCGAGCGCGCAGCTCAAATCAGCGATACTCCTCGCAGGCCTCAACGCCGAAGGCGAAACAACTGTCATCGAGCCTGAAAAGAGCCGCGACCACACCGAGAGGATGTTGAAGCTCTTCGGCGCCGACCTGTCGGTTTCCGGCAACGCCGTCTCCGTCAGGTCGACAAAGACGCTTACCGGGTGTAAAATAGAAGTGCCGGGTGACATTTCGTCAGCGGCCTTTTTCCTGGTCGGCGCGGCATTGGCTCAAGGCTCTGACCTACTCATAAAGAACGTCGGCGTAAACCCCACAAGGGTCGGTATTATAGATATACTCAAGAAGATGGGCGGGTCGATAGAAGTCAGGGGAGCGCGCGAGGCTTCAGGCGAGCCGGTAGCTGACCTTCTTGTCAAGAGCTCCAGCTTGAAGGGCGCTGATATAAGCGGCAGAGAGCTTCTGCCTGCCATAGACGAGTTCCCGATCATCTGCGTTGCCGCGGCCTTTGCAGAGGGCACGACGACGATCGCAGGGGCAGGAGAGCTCCGGGTCAAGGAGAGCGACAGGATAGCCGTGATATCAGAGTGCCTCAGCGCCATAGGCGTCAGGAACGAAGAAAGGCCGGACGGCATAGTAATAGAAGGCACGCGCGGCAAGCCTGTAAAGGGCGGGACTATCAGGAGCCACGGAGACCACAGGATAGCGATGTCTATGGCCATGGCCGCCCTCAACTCAATAGACGGAATTCAAATAGAAGGCGCTTCAAGCGTGGACGTTTCGTTCCCCGGCTTTTTCAGAGCGCTCGGAAAGGTAACGATAGCGTGAAAAAAGGACCGGTAATAGCCATAGACGGCCCCGGAGGGGTAGGCAAATCTTCGGTGAGCAAGCGGGTCGCCGAAAGCCTCGGCTTCAAGTACATCAACACAGGCGCCATGTACAGGGCCTTTGGCCTGGCGGCCAAGTCGTCATACGTCGACTTCAAGGACGACCTTAACTTGCAGGACTACTGCCGCGACATTAACATCGAGTACTCGACAGACACCGGCCGCATAACGATAGACGGCGTGGATTATACCGACAGAATAGGCACTGACCGCGCAGGGGAGCTTGCCTCGAAGGTTGCGACCAAGCCTTCCGTCAGGGCAACCCTTTCCGCCTGCCAGAGGATGCTGGGCGAGGAAGGCCGCGTCGTCATGGAAGGGCGCGACATCGGGACTGTCATCTTCC
>JADLDY010000068.1 GCA_020846435.1 Deltaproteobacteria bacterium
CCTAAAGATTTGAAAGAGGTATTTTTATCATACGTTCGAGCATAATGCAAGTTTTTTTTAAAAAACAGTAAAGTAAAATGGCTGTTGCGCCGTTATGGCAGCAAGACGCGGATGATGAAAAAGATAATCTACATACTGCCGATTGCGGCGGCGGCCCTCATAATGGCGTTTTTCCTGGAGTTCGCCGCGGCAACGAAAGCCTACGGGCCATCAGGCTCCGGAGCCGGCGCGGACGCTATTGTGGTCCTCACAGGGGGCAGGGGGCGCACCGACGAGGGGCTCGTCCTTTTGAGGAGGGGCAGGGCAAAGCTCCTCATATTGAGCGGAGTACACCAGGACTCTGACCTTGATTCGATATTCCTCAACAGGATAAACAGCGTCGAGCGTGGGAAAATAGTCCTTGAGAAGCGCTCGGCTTCGACCTACGAGAACGCGCTCGAGGTGAGAGAGCTCATGGCGGCGAACAGGTTCACCTCGATGGTGCTGATAACCTCAGGCTACCATATGAAAAGGGCGCACTATACCTTCACGAAGGTCATGCCGGAAGGCACCCGGATAGAGGCTTACAGCGTCTCTTCACCGAACTTCGACGAGAGCAGATGGTGGAAGGGCGGCAGTCTCGGGATACTGGCGGCCGAGTTCGTCAAGTACTACTGGTACATGGCGAGGTTCGCGGTCTACGGAGTGCCTGTCTGAGGAGAGCGTCTTTGGTCGGACTGACCGGTTTGGCTGGACACACTGGGCTTGTTATTTATAGGCGCGCCATGAGATGTCGGTAACTTTCTTCTTCCGTTCAAAAAAGCCTGTCAGGTGCTCTCTCAGGAGATCTCTGTCCCGGTTCTTCAACTGCTGTATGTAGGAGGCCGGGTATTTGACGCCCTTTTTCACGCTGCTGAAGTATCCTGGCGGCTCCTGCTCCTGCCATATCCTGAGCACCTTCTTCTTGTATTCCTCTGTCGTGCAGATGATTCTCGCAGGGTTTCCGGCCGCGACCACGTTCGCGGGGATGTTCTTTGTGACTATTGAGCCTGCTCCTATGATCGAGTTCGGCCCTATCGTCACATTGCCCATTATTATCGTGTTATAGCCGATGAAGCAGTTATCGTGTATCTGTATCGTGCCGAACTTCTGAAGGCTCGGGAACTCTTCGGTGAAAAGCCAGGTGGCGCCGTCGTGCACCAGAAAAACGACATTCTGCGCTATTGTGCAGTGGTTCCCGATAGTCACGAGGTATGGCTCAGGGCCCAGAGTGCGGACTTCCAGCCTGTTGTCTTCCCCGATGTGCGCCCCCAGTTTTCTGAAGTACTCGGCTATCGTAAAGTCAGTGTACTTCGACATCCTGATCTTGTGCAGGATGTTCCTGAAGATTTTTGCAAGGTTTCTCATTGGTTTTGTATTATTTCAATGAAGATATCGTTGAGGGCGCTTCGTTGCGCAGGACTTTCATCTGAATCTACACCACACTTTTAGTAAAGTTATCGGAAATTTAGTATATGTCAAGCCGGCTCAGGAGGGCGGCCGCCTCTTTCGCGCGGGTTTTACACTTCAAGGGTCTGTCCCGGCTTCATTATCTCGACCTGTACGTCTTTTCTCGGCAGGCTCTTCCTGAAGACCTCAGGGTCCTGCTTTATCACGTCAAAGGTGTTGTAGTGCATGGGGATTACGACTTTGGGCTTGAGGAAGCCGACCGCGAGGACCGCGTCTTCAATGCCCATGGTGAAGTTGTCGCCGATGGGGAGCATGGCGACGTCTATGACGTTTGTCTCGCCTATAAGGGCCATGTCTGAGAAAAGGCCGGTGTCACCGGCGTGGTAGAGAGTCTTGCCGCCCATGTTTATTATGAAGCCGCACGGGTTGCCGAGCGAGCTTGAATCAGTCGAGGAGCCGTGGTGCGCTATCGTGAGCTTGACCCTGCCGAAGGGGAAGCGGAAGGACCCTCCTATGTGCATGGCGTGTCCGGCCGCGCCCTTATCGATGCAGTGGTTCACGAGCTCGAAGGTGCCGATGACAGGCGCGCCTGTGTGCTTTGATATCTCGACCGCGTCCCCGAGGTGATCGGCGTGTCCGTGCGTCACAAGGATGGCGTCGACTTTGACATCAGACGGCTTTATCTTCGCCGTGGGGTTGCCTTTGAGAAATGGGTCGATGATGACGCTCTTTCCTCCGGCTTCCAGGATGAAGCATGAATGGCCCTGCCAGGTTATCTTCATTTTTTCTCTCCCTCGAAGTTTTCAGCTGGCCGCTTCAATCGGCCGCTGGAAATCCGGCAAAAAAGCCTGTTTCAGAACCCTGTTACTTTAATGCCCTCTTTCATGAGCATGGCGGCTGTGACTCCCATGCCTTTGATCCTCTCACCTCTCCTGCATATCAGCGACACGCCGCACGAAGGGCTCCTGTCTTTAAGGTAAGCCTCCTGAGCGCCGGTGAGAAGGGCGGCTTTAAGTGTTTCGGCCGCGCCCTTCATGAACTTCGATGTGACGTCCTCGCCGTTCTCGTCCACGGCGCGCGAGAGGCCGCAGAGGACATCCGTTCCGTCTCCAGCCGTTATCTCGGCCTTCGGCCTCGGAGTGGGCAGGCCGCCGAGCTGCTCTGGGCATACTGGGACGATCAGCCTGCCTTTGAGGAGAGAGCATACCTCTTCGTTCAGTGCGTCTTTGCCGTCATATCTTGTGGAGAGGCCCAAAAGACAGGCGCTGACTATTACAGGATCGCTGGACATCTAATTAGTTTATCGGAAAGCCGGACGAATTCTGAAAAAAACTAAAGGATGGTGACAATGGGGTTCTCCATCGCCGCTGAAGGCGACTGGCTCTCACGCACGAATACCCTTCTGCCCCGTACTTCAATCCTGCCTTCGGAAAAAAGCTCTATGGCCTGCGGGTAGATCCTGTGCTCTTCGGCAAGAATCCTCTTTTGAAGGGACTCGACCGTGTCCCCGTCTTTTACAGGGACAACGGCCTGGATGATTATCGGGCCGCTGTCGAGCCCGCCGTCGACAAAATGGACCGTGCAGCCAGTAAACTTGACCCCGTGCTCAAGGGCTGCTTTTTGCACCTCGAGGCCCGGGAAAGACGGCAGCAGGGACGGGTGGATGTTTATTATCCTCATCGGGTAGCCTTCAAGTAGGACGCTAGATATGAGGCGCATGAAACCGGCCAGCACTACGAGCTCGACTCCGGCCTCCCTGAGGAGCCTTAATACTTCGGAATCGAACAGTTCTCTTGAAGGGAAGTCCTTGACCTTTACGACAGCGGTCTTGATGCCGTGTTTTTTCGCCC
>JADLDY010000081.1 GCA_020846435.1 Deltaproteobacteria bacterium
ATCTCTATTCCTTCAACAAAAGAAATTGGCGCGATCTCAACGACACAATAGACATAAAGCTGAAACTTGTAGAGGGCAGGAACTTCGTCAATGTTATTGACCCACGAAGCGAGGAAATAGGGCAGATCGCCATCGCCGTAAAAATCCTGGAAAATCACATACTCTATGTCCGGACAACAGGGTCGTTCGATAAGATGGAAGAGACCATCAACATCTATCGGAACACTATTGAGGAATTCGACTCATTTCTGATCGGCCTCGCGAAGACTATAAAATTCGATTACAGGTCTTCCCTCAAAAAACACGAATTCGGAGAGGATGGGCAGAAAACGGACAGGACAGCATGGCCTCTCCTCTCCGAGGAAACAACGGAAGCAACAAACTCCGAGGAAGAAGCGGAAAAAGAGGAAAAGGCAGACCCGAAGAAGAGGCGGAAAATGGGGTTACCGGGCACGACATAGAATATAACCGGCGGCCTTTGAGTATAAAAAAAAACCCGATTACGCTAAAAAGGTAATCGGGGTTTCTATTGTCAGCACCTAAGCATATAATAATCTTTGACGCCTCAACATCTGCAGCAAATCCCGATAAAACCAAGGGGACTCCTAGACAGGATTCCGGCCTCATCTCGACACCGTTCCGGTGCTCGACCAAAAATGGTTGGCTTCAGAGTGGAATCAGTGGTCGGCTTGCTCCAGAATGACTGGTCGGATTGGTTCGGAATACGCAATTTGGTAACCGTTAAAGAACTCACGGGGATTACAACGAGGATCGGCCGCTCAGTTCACTCGGAGACCTTTCACCGAATGAATTCGCAAGGCTTCAACAGGAGAAAATGGCTGTATTAGTCTAATTACGAATGGCATTATAGGTGGGGGCAGGTCCGCAAAATCTACTAACCCGCCAACAGAGAGATATCTTTCATGGGACTACTTCAGCAATCTCAGCCCGTTTACAATCACAAGTATCCCGCCGACCTCGTTGATGAGTATGCCAGGCACAAGCCCTATTACCCCAGCAAGGGCCATAGGCACCAGGAAGGCGATAACAGCCAGCGAGAAAACAATATTCTGTTTGATGTTTGCCGCCGTCCTCCCGCTTAGCTCAATCACATAAGGGATTTTTGAAAGGTCATCCGCCATGAGGACAACATCGCCGGTTTCTATGGCAACATCGGTTCCGGCAGCGCCCATAGCGATGCCAACATCAGAAGCGACCATGGCTGGAGCGTCGTTGACGCCGTCGCCGACCATGCCGACCATCCCGTAATCCTTTTTAAGCGCAATTACGGCATTTACCTTTTCTTCCGGGAGGAGCTCCGCCATAAATCTGTCGACCCCGGCCTCTTCCGATATTTTTTTGGCGGCCTGAGCGTTATCTCCCGTCAACATGATTATGGACCTCATTCCCATGTTCTTGAGCCTCTTAAGAACATCCCTTGCATCGGGCCTTAGTTCATCTCTGACAGCGATTATCCCGAGCAGCCCCTTACTGCCTATCAATACCACGACAGTCTTGCCCTGTCTTTCGAGATCTCTGATCTTCCCCTCGGCATCAGGCGTAAGTACTTCAAGCCTTGTACACAGGTTCAGGCTCCCTACGCAGTAGGTTTCTCCATTGATAATTGCCTTTGCCCCCATGCCGGGTATCGCCTCGAACCAGTCCAGTTCACTGACTGAGAGACCTTTTTCCTTTGCCTTCTTCAGGATGGCATCCGCAAGCACATGTTCTGACCGGCTCTCGATGGATGCCGCAATATCAAGGACGGCTTTATCAGTCAATTCACCAAAGGTCACGACATCCGTCACGATAGGCCTGCCCAAGGTCAGTGAACCTGTCTTGTCAAAGGCTATGGCTTTCAGCCGGGATACGGCCTCAAGATGAGCTCCTCCCTTGATAAGCACGCCATGCCTTGCGGCGTTTGCCACGGCGGCCACTACTGATACGGGTATTGAAAGGGCAATCCCGCACGAGCAGGATACGACGAGCACAACGAGCCCCCTATAGAACCATTCGCTGAATCCGCCAAAGATAACAGTCGGTATGATTACAACCAGGATGGCAAGCGCGAACATGGAAGGCGTGTAGTATCTCCCGAAAGTCTCCCCGAACCTCTGGTAGCTCGACTTTCTTGCCTCAGCCTCCTCGACATAGTGGATTATCTTTCCGAGAGTCGTATCCTCAAACGGCTTTGTCACCAGAACATCAATGGTTCCCCGCTGGTTCATGGTCCCTGCGAAGACTTCATCGCCGGGCTCCTTTGAAACCGGCATGGACTCACCTGTTATGGACGACTGGTCCAAGGACGATGAACCTTTTACGACCTTACCATCCAATGGCAGTTTTTCGCCTGGCCGGATAACGATGATATCCCCGACCCTGACTTCCCCAACTTCAATGAAGAGCTCCTGGCCATCTCTCCTCACGAGAGCTTCCTTAGGGGCGAGCTCCATCAGCTTTTTGACTGCCCCCCTTACCCTGTCGGAGGCATAGGCCTCGAGAACGTCTCCTAACGAATATATGAGGACAAGCAGGGCAGATTCCTCCCAAAGTCCGAGGCTCGCTGCACCGATAGCCCCTGCCACCATGAGAGTCCTTATATTAGGCCTCAGGGTTTTCACGGCGGCAAGGCCCATCTTCGCAGGATAGTATCCGCCTATAAGAGTGGCGATGCCGTACAGGAAACTTGCGCTCCTGTGAGAGATGCCGAACACATGCTCGAAAACAAATGCGAACAGGATTATAAGTCCGCAAGCAGAAAGGGTTAGGATCCTGGGCTCTTTCCACCATACGGAAGTCTTCGCGGCCTCTTCCTTCTTTCTGGCCTTCAAGCCTGTTCCGGCTATGGCCTTTACGATATCCTGCTCTGTTACAAGACGATCGTCATAATCGGCCTTCATGGCCCTGGCCATAATGTTGATCTCAATGGAGGTGATCCCTTTAACCCCTCCCATCGCAGACCTAATTAGCTTTGCCTCGTCCTCACAGTCGAGACCTTCAATATGTAATGTTATCTTCTTAACCATTTTGGCCCCCTATCCAGGCTTGCATTCATTTTCCCGGAAAAGCTTGACAGTTCAAATTGAAAATGATATTCAATATCATCTAATACAACAAGAATAAGCATTTTTTCCTCAAGTGCCGCACGGTCAGGTCGATAAAATATGTATACGGAAAAGGAGGTTGCCAATGTCACGGTTCAGGTATGTTCTGTTTTCTGCATTTATGTCAATGTTGCTTCTGTCCAACGCCGCAGAGGGGGCGAACAAAATCCAGGACAACTCGTTTCTTTTAGAGGAAGCCTACAATCAGGAAGACGGTGTCATTCAGCATATTTTCGCCTATCAGTATCTGAAAAATGCCAAAACATGGGGTCTGACATTCACGCAGGAATGGCCGGTGCCTGGCCAGACGCACCAGCTTTCATACACCATCCCATACAGCAGGGTCGACGATCCGGAATGGAAAACAGGCCTTGGCGACATAGCCTTGAACTACCGCTACCAGTTGGTATTCAAGGAGAATATCGCCATAGCCCCGCGCTTCTCGATAATCCTCCCCACGGCTGATTATAAAAAAGGCCTCGGGACCGACGCGATAGGTTACCAGGTTAACTTGCCTGTAAGCGTCGACATTTCGGATAAATGGGTCATGCACTGGAACCTCGGGGCGACTTATACTCCGGACAGCAAAGAACCCGGCGGAGCAAAGTCCGACACGGTAGGGATGAACTTCGGAGCCAGCGCGATCTACAGCATCACTCCAAAATTCAACTTCATGCTTGAGTCCGCTTGGACCTCAAGCGAAGCCGTCCAGGCCGACGGGTCAAAAGTCAGGGAAGACAGCTTTTTCATAAATCCGGGTTTCCGTTACGCCATTGACTTCGCCTCAGGGCTCCAGGTCGTGCCGGGTATCTCTTTCCCTTACGGCATAGGGTCTTCAAAAGGTGAATACGGCACTTTACTTTATCTTTCTTTTGAGCACCCGCTTTTCTAAACAGTTTTTGTTCTCAGCCCTCCTCGGAGGAGGGCTGAGAACAGACTGTTCACCTCTATTCCTTCAAGTGATTTCCTACCTCAAAATTTGCGTCGAAGCCGATAACTCCCTCCCGGAAATCCTTGGGACGGGCGAACTTACGGGGACCGTAAACTGGGTCAAATATGACCGTGTATACATGGCCTCCTGTAAGTTCCCTCTTCGTACTTACATGACCATCTTCTGACGACAAGGATATCTTATAGCTTCCGGGGTTGAGCCTGAAGCGCTTAGCGAGCGCATAGTGCGTCCCTTCTCCTCTTTCCTCAACGATGTTAGACTCCGTTTCCTTGACTCCCTTGACGATTTCTTTCATTTCCTTGCCGTCAATTCCAACATTAAAGGTATACGGCTCCTCAGTCAGCCTCTTCTTTACATGCGTTATTACGACGAGATCGGTTTCATCCTTAGATGGTGACGCTATGTCTAAAGCCACATCCCTGACCTCTACCAGCGCTACAGCCTCTTTAGGGACATGCTTGTAACACCCGGTAAAAGTTACGGCAACGGCCAAAACACCTAAAAACTTTAATATCCTTTTCGTTTTCATTTTAAAGAGCCTCCTCTCCTTGTTCAAAGGTTTTTATTCTGACCGCCTTTTCTATATCATAGACAAAGACCTTGCCGTCTCCGGGGTTTCCGGTATGCGCAGCCTTCGAGATCGTCTCTACGACCAAATCAACCATTTCATCCTTCAACATTATCTCGATCCTCACCTTGGGGATATAGTCGATGAGGTCCTCTACAACCCGATGGGGCCCTTCCTTCCCCTTCCCCTTCCCCTTCTCCTTTCCGAACCCCCTACAGTCAGATACCGTCATGCCGGGAAATCCGGGAATCTCCTGCAAGGCCCTGGTTACCGAAGACAGCTTGAACTGCTGGATTATCGCTTTGACTTCCTTCATCGCGCACCCCCTTTCATGTTGCCCACAATGAACCTTAGAACTCCACTTTCTTCTCTTCGAACCACCTGTAAAGGGCGGGGAGCACAAGGAGGGTTAAAATTGTTGACGTTAAAAGCCCTCCCACGACAACCGTTGCGAGCGGCTTCTGTATCTCCGAGCCAGGCCCTGTGGCGAAAAGCATGGGGATAAGACCGAGTATGGCCACCAGCGCGGTCATAAGGACAGGCCTGAGCCTCCTTTCGCACCCGGCCATAATGGCCTCCTCGAGTCCGAATCCTTCTTCGCGGAGCTTGTTTATGTAGGAGACGAGCACCACTCCGTTCAAGACAGCCACACCGAAAAGGGCAATGAAACCGACGGAGGCCGGCACGCTAAGGTACTGCCCCGAAATAAGGAGCCCCAAAATACCCCCAATAAGCGCAAATGGAAGGTTCAAGATTATAAGGACCGCGTACTTCAACGAGTTGAATGTGGAGAAGAGCAGGAAAAATATGAGCGCTATCGTGAGAGGCACGATTATCGAAAGCCTCTTCATGGCCCTTTGCTGGTTCTCAAAAGCGCCGCCCCAGGCGATATAATAACCGGAAGGGAGCTTCACCTCTTTGGCTATCTTTTCCTGAGCATCCTTCACAAACCCGCCTATGTCTCTACCTTCGACATTCGACTCGATGACGACCCTCCGCTTCGAGTTCTCCCTGCTTATCTGCACGGGGCCTTCTGATATATATACCCGCGCTAGCGCCGAGAGAGGGATGTTCGCCCCGCTTGAGGCCTTCACGAAGATATTTCCTATCGCCTCAACGGAGTTCCGTTTTTCCTCCGGGAAACGGAGAAGGACGGAAAACCTCCTGTCGCCCTCAAAGACGTCAGTTGCTACCTTTCCGCCGACGGCCGTCTCTATTATCTCCTGAATATCGGCTATATTGATTCCGTACCTGGCGATCTTGCGCCTGTCTATGTCAACCGTGATATAAGGCTGGCCTGCGGTCTGCTCCACCCTCAGGTCAGTTACTCCATTAACAGTCGCCATGACCTTTGCAATCTCATCCGCCTTAGCCTCAAGAACGCTCATATCGTCGCCAAAGATTTTAATGGCCACCTGTGACTTTACCCCTGAGATGAGCTCGTCCACCTTGAGCGCTATCGGCTGGGTGATGTTAAGCCCGATGCCCGGTATCTTTTCAAGATCTTCCCTTATTTTTTCCACAAGCTCTTCCTTTGTCGAGGCGGTCTTCCACTCATCTCTCGGCTTAAGGATTATGATGGGGTCGCTAACATTGGGCCCCATAGGGTCGGTGGCTATCTCGGCGGCGCCTATCTTTGAGACGACCGTCTCGACCTCCGGGAACTTCATAAGAGCCTGCTGGACTTTGTTTTCGACCTCGACCGATTCGGAAAGCGCGATGCTCGGGAGCCTTATGACCTGCGTGGTAAGGGAACCCTCGTCAAGTGTCGGCATGAACTCCGTGCCGAGGAATGGCGAAAAGGCAAGACTTATGATCAAAAGAACAACGGCTGAGGCTATAATTTTTTTTGGATGCCGTATGGCCTTTTTTAATGCCGGAAGATAGGGCCTCTTAAGCCATCTGATGATGAAGCTCTCCTTTTCTTCCCCTGCCTTAAGGAAAAAAGAGCAGAGCATTGGTACCACAAAAATGGAAAGCACCAGAGACGCGAGCAGCGCAATTACGACAGTAAAAGCCAGAGGAGAAAACATCATCCCTTCCATCCCCTCAAGCGTCATGATGGGAATGAAGGTTATGGCTATTATCAGCTCGCCAAAGAGAGAAGGCTTTCTTACCTCGAGGACCGAATCGAGTATCACATGAAGCCTGTGTTTGGAGGCGTCGGCCTCGGACAGGTGCCTCTGGACGTTCTCGACCTGTATGATCGCCGCGTCGACTATCATGCCGAGCGATATGGCGAGGCCGCCCAGGGACATAAGATTTGCCGTAATACCGACCTTCCACATGACGATGAATGTGGCGAGCACCGCCAGCGGGAGCGTCAGAGCGACCACAAGAGCGCCCCTGAAGTTCCTTAAAAACAGATAAAGGATAATTATAACCAGGATGGCGCCTTCCTCAAGTGCCTTGGTCACGGTTTCGAGGCACTTATCGACCAGGTCGGCCCTGTCATAGAAAGGCTTTATCTTCACGCCGTCCGGCAGGACATTGCTTTTATTAATCTCTTCGACTTTTTCCTTGACCCCGGCGACGACCTCTTTTGAGCTTCCGCCCTTTATCATCATCACGAGGCCTGCGACGGCCTCTCCCTTCCCGTCCTTCACGACCGCGCCGTGCCTCGTCTCAGGGCCGAAGGTTATGTTCGCGACATCTTTTACAAAAACGGGCGTTCCGCCATGGGTCTTGACGACTATATCCTCGATGTCCTGCAAGGACTGGATAAGGCCGACGCCCCTTATGATGTAACGCTCCGAGGAGTGTTCGAGTATGTCGCCGCCCGCGTTAGAATTATTTTCAGCGACCGCCTCGAAGACCTCCTTGAGCGAAATGTTGTACTTGCGCAGCCTGTCAGGGTCTATCAGCACCTGGTACTGTTTTACATGACCCCCGAAAGCGTTTACATCCGTGACCCCGGGGACCGTCTTGAGTATGGGCCTTACAATCCAGTCCTGGAGGCTCCTTAACTCCATAAGCCCGGCAGTATCCAGTTCTGAACCATCGGGCCTCTCAAGGGTATACTGGTATATCTCGCCAAGCCCTGTTGAAACAGGGCCCATTGCAGGCTCTACCCCTATCGGCAGCTTCTCTTTCGCTTCGATGAGCCTCTCCAGTATGAGCTGCCTTGCGAAGTAGATGTCGACTTCGTCTTCGAATACGACCGTCACCATGGACAGGCCGAACTTGGAAAGAGACCTCAGCTCCTGCATTTTCGGGAGCCCTGTCATCTGAACCTCTATCGGATAGGTGATAAGTTTTTCCACCTCGACAGGGGAGCGGCCGGGGGCCTCGGTTATTATCTGGACCTGCACGTTCGTGACGTCAGGGAAGGCGTCTATCGGAAGCTTATTAAAAGCATAGACCCCGACGCCCACCAGAAGAAAAACTGCGATCACCATCAAAAGCCTCTGCTTGAGAGCAAAGGCTATCAGCCTGTCTATCATTAACCTGAACCTCCGGTTTCAATTACGGATTTGGGCATCTGCCTATCATTAATGCTCGTGCTCAGCCAGCTCTCCCTTTTGCCCTTCTGATTTCAGGGTGAACGCCCCCTTGACGACTATCTTCTCCCCTTCCTTAATGCCGGAAAGAATCCTGTGGAGGCCGTCAATCCTCGGACCTACTTCAATAACCCGTTTTTCAAACTCATGTTCATCAATCGCTACAAATACTATTGATTTGTCGCCATCACGCTGGACCGCACTCTCAGGCACCGCAAGAACCTTCTCCCTTTCAGAAGTAGATATCCTGACGGTCGCAAACATCTCAGGCTTAAGCATGCCTTTAGCGTTATCGACCTCCGCCCTGACCTTTACAGAGCGCGTCTCAGGGTCGATCACCTCGGATATATAGCTGAGCTTCCCGTTAAAAACTTTTTCAGGATAGGCTGATACCACTATTGCGACATTCTGCTTTTTTTTTATCTTGGGGATATCGACCTCTGTGACGTCTGCGATGACCCAGAGATTAGAGAGGTCTGCCACAGTAAAAAGAGGCTTTACGGGTTCCACCACTTCGCCAAGCGTAAGATGCCTTTCTATAACCGCCCCTGAAATCGGCGAATATATGGCGACTCTGGAATTGATGGTATGTTCCTTGCCTATCGCGGCAATTTCTTTTTCCATCATCCCGAGCAGGTGTAACTTGTCATCCGCAGCCTTTAATTCCGTTTTTGCCGAAAGATACTCTCCCTCGCGCCTTTGGAACTCGCCTGTTGAGATGACCTTGCCCTCGAGGACTATCTTTGCCCGCTCGAAAGACTTCTCGGCTATCTCAAAAGCCGTTTTTGCCTTGAGGTACTGGCTCTGCGCCTCTCCAAGCTCCGGGCTGTCGATTATTGCGAGCGGCTGTCCCTTTTTTACATAGTCACCCGGGTTCGCAAACACCTCAACCGCCCTTCCCGGTATCCTCGGGCCGACATGGGCAAGCCTGGTCTCGTTTACGGAGACCTTGCCGGTAAAAGCATACTCCACACTGATTGGTCTTAATGAAATCGCCTCGGTTTTTATACCTGCATGCTCAATCGCCTCAGGACTGAGGGTTATAACCCCGGTATGTTCATCTTGGTGGCCTTTTTCCTCCGTATGTTTATCGGTCCCATGTCCGGCCTCCTGTTTCGGCTCCTCTGTTTTTCCACACCCTAAAAGAAAAGCAAAAGCGAACAGGATTAATAATGTTTTCCTGAAAAACATGAATATCTCCTTCCGTTCCTTCATTTCGTTTATTGGGGCAGCCCGCCTGCCACTCTCTCAAGCGCCGCCAGCGATGATTCAAGCTCAAATAGCGACTGGTAATATTCGATAAAGGTCGACCTGTATACTCTCTGGGTATCAAGGTAGTCGAGAAGCCCCGACTCCCCGTGCCTGTATGAGAACTCCGCTATCCTTAAAGCCTCCTCAGCCTCTTTCAATAGCCCCTTCTCAAACACCTCTATCTGGTCGAGTGCGATTGCGTAATTCTGGTACTCTTCGGTTATGGACTTCGCCAATTCCACCTTTGTCCTGTAGACTTCAGCTTCTGCCCTCGTTTTCTCGGCGGACGCCGTTGCGATTTCTCCTTTCCTCTGATACCAGAAAGGGATAGGGACGGACAGGCCGACTCCGTATGAGTCCTTATCTATTTCTTTATTAAAAAAGCCTTTCACTGTCACATCAGGGAAAACCGACGCCCGCTCCCTTTCAAGTGAATAGTCCTTTGCCTCGGCATCCTTTTTTGCCTTGAGCACCAAAGGATGTTTCTCCATGGCGTTTGATAAAAGGGCCTGAATCTCATATTTCCTTTCAGGAACCTTAAATTCCCCCTCTACATCGAAGTCGGCTTTCAGGGTATTTCCGAGAAGCCCGTTCAATATCGCCTTGGAGGCGGCGATGGTATTTCCTGCCCTTTTCAATTCCTTATCCGCCCTGAGCGCCTCCACTTTTGCCTTTATAAGCTCAAACTCTGGCGCCTCCCCAGCCTTTACCTTCAGTTCTGCAGTTTTCAAGAGTTCACCAGCTATCTTTGAATTTTCCGTAGATGTCTCCAGAATCTTTTTATTTTTCAGAAGCTGAAAAAAAGCCTTTTTGACCTCCGCCTTTAGCTCCAGGTGGAAATCGTCCAGTTCTTTTTCCGAAGCCTCCACAGAGGCCTTCGCGGCTTTTTTCCTGAAATGTCTCTTGGAGGGCCACTCAATAGGCTGGCCTAATACAAGAGAGTACTCGCCTTTTGACTCCCCTGTCTCAAGGGATTTGCCTCTCCCTCCTTCGAGATCGACTTCTGGATTCGGATAGGCAGATGCGGAAATCACTTCACCTCTGCTCGCCTCAAGGTTCGCCTTAAAGACTGCGGCTGAGGGGTTTGCCTCCATTGACACGGACAACAGTTCATCCAGTGTAAAAACCTTCTTTACCTCCGCGGTAACAAAACCGGGGATTAAAAAAATCATAAGAAATAAGGCAACAGAAATGGATGGTCTAAATCCTTTCAAAGGACAAGCCTCCCTGCATTTTTTAGATATAGAATTGACGCCGTAAAAAGATTACGGAATACAACAGGAGATAAATCATGCAACCGGGCCTTCCGGTCATCATGGCTTATCGCTGTGCATTAGAATGGAATTTTAGATAAGGACTTTGGGTGGCTGAAAGATGTCTGCAGATATCTTCTTGAGAGATAAATCGACTAGGGCAAATAAAGATAAAGAGATTGTTTGAACAGAACTTACTTCAGTGGAAATGGTATGCGTGAAGCTAAGGTGGCAAGGGCACTGGCATTCATCGAGGATGCCACCAGGTGCGTAGGCCCCCTTTCCTTCATCCAGATCAGCCATCAGAAGATGTACTGCACCCTGTTTTTCTGGACCCTGAAAAGATTCGTCCTCATCTACACAGGTTAGATCGGTAACCTGCATAGTGAAAATAATTAACAGAAAAAAAACTATAAATTTGCCGACACTGGTCATTTTTTTAGCCTATTCTATATGACCAATATACCTTTTTTCCCGGTACCGTCAACAGAATTCTTGAAAATTTCTATTGTTCTCGGCAGTTGGCGGTCTTTACTCAGCCTCGTTGGACTATCTGGAAAACTTTCCAACCACCTATTTCATAAGGCGAAAAGGCAGATCAAGCCTGATATCGGGGAGTTGCGTTTTTGGGCCTCATTGCCCCCTAAAATCCCGTGGTGGTCATCTTCCTCTGAGTTGGACTGAGTTCCCAGCCCTTGAAGTCGCTCCTTCGGCAGCAGTCCTGCCCCGGGCTTTTTGGTGCCATTGAGGTCTTAAGGTGAAAAACCGAGCAGCAGGGCTCTAAACCAGAGAAATCCTGCGGATTACAGGCTCAAAACAACTTAAATAAGCTAAGTCTTTCGAGCAGGGCTCTCTCCCAGGACACTCCGGCGTAATGCGTCAACCATGATGGGGTCAAACTGGGTCCCCGCGTTTCGCGCCAGTTTCTCCAGCGCCGCTGCCACTCCTATCGCCTTCCTGTAAGGCCTGTCCGTGGTAAGTGCGTCGAAGGCGTCAACGACCGCTATTATCCGAGCCTGCAGCGGTATCTCCTCTCCCTTGAGTCCCCCTGGATATCCGCTTCCGTCGAACCACTCGTGATGGTGGAGTACACCTGGGATCACTCCTTTCATCTCCTCCACATGGCCAAGGATCTTCGAGCCAATCTCAGGATGTCTTCTCATCAGCAGGTCCTCTTCCTCAGAGAGGGCTCCGCCCTTTCTCAGTATGGCGTCGTCAACACCAATCTTCCCAATATCGTGTAGTATGGCGGAGAGCTTCAACTCATCCTTTTCCACTTTAGCCAGCCCCATGCGGTCGGCTACCCTTATGGAGTACTTCGCGACCCTCCTGGTATGTCCACCGGTGTAGGGGTCACGGCTGTTGATAGCCTCGGCAAGGGCCTCAGCCGTATGCTCGAATGCGAACTTGATCCTGTTGTAGAGCCGGGCGTTCTCTATTGCCACGGCAGCGTGACTGGCCATGGCGCAAAACATCTCCAGCTCTACCTCCGAGAGGTCTCTTCCCCTGTCCGCCACGCCGAGCAGCCCGTATTCCTCGCCTCTCACCTCGAGCGGGGCAAAGACCATTTCCCCAAGAAAAGGCATGAGCGATACGACCCGCCAGTAATCCTCACCTGGCAAGACCTCTCTCATGTTTATGACAGCGCCCTTCCTGACGATGCAGTGTTCGAAGGATATGACATTGCTGAATCTTCGCAACGGGAAGTCTTCTTCTTTGAAGCCCGTAAAACTCCGGACAGTGAGGACTTTCTCCTTTCTGTCCAACAGGAGGAGCAGAACCCTGTCCACCCTCATGAAAGAAGATGTCTTTTCAAGAATCGTCCCTATGACACTCTCCACGTCCAGCGTCGAATCTATCACCTTGGAAAGGTCATGAAGGGTCCTCAACGAATCAATGATTTCTTTCTTGTCCATAGCTCCATAGCTGCTTCAGCTCGCTAATCCTGTTTACCCCTTCACGCGGAAGTCTTCCTGCCCGGTGAAGTTCGTTCTTTATGAGATCCAGCGCCTCTATGGTCTGTCCAGCTCTAACTATTAACCCTTGCTATGGTCTATCCCATCGGAGAGCCTGTCAAAACATATATCAAACAGAGGCACATCCGTAGAAAGCCTTTCAGGCACTTCTCACACGCACAAAATGTTCGTCTTTATTACATCCACGAGCCTTAAAACCATCTTATCACTGCATATGATCATCTCAAGTTCGTTACAGGGCTGACCTCCTCAATATAATCAATCGAAATATACTCTTCTTCAAGTACGCCGGCACACAAGCCAGAGTTCCATGAAGTCAGCGCGGATGTACATAAGTAACGCCCCTCATATCTATTCTCTTAAGCCCCTTCCCTTCCAGAGTGCGTAGATGACCGGCAGGACCAGCAGCTCCAGAAGGACCGCCGTGAACATGCCGCCCACCATTGGCGCGGCTATCCTTTTCATGACGTCCGCCCCGGTGCCGGTGCTCCAGATTATTGGAAGGAGGCCGGCAACGATGGCCATGGCAGTCATGACCTTGGGCCTGACCCTCAAGACTGCGCCTTCCCTTATGGCCTCGTAGAGATCCTCTCTCGTGTTCATCTTCCCTTCCGAGACCCTCCTCTCGTAGGCGTGTTTTAGATAGATGAGCATTACTATGCCCGTTTCGGCGTCAAGGCCCGCCAGTGCCAGGAAACCCACGGCAACGCCTATGCTAAAGTTATAGCCCAGCAGATACAGTATCCAAGTGGCTCCCACGAGTGAGAACGGTATGGCGAGCAGTATTATCATGCACTCGCCTATGGATTTGAAGTTGAAATACAGGAGCAGGAAAATTATTCCCAGCGTCAGGGGCACTATCACCTTGAGCTTGTCATATGCCCTCTCCATGTACTCGTACTGGCCAGACCATGTGGCGTAGTATCCAGCCGGAAACTTAACATTCTGCTCGACCGCCCCCTTTGCTTCCTTTACATAGCTCCCGATATCCCGACCCCTCACATCGACGTATATCCAAGTGGTAAGCAGGGCATTCTCCGTTCTTATGGTCGGCGGTCCTTTTTTCACCTCCAGCAAAGCCACCTGTGAAAGTGGTATGTGCTGGCCCCCGGCGGTGGGCACAAGGACACGGCCGATCTTGCCGATATCGTCCCTCAGTTCCCTCTTGTACCTGACATTTACGGGGTATCTCTCAAGACCTTCAACCGTGGTGGTGATGTTCTCCCCGCCCACGGCGGTCATTATGACCTCCTGAATATCCTCTATCTTCAGACCGTACCTGGCGGCCTCGTCGCGCTTTATACGGATGTCGAGATAATATCCGCCCACGACTCTCTCCGCGAAGGCGCTGGCGGTGCCGGGGATGTTCTTGACCGAAGCCTCCACGTCCAGCGCGACCTTCTCAAGCGTGGCGAGGTCCTTGCCAAAGACCTTTATTCCCACAGGCGTCCTTATGCCGGTCGAGAGCATGTCTATCCTGGCCTTGATGGGCATTGTCCAGGCGTTCGTCACACCGGGCATCTGGAGGGCGGAATCAAGCTCGTCAACGAGCTTGTCCATGGTCATGCCCGATCTCCATTCCTTCTCGGGCTTCAGGTTTATGATTGTCTCGAACATCTCGAACGGGGCCGGGTCGGTGGCGGTCATGGCCCTTCCAGCCTTGCCGAAGACGCTTTCCACCTCAGGGAAGCTTTTTATAATCCTGTCCTGTGTCTGGAGTATCTCAGCTACCTTGGTCACGGAAATACCAGGTAGGGTGACCGGCATGTAAAGCAGCGTGCCTTCGTTAAGAGGCGGCATGAACTCGCTCCCGATCTTCTTCATGGGATAAAGAGTCGATACCAGCGCCAGCAGCGCCACGACCAGGGTCAACTTTTTATACTTGAGCACCTTCTGGATCGCGGGCCTGTAGACCCAGATAAGAAACCTGGTTATCGGGTTCCTGTGCTCCGGCAGTATGCGCCCCCTTATGAAGATGCCCATCAAGACCGGCACCAGGGTTATCGAAAGGAGCGCCGCCGCAGCCATGGAAAAGGTCTTGGTATAAGCAAGCGGCTTGAAGAGCCTGCCTTCCTGGGCTTCGAGCGTGAATATGGGCATGAAAGATACTGTTATGATAAGTAGAGAGAAGAAAAGGGCGGGCCCCACCTCTTTTGCCGCCTCGGTAATCATCTGCCAGTGGTCCCTGCCCTGGCCCTCACCTTTTTCTATGTGCTTGTGCGCGTTCTCTATCATCACGATGGCGCCGTCTATCATCGCGCCTATGGCTATCGCTATCCCGCCCAGGCTCATGATATTGGCGTTTATGCCCATGAGGTACATGACTATCAATGAAATGAGTATTCCCACCGGCAGCATGATAATCGCCACGAGGGATGACCTGAAGTGCAGGAGGAAGATTATGCAGACCAGCGACACGACGATAGATTCTTCTATCAATTTTTCTTTCAGCGTGTCGATCGCCCTGTGAATGAGGTCGCTCCTGTCGTAAACCGTCCTGATCGTTACGCCTGGCGGGAGACCCGCCTCCAGTTCCTTGAGCTTCTCCTTCACTCCGTGGATGGTATTGAGGGCGTTCTCGCCGAAGCGCATTACAACGATGCCTCCGACTGCCTCTCCCTTGCCATCGAGTTCGGCTATGCCCCTTCTTTCGTCGGGGCCAAGCTCCACACGGGCTATGTCCCTTATCTTTATGGGAGTGCCCGTCTTGTCCACCTTGAGTACTATGTTTTCAATATCCGGCAGGCTTTCTATATAGCCTAATCCCCTTATCATGTACTCCC
>JADLDY010000069.1 GCA_020846435.1 Deltaproteobacteria bacterium
CCATCTCACGGGGTGAGTCTGTCTTGTTGGTGATATTGCACCGGCCGTGCCCTGTTATGAGGAGCTTGATCCCGAGAGAGCTGTTTTTTTCGAGAAGGAGCGCCTTGGCGCCGCTTTCGCCAGCCCTGCCAGCGGCTATCATCCCTGCAGGCCCGCCGCCGATTATAACGACATCGTATTTCATTAGAGTGTTATATCACAAATAGCGCTGTTGGAAGAGGCCTTGATGCGGCTATTCGTTCAGGCGGCACGCTGGCCGACCGTGGCGAGTCCCCTTTGAGAGCTTGTTCTGATAAAAAACAGCCCGGTTAATATGGCAAAGCCTCTTGAAAGACCTCGCGCTAATCTTTCTTGTGGCCGCCCTCTCACAGGCAAGACAGGCGGTGTTCAGGTATCTTGAGGTATGACGCTGAAAGAAGAGTTTTTTGATATACTCCAACCATGGAAGATATATGGTGTCAGCCGAAAGGAACGCCGCTTCTTGACATAAGGCCTTATGTGCCTGAATTCGACGCTCCGGTGACTGAAAAGATCGGATGGCTTGAGGACAGGATACATGGACTCTCCTGCGCGAGGGACGACGGAAGGTTCTCTCAGCTTGAGGCCGTCAGGAAGCCGCCGAGGATAGCATGAAGACTAATGGAAGAGCAGGATGAGGGATGTAAGCGCCTTTGGCCTTATTGCTGACCGGTATGACGCCTGGTATGATTCAGACCAGGGCAGGCCGGTATACGAAAGCGAGCTCAAGTGCCTTGAAGCGCTTGTCGTTGAAAGACGCTTCCCGTTGCTTGAGGTAGGCGTGGGGACTGGAAGGTTCGCAATGCGGTTCCCCGGAGCGTTCGGCGTCGACCCTGCCCTGGACGCGCTCAAGCTCGCCCGAAATAGAGGCATAAGGTGCGTGAACGGGGTCGGCGAAGCGCTCCCTTTCAGGGACGATGCATTCATGACTGTCCTGATAATCGCGACAATCTGCTTTGTCAAAGAACCGCCAGCCATTTTCCATGAGGCCGCCCGTGTCCTGGCCCCGGGCGGCAGCGTTGTCATAGGGTTCATACCCGGGGAATCTCCGTGGGGGCTGTTTTACGAGAAAAGGAAAAGAGATGGGAGCCCTTTTTACAGTGGCGCGAGGTTCTACTCCCTTACTGACATAGAAGGCTTTGCAAGTGAAGCCGGCCTTCGCGCGACTTCCGTAATGTGCACTCTTTTGCAGGACCCGGCAGGGCCAACAAGGGTAGAGGAACCTTCGCCCCTTTACAGGGAAGGGGCCGGCTTTGTCTTCCTGAAATTTGAGAAGAAAAAGGAGTCGGGTGGACAAGATCGCCTGGAAAAAATCATCTCTGACGGATGACGCCGGAAAGGTCGCCGCGTATTCGACCCTCATCAATGTCGCATTGTTGGCCGCCAAGGCCATCATAGCCTTTTATTCCGGCAGCGCGGCCGTACTCTCGGAAGCCGTACACAGCCTCACTGATGTCATCGCTAGCCTTTCTGTATGGATAGGAATAAAGATATCACGGAGAAAATCGCCATCTTTCCCGTGGGGCCTGTACAAGGCGGAGAACATCGCGGCTGTCATTACCGCTTTCTTTATTTTTCTGATGGCATACGAGATCGCGAAGGAAGCGGTGCTGGGGGAATTGAAAGAGGTGTCGAATCTCAACCTTTCGATTGCCGCCCTTTTTCTGATGGCTGTTCCTGTCTACATTTTTACCTGGTACGAAAAGAAGCGGGCAAAGGAGCTGAACTCGCCCTCGCTTCTGGCTGACGCGGAGCACTGGGTCACGGATCTGCTTTCCATAGGCGTAGTCATCGCCGGCCTTGCCGCTTCCAGATATACTCCATACGCTGACAGGGTTGCGGCGGTCATCGTAATCCTTCTGGTTGTCAGGATAGGATACAGGATTCTAAGGGACTCGATGAGGAGCCTGCTTGACGCTTCTGTCGATGCCGGGACGCTGGATAAAATAAAGAATACCGTTGAAGGTTTCAGAGAGGTTCGTGAGGTGAGTGCTTTGCACGCAAGAAACTCCGGGAGCTTCATCTTTGTCCACATGGACCTCAAACTTTCAGCGAGAAGGCTCAAGGAGGCTCACCGGTCGGCGGACGCCATTGAAAAAGCCGTGAGGAAGGAGGTCCCCTTCATAGAGGAGGTCAGCATACATTACGAGCCTGTTAAAAAAGAGTTCGTAAGGTTTGCCGCCACTGTCTCCGGCAGGGATGGCGCCGTTTCGCAGCATTTCGGGCGCGCCCCATTTGTGGCATTATGGGATAAGGATAACGATGGAAAGACAATCTCAAAAGAGTTCGTCGAGAACCCTTTTTCAGGGCTTGAAAAAGGCAAAGGTATCAAGTTGGCCGAGCTGCTTGTTGAAAGGGGTGTTGACATCCTCTACACTATGGAGGAGTTCTCCGGCAAAGGCCCTGAGCATGTCTTCTCCGATGCCGACGTGGAAGTGCGCCTGACCGCTTCAAAAAACATCGAGGAGCTTCTGGAGCATAATGCTGTTGACTCTGATAACGGTCTTTAGCCTCCTCGGGAGCGTGGGCGCCATAGCCTTTGCAGGCTTTTTTCTTCTATTCCCTGAAAGGACGCGCGCCGCTTTCATACCCGGCCTTATAAGTTACGCTTCGGGGACGCTCCTTGGCGCGGCCTTCCTTGGTCTAATCCCGAACGCCGTCAGCCGCCTTGAGGCACCCATTGTACTGAAGTTCATCCTCGCCGGAGTACTTCTTTTCTTTGTGCTCGAGAAGCTCATCCTCTGGCATCACTGCCATGGTGAACAGTGCGAGAGTCGTGAAACCGCCGGGCCTCTCCTTTTGATAGGGGACGCTTTTCACAACTTTGTGGACGGCGTGATAATCGCGGCGGCATTCATCATATCAACGCCGCTTGGCATAACGACCGCCCTCGCGGTAATCGCTCATGAGCTCCCGCAGGAGGTCGGGGATTTCGGAGTCCTTCTTGACAGCGGTTATACAAAACAAAAGGCTTTTCTTTTAAATACGCTCTCAAGCATAACCACACTTCCAGGAGCCTTGCTCGCCTATTTTTACCTGACTGAGGTCCAGGGGCTTATCCCCTATGTAATGGCCCTGTCGGCGGCCAGTTTCATCTACATAGCCATGGTGGACCTTATTCCGTCGCTGCACAGGAAGGCCGGCCTCGCGACAGGCATAAGGCAGTTCGCGCTGATGCTGGCCGGAGTTGCTACAATAACCTTATTCCATCTTCATTGAGAGTTGAAAATGATAGCTTTTGGCCCGGTACCATCGAGGCGTCTCGGCAGGAGCCTCGGGGTCAACAATGTCCCTTTCAAGACATGCACCTTCTCCTGCGTATACTGTCAGGTAGGCCGCACTCGCGCGACAGTCATCGAGCGGCTGAAGTTCTTCGAGCCTGCGGAAGTCCTCGATGTTGTACGGAAAAGGATCGCTGACACGGAAAGGACGGGGGAGCCTCCCATAGATTTCATAACCTTCGTGTCTGACGGCGAGCCGACGCTCGATGTCAACCTCGGCCGCGAGATAGACCTTCTCAAGCCTCTCGGCATCAAGATAGCCGTAATAACCAATTCGTCTGTCATCTGGCGCGATGATGTAAGAGAAGACCTCATGAAGGCGGACTGGGTGTCTTTGAAGATAGATTCGATTGGAGAAGACGTCTGGCGAAGGATAGACCGTCCTGATAAACGACTGCGGCTGCAGGCGATCCTTGAGGGGATGCTTGTTTTTGCGCAGGCTTTCAAGGGCGTGCTCACGACCGAGACGATGCTTGTCAAGGGGATGAACGACAACGAGCAAAACATGAAGGAGATATCCGGGTTCGTCTCCAGGCTCAACCCTTCCAGGGCTTATCTTTCCGTCCCAACCCGTCCCCCTTCCGAAGAATGGGTGGAGCCTCCGGATGAGCAGACAATCAATAAATGCTTTCAGGTCTTCAGCGGTAAATTCCCCAATGTAGAGTACCTGATAGGTTACGAGGGAGATGCGTTTGCCTTCAGCGGAGACGCCGAAGAAGATATCCTGGGCATCACTGCAGTCCATCCGATGAGGGAGGATGCCGTAAGGAGCCTGCTCGCAAAGGCAGGCGTGGGGTGGTCTGTCATTGAGACGATGATTAGGCAGGGGAAGCTTGCCGAGACTCGATACAGCGGCGAGAAGTTCTATCTGAGGAAGCCCGTTAAAACAGGCGGTGAGAAGCGTTAAGGTTTTGTTCCAAATCAAGGGACCGTTACTGTTGCCAGCCTTGCCTGCCGGCTTGGCTGCCCTCCCGGTCGAGTCATCCCCGCCGGACCGCCTCCGAGGACGACAACTCCGAGGACGACAACTCCGAGGACGACAACTCCGAGGACGACAACTCCGAGGACGACAACTCCGAGGACGACAACTCCGAGGACGACAACTCCGAGGAC
>JADLDY010000070.1 GCA_020846435.1 Deltaproteobacteria bacterium
ACCGAAAGGTTCTGCTGGGCTACGAGAGCCGCTACGTTCGTGTTGATTACGAGTGACATGTGTTATACCCTCCTTAGTGTGTGTGCTTTTCCGGCATCCTTGCCGTTTTTTTGTGTTTTACTGCTACTTACTTTCAAGGGTCCAGCTTTGGCCAGTTTTGCCTACCCCCCCTCTTCGGCCAGGTTTGGACTGAAGCCCCCTTGATAGTAATATCGGAACGGCCTATTCAAACCTTGAGAGAAAAATCAGGCGTAGAAGTGAAAAAGATTGTCCTCCATCTCGTCGACGAGCGGACCGAGCTCATATTCGAGGATATCGGCGGCGGCCACGCTGTCGCGCCCGTCCCTGGCTTCTCTCAGCTCCTCCAGGGCCCTTATGACCGGATTGAAGTACTGGGCGGGGCTTTCCCTGAACAGGTCCATCCTGTACCTCTCCCCTCCCCTCGCCAGAGCGTCCAGCGTCTTCACTATCTCTACGAAGCCGTCGAAGACAGAGGACATGAGGATATCCGCCCTGGCGGACCCCACGCGCAGGTCTTTGACGCACGCGTCGATGTTCTCCTTGGTGACCTTCAGGTACTCCTGCACGAGGTCGAGCCCCTCGAGAGCCACCTCTTCCATGGAGGCTGTCTTGAGCTTGAAATCGCTGTATATGGAAAGGGGCCTGCTCAATACCTGGCTGCCTCTCCACTCCTCAAGGAGCTCGCCGTCTATCCACAGCTCCATCACGAACCTCCTGAGGCCGGCAAGGTCCTTTTCTATCGTGTCGATGAGCTCGCGTATGGTCGAGCGGTTCTCCCTGTCCTCGAACTCCAGCCTCATCCCGTCAAGGTAGACTTCAGCCATCTCGATGTTTCTCCTTTGAATTTTTATACGGCGGCTTTGCGCGCCGCCCCTTTTTCGTCGATTGATACGGACCTTAGAGAAGCCGCCGCCGAAGCGAGGACGCCGGAGAACTTCGAGCAGCCTTTCGAGAGCTTGCCGTAGGCTGTCCGTATGGCCTCTATGTCCTTTTCTATACCCCTGGAGCCAGCCTCGGCGTCTTCCCTCAGGTACTCCTTGAGCTCGCAGATGCTTGCTATCAGGGTCTCCCATATAAAGGGCGAGCTTTCGGCCGCCCTGAACAGCTCCTCTTCGAGCCTCTTGACCTTGTCTATCATCCTTGGGGCCTCGATGGGCGCGTCCTGGCGGCTGAGCCCCTTTTTCAAAAGGGCCACTTCCCTTGTTATTGCATCGGCAATCCGGCCGATTTCCTTGAGGGCCTTGTTCATCTGGTCTATCGAATCGTTGATGCGGGGAAGGTCGGCAAGCTGCCTCCTCGAGACCGCCTCATCTATCGCCTCGTCAATCGGAAAAGTATTTTTCACATATTTTTCGAGAACTTCAGAGAGCGTCGCGTGCTCCATGCCCTCTATGTACGCCCCACCCTCGGTCGCGTTGATGGCTTTCAGAGGCGAGCCAGCGAGCTTCATCGCGGCCATGTAGTTCTCGAACCACTGATGGAAGGTGACCCAGTCGAACTTGCTCGGCACCAGCTTTCCATCCAGCCCCTTGAGCCACAGGAGGTCGAACTTGCTCCTGGCCTTGTCCTTGAGGGTGACGTAGTCCTCCTCGATGGAGACCTTCCCGCTCTCGCGGTCTATCGTTACGTCTTGTGATACGTATACTCCGCCGGGCACGTGGGTGCCGTTCTCGCCGAAGCACAGGTCCTGGCCGACGAGCACTACCGGGTCACAGCCGAACATCACCGCCATGTCAAAGGCCGCCGTCGTGACCGACCCGCCTGTCGAAGGGAAGTAGGCAGAGCCCCACATGGGGGCATGCGTATGGCTGATGGTGACGAAGGGGTTGAAGAAGACGAACTTCTGCCTGACCTTCCTGCCGAACATTCCGGGGTGGGCGACCTCAGCCAGGATAAGACGGGTCTTCATGTCTTCCTCGCCGTAGGTGAAATACTCCGGGAGGTCGACCCGTTCAGAGGCTATGACGAAGTCCGGTATGACGCCGTAATTGAGAAGCGGCTTGTACGCCGTTATCGCGGCGACTATCACCGCCTTGCCCTTGGCTTGCTTCAGGAGGCTCGCGTTTTTGGCGAGCGAAGGCCCCGCGCCCGCTATTATCATGGGCACGCCCTTGAAGGCGCCGCAGAGGGCGTCTACCGGAGGGCACTCAGGCAGGCTTTTCATGTTCTCGAAGTAGTTCTCTACCCAGCTCTCCCTCGAAGTTATGTCGGTCTGTATGCAGACCTTGTTGGTGATGTGGGCGTTGTTCACGCGGGTTGTGAAGTCGGCAAGCTCCTCTGAGAATGTGAGCTTGTACGGCGTCGTCGAATAGCTAAGGAGCGTGTCGAAGCCGTCAAGCTCGCGTACCCTGGAGATGAAGGAGGCCATGTCGGCGCAAAGCTTGACGCTGTTGCCTGAGAGCGCCGCCGAGAGGTCAACGGAGGCGAGCACGCCGGAGAGGATCTCCATCGAGGGCTCGTAGACCAGGACCCTCTGAGCGCCCTTCTCGAGGACAGCCTTCAGAAGGTGGCCGCAGCCCAGGCCGAAAAGCAGGACCCAGTCGGGCTTTCTCGCGGTTATCTCCCCGGCCTGGCAGGCCGCCTCTTTTTCAGGGTCGTACGCGCTGTGGAACTGCCTGCCCATGTGTGTGAAAGTGGGGCTTGCGTTCCTGGCCCTGCCGATTGTGACGCTAGGGCCCTGGTACAAGGAGAGCCTTTCGGCAAGCGTCTTGTTTTTCGACGCCAACACGTCGTGGTTGGCTTTCAGGATTTC
>JADLDY010000088.1 GCA_020846435.1 Deltaproteobacteria bacterium
AGCGCAATGCCGCCCTTGGCATTGATCGCCGCCACCAGACGTCCGGCGCATTCATCGACCGTTTCCACCGCCTTGATGGCCGCGGCCAAGACACCGGTATGGCCAACCATATCCGGATTGGCAAAGTTGACCAGGATAAAATCATCATTGTGCTCTTGCAGCCGTTTGAGGAGCGCTTCGGTTAGGGGCCGCGCGCTCATCTCCGGCTGCTGATCATAGGTCGGCACTTTGGGCGACGGCTCCAGATAACGTTCCTCACCGGCGAATTGTTTTTCCTTGCCGCCGTTAAAGAAATAGGTGACGTGCGCATATTTTTCGGTCTCGGCGGCATGGAATTGGTGCAACCCGGCTTTGCTCAACACTTCCGCCAATGGGTTGGCCAGATCGACATCTGGGAAGAGCACGGCCGTTGGTAAATCGTCGGCATACTGGGTCATTGTCACCAGGTGCAGATTGTTGATAAAGTCACGCGCAAAGCCGTCAAAGTCCGGTTTGAAGAAGGCCGTGACAAGTTGGCGCATCCGGTCGGCGCGGAAGTTGTAAAAGAGCAGACAATCCCCTGGCTCGACCTTGACATTTTTATCGCCCACGTTAATGGCCACTGGCAGCACAAATTCATCAGTCACTCCGGTGGCGTAGGCGGCTTGCAACGCGGCGGTTAGACTGTCGGCCGTGCGCCCTT
Organism: Deltaproteobacteria bacterium; assembly: GCA_020846435.1. GTDB lineage: Bacteria > Desulfobacterota > GWC2-55-46 > GWC2-55-46 > GWC2-55-46 > GWA2-54-12. The sequence goes on from JADLDY010000088.1 coordinate 683, forward strand.
CTTCGCCCTGGTGTTGGGTAATCACGCGATAGCCCTTTTCGGTGCGCGGCCAACGTTTGTCCCGATCCATGGTGTAGTAGCGGCCACAGACCGAGGCCACAACCCCAGGGTGATCGGCCAGATAGGTTTCTAGTTTCTTAGCAAAGCCCATTGCGCTTTCCGGTGGTGTATCGCGGCCATCGGTAATGATATGGATGATCGGCTCGACCCCCTGGTGTTTGGCCGCCTCCAGCAAGGCATAGAGATGCCGGCTTTGGCTGTGTACGCCGCCTTCGCCAAAAAGGCCGATTAGGTGTAATTTGCTCCCTCTTGCTTTAACACCGTTGATGGCGTCGAGCAGCACCTGGTTATCAAAAAAGGACTGGTCGCGGATGGCAAGGTCGATGCGGGTCAAATCTTGATAGACAATCCGGCCAG
>JADLDY010000071.1 GCA_020846435.1 Deltaproteobacteria bacterium
AGGCTGAATAACATGGCTATAACAGCGACAAAAGGCCAGGTCGGGCTCACTGGAAACGCGGCCGTTGCTTACGCGATGAAGCAGGTAAACCCGGATGTCTTCCCCGCTTATCCCATAACCCCCTCGACCGCCGTAGTCGAGGACTTCGCCAGCTATGTGGCTGACGGCGAGGTCGACAGCGAGTTCATAACCGTCGAGTCCGAGCACTCGGCGATGAGCGCCTGCATAGGAGCTTCCGCGGCCGGCGCGAGGGTCATGACCGCGACTTCAGCGCAGGGCCTCGCGCTCATGTGGGAGATGCTCTACATAGCCTCGGGCCTGCGTCTCCCGATAGTCATGGCAGACGTAAACAGGGCGCTGGCCGCCCCCATCAACATACACTGCGACCACTCGGACTCGATGGGCGCGAGGGATTCCGGCTGGATACAGCTTTACGCCGAGACCGTACAGGAAGCCTACGACAATACTTTCATGGCCGTCCGCATAGCCGAGCACGCGAAGGTCCGCCTTCCGGCGATGGTCTGCTTCGACGGCTTCATAACGAGCCACGCCATCGAGAACATAAGCCTCATCGATGACAAGGGCGTAAAGGAGTTCGTCGGCCCGTACAAGGCTGAAAACCCCATGCTCGACACCGACAACCCGGTGACCTACGGCGCGATGACGCTGCCGGACTGCTACATCGACTTCAAGCACGAGCAATCCCAGGCCATGATAAGGGCCAAGGATGCGGCAATTGAAGTGATGAAGGACTTTGGCAAGAGGTTCGGCAGGGAGTATGGCCTGTTCGAGACTTACAGGATGGAAGACGCAGACTCGGCGATCGTCATACTGAACTCGGCGGCCGGGACCACGAAGGTCGCCATCGACGAGATGAGGAAAAAGGGCAAGAAGGTCGGCCTCTTGAGGCCCAGGGTTTTCAGGCCTTTCCCCTGGCAGGAGATGTGCGACGCGCTCAAGGGCGTCAAGGCGATAGCGGTCCTCGACAGGGCTGATTCGATGAACGCCTTCGGCGGCCCTCTGTTCAACGAAGTGCGCTCTGCGATGTACGACCTGGACAAGAGGCCGAAGATATTCGGCAGGACATACGGGCTCGGCGGCAGGGATTACAGCGTCAAGGACGCGACGGCTGTCTGCGAGGAAGTCTCGCGCGTGGCCGAGACCGGCAAGATAGAGACGCTCCTCAAGTACATAACGCTCTAAGAGCAAAGGCGACACCAACGAAAATAAGGCCCTCAGGGGTTTGGAGAGGTTACAATCATGGCTACTCTCAAGGAATTATCAAAACAGCAGGAGCTTTTGTCCGGCGGCCACAGGCTGTGCTCCGGGTGCGGCATCCCTCCCATCGTGAGGCTCATACTGCGCGCGGCCAACGGCCCTGTCGTGGCGACGACCGCAACAGGCTGCCTCGAGGTCGGCACGACCATATATCCCTACACAGCCTGGAGGATACCCTGGATACATTCGGCATTTGAGAACGCCGCGGCCACCATCAGCGGCATCGAGAGCGCCTACAGGTCCCTTAAGAAGCAGGGCAAATTGCCCGGCGGCGACAAGGACATCAAGTTCGTGGCCTTTGGCGGCGACGGCGGCACCTATGACATAGGCATCCAGGCCCTCTCGGGCGCGCTCGAGAGAGGACACAACTTCCTGTATGTGTGCTACGACAACGGCGCGTACATGAACACCGGCATCCAGCGCTCTTCGGCTACCCCGATGCTCTCGAACACCACTACTTCTCCGGCTGGAAAGGTCATCCCCGGCAAGCAGCAGTGGAGGAAGGACCTCACGAGGATAGTCGCGGCCCACAACATCCCTTACGCCGCGCAGGCGAGCCCGCACAACTGGGCAGACCTGTCCAAGAAGGCGGAGAAGGCCATGAAGGTCAACGGCCCGGCTTTCATGAACGTAATGTCGCCGTGCCCGCTCGGCTGGTACACCAAGCCTGAAGATTCCATCAAGCTTGCGAAGCTTTCTGTCGATACATGTTACTGGCCCCTTTACGAGATAGAGGACGGGGTCCTGAAGATAACTTACAAGCCCAAGGAGAAAAAGCCGCTTGCCGAGTGGCTCAAGCCCCAGGGCAGGTTCAAGCACCTGTTCAAGCCCGAGAACGCCAATCTTCTCGAGGAATTCCAGAAGCGCATCGACATGGAATGGCAGAGGCTTTTGGACCTTGACGGGAAGCGTCTGTGACAACGGCCAGGAGCGCCGGCAGTGCCAGGAAGGTAATCTGATGTCCCATAGTTCGTTCGTGATGTTCGAGGAGGAGTACCGTGAGATAACCGCGGTAGTCGAAAAGCTCCTCAGGGAAACAAACGCCAAATGCGTCTATCTCGTTGACAAGGACGGCCAGCTCATCGCCTCGACCGGCGAAACGCATGACATAGACGCGACTTCCCTCGCCTCCCTTACCGCCGGCAACATAGCGGCAACAGGCGGGCTCGCCAAGCTCATCGGCGAAAAGGAGTTCTCGATCCTCTTCCACGAGGGCGAGAAGGACAACTTGCATATCTCGGTCGTCGGCCAGAGGGTCATCCTCGTCGTGATATTCGACAAGAGGTCTTCTCTGGGGCTTGTCCGCCTCAGGGTCAAGAAGGCGAGCGAGGAGCTGGGAAAGTCCATACAGAAGCTCCTTTCGAGGATGGAAGAGGGCTCGGCGGAGAAGGAAAGCCTCCTCAAGGAGATATCCGACGACGACATAGAAAGGCTGTTCAATTAACCGTTCATCTTTCAGCGTAAAGCCACTTGGAAACACTTGCTCGAGCCGCGCCGGAGTTGCCGGGGCGGGTTCTCTAATATGCCTCAAACCCGGAGAAGCGGTCGCAAGATGTCTTTCATAAATTATTCCTCCAGGGAAATAAACTGCAAGATCGTGTACTACGGGCCGGGCCTTTGCGGCAAGACCACGAATTTGCAGCACATCTACAGGAAGACCAGGCCTGAGGCAAAGGGCAAGATGATAACCCTTGCCACCGAGACCGAGAGGACTCTTTTTTTCGACTTCCTGCCGCTCTCCCTCGGCGACATCAAGGGCTTCAAGACCCGCTTCCACCTCTACACCGTCCCCGGGCAGATATTCTACGACGCGTCCAGAAAGCTCATACTGAAGGGCGTTGACGGCATAGTCTTTGTGGCTGACTCGCAGGTCGAGAGGATGGACGCCAACATCGAGAGTTTCGAGAACATGAGGATAAACCTTGATGAGCAGGGCTACAACCTCTCGCAGGTCCCGTATGTCGTCCAGTACAACAAGAGGGATCTGCCGAATGCCGTGCCGGTCCCGGAGCTCAA
>JADLDY010000072.1 GCA_020846435.1 Deltaproteobacteria bacterium
ACCTGTTGTAGTTCTTGCCAAGCTCGAGATAGAACTCCGACTCATCCATTCCATCGAGTGTGGCTGGAGGGGCGATCTCAGTGGAAGCGGCCAGGAGCTCAGTGACCCTCTCGGCGCCGTTGACCTTTCCGTAAAGGCTCTTCGGGAGAGAGAACTCGAGTATCGGCCTCTCGTCGGTATTTATCCCGGCGCCTTTGAGAAAGCCGCGCAAATCATCCCCGCCTGTGAGATACAGCGAGAAGACGTCATAGGGCGAAGCTATCTCGATTTTCCGAAGCTCCTCGTTGACCTCAGGCCTTCCAAACACGGCCTTGAGCCTGTCCATATGGAGCTCGTGGGCCCCGACTGTGCCTATGACCACGAGGTCGAGGTTGGCCTTGTAGTGAAACCAGATGCTTGTGTTCGGGAAAACCTGGGCAAAGGAATTAAGCCCGGTCTTGAAGTCTTCCGGCGTGTTGCGGTAATTGGAGAACCAGAGGGCAACCAGCCCGTCTTCCGTAAGCTTGCTCTTGAGCTCCATGAAGTAGTCATGGGTAAAGAGGTTCGACACCCCTGATATCCAGGGGTCTGAGACGCCAGAGACGATAACATCATACTTCTTGTCGACGGAGGCAAGGAAACTCCTGCCGTCTGTAAGGTGCATCCTTACACGGGGGTCGTCGAGGGCGTTGTGGTTGGCCTTTGAGAAAAAGCGCGCCGCGTCTATGACCGCGTGCTCAAGCTCGACGACATCAAATGATTCGTACGGATAATGCTCCATCATCCCGAGCGTTACGCCGGAACCAAGACCGATGACGAGAGCGTCCTTTGGCTCGTCATCGTGAAGCATGGCCGGGAGGTGTCCAAGGATGGCCCAGCTCTTGGGCGGCAGGCCATTCTCGCTTCTGGCCTCGTATTTCCCGTTAGCCTGGTAGCTGATGACCTCTCCGTTGGGGCCGGACGAGCGCACGGTTATTATGGCGTTGAGCCCTTCGTGATAGTAAAGGAGCTTCTCGTCGAACCTCCAGCTCTCGAAAGAAGCGTCGGCCTTCTCTCCGTAATCGTTGACATACATGCCCGTGGTCATCGCCATCTTCTCCCAGGAAGGCAATGTAAGAGCGATGAGCGCGAAAACGCAGGCGAACGCCGCGCCGGATATATACTTCCACTTGATCGGGATAGCGCTTATGTACAAGATGGCGAAGCTGAGGAGGATGTTGACGCCCGCCATGAGCATGACCCCGGCCTGCGCTCCAAGGACCGGCACAAGGATGAACCCACCGGCAAAAGAGCCGAGTATCGCGCCCGCCGTGTTGACAGAGTATATGTTGCCGACCTTCTTGCCTATCGTTCCCACGCCCTCGGAATAGATCCTGATGACCAGCGGGAAGATGGCGCCCATGGCGAGCGTCGGCACTATCATGACAGCCGAGGCAAGGAGGAACTTGAAGACGAGGAAGAGCCAGAACTGGTCCCCGAACGATTGCTTGAGGTTGAAGAATATGAACGGCAGCTCCCTGTAGATGAATATAGAGGCGATCGCGAAAAGGCCGATGACCGCCTCTAACAGGGCGAACCAGAAAAGAGGCCTCTTGCATCTGTCGACGAAAGGAGCGAAGGCGATACTGCCGATGCCGATGCCCGCCAGGAAAGTCGCCAGCATTATGGTGAAGGCGTAGACGGATGAGCCAAGCACGAGTGAAAGGACCCTTGTCCAGAGGACCTCGTAAGCGAGGCTGGTAAACCCGGAAAGGTAGAAGACAGTGACTATGACGGCGTTTATACGCCTCGAGCCCTGCCCCGGGAAAATGGGCTTTGGCGCTTTCTGGTCTATCACTGCCCCGCTTTGGGCATCAGCCGCGGTTTTCCTGTAGAGCACGAGGATAAGCGCGCCGACTATGATGTCGATGACTCCGGCCAGGTACACGGTCGCGTTCACGCCGAAATAATAGAGCGCGAAGAGCCCCGTCGCGAGGCACCCGGTGACGGCGCCAAGAGTGTTCACGGCGTAAGGCATGGCGATGTTGAAGCCTATCTTTTCAGTCCTGGCGAGGTATTTTACCAGCGCCGGGAGGGTCCCTCCCATGAGTGTCGTGGGGATGATGAGCACGACAAGCGACAGGACGAACTGCATGGGCTCGAAATCAGCCCTGAAAGTCGCGTCAGGCGTAATGGGCGAAAGATACAGGTAAGCGGTCTTGACGAGATAAAAGATAAGCGGGGATATGACGCAGTATATGCCGAGCAGAATCTCGATTATGCCGTAGACCTTGAGCGGAGAGCGGTATTTGTCCACCACCCTTCCGAATATCACGCTGCCGAGTGCAAGGCCCGCCATGAAGGTCGCGAGCACGGTCGTAATGGCGAACTGGGTCGAGCCGAAAGACAGTATGAGGAGCCTTATCCAGACGAGCTCGTACGCGAGCCCGGTAAGGCCTGTCAGGAAGAAAAAAACGAGGATAAGTCGATGCTTACGAAGCTCTCCGGTCTGTTCCATGACTCTCTTGGCAAAAACCTCACAAGCCGGAAGCCGGACAGTGCTTCTCAAAGCCTTGCGAACGGATTTTTTCAAGGCGCGCACATATCAGCCACGGCCTTGAAATGCCTGTTTTTTCTGAAGGAATAAAGGAAATAATATAGAAAAAACGCCTGAAAGGCAAGCTTAAAAAAGTAACTTTTGTCGAAGTATTAAGTTAGTTTTCATAAAACATTAGATCGTTCTAAATCCCAAAGCAATCTAATCGGGTCGCCGGGTGACAGCATCCCCTCTCCTTGCGTGTTTTTGAATAGTGGTGTATTGTGCAGGCTTTTTTCAATTCTAAAAATTCCCCAACCAGCGTCTCTTATTGGCTCTTTTCCTAATAAATGAAATAAGCCATTGTGTGCCACCGCATTTCTACAATGACGCAAAAATTCCCAAAGAGGGCCTTTATCATTCAGTTCAGTAGGTTCTGCCATCTGATATGCAAGCATAAGCAATGAACCCGCTGCTCTAAAATAATAAGACAATATATAGGGAAAATTATCGGAAAGCTCCTTACAGATTGTATCAATATCTGCTTCTATATATTTGTTTAAAAATTCTGAGCGCAATTCTATGGGCCCTAACAGCTTATTAATGCCTGCCCTTAGCGCATCAACCTGCGCTTCATCCACTGCTGTTGAAGCTAAAGTGACTATATCGCTGATGCCCCTATCAAAAATTCCCTCCATTCTTATCTTTACAACGTTGCCTCGAAACGCCATATACTTGATGCCGTGAATCTGCACCAAATAACTCATAATCAATGGATAAAAAGGTTTTGCTCTATCAAATTGGTATTCTGTTACATTCATATTTCCTCAATGAGTTACCATAAAGATCAACATGCAGTATTTTCCTTACCTCTACTCCTCCCCGCCCTTCTTGCGCATCTTCTTTACCACTCCCCTTACCGCCTTCTCCTTGAGCCGTCTCTCCTTCGACCCTTTCGTAGGCTTTGTCTTTCTCCTGGCCCTGGGCCTGTGCGCGGCCTTTGTTATGAGCTCGACAAGCTTATCGAGAGCGTCCTGCCTGTTCTGCTCGCGGCTCCTGGAATCGCGCGAAGTTATGATTATCTCACCCTCGCCTGTGAGCCTCTGCCCGGCAAGGGCTTTAAGCCTTGCCTTGACATCAGAAGGAAGACCCGGAGAAGCGTCGACATTAAACCTCAGCTGGACGGCCGTAGAAGCCTTGTTTACATGCTGTCCGCCGGGGCCGGAGGCCCTTATGAACTCCTCCTTGACCTCTGACTCGTCTATCCAGATATTCCCTGTTATCTTTATCATCTTGTGAGTCTACCCAAAAAAAGCCTCCCCCTCAACAAAGAAAAAAGCCGCGCCAAAAGGCGCGGCTTTTTTCTAAACCAAAGATACAAACAACTACTTCGCCGAAGCCTGATAGACAGCCTTGCCAATGAAAAAGGGGCCCATCCTGTCGATGTAGGTCGAGGTCTGCACGGTCTTCCTCATCGTCTGGACAAGGGCCGAAAGCGGAAAGAGCTCCTTGCCGATGAGACCGATGACGAAGTCGTTGTCGTTTTTATCGAGCCCGAAGGAAGACAGGCGTATGTCGTGGCCCAGGTCGGCTTTTCCAAAGGCGCGGCCGATGACACCGTGCTCCATCAGTATCTCACCCTGCTCCTTAGGGGAAAGACGCGCAAACGCGCCGCTCCTCTTCAAGGGGTACCAGACAGCCCACTGCCACGCGGGGTTTCCGACTACCCTCGGCGAGCGATTGATGAGCCAGTCCTCGAGGTTCTCCTCGTGGCCGAGCGAATAGGTGCGCCCCAGCATCGTGTACTCGCTCTTGAGCTCAAGGGATGAGAACTCCTTGCCGCCAAGCACAGAGCGCAGCTCATTTGCGAAAAAACCGGGGTCCTCGCTCATGGTCAGGAGGCCGACGCCCTTTGGGTCGTTGACATCGGCGTACAGGACAGAAGCAATGCCGCTTTTTTTGAGAGCTTCGATAAGAGGCGCGCTGTCGCTACAGCCGCCAAACGCCAAGAGCTGCATGAAGAGCCTCCTGTCGAGCGACTGGCGAACTCCGTCTCTTACGCCGCCTTTTTCCGTTATATCAGTAAGTCCTTCCATATTGACCGGCATCGTTGTCTCCTGTGCTGGCTAAAGGTAGCCAGAATTATTGAAATTCGAGAGTGAAGCATATCCCCGACGGCAGAGGTTGTCAAACGGCTGGGAAACGCTCCGACCTGGCTATTGAGAGTCCTTTTTGTAGATGAACCAGCTCCACCCAGAGACACCGGCAAAACCATAGCTCTTTTTGAGAGTGAACCTGTAGCCCGAATCAAACACATACTCAGGCGGCCTGTACGCCCTGTCGACGCTATGGTTGATTATCCAGTCCGGGACAGATCCGTCCCTGCTCTCCTTGTCGAAGTACGCGATCCTCTTGCCCGTAAAAAAGCCTGAATAAAAACCCAGGACGAGCTTGTTCCTGAAGTCGTGGTCGCCGGCCACCGTGACTTCAGACCCTGGGGTCTCTTTGACTATGTATCCGAGAGCTTCCGAATAAGAGCCACGGCCATATTTTACAAGGTCGAAGTCGGACTTTATATTCAATACGCAAAAGACGGCCATCACGACGAAAAAAACAGGCTTGCCCCAGACTGGCTTCTGATAAAGGCCAGAGAGAGCATGGGCCGCGAGCAGATACAAAAACGGGAAGCAGACAAGGAAGTACCTGAAATATAAAAACTCCGGCTTCATCACAACGATTATAATGGCCGGGACGATGAAGATAGCCAGAATATAAAATACGGGCTGCCCAGGGCTTGCCTTTCTCATACGAATAAGGCCGGACGCCGAAAGAAGCAAAATAGCCGCTAGCGCGGCAACTCCTGTCGGCCCGCCGGAAGAAGGCGCGCCTGCTGCCATCAAAGCCGTCAGGAGGACCTCTTTCCACGCTCCTCCTACCTCCCCACCGCCGTAGACCATGCCTTTCAGGAAGAACATATAATAAAGGGCTGAAAATACGACAGGTACGAGGTGCAAAAACGCGAGCCGCTTTGCGCCGGTCAGGACGCCGTTGTTCTTGACCTCTTCGAGAGCGGACCAGACGAAGAGCGCGGCGTATATGTAGATGAAGCTCGAATGCGAGAGAAAAGCAAGCGGAGCACAGGCCCAGAAAAACGGCGCGGCCGTCCTGCTCCCTGAAAGGCGCGCCTGAACGAACAGGAAAGACGCGAGAGCGAACATTATCTCAGGCGCGTAGCCCCTCGCCTCTGACGAATAGATGACAAGCGGATATGAGAGGCCAGCGAGAATAAGCGCGGTGAAAGCCTCTACTCTCCCTCTCCTCGAAGCTATCTTCCATACAAGGAAAAGCGATACGACGCCGGATACGACTGAAAAGAGCCTGTGCGGTATGAAGGTCGGCCTGCCGCCAAGAAAGAATGGCTCCCCTCCGACGATGTAGAGATACAGCGTGTTGAGTATGTGATTGTTGTCGTGGTTAAGGCCAAACGCGCCCAGAGGAGAGTCTATCTGGCGGCTGAAGTAGAACGACCATATCTCGTCGATGTAGAAATCCCCCGTTGAAGCGGCAAGCCTCAAGAGGCCGAACACTGCCAGGCATGCGATAAGGGCCGCATACGGCCATCCGGAAGCCGCCTGTGAAGATGCCTGTTCCCTATTCACCCGCGCCGGTCCCTCCTTTAGAGAGCCTGTCGAGGTTTTTTTTCGCCATGGCGTTTTGCGGGTCTATTTTTAAAGCCTCGCTGAACGCCGCGTAAGCCCTCTGGTACTGTCCGGAACCAGCGAGAGCGACCCCGAGGAAGTTGTACAGGCTGGCATCCCCCTGACCGGCTGCAACGGCCTGCTCAAGATGGAGGACCGCTTTCTCAGGAAGGCCTTTTTCAAGGTACATCGCGCCAAGCCTCGCGTGAAGGGCCCCGGCCCTTGAAGCGTCCTTTGACAGCGCGACGGCCTTTTCGAACATGAGTATGGCCTTGTCCGTCTCCTTGGTTTTGTAATACACGACACCGAGGTTCGAATAAACTCCCGCGGAATCAGGGGCTATCTTGATAGTAGCCTCATACTCCCTTATGGCCTCGGCGTACATCTTCTTTTCAGCGTAGACTACGCCAAGGCTCGCGTGCGTCGTCGGGCTCATCGGCGCGTCAGAGGCCGCTTTTTTCCAGAACGAGAACTCGTCTATCCAGAACCCCTTGGCCCTCGCGCTTTCGAAGGCAAACGGCAAGAGCGCCACGACGAGCAGAAGAACAGACGCGCCTTTTTCAGAAACCCGCCTCAAGCCAAAGGCAAGGAGCATTGAAAAACCGGCTGTCGAGAAATACAGATACCTGGACGCGAACACCCATTCTCCCTGTATGTATTTGACCATGAGTATGGGCGGGGCAAGGGCCATTGCTATCCAGAGGAGAAAGAAAAGGACCGTCCTTCTCATCGACGACTTCCATACCCAGACAGCGACGGCGGCCGCGGCAACAACAAGGACGCCGAGCTCACGCGTAACGATATCTGAAAACGACGAAGACGCGTGGAACGGGTAGTAGAGCTTTATGCCGAACGGGAAGACGAGCTTCTCAACATACTGGGCGGATAGAGTCACGACCGACAGAAGGTACTGAAAGCCTCCCATGGCGTGCTCCGCGTTCAAGGGGCCGACAATGCTCGACCTTATGAACACGAAGACAAAGGCCGCCGCGAGATATGGCGCGCCGCGCTTCAACGCCTGTACTAAAGGGCGGCCCTCCATGAGGCCATAAAAGAAGAACAGCGGGGCAAGCACCGTCGCCGTCTCCTTTGAGAAAAGGGCGACGATATAAATCGCTATTGAAAGAGCGTAAAGAAGAGAGCTTGAGCCCTGGCCATTGAGCACGAAAAGATAAAAGGCGGCCATGAAGAATAATGTGAACGAGAGCTCGCCTATGGCGGCTATCCAGACGACAGGCTCGGCGCTCGCCGGGTGGAGGCTGAAAAACAGCGCGGCGCTGAAAGGAAGCAAATATGAGCGGCTTTGAGCGCCTTTTTCTTTAGCGTTCAGCAGCGCGGAGGCTATGAAAAATACGAGGAAGGCGTTGAGTACATGAAAGAGCAGGTTTACCGCGTGATAACCCGCGGGAGAGGCCTTGAAAAGAGCGTACGAGCCCATGAGCAAAAGGTGCATCACGGGCCTGTAATAGTTCGACTCTCCGGTGATGAAGTCCCCTTTGTAAAACCCCCAAAGCGACGAGCTGAATATCTCGGGTATATACGACGGGCTCGTTATCCAGGGGTTTTCCGTGATGACCGGGAAGTCGTCGCGCAAGAACCCGCCCGACCACACGCCGTAGTAAACGGCCACGGTCACAAGCGCGATGATCATCAAGAACACAGCGGCCCTTCTCGCCCCTGAAAGATTCGAAAACACGATCCTACCGCCTGTTTTTAGTGAGGTCCTTCAAATATCTTTTGCGGCCTGAGCCAGTGTAAAAAAAACTCATGAGCCGCAGAAGCTCGACCCCGCTTCTCGCGAAGTCAGAGCCCCTGACCTTGGAACCCCGCACCTCTTCCCAGCTCGGGAGAGGGAACTCTACCCATTTGCCCTGAATAATTGAGGCTGACCTGCCTGCGGCCTCTTCTAACAATGAAAGGCGTCCGAGGAGCTCCACGTCAAATGTCCACTTCACATGGAACGGCACGCTCATAGCCGCCTCAAGCGAAGAGTTCCTCCTGAAGAGCTTGGCCCCGCACTGGGTATCATAGACAGGGAGTTTCAGGATGACGCTCACGATCGTCGCGAATATCCGGCCCAGGTAATGCCTCGCCGGCCGCCTCTGTATGTCGCGTCCCAGGAGCTTTACCCTCGAGCCGATGACAAGGTCCTTGCCTGAATCCATTATCGAGATGAAATCCCTGACGCATTGGAGCGGCGTGGCCAGATCAGCGTCCCAGAAGCCTATGTAGTCGAAGTCGTCTTTTACAGCCTTGAGAAAGCCCCTGCGCACGGCCTCCGCCTTGCCGGAATTACTCTTGAGCTCGACAGAGGAAAACTGCGCTGGGTTGGTTTCAATAAGTTTTTTTAAAACGCCGGAAGTGCCGTCCGTACTACCGTCGTTGACAAAGATGAAGGAAACGGACTTCTCATTCGAGGCAAACGAGATGAACTCATCTGGCCTCAACCTTTTCTCCTCGTTGTAGCACGGCACCACTATCGCTGTTTTTCGCACAATACCCATCCAGTAAGGCCCGGAAGCCTTATACGCAAAGCCCTGTTAAGAGCCAGGGAAAAAGCGTTGTCAATGTCGAGCGCGGCCTTGAGAAAAACGGTCAGCGCCCTCCCCCCTCTCCAGTTGCCGATTCCGCTGGCTTTTTCAGGAGATGCTCCAAAGGCCTTCTCAACGAGGGTCGAGAGAGCCTTTGGAAAAAGAAGGGAGCTGAAAAGATAGCCTGAGCTCTTGACGGTAAGCCCGGCCTTTCGCGCGAGGGCCGTGAGCTCGCCGAGGTTATAACGCCTCCTGTGGCCTAAAAAAGCGTCGTGCTTTGAAAAGAACGCGTTGAAAGCAGGTACCGTAATGAGTACGCGGCCTCCTTTGGCAAGCCTCTTTTCAACGAGGTCCGTGAGAAAGCCGCTGTCGTCGT
>JADLDY010000073.1 GCA_020846435.1 Deltaproteobacteria bacterium
ACCTGTTGTAGTTCTTGCCAAGCTCGAGATAGAACTCCGACTCATCCATTCCATCGAGTGTGGCTGGAGGGGCGATCTCAGTGGAAGCGGCCAGGAGCTCAGTGACCCTCTCGGCGCCGTTGACCTTCCCGTAAAGGCTCTTCGGGAGCGAGAACTCGAGTATCGGCCGCTCGTCGGTGTTTATCGCCGCGCCCTTGAGAAAGCCGCGCAAATCCTCCCCGCCTGTCAGATAAAGCGAGAAGACGTCATAAGGCGAATCTATCTCAATTTTCCTCAGCTCCTCATTGACCTCCGGCCTTTCAAACACTGCCTTGAGCCTGTCCATATGGAGCTCATGCTTCCCGACAGTGCCTATGACCACAAGGTCGAGGTTGGCCTTGTAGTGGAACCAGATGCTTGTGTTAGGGAAGACCTGGGCAAAGGTGTTGAGGCCGGTCCTGAAGTCTTCCGGCGTATTGCGGTAATTGGAGAACCAGAGGGCAACCAGCCCGTCCTCGGTAAGCTTGCCCTTGAGCTCCATGAAGTAGTCATAGGTAAAAAGGTTCGACACCCCTGATATCCACGGGTCAGAGACGCCTGAGACGATGACGTCGTACTTCTTGTCAACGGAGGCGAGAAAGCTCCTCCCGTCGGTAAGGTGCATCCTTACACGGGGGTCGTCGAGCGCGTTGTGGTTGGCCTTCGAGAAAAAGCGGGCCGCGTTCACGACAGCGTGCTCGAGCTCGACAACATCAAATGATTCGTACGGATAATGCTCCATCATCCCGAGCGTGACGCCGGAGCCAAGACCGATGACGAGAGCGTCCTTTGGCTCGTCATCGTGCAGCATGGCCGGGAGGTGTCCGAGTATTGCCCAGCTCTTGGGAGGCAGGCCCCTCTCGCTCCTGGCCTCGTACTTCCCGTTTGCCTGGTAGCTTATCACTTCGCCGTTTGGGCCGGAGGAGCGGACGGTTATGATCGCGTTGAGCCCTTCATGATAATAAAGGAGCTTCTCGTCGAACTTCCAGCTCTCGAACGAGGCGTCGGCCTTCTCGCCGTAGTCGTTGACGTACATGCCGGTGGTCATCGCCATCTTCTCCCAGGAAGGCAGTGTGAGCGCGATGACGGCGTAAACAGCGGCGAACGCCGCGCCGGATATGTACTTCCATTTGATAGGAATAGCGCTTATGTACAGGATGACGAAGCTCAGGAATATATTAAGGCCCGCCATGAGCATGACCCCGGCCTGCGCGCCCACAACCGGCACAAGGATGAACCCTCCAACAAAAGACCCGAGTATCGCGCCCGCCGTGTTGACCGAGTATATGTTGCCGACCTTCTTGCCTATCGTTCCCACGCCCTCGGAATAGATCCTTATGACCAGCGGGAAGATGGCGCCCATGGCAAGAGTCGGCACTATCATTACAACCGAGGCAAGAAGGAACTTGAAGACGAGGAAGAGCCAGAACTGGTCCCCGAACGATTGCTTGAGGTTGAAGAATATGAACGGCAGCTCCCTGTAGATGAATATCGAGGCGATAGCGAAAAGGCCGATGACCGCCTCCAGCAGGGCGAACCAGAAAAGAGGCCTCTTGCATCGGTCGACGAAAGGAGCGAAGGCAATGCTGCCGATGCCGATGCCGGCGAGGAAAGTTGCCAGCATAATGGTGAAGGCGTAGACGGATGAGCCGAGCACGAGAGAAAGGACCCTTGTCCAAAGGACCTCATAAGCGAGGCTCGCGAAGCCGGAGAGGTAGAATACCGTGACTATGACAGCGTTTATGCGCCTCGAGCCCTGCCCCGGGAAAATGGGCTTTAGCGCTTTCTGGTCTATCACTGCCCCGCTTTGGGCGTCAGCCGCGGTTTTCCTGTAGAGCACGAGGATAAGCGCGCCTACTATGATGTCGATGACTCCGGCAAGGTACACTGTCGCGTTCACGCCGAAATAATAGAGCGCGAAGAGCCCGGTCGCGAGGCACCCGGTGACGGCGCCGAGAGTGTTTACGGCGTACGGCATGGCGATGTTGAAGCCTATCTTTTCAGTCCTGGCGAGATATTTCACCAGCGCCGGGAGGGTCCCTCCCATGAGGGTAGTGGGGATGATGAGCACGACGAGCGACAGGACGAACTGCATGGGCTCGAAATCAGCCCTGAAAGTCGCGTCAGGCGTAATGGGCGAAAGATACAAATAAGCTGTCTTGACGAGATAAAAGATAAGCGGGGATATGACGCAGTATATGCCCAGTAATATCTCTATTATGCCGTAGACCTTGAGCGGAGAGCGGTACTTGTCCACCACTCTTCCGAATATCACGCTGCCGAGTGCAAGACCCGCCATGAAGGTCGCGAGCACGGTCGTGATGGCGAACTGGGTAGAGCCGAAAGAGAGGATGAGGAGCCTTATCCAGACGAGCTCGTACGCGAGCCCTGTAAGGCCTGTCAGAAAGAAAAAAAGGAGGATAAGTCGATGCTTACGGAACGCTCCGGTTTGTTCCATGACTCTCTTGGCGAAACCTCACAAGCCGGAAGCCTTTTTGACGCTTCTCCTGCCCTTGCGAACGGATTTTTTTCAAGGCGCGTACATATCAGCCGCGGCCTTGAAATGCCTGTTTTTTCTGAAGGAATAAATAAAAGAATATAAAAAAACCGGCTAAAAGGCAAGCTTAAAAATGTAACTTTTGCAAGAGCATTAAGTTTGTTTTCATTAAGCCTTAGAATGTTCTATATCCCAAAGTAATCTGATTGGGTCGCCAGGTGACAGCATCCCCTCTCCTTGCGTGTTTTTGAATAGTGGTGTACCATGCAGGCTTTTTTCAATTCTAAAAATTCCCCAACCAGCGTCTCTTATTGGCTCATTTCCTAAAAGATGAAATAAGCCATTGTGTGCCACAGCATTTCTACAATGACGCAAAAATTCCCAAAGAGGGCCTTTATCATTAAATTCCGTTTCTTTTGTCAGCTCATATGCCAATAAAAGCAAAGAGCTTGCAGCTCTAAAATAATAAGACAATATATAGTGAAAATTATCGGAAAGCTCCTTACTGATTGAATCAATATCTGCTTCTATGTATTTGTTTAAAAATTCTGAGCGCAATTCTATGGGCCCTAACAGCTTATTAATGCTTGCCCTTAGCGCATCAACCTGCGCTTCATCCACTACTGTTGAAGCTAAAGTGATTATATCGCTGATGCCCCTATCAAAAATTTCCTCCATTTTTATCTTTACAATGTTGCCTCGAAAGGCCAAATACTTGATACCGTGAATCTGCACCAAATAACTCATAATCAAAGGATAAAAAGGTTTTGCTCTATCAAATTGATATTCTGTTACATTCATCTTTCCTCAATTAATTACTATAAAGATCAACTTGCAGTATTCTCCTTACCCCTACTCGTCAGCGCCCTTCTTGCGCATCTTCTTTACAGTTCCCCTCACCGACTTCTCCTTGAGCCGCCTTTCCTTGGAACCAAGGGTTGGCCTCGTCTTTCTCCTTGCCTTCGGCCTGTGCGCGGCCTTTGTTATGAGTTCGACGAGCTTATCGAGCGCGTCCTGTCTGTTCTGCTCGCGGCTCCTGGAATCTCTCGAAGTTATGATTATGTCGCCATCGCCAGTTAGCCTCTGCCCGGCAAGGGCCTTAAGCCTCGCCTTGACATCGGAAGGCAGTCCCGGGGAAACGTCGACATTGAACCTCAGCTGGACAGCGGTCGAAGCCTTGTTGACGTGCTGGCCGCCGGGGCCTGAGGCGCGGATGAACTCCTCTTTGACCTCTGACTCGTCTATCCAGATGTTCCCTGTTATCTTTATCATCTTGTGAGTCTACCCAAAAAACGCCAGACCCTCAACAAAGAAAAAAGCCGCGCCAAAAGGCGCGGCTTTTTTTTAAACCAAAGATACAAACAACTACTTCGCCGGAGCCTGATAGATAGCCTTGCCAATGAAGAACGGCCCCATCCTGTCGATATAGGTCGAGGTCTGCACGGTCTTCCTCATAGTCTGCACGAGAGCAGAGAGCGGAAAGAGCTCCCTGCCGATAAGCCCGATGACAAAGTCGTTGTCGTTCTTGTCGAGGCCGAAGGAAGACAAACGGATGTCATGGCCAAGGTCGGCCTTTCCGAAAGCGCGACCTATGACGCCATGCTCCATCAGTATCTCGCCCTGCTCCTTCGGGCTGAGGCGCGCGAACGCGCCGCTCCTCTTCAAGGGGTACCAGACAGCCCACTGCCACGCGGAGTTTCCGACGACCCTCGGGGAGCGATTGATGAGCCAGTCCTCGAGGTTCTCCTCGTGGCCGAGTGAATAGGTGCGCCCCAGCATCGTGTACTCGCTCTTGAGCTCGAGTGATGAGAACTCTTTGCCATTGAGCAGGCTGCGCAATTCATTGACGAAAAAACCCGGGTCTTCGCTCATGGTCAGCAGACCCACGCCTTCAGGGTCGTTTACATCGGCGTACAGAACCGAAGGTATCCCGCTTTTTTTCAAGACCTCTATAATGGCTCCTGTGTCAGAGCAGTTGCCAAAAGCCAGGAGCTGCATGAAGAGCCTCCTGTCGAGGCTCTGGCGCACGCCGTCTTTCACTCCGCCTTTTTCCGCTATATCAGTAAGTCCTTCCATATTGACCGGCATAACATTCTCCTGTGCTGGCCGAATTCAACCAGAATTTATCAAAACGAGTGTGAAGCTTATCTGCTTCAACCGCGGCTGTCAACTCACGGAAAAATCTCTTGCGCGTCCTTTTTGTAGACGAACCAGCTCCACCCCGAGACCCCGGCAAAACCGTAACTCCTTTTCAATGTGAACCTGCTGCCCGAGTCGAATATGAACTCAGGCGGCCTGTACGCCCTGTCCACGCTGTGAGCGATGAACCAGTCAGGCGCAAAGCTTTTCTCCTCGCGGCCGAGATAGGTTATCCTTTTGCCGGCAAAAAAAACCGAGTAGAAACCCAGAACGGTCTTGTTCCTGAAGTCGTGGTCTCCTGCCGCGATTACCTCTGGGCCATTGGTTTCGCTTACCATGTACCCGAGGGCCTCTGAATAGGAGCCCCTGCCGTAGTTGAGAAGGTCGAAGTCAGACTTCAGGTTCAAGACGCAAAAGACGGCGACGAGGACGAAAAAGACAACCCTGCCAGAGCCGGGCCTGTTGTAAAGAGGAGAGAGAGCATAAGCCGCGAGCAGGTAAAGAAACGGGAAACAGACGAGGAAGTACCTGAAGTAGAGGAACTCGGGCTTCATCAAGACGATTATCGCCGCAGGGACTATGAAGATTGCCAGAACGAAAAAAACGGGTTGCCCCGGGCGAGCTTTCTTCAGACGGACAAGACCGGCGATAGAGACAAAGAAAATGAGCGCGAGCGCGCCGTACCCAAAGGACGGCCCTGAGGGCAGGCCGAAAAACATCGAGGCGGTCATAAGGACCTCTGACCACGCGCCAGAGACCTCTCCTCCGCCGTAGACCATGCCCTTCAGGAAAAACAGATAATAAAAGACTGAAAAAACGACAGGCACAAAATGTAAAAACGCGAGCCGCCTCGCGCCGGTGAGGACGCCGTTGTTTTTGACCTCTTCGAGAGCAGACCATAAGAAGAGCGCCGCGTATATGTAGATGAAGCTCGAATGCGAAAGAAAGGCAAGCGGGACAAAGGCCCAGAAATAGAACGCGGCAGACCTCTTCCCGGCAAAACTCGCTTCAACAAGGAGGAATGACGCGAGAGCGAACATTATCTCAGGCGAGTAGCCCCTTGCCTCTGACGAGTAGATGACGAGCGGGTATGAAAGGCCGCAGAGCACAAGGGCCGTGAACGCCTCGACACGCCCCTGCCTTGAGGCTATCTTCCAGACAAGGAAAAGGGAGACTATGCCGGATAGTACCGAAAAGAGCCTGTGCGGGATGAAGGTCGGCTTACCGGCGAAGAAGAACGGCTCCCCGCCTACCATGTAAAGGTAAAGAGTATTTAGTATGTGGTTGTTGTCGTGGTTGAGCTTGAAGACGTCAAGAGGCGAGCTTATCTGGCGGCTGAAATAAAACGACCATATCTCATCGAGGTAGAAATCCCCCATTGAGGCGGCAAGCCTCAAGAGGCCGAACACTGCCAGACAGGCGATAAGGGCCGCGTACTGCCGGCGGCTTATTGCCCTCGATGACTCCCCCTCCCTAATCACCGGCCCCTCCCTGAGAGAGCCGATTGAGGTTTTTTTGCGCCATGGCGTTTTGCGGGTCGATCTTCAGCGCTTCGCTGAAAGCGGCATAAGCCTCCTTGTAGCGGCCAGAGCCAGCGAGGGCGACGCCCAGGAAGTTGTAGAGTCTGGCGTCCCCCTGACCAGAGGCAACAGCCTGCTCAAGATGAAAGAGAGCCCTGTCGGTAAGCCCTTTTTCAAGGTACATGGCGCCAAGCTTCGCGTGAAGGCCTGCGGCACGGGAAGCGTCCTTTGACAGGGACAGGGCCTTCTCTAACATGAGGATAGCCTTGTCAGTCTCCCTGGTCTTGTAATATACGACACCGAGGTTCGAATAGACTCCCGCTGAGTCAGGGGCTATCTCTATCGCCCGCTCGTACTCACTTATGGCCTCGGGGTACATCTCTTTTTCAGCGTAGACGACACCAAGGCTCGCGTGGGTAGTCGGGCTCATGGGAGCGTCAGAGGCCGCCTTTTTCCAGAACGAGAACTCGTCAATCCAGAACCCCTTGGCCCTCGCGCTCTCGAAGGCGAACGGCAGAAGCGCAATCGCGAAAAGGACGATTGCCGCGCCCTTCCTTGAGATACGGCTCAGACCGAAGGCCGCGAGGATCGCAAAACCGGCAATAGAGAAATAAAGATACCTTGAAGCGAACACCCACTCGCCCTGTATGTACTTCACCATGAGTATCGGCGGTGCAAGGGCCATCGAGATCCACAGGAGGAAAAAAAGCACCGTCCTCCTCGAAGACGACTTCCAGACCCATATGGCCGCGCCAACGGCAAGCAGAACAAGGACGCCAAGCTCATGCGAGAGTATGTCGGAAAAAGACGAAGGCGCGTGAAAAGGGTAATAGAGCTTTATGCCGAACGGGAAGACGAGCTTTTCGGCGTACTGCGCCGATAGAGTAACCATCGATAAAAGGTACTGAAAGCCGCCCATAGAGTGCTCGGCGTTGAGAGGGCCGACTATGCCCGACCTTATCAGCACGAAAAGCGCGGCCGCCGCAAGGTACGGCGCGCCGCGCCTCAGCGCCTGGACAAACAGACGGCCTTCAGCGAGACAATAAAGGAAAAAAAGCGGGGCAAGGACTGTCGCGGTCTCTTTCGAAAAAAGCGCGACAACGTAAACTGAAACCGGAAGCGCGTAAAAAAGAGAGCCCCTCTCCTTCCTGCTTTGGATGAAAAGATAGAAGGCAGCGAGAAAAAAGAAGGTGTACGAGAGCTCGCCTATGGCGGCCACCCATACGACCGGCTCGGCGTTAGCCGGATGAAGTGCGAAGAAAAGGGCCGCGCCGAGCGGCAGCAGAAAGGGCCACTTGCCTTCGCCTTCTTTTTGACTGAGCAGAGCGGAAGCAATGAGAAATACGAGGAATGCGTTCAATATGTGGAAGACGAGATTCACGGCGTGATAGCCGGCCGGAGAGGTCTTGAAAAGCGCGTACGAGCCCATGAGCAGGAGGTGCATAACGGGCCTGTAATAGTTCGACTCCCCGGTGATGAAGTCCCCCTCGTAGAAGCCCCACAGGGACGAGGTGAATATCTCGGGTATGTAAGCCGGGCTCGTTATCCAGGGATTTTCGGTTATGACAGGAAAATCATCCCGCAAGAACCCGCCCGACCAGACGCCGTAGTAAACAGCCGCGGCAACGAGGGCTATGACAAGAAACGGGGCGAACCTTCTCATCTCGAAGAGCCTTTCCTGAGAAGACTCCTCAGATACTTCTCGCGCGCCCGCGCGGTATAGAAAAAGCTCGCCAGCCTCAAAAGCTCCACGCCGCTCCTCATGAAGTCCTTGCCCCTTACCTTCGAGCCCCTCACCTCTTCCCAGCTCGGGAGCGGGAACTCTACCCACGCCTTTTGAAAGCCTGGCCTGCCTGAGGCCTCCTCGAGGAGCGAAAGCCTCCCGATGAGCTCGACGTCGAACGTCCACTTCACATGGAACGGCACGCTCATCGCCGCCTCAAGCGAAGCGTTCCTCCTGAAGAGCTTGGCCCCGCACTGGGTGTCATAGACAGGAAGCTTCAAAAGAAGGCTGACTACTGTCGCGAAGAAACGGCCGAGATAATGCCTCGCGAGCCGCCTCTGTATGTCGCGGCCGAGAAGCTTGACCCTCGAGCCGATGACAAGGTCCTTTCCGGAGTCGATTATCGAGACGAAATCACTGACGCACGCAAGCGGGGTTGCAAGGTCCGCATCCCAGAAGCCAATGTAATCGAATTTTTCACTTATCGCCCTGAGAAAGCCGGTCCGCACGGCCTCCGCCTTGCCGGAATTCTTAACGAGCTCAATTGAAGAGCATTGCGCTGGGTTGGCTTCGGCAAGTTTTCTCAACACTCCGGAAGTGGCGTCAGTGCTCCCGTCATTGACGAAGATGAAGGAAACAGACTTGTCCCTCGATGCGAAGGAGAGGAACTCATTTGCCTTGAGCCTCTTCTCCTCGTTATAGCACGGCACTACTATCGCTGTTTTTCGCACAATACCCATCCAGTAAGGCCCGGAAGCCTTATACGCAAAGCCCTGTTGAGAGCCAGAGAAAAAGCGTTGTCAACATCAAGCGCGGCCTTGATAAGGCCCGTCAGGAGCCTTCCGCCCCTCCAGTCGCCGATCCCGCTGGCCTCCTCTGGAGAAGCTCCAAAGACCTTCTCAGCGAGGGTCGAGACAGCCTTGGGCAAAAGAAGAGAGCTGAAAAGATAGCCGGAGCCCTTCACGGTTAGCCCGGCCCTCCCGGCAAGCGCCGTGAGCCCGCCGAGGTCATAGCGTCTCCTGTGGCCTAAAAAAGCGTCGTGCTTTGAAAAGAACGCGTTGAAAGCAGGTACCGTAATGAGTACGCGGCCTCCTTTGGCAAGCCTCTTTTCAACGAGGTCCGTGAGAAAGCCGCTGTCGTCGT
>JADLDY010000077.1 GCA_020846435.1 Deltaproteobacteria bacterium
CTATAGCGGCATTGGCCTCCGTATACAATGAGGAGCCTATGTGGCCGGTCAGAGGATAAGCGCTCCCCCATGACCCCATGCACCAGAAAAGAGGTGAAAGAGAAAGCCCTGCCGTCGAGGCGATGGAGTCAGCGATACACGCCGCCTGTGTCACAGGGTTGCCGAAAAGCACCGACTCAGGGTTTATGATCGCCGAGAGGGAATCGTCCTGCCAGAGGGGGTCGAATTCCGTCATATACGCCACATCGAAACCTGAAGATTCCGCGCATATCCAATCGGTCAACATACCCATCATCGACCAGATCGGGTATATGAAGTAATGGGCCTGGGCTGAGGTGAAGTGGCTTCCCGTGGACGCAACCGAGCTGTTGGTCCCGCCGAGCTCTCCACCTGATGTAATGCCGAGATTTATTCCCAGCGACGGAAGGCATCCGGGGTCCTTGACGGTCTCTATATACCTTGCAGGCTCCCAGAAACCTACGGTCAGGCCTATGCGGACGAATAACGGAGGGGGCGCAGGGCATACACATATCGGAGAACTTATGGTGTCTACCGTGGTAACCGAATCAGTCGAGCCTGCGATCTCTATTCCGGCTATTGAGATCGGGAATACGGAGCCCCAGTTGACAAGGTCCAGCAACTTGAAATCACTAAGACAGGTCGCCTTTGCCATGGTTGAAAGAGAAAGCGCCAGAAAAAGACTAATTACGGCGGCCAGCACTATCTTTTTTAGCCGGAACATGAATTTCTTTTACCTCCATATACTTATTATCCTTTTTCACGATAACCGACGGAGTGGAGGAAAGCCTGAACCTTGCCCTCACGGGTTCGGTAAGATAGAAGACATTCCTTTTAAACCTATGCATGAGTTCTTTCCACATCCCGTCCGTCACAAGGACCAGCACATCCGTTCTCCTGTAATATTCAGAGGCCGTAAACCAGTCAACCTCGTTTTCAGTAGCCCCGTTCAGAACAACTATCGTCCTGGAAAAGGGGATGTAATCAAGTGGGTTGAAGATAAACCCCTTCGGATAAAGCACGCCCCCCTTGCCGTCAGGGATGTCGAATTCGAGCGTATAGGTCATATCCACCAGGGAAGTCCTGTCCTTCTTCGCGGGGGGCAGGCTCACTACGTTGGAAGGGCGGTACCGCTCTATCCTCCTAGTTGTCTCTTCTTTCTTGATGCGCTCCTTCAAGTCCGTTGACGCAGCCTTATCCTCTAACTCCTTCAGGGCATCGGGCTCTGCTATTTGATAGACGTTCCCGGAGCGCCCTACGGTTTTGGCGCAGGCCGAACCGCAGGTCGTTAGAACGAAAACTACTGCGGATATAACCGTTATAGATCTGTAAAAAACTGAAGCTCTATTTGACATTCTGGTAATAATCATAGATTTTCTGCTCAGCCCCTTGCTTTACGTCCGCAGGCAGAGGGAGGTTGGACTTGATGTCATTAAAGAACTCCGTAAGGTCTATCTTCGAGAAATCCAGCATCTGGAATTCCTCTGGGGTAAATCCGCGGCACTTTGGATTTTCAGGGGTACCCCACATGCCCGGCTGGAAGCTCTGAAGCTGGTCTCTTCCCTGCTCGTTTATTATTCTTGCCAGCTTGGAATTGAAGCAACAGTAGACCTTCTTGCTCTGGACGCAGCCTATGAGAGCCCATTTTTCCGTGCAGTAAGTGCCCACGTAATGACACATACCCTGTGCGGCCTTTTGAGCTACCGCGCCTTCATTAGAAACATCGCAGAACATGGGGTTCATCGCATTAGCCGTGTTGCAGCAGTTCTTAAAAAGAGTCTGCGTCCCAGAGGTCCTGCATTCACCTGCCGTGCCGCTTAAAATGTAGAACTGGCCCGAGCATTTGCCGTTATTGTCTACCGTCCCGTCCTTCTGAGGGCTTGCAAGAGTGGATTGAGCGGTATCGGTTATCGTCGGATTGGTCTGGTCGACGCAGGGATAGGGTGAGCACAAAACCTGTCCGCTATAGCTGTAACAGGGATAATTCCCCAATGAACATTGGGTCAGACCGTCGTAACAGTTATCCGTAGCCGCCTGATAAGTACCATTAGGGCAATCAGGAAGCTTATAACATATGCCATTTACATAAGCGTATCCTGCAGGGCAGTTGTAATTTGGTTGAGCGGTACACTTATCAAGGCTGGTTGAATAAGTTCCAGGCGTTAAACACGATGGTGCCGATTCACATCGTGATTTTGCATAATTAATCGTATAGTTAACCGGGCACAGAACGGCAGGGTCAGATACCTTGCAATAATCGATTGCAGTATCTAAAGTCCCTATCTCGCATACCGCCTGAGTGGCGCATTTTTGTAAGGTAGAGTCATATGAATAATTCACCGGACAGTTGACCTGGTATGTCGGGCTCACACATCTTCCGGATATCACCTGATCCGAGCCTTCCACGCATAATACATTCGTCTGGCAGGTGCCGTAGGTTGCACTGTATGTGTACCCTGACGGGCAGGAGTAGATTATATTATCTTTACAGGCTCCGACCCAGGAACTCCATATACCTGTCCCAGGACATATTGGGTCTAGTATGCATTTATCTCCTGACTGGGCCCATCCTGAAGGGCATGTCGTGACCGCAAAATAAACGAATTTATCAAGGGCAGTGTCAAGGATACCGAACCCTGAAGGAGGAGCCTCGCATTTGCCGGATACGGTATTCAACACTGTATTTGCCGGACAGGTTGCACTGGAAAAAGCCGCACTGCATTTGTCTGAAGCGCAATAGGTGGCTGGCGCGATGGTGGCGGTTGCCGTATTGCCAGGACAGATCAGATTTTTCGGATCGGTATAAACCGTTAAAACACATTTTGAGATAGTCGGGTCGTAAGCGTAATTCTGACTATACCCGGCAGGTCTTTGAGGGCACGTTATCCCGCTTAAGGTAACGCACCTGTCCGTAACAGGGTCAAGCGCCGTTCCTGCCGGGCAGGCCGCGGCTTTCAGGCATTCGCCGTTGGATAATGAGTATCCCAAGGGACATTCCACTATCGCTACGGCCTCGCATTTGTCCAGCTGCGCGCTCAAGGCGCCCGAGGACGGACATGTGGCGTATACGCCACATCTAAAATCTGAAAGCAATGTATATGAAGGGTCCGGACATGTATAGACACAGGACTTTGTGACCTGGCATGACGGGCATTTAAAGCTATACTGGCAGAGGTCCATGGAGATTAAGGGCTGATTGCCTGAAAGGCCTCCGTAGAAGGCAAGGGTTGCGCCAGAGCCTACGACATGCGTTATATCAAAACTGGTAGAACTCACCGGTATGTTGATATAGCAGCTTGTTATGGTTATGGAACCTGCATTCGTGCCGCATTCTCCTCCTAAAAAAGATAGCTGGTTGCCTGTAGCAGAAATCCCGGACAATCCCCAGCTGGTGGATGAGCATGAATCGCCGGATGGAGTGAAGTAGCTTGCCGAGCCGCTGAAGTTACACCCGTTCATCGTGACCCTGCCGACTTCGATGTCCTGATATGAGCCGTCTTTCCCGTAGAATATCAGCTGATCGTTACTCCCGGTTACGCCTGTTATCCCGAACCATGACGCTGCCATACCCGTCCAGAAAACATCGCCGAGAGCGGCGATGGCGTCTGTATTGCACGAACTATTGCACGTTCCGTCGCAATTTTGCGCGCATATGTCCATCGTCTGAAAACCGGTATTGCACGGATAAGTTTTTGTGCATGTCCCGGCGATTGAATCACAGGCATAAGCGCCTAGAGGACATATGCCGGGTGCTTGACTCAAGGTTACGCAACGGTCCTGCGCGGGATCATATACGGTATCTACAGGGCATACCGGTTCCTGTTGGCATCTGCCCACTGCGGTATTGTATGTATAACCTGCAGGGCAGCCGTATGTAGCGTTATGCACGCATGAGTTCAGGGACTGGTTGTATGTGGCGTCAGTATCACAGGTAGGAGATGTACTACAGTAACCACCCTGGAATACCAGACCTGGAGCACAGTTTATATTTGCAGAGCTCGTACATTTTTCTGCATCGTCATAACTGCAGGTCCAAACGCCATCCGGGCACTTGAGGGCTTCGCAGCCTGTTGACGAGCTGTTTATGGCATAGCCTTCCGGACATTGCAGCGAACCCGGCGTGGATTCGCACAAATTTGTTGCGGCATTGTAGGTAGTCCCTGAAGGACACGAAGGGTCTCCCAGGTAAGCCCCTGTTTGTGTGTCCAAAACATAACCTGGAGGTATGTCGGAAGTGACATTCTGTTCGCATTTTTGCGTCGCTGTATTGTAACTCCCCGAGGTGCAATATGTTTTAGGCGCTTTACATATAAAATCTTCATACCAATAATTATCGTAGTCTAATGTATACCCGCCGGGACAGGAAAGCGTAGGCCAATTGAAGCAGGCCAATTTGTATGGATAATTTGGATCCGTATATTGTATGCCTTGATATCCCGAGGGACAGGCGTCCTTAAGACAACCGTATACAGTTGCCGTTCCATTCCAATATGTTCCCCATGTATAACCCTGAAGACATGAGATGACAGGAGTGGCTATACATCTGTCGACCGTTATCCAACCGCTGATTGTACCTACTACACTGGAATAATATCCTCCTGCTGGACAGGTCGGCGCTTTTACGCATCCCTGGTATAATGAGGAAAAGAAATAACCATTCGGACATATTATATTGTATTTACAGACGTCATTCGCGGCATCAAGGGTCCCGCCGCCCTGACATATAGACGCTGTTGAACACAGATTACTGGCTGGATCGTACGTATACCCTGTAGGGCATGTCACTCCGCCGGCCAATTCGCATTGATCCGTTGTCGGATTCAAAACGCCGCCGTCAGAGCAAACCGGGCTTGAATATGCGGCCATGCAGCCACCCGTTTTGATCGGACACAGATAACTGACCCCGTCTGCGGTCTGCCAGCAACCCTGCAGCTCCCCCTTGTCGTCAGTGTCGCCGTCGAGGTTAAGATCGGCTCCGCATATGTAATCAGCGGCTGAATTTTTAGGTATGGCAAAAAGAACAACTATCGCGACCAGTAAAGCGCAAAAAACTCTTTTAAGAGTAAACATGAGGGTCACCATCCTCCGGAGCTGCTGCATAAAATGTCCTTGGAGGCCTCCTCAAGTGCGCTCATGATGGAGGCGGCCTCGGCAAAATCATCAGGGCAGGCACAATCCGCCAGCAGTTCCTCGCCAGCTACGGTATCGAGCGGGCACAGTCCGTTGGAGCATTTCTTGTAAAAAATATCGTAACCGGAGGTACCGGTTCTGTAATCCGCGGTGGTGCCGCTCATACCGGCCTGGGTGTCTGTCTTGGGAGCTCTGATCTTGCAGACCTTGACGCAATTGTCGTAGCTTGCAGAATCATATAATTTCATAGCCTCGTTGGATGTTGAATAGCCGCCCGATCCGTCCTTCCTGTAATCGTCATATGCAAGCGTTGAGCCTACTTGCACAGAGCTTGTAAGCACAGTCTTCCCTCTTTCCCTTACCTCTGAAAAGTCGAAATTCGTCTTCTGCCCGTAACAGAGATACTCCTTGGTGTCAGTCCACCATTCCCGGCAGATGTCATGCGACTCCACCCCTGTAAAGGTTTGACAGGTATTTGAAGATGTTTTGCCTGTGGGGTTGAAGTTTGAATAGATGATAATCCCGTCAATGGTCTCCTTTCTGAGCTTGCAGTCTGCGTCGGCAGCCAGTGTGACGCATTTATCGTCTATCGACTCGACAATGAAGTCTTCCTTATATTGGAGATCGTAGCTGTAGGTATAAGACGGGCTTTGCGCACCGGATTCACCGCATGTAAGAACAGCCGTCTGGGCACCTGCGATAGAAACGCAGCTGGAAGGACCGGGACTGCAGCCTGATCCGTTGACACAAAAATAAAGAGATGAAGCCTTCTTTGGAAGCGTAATCACCTCAAGGATATGCCAGCCGTCTATGCCGCCTCCTCCGCTGTCGCATCCGCTGTGAGGCTCATTGCCAGGCCCGGTATCGAGTATCTGAAGGTGATAATCAAAGCCGTTTTCGAAAATCCTCGCGTAAAGGTAATGGTCGACGCAGAGAGAACTTAGGCTGGGGGATGATCCGGTTACCGAATAAGTCTCCGTTTTGATTGTTATGACCCTCTTTATATTGCAGCTG
This sequence comes from Deltaproteobacteria bacterium, assembly GCA_020846435.1. GTDB lineage: Bacteria > Desulfobacterota > GWC2-55-46 > GWC2-55-46 > GWC2-55-46 > GWA2-54-12. The sequence goes on from JADLDY010000077.1 coordinate 6,163, forward strand.
GCCGCAAATACGCCCGATGAAGAGTTGTCGAAGCTTTGTTTTACGTTATAGTAGGCGCTGGAAGTATCCTTCATCTGGGTGAGGATCTCGGAGTCGGATGCGGCAGTCAAGCCACTGTTATCCTGATTGGTATAATAGGCCTGCAGACCGCTTGAACTCGTAGAGGTTGTCGCAGTGCATCCGGCTGAATCCTGCCCGTAATAGGAAATTGTGCCTCCGGCTATTTTCGCATCTGTTATCGCGAACCTGGCGTCCACTTTCTGTATCGCCCCCGCAGCGCCGCCACCTATGTCTTTTAAAACAGTTGAATAATCACTGTAACTTACGCCGCAACTCTGATTGACGCAATAACAGCCTCCGAGTTCTGTTATGGAGGCCGGCTGGAGTGTCGCCTGAAAATTACCCCCCGCGGTCCATTTGTAATATTTGCAGTTCAACCACGTGCCGGGTTCGCAGGAGACTACCCCGTTAGAACAGACGCCAGAGAGATTAAAAGGCGGCAAATAGGTATAATCCAGGAGCCCATCGAAATTCGTGTCCTGGCTTACCGTCGCATCCAAGTCCCCAGTGGCGGAGACTGTTACGGATATCTCAAGAAAGCTCGATGTCGAAGGGCATGAAAGCTGGGCGTTGAAAGATTTGCTTCCGTCAAGCGTAGACATCGGAGTATTGCTCGAGGTTATGGGCCTGGATACGTTGTTCTCGAAGCTCCCGGTGGAGTCATAATTGCCGCCTGTCACGTCGTATATGACGGAAGCGGCATCTTCGGGCGCAATTCCCCATGAAGCCGGTGCGGAAAAAAGGCCGGTTATGCACGCATATACGAACAAAAAGACCCAAAACCTTGCTATCTTCATAAAAGAGACCCTCCAGAACGCCATATATCAAGGCGTCTCTTTTATGTATTACAGCAAAATCAGGAATTTGAGAGGACAGAAACAGGGAGTAATCTGACAAAGAAGGTACAATGACGGGAGATCATCCTAATGTTGCTTTAGGCAAAAGATCCGGGGAAAGAACACTTTTTCATCGCTCGCCTTCTTTAGCCGATGAGCACCACTTCTTTTTCCGATGATTCCAGCCACCTTGGAAGATGTTGATGATAGAATCTTCCAACAAAAATATGCAGTATGGTGTAACATCCATCCTGTAATTGGTGATTGAGAATTTTACCTGTATGTTGTATATTTCAAAAAGCAACATAATAATTTTCCTTAATGGTGGGCTAAGCCCACACTATATAGATCAAGGCCAATGTTAGGTGTGAATTTTGGACGACTCAGAAGACACGTTGACGGCAGGGACGTTGATAGATGCAGCGAGGATGTTTGCGGCGGCGGCCGATGCTGTCAACGATAAGTTCCCAAACTCGTTACACGTTCTCAGCCATCTACTGAACACGAGCATTGAGCTTGCGTTAAAGGCTTATCTGCGCCATTCCGGATATAGCGAAAAACAACTTATGCAAATAGGCCACAACCTTGGGAAATTATTGGATCATGCCGTAAAGCATGGGATAGAGTGGACCGGCAGTCGCAGTTTCGTTCTGAAGGTGGCGGGGCATAACTATCGAAAGCGCCTATTTGTCTACCCCGAGGAAGGTGTTATGACTGTTATCATGCCTTGGCGCCTTCGTCAGATAGTGGATGAATTAATCAACTATTCCTTCATCGCAATCAAAGGCAAAGAGATGTTTGAGACCCACAAAACTGATCCGGGCCTTTCTATTCAGTCTGAGTACCCGAATGATCTTGATGCGAGCGGATGGACTGAGCCTGCTTTACGTAGTGAGAAAACTTAAAAAAGACATTGGAGTCCGACGCGTTGACAATGCTCCTGACCGGCGGCTCACGCTCGGCGTTATACATGTCTCACTCAGTAATCCTCAATATTTTACCTGTAAAAGTTATCATCTATAACAGGAATGGCCTCAGGCAAAATACGTTCACTAACGAGCAATGTCTAAACTAATTTACCTAGACACCAATGTTTACAACGCTCTCGTGGATAAGACGACCCTTAACCAACGCCACAGGTTTTATATAAAGTTAAGCCAAAGTAGTAACCGCTTTCTCCTCTCTCCTGTAAATATTTTAGAAATTCTTTGCATAGAGGATCAGTTGCGGAGGGAATCTATAATCTCTCTTTTGCAAAATACCTGTGATCGTAGTTTGCTTGCAGAAGTAGAAGCGCTAGTTACTGATTTTATTGCTGAAAAGACTGGAAAAAGCGATCTTCAGAAATTTAGTTTAGGTACGCAATTCTGTAAATCTGATTTTTCTCATACTTGGCAAGATATATTCGACAACAAATTAAAAACTTTTATTTTTGATTCCAAAGTCTTGGAACAATTTATAGTTCTTAAGAAGATAGTTGCTCTGTTGCATGCACATTTTGCGAGAGGGGGAAGTCTCTCTGATCTTGACGTAAGCGGGTGTGATCTAAGAGCAGTACACCAAAATAAATTCACTGACGTAATAAAAATGGAGTTGGCGAAACGTAAGGCCTTGCCTCTTGAAAAGCCAGGCACAGTGAAAGTGATTGACCACGTCCATTTGCTTATGACAATAATATTGTGCGTTGGCCTGACCTCACCCCTGAAATTAAAGCCACTTGAAAGTAGAGTCTCCGGGTGCTAAAACACCAAAAAAGGAGACCCGAAGATGGCGCGCAAGAGACACACACCCGAACAGATTATCGCTGTACTGAAAC
>JADLDY010000074.1 GCA_020846435.1 Deltaproteobacteria bacterium
CGCCGCCTCATTCTTACCCTCATTTTAATTCTTTGCGACGTCTTAATAAGGAACGGCATCATCTCTGGATTGATTCCGAAGTAATATCTGCACATGGATGCCACCTCCATCAGGGTCTTCTTCATGTCCTGCGTAATGATTTTCCCCATCCCGTTGTTAATCTTGAGCCATTTGCTCTCGGAGTATACCAGGTGGCTGACCCACTCGAATCGTTTAAGGCGATCTTTTTCGCTAAAACGCTCGAACAGGGTTGCGATAAAATGCTTCTGATGTACCTCATCCATACGGGCTACATATCTTGCAAGGTGCCCTGCCCTTTCCTTTAAATTGGTCCTCATATCAATCCTTCCGTACTTTTTGTTGCTTGCCAGGATGCCTTCTCATCCGTGTTCTTACCCTTTGTTTTACCGACTGAGCTACCTTTATGAGAAACGGCAGCGTCTTAGGGCTCATTCCAAAGCGGCGCTGGCATAACGATGCTACATCCAGAGGGGTCTTTTTTATGTCTTTCTCGAATTTTTTCTCCATCAACATCTCCAGATCACTCCATACGAGATCGGGATAGGTCAGCTCACAGACCCATTCAACCCACTGAAGGAACTGGGATTCACTGATTCCGGCAAGAAAACCCTCGATAAAAAGCTTTTGATGATGATCATCTACAGACTTAATCATCCTGGCGGCAGTGATTGCGCATTTCTCCTGATTCATGGTAAACCTCCTTTAGTTTAGGGGTTAAGTTTAATTGTTCCTCAAAGGCTCCACATATGTATTACCCCAAAGTTCACAATCTACCCACTTACCGGATAACACAGGCATGACAGAGAGCGTGATGGCAGAGCCAGTCGAGCATTATAATGCTTCAATGACAAAAGCAATGAACCACCAAGCGCGCCAAACACACCAAATCGCTGAAAAGGGCAAACATCAACCCTGCCACTCGTCTTCCTGCTCAACATTTTCCTCCGGGTGCCTCCGCTGCCTCATCAAAACCCTGTTTTTAATCCTCTGAGCCATTTTTACCAGGAACGGATACATCCTTGACTTCATCCTGAAGTAGTTGACGCTCATCGAAGCTACCTTACCTGGACTTCTGTTCATGTCGCCTCTGAACATCCCTTCCATCCACCGGTCCAGCTTCATCCATCTCGTCTCCGGGTAAAGGGTGTGACATGTCCACTCAAGCCACTGAAGACGTTTTTTATCGCTGAAACCGTTAAAGAGGGTCTCCAAGAAAACACGCTGAAAGTGGTCGCCGAGGCCTTTGACCAGCCTGAGCCCGGTTGCGACATATTTTGCCTGATTCATGGTCAGTCCTTCCGTTTAGGAGTTGAGCAAATCAATTCCGTGGCGACCCGAGTAAGTTTTATAGAGCCGACATATAAGTATTTATATGTTATGTCTTAACCGGCCTGATGCAGCCGGATTCAGGGCAGACTACGCCCTTTAAGTAGAACGAGTTTTTTAAAAAAGTTTCGGCTAAGCGCCTACTAAAATGTCCGGTTGCCATACGCAACTCTTGACGGAGACGATAAGCTCCATATATGTATTACCGCGAATGTTTGGAAAATTATCTGGTAGGGAAGAAAAATCTAAAAAACGCGAGAAAGAGATGCGGCTCCGAAGCATGCTTCGGCAAAATCCATGAAATGGGTTAAAGGCGTATTTTTCGCGAAGTTTTGTGCCGCAAATAATTTGTTGATTTTAGACGAAGCACCAGAACAGAACAAAGCTGACCAATGCCGACGGGTGAGGGTGAGGCGCTCTTTAGTGTGCGCCGCAATAACGAGCCGAGGAGCAACGAAGGGATGCGAAGTCATGATGCTCTGTAAATACGGTTTTATGGCGCATTCCGAATAAGCGCTGTGTCATTCTTAAAGTTGCCGATTTTCCGAAGGAATCAGCGAGCATGGGCCAAACTTGGTCCTTTTCAAAATTTGTCTTCTTACTTTTATTGAAATGGACTAAATTTGGTCCATTTGAGGAAGTAACGGAAGAAACGGAGAGTAGGCGGAAGAGCATCTATGTTTTTCCAGCAATCCTGAGGTTAATATAACCATAATACATAGTAAGGGAATTTTTGAGCAGTACATAAGACTCCCCAAAATGCTCGGTTGCAGATTTTGCGTGGAAGCTGGTATATTGGCAACAGTAATCTATGATTGAAATTGTTAGGCCTCGTTTCTCAAGACCAGCCATGAAACTCAATGGCACATTCGCAAAATTGCGCACATAACATAAAAATGCCAAGCGCATGCCTATCCTCCAAGGATGCTAAATGACCAAAAAGCATGAGATAGATCTCGATATCTATTCGAAGCTCCCGCGCCTACTGACGAAACCCATGGAGATGGCGTTAGGGCCGGGGGGCGATCTTTATCCTGTATTTGAAGCCGTCACTCAGGATGATAGACTGCGTCTTGATATTCGTTCTCGTAGTTTTAATGTCTACTATCAGGGCGGTAGCCTGCTGCGCGTTAGTGGCCTCAAGCCTCCCTGGACTATGGAGTTCGATGAGAAGTACTTCAAAGGCGGAACTTTAAAAGTACCAAGCCCGCCCCAGAAGTGCATGGGCGCAAGCGACTCTCGCGCATGGGTTCATGCGTTTCCAGACCTGATAGCAGGTATGGAGGACTGGTGGACGCGAAATGACAAGGACGAATTGGCCCACTCTCAGGCGATAGCCGCCGCCAACTCAGCGAAAGACGGCCTGCCTCGGGGCGACTATTTGGTGCTTGATCTTGAGTTCCAGTGGGCGCATCGTAGATTCGACATTGTCGTCGCAAAGCGCAGACCGACAGAAGAAGATCCGACAGGGTGGATAGAGCCTGACTTTGTCTTCGTCGAAGTGAAGAGCAAGTATGGTGCTTGCTCTGGAAAATCCGGCCTTGGAGTCCACGCTCGTGACTATCGGGACATCCGAATGGCGAGGGCCGGGGAGCGAGTCCAGGAAATCAAACTCGAGTACCAGGACGTCGTCGCACAGAAGCAGCGCCTTGGGCCGCTCAACAAATCGCTTCCATTTAAACATTTTTCTGAAACAGAACCTTTGCTGCTCATCGTTCTTGTTGATCTCGACCCTGGTGCTGCCTCATTGCGCAAGTCATTAGCTGAGGTCAGGGCTGTCTCAGATGATCTCCATAACGACGGTCGCATTCAATCAATGAGACTCTTTTCTTCGGACTATTTCATGACTGAAGGCAAGCTCGTCTCAATACAACAGTGCGCTCCGACTCTTGGGATTTAACTCATGATTCTAACCATACATCGCGGTGCGCATCAGATCGGCGGCTCTTGTATCGAACTTCGGGCCAACAGCGGCGAGCGGATCCTGCTCGATCTCGGCATGCCGCTTACTCAACCTAATGGCAGCGACTGGCCCCGTGGTACTATGACCCGCCCGAGCCAAGAGCTCCGCGCTGGAGGCGTACTCCCTGATGTCGACGGCCTGTACGATGACTCGAAACCCGAATTCTCGGCCGTGGTGCTTTCTCACGCCCACCTCGATCACCACGGCCTTGCGCATCACATACACCCAGATGTGCCAGTCTACGGGAGCCGCGGCACAATCGAAATGCTCAAGGCCTCGAGCCTCTTCATCCCAGGTATTGCCATACCTGCCGACATGCGAGAACTACCTTTTGATGCAGCTGTTGCCATCGGTTCTTTCGCCGTTCGAGGGATCCCTGTCGACCATGCCGCGCCAGACTCCCGGGCGCTCCTCATCGAGGCTGACGGACAACGCATCCTGTATTCCGGCGATTTGCGTGCTCACGGCCACCAGCGGCACCTATTCGATTCGCTTCCGGAAATGGCCGGCCCCATAGACGTCCTAATTCTGGAAGGAACAACCGTGGGTCAGGCTCAGGAAGCGCACGGCTTCCCGAACGAATCGGATGTTGAGCGCCGTCTCTCTGATCTATTGAAGAGCAATAAAGGACTGGTCGTCGTCATCGCCTCTGGCCAGAACATCGACCGGGCGATCTCGGTCTACCACGCCGCGCTCAAATCTGGGCGGGAACTGGTGATTGACCCGTATCAGGCTTACATCCTCATGAAGCTGAAGGACATTTGCCATGAGGCACCGCAGTTTGACTGGCCGTCTGTTCGAGTAAAATTCATCAAAAGCCACGTCCGCAAACTGAAAGACGCGGGTCTCTGGGGCCTCGCCTGCCAGATGTCGCGAGCCGGGAAGGTGATGTCAGAGCAGTTAGCTTCGGGTGCAAGCGAGTTCGTCTACCTTGCCCGTTCAAGTAGGGCTACGGTGGCGTTGCTCCGATTTCTTACGAAAACCGCGCGTCCGACCGTCGTTTGGTCACTGTGGCGCGGCTATTTGAAGAAGGACAGCCCTGTTTCCCGCTTTTGTTACGAGCATGGTATAGAACCAGTACTCATTCATTCCGGAGGACACGCGCACCCTGAGGACCTCGCTGGCCTCGTCAACCGTCTCCGCCCAAAAGCCGTTGTGCCTATCCACACGGAAGCAGCTTCGCAGTTCGCCGACATTATGTCCAATGTAAGAGTCCTGCGGGATGGTGAAGCAGTGGAGATTACCTCATTATAAGTCTGTGGTGCCGGCTAAGCCACCTAACAATCGCTTCAATTCGATAGCATTTTACTCTATCGCTTAAACGGAATGGCTATTTCATCAGGATTTTTTAAAAAATTCGCAGTATTCATACGGTAATTCGTTCTTTTGGGCACCGTCGCTCCAAGCAGATATCGAGTTCCCGACTGAACAAACATTATTCGTTCAACAGTTGACTCTAGCGTGACCTCATGTCGCTTTAGATCCAGTTGGAACTTTAAGCGGACGCCATATTGCTTGCCAGTCTAAGTGGACTCTAAAACGACATCGATATCGTCATGTCTCTTTCAGTCTAAATTTGACTCGAAGCGACCTCGACATCATCATGTCGCTTTTAGTCCATTTGGCACTTCAGGCGGACATCGTGTCCGCTTCCGGTAACCTGGTTACTCCAATTGGACATCAAGTCCGCTTTTCGTGTCATTTGGCACTTCAAGCGGACGTCAAGTCGCTTTCCGGTAACCAGGTAACTCCAAAACGACATCAGGTCCGTTTTTAGTGTCATTTGTCCTTTTTGTAAGAGCTGTGATGATATGCTCGATTTTCAGGTACCTTTCCAGTAATTCGCCAATGGACTCCTCGCCGCAAGAGTCTTTGTATTCAGCCAGTCTTTCACGAAAATCACGATAGACGTTGATTTTATTCTGGGCCTGTTGTATAAGAAGCTCGACCACCTGTTCTCTTGAGAATAAGCCGCGCCCCACTTTTGTCATCGTCCCTTCTTGCGCCAGCCGACGTACATGTCGAGGGCTCACCTCGAGCATTTCAGCGACTTCCTTGGTACTAAAAGTCTCCTTGTTGTAAAGCTCCGCCCGTACTATGCCCAGCAGATCGACTACATAATCCTTTATGGAGCGAAATATTTCCCGAGCGGGTATGCTTTCAGCACGCTTCGCATCAAGCCATGTCTTCACCCTCTTCGCCTCAGCATCGGAGCCAATCCATATCATCTTCGATCTAATGACCTCGACGGGTTTGTAGTCAAAATTCCTCAAGCTCGCTTTCCACCACTTCCTGTAAGCCGTTCTCCTCGAAAACCCTCTCTTTTTAATCACTTCGAGATATTCGCGCTTGCTAACGATATCAGCCATGTAAAGATATTCCATCTCCGCATTCGACAGCCCATGCCTCCGAACATCCTTAAACGCAACCTTGCTACCGAGTAATTTGTCGAGCAGGTCCTTCCTGATTGCCGGGGCTTTGTTTGCCGCCAGCGCCTCAGAATGGGCAGGGCTCATATTTGAATTATCAGAGATAGCTGTTTTATCGGCCTCTTCCAGATCCTGCCCGGGGTTATCTCTGGTATCTATTTCGATGCGTTCTTCCATAAAATCCCTCCTTCGGTTATGCGAAGTCTCTTGTGTCCCTCCTTATATATTACCTTTTTTATTCAGATTCTCGCAATACCCTGAATATATTGAGTATTTACCTGTATGGATCCGTTTGTTTGGCTAAGAATTTTTGAAAATAAAGCGGGAAGTGCGTTCAGAAAACCAAACGCAGTCTGACTTTTATAGCTGATTTGAAATTCAATACTTTCGTTGGGAGTGTGCGGGAGGATATATACTCCGAGCTATTATCCAAATGAAGGACGAGATATATATCCCCCAAAAAGAGGTTTTGTGGACACACAAATATGTTTTTATGATCTCTGCATTTTTTTCTTAGAAAATAAGTTACCAAGACAATCCCTCAAAAACCTATCGAATTACTTGATCCCTTATCGAAGCTTCCAGACAGTTCAGATTCGCAAGCCTTTACAAGGTCGGCCTGTGAGATAACAGCATTTCTTCTCGCCGCCATTGTGGCAGCGTTGCGCACGGCTACGGCGATCTCACCACCGGAAAGGTTGTAGCGCCCGGCAAGACATTTCAAGTCCACGTCATTGGCCATAGGGGCCTTTTCCGGTATATGGATTTACCAGAGTTTAAACCTCTCCTGAGGCCCCGGTCTTTTGAATTCTATCTTATAATGGAACCTCCTCGAAAAAGCCGGATCAAGACCCTCAACAAGGTTTGTGGTTGCAACAAGAATTCCGTCAAACCGCTCCAGTTGCTCAAGGAATATATTCTGCATCTGGTTATACATGTGATCTGCAGCCTTAGAGGCCTCTATCCTTCTGTGCAGAAACTGGTCTGCCTCGTTCAGAAGAAGCACCGGATGGGTCCTTATATCCGCAGCAATCTCTCTGTACCTGTCGAAAATCTTTCTTATGTTACGCTCGCTTTCTCCAACCCAGCAACTTAATACCTTTGAACAATCAAGGGTTAAAAGCTTTCTTTTAAGGGTAAAGGCAAGGGCGTTACCGGTCAAGGTCTTCCCCGTGCCGGGAAGGCCGGAAAAGAGCATCGTTACCGGCTGATGTCTCTTTTTTGTGGCAGTCTGGTTAATCAGGTCAGTTCCCTTGATGCCCCAGCCAGCCAAAACCAGCGGAACCTCGCCCTGTATCATCTCTATCGCGAGGTTTATATCTTCATGAGTCTTCGGATGCAAGATGACCTTTTCAAGCGGGACGGACGGTGTTATAACCTCAAAGAACTTTTCGTCTTTTAAGACGCTTCTCTTGCTTCCCCTTTTTCTCTCTTCTAAAAGCTCTGCTTTTACCGCAGGATTCAGTCCTACATATTCACCTTCACTGTCGTCGAACATACTGTGACGTTTTTCTATTGAGATAATCTTTTCTTTAAACAGCCGTCCGTCCTTATCGAAAATTTTTCTGTCAGTCAGTCTTTCATAGCGTGTCTTGCTTACGATATCGAGGAGATCGTCAATATCGTAACCTGGACGGCCGGAGGCCTCCCTTTCGAGCAAGGCGAGGATTACAAGTTCTTCTTTCCCTGTAAGGTTCTTTTTCTTCCTAAACTCTCCAAACGGAAATGCCTTGTTGGTCTTTTCAAGCCTGTCACTTATCCGCTTCTCTATCTTTTCCAGTTTGCCTTCATCAGACCTTTTGCTGTCCTTTCTGGGCAGGACGCGCCCTCCTCTCTTCAGCATCCTTCTGACCCTCGGCCTTAAAAAAAGATCGTCGTCTTCATCCTCTAAAATTCCAACTCTTTCGAACTGGTCACAAAGATACTCTATGTTATCTCTGTACGGAGTAATAATATCGTTGTTCAAAATCACGCCGGTGCCACAGATATTATCCAGGAAGGTGCCGGAAAGCATGATAATGGAACGGAAGAGGCTGACATTGCTGGAACCACATCCGTCATCGTCGGTATCATCGTCAATAAGGAGGCGAACTTCACCGGCCACAAAATCTATAAGCCCAAGTTCCTTAAGCCGCCCGATTCTTTTAACAGACACAAGAACGGCCTTTCTGTTCTTTTCTATCCTGCTCAAGACCTCTTTTGTCTTCATGCCTTTATCTTCCTCAAAAGAGTTCTCAAGAAGGATGGCGACGATCAAGACATCCTTTTCGTCGAGTCCATACTGTTTGAATAAAGGGCTCGCCAGAAGAATGGAAATCTTGCCTCTTACACTACTAGACTTGCTTTTCTTGCCGTAATTTTTTGAAATATCCAGAAGGGCTGCTACTTCCTTCTCCAAGGGTTTGATACGGTCGGTCATAAGAAACCTCGCCATTGTGAGTTTTTTCTACAATAGCATGGCGAGGTGACATCGGAATGTCAGTCAAGGCGAGATATCAGTTAACTCGGCTCTTCTTTTGGGGGGCACTAAAGGTACTTTTACAGGTCAGTAGTTCAATCCTTATTTGTCAGTTCCACTAAATATTTTGCGAAGTTTACTCTTCCCTTACCGCGCAAATCTTGGAAAAGATCGTCGGGGCGGGCGGAAAGTTCGAGATGTATAAATTCTCCTCCTTCTTTTATTGATCTTATTTCCAAATCACTTTTTTTCAGAAACCCTTCAATATCCTTAACAGGCACGCAAAGGTAATGAAAATCTTTTCCATTTTCATTCTTGCAAAGTAGATGAATTTTCTCTCCAATATTTAATTTCTTGAGTGGTGGCTGAAGCCACCAAACTGGGCTTTTAGTCCGAGCTTTTTCAGGCGGATAGAGGCTTGACACACGAATATCACCAGGAGGCAGCTCTCCCAAACTTTTCTTGAGATATGATAGCCCTTCCTTCCTAATTTGCATCTTGCACTCCTCGATTTCATCTTACTTAGTATCCTACACATGACACAGGACACTTCATTTTAAATCGACTTTTTCAATCTTATATTTTAAGTTATTGACAACATAATCAAGAAATCTAATAAAATTTTCTCCACCCCATTGAGTACAGACAGCTATTTTTATGCCATCTGCGGTCTGAAGTAAATCTACTGGATGTGTGAAAAATCTCCTGTAGCCAGTTTTGTTTTCAACATTTTGTGCTTCATTTGCTTTTCTGAAAACGCCATATCGAGACGAGTGCAAGTTGTCGGGAAAGACTTTAAGTAATTCGGCGTAAGTTGTTTTAGGATGTTCTTGTAGATATTTGCGAACCACAGCATGAACCAGTCCGTTTTTGTTATGCTTCGTCCCGTTGAAAATATATTTTGAATAATCCTTCCCCGAAGAAGGAGTACGACTACCAGCCCTACTTGCCACAGGTGCCAGATGATCAGTATCCGGTACCTTCTTGATTTTTGGTACATCGCTCGATGCAAGATTTTTGAGAAGATCGGCAAACTGCTCTTCATCTACAGTAATTCTTTTTAATAATTGTTCTTTCGAGTCATCACCATATTCATTTGGGTGTACCCCTTTTGATAGCAAATATGTATATACTTCAGGTTGACACCTCATGACTGTATTTAATTGTCGATCCCGAAGAGCGGATTTAATATTTTCACCACTGATAATTACAACATGATAAGAGCAACTACCGGATATAGAAAAATTCATTCTTTCAACTCTTGTTTTGCTGCTTTTAGTTTCTTTAATTTTTAGACTTCCCTCCTTCCCCCTAATTTTTCTGATCATATCCCTTTTGTTCTTACAGAACTCTTCCAATTTGTCCCTTTTCCATCCCAAATCCATTTTTACATCTACAATTTGGTTCAGTTTGCTTGAATTTACAAGCATAATATCTGGATAATAAGTTTCGCCATTCACATTTATTGGCTGATCTATATAGAACTCGTAGTCATTTGACAAATAACATGAAAGAAATGCAGCCAATAATTCTTCAGCTTCTGAAGCTATAGACCTCGAACGGCCTCTTTTGATTCTTCCCTCATCATCTTGATATAGAGGTTTTCGTGCTTTACGATAGGCATCAATTATCGTTTCAAGAAAGTCTTTACATTGCATCCGTAGCCCTCCTATTCTTAAAGAATACAATGTTGTTAATCTCCGCAGCCATTCTATCCCCCCCATTTTTTGTCAAGAAAATGTTTAGGGAATCCGAGCAATACATCAAATTATAATCTCTCCGGCTGACAACCTTATGTCATTCGCCGGGATACAGGTGTGGGGCTTAAAGCCCATTCCCATACACCTTAAGCATCTCCTTCATCTCCTCTGCCATCTCTTTTCTCAGTTCCAAAGGCTCAACGACCTTGCAATACGGTATCCAGTGGTATATCCACCATTTAAGCTCTCGTGTCAACTGGACGGTAACCCTGAATATTATCGAGCCGTCAGGCCGCTCTTCTAACTCCTGCGTAGGATGCCATTTGCGCCGCGTTATCCAGCGAGCGTACTCCTTGGTGAACTCCAGAACCACCTTAACCGGCTCCCCATATCTCAACATATGCCAGCCTGGCTTGAAGAATTCATCGAGTCTGAAGTCTGGAGGGATGCTGTAGTGTCTGTCGGTGAGACTGAAGTCCTTTATGCAGTCGAGGGCGAATACTCGAATATCCTTACGGAGGCTGCAGTGCCCTATCACATACCAGAGCCCGTACTGGAAGACAAGGCCGTACGGCGCGATGGCCCTTCTGGTCTCTTCCTCGCTTTTCATGGACTTATAAACTATTTCAAGCTCGAACTTCTTGTCCATTGCCTCGTTTACGGCGTTGTACTGCCTCTCGATCTGCTCAAAACCTTCCGTGGGGTCTATATCGACCCATAGCCACTGTTTTTCTTCGAGCCTTTTGGCCTTCTCGCGGGTCTTGAGTCCAGTATCCTTGCGCACTTTCATTAAGATGGACTGGAATGCCTTTTCAAAAGGCTTCCCGAGCCCCCTGGCCATCTGCCTTCCGACAAGAAGGGCCTTAAGCTCATTATCGTTCAAATCGAAATCGCGAAGGGTAAAGTCCGAATCAGCGAACCTATAGGTATTCGCTTCCTTATCGAAGGTTATCGAGAACCCGGCCGAGTTCAGGTCGTTTATGTCCCTGTAAATGGTACGTTCGTCGATGTCGAACTTCCCGGCCAAGGCTTGAGGAGTTAGCCTTTCGCGGTTGTCGAGTTTGCGGAGGATGGATAAGAGCCTGTGAAGTTTTTTTATTTTGTCCTGGAATCTTCTTGATTTTTCAGTCATCGATGAACTCAATGTAAGTTTTAAAGATTGTAAACCATAACTTGTTATTTTAGAAGCCTTTTGTGATTATTTTAAAAATCACCCATCACAGATACTTGGGAGTTTTTCAGGTCAAAAAAGTAATACACAGATATGGAGCTTTAAACGCTCCAAATTTTGAAAGGAGCGGGTCTCAAGGAATGAAACTGCTCAGCGTTAAAGAAATCTGCGCGCTCATCCAGGCAAAGCCCTCCACCATTTACCAGTGGGCGGAGCTCGGGCAGATCCCGTGCTTCAAGATAAACGGCCTCCTGCGCTTTGAGGAGAAGGAGATCCTCGACTGGCTAAAGGACCAGAAAAGGGTGTATAAGACCGGCCGTGCAGGTAGAAGGCCCGGAAAGGAGGTATAGGCAAATGGGCCTCTACAAACGAAAGGACTCGCCGCACTGGTGGATGTCCTTCAAGATAGGAAACCGGCGGATCTTCGAATCCACCGGCACGGAGAACAAAAAGCTCGCTCAGCGAAAGCACGCCAACCGGTTAATCGAGCTGGATGAAAGGCAACTTGGCTCGCCAGCTAAAATCGATGGGAAGACGCCTTTTTGTGACCTCGCGAATCAGTTCCTGAAATGGACTGAATGGCAGCGGACCTACAAGGACAAGAAAACGCACATCAAGTACCTCATTGAGGCGTTCGGCAGGCTTGAGCTCAAGGATTTCACGACGCGCACGGTTGAGCTCTACTACCGCGGCTTTACCGATTCCGGCAGGACTGTCTCGACGGCAAACAGGTACCTTCAGACGCTGAAGGCGATGTTCACCAAGGCCGTTGAATGGGAGCTGGTTGAAGAGGAGGTCTTGAAGCGCGTGCGCCGTGTCAAGCTGTTGCCGGAGAACAACAGGCGCTTACGGTTCCTTTCTAGGGTGGAAGGGCAGGCACTTATAAACGCCTGCGAGCCGCACCTGAAGCCTATCGTGACAACCGCGCTCAATACCGGCATGAGGAGAGAGGAGATACTTTCCCTCGAATGGGAAAAGCATGTTGACCTGAAGCACGGCTTCATACTCCTCGATAGGACCAAGAACGGCGAGCGGCGCGAGGTTCCCATCAACCAGATCTTGAAGGGCGTGTTCCAGGGCCTTGTGCGGCACATCAACAGCCCCTATGTTTTTACGGACAAGGCTGGCAGGAGGTTCAGAGACCTGAAACGGTCTTTTTCCTCGGCCTGCAAAAAAGCGGAATGGGAGAAGTGTTCGGCCTGTAGCTTTGAGCGGCAAAAAACCCAGGGAGAGAGCCCGGGCAATTGTCCTCAATGCGGCAAAGAGGTACTCCGGGTAGCCGGGCTCAACGACTTCCGTTTTCACGACCTCAGGCATACCTTCGCAAGCTGGCTCGTGATGGCGGGGGTTGACCTTACGACCGTGAGCAGGCTCCTTGGCCACAAAAGCCTTACGATGACGCTTCGGTACTCGCACCTTGCGCCGTCGCACATGGTCAAGGCGGTCGCTGTCCTTGAAAACGGTTACGATTTGGTTACGCTGGGCGAAAAAGAGGGTATAGAACGACGCGCAACCCCATAAGCAGAAAAGCCGTAACCCCTTTATTTTCAAAAGGAATTACGGCCCTTGTAATTTGGTAGCGGGGACAGGATTTGAACCTGCGACCTTCGGGTTATGAGCCCGACGAGCTACCGGACTGCTCCACCCCGCAGTAGGTATCGCCTTAACCTGACTATACTAACAACTGGAAAACCCTTTGTCAACACCTGATAGGAAAAAAGAGACAAAAAAGCCGCCTCTGCGATTATTCCGTCATGCTCGCGGAGAAGACACACCCGCGACCCTTGACTGGCGGAACCTCTCCATGGGCTTTATCACGAAATGGAAGAGAGCCACCGACAGAACGAGCGTCAGAGCCAGCAGGCTCAAGTGCAGCAAAGAGTCATCGACCCTGCCAACCAGACCCTCCCTCAGCATTACCCATAGCCATATAACGACGTAATGCACGACATAGACCGGGTAGGAAAGGTCGCCCAAGTACCTGTCAGTTTTAAAATTGCTAGTGTAGCTAAACGCCGCGGGCATGAGGAAGATCAGCAGGAGGTAGTAGCCCCATTTTTTCATCTGCGCCCCCTGTACCTCGATGCCGGGGAGATAGGAATAGACGAAGGTCGCGCCTATGAGGATGATAGTGGCGTAAAGCCCGAAGCGTGAAGAAAAAAGAGCGGCCCCGCTCCTGTAGAGCCTGTAAGAGAGAGCGCCTGCCAGAAAAAGAGCGAGCTCTGTCGGGAAGAACTGGAACTGCCAGGCGGTGTGCGTGTAGCCCGAATAGAACATGACAACCCTCAGAATAAGGCTGAGCGAGATGAGCGCGAAGAGCGCCCTCTTTCGCCTCCTTACAAGGAACGGGGCCACCAGATAAAAAAGCAGCTCAGTGCCCAAAGACCAGGCAGGCGGTATGAAGAAAAAAGTCAGCACAGGCGGGAAGCCCGTTGACGAGGCCCTCGACGGGTCGAGCGTCAGGGCGAAAAAACCTGTCTGCGGGTCGACCCGGAGGAGGTTCAACAGGTCATGGCCGAGCATGAAAAAATTGGAGAAGATTATCAGAGCCTGGGCCTTTATATCCAGGAGCGGGAAGAACATGTCGAAGCCGTAACTTACCCATGGCTCTTCAGCGGAGTACGGCCTGAGGAGATAGATGACAAGCACGGCGAGGGCCAGGACCACCCAATAAGCTGGCAGTAGCCTCAAAAAGCGGTTGGTGATGAACAGGTAGTAAGAGCCGGGCCCCTTGTACTTCTCGTTCAGGATGAGGGACATGTAGAACCCGGAGATGACGAAAAAGGACTGCACCGCGACGGAGGAGCCGACGAGCTTGAGGCCATAGAGCGAGCCGGTATGCACGAAGAATACGGAAAGCGCGAGAATAAACCTGAGAAGACCCATAACCTCTGATCAGACCTGCTGAGAGTGCGGTTCGAAGGGCATTATAATTCATCCGCCGCCGCATAATCAACCGAAGCCAACGGGCCAGGCGTCTTTTGACTTCTGAAAAGGGGATGGGAAGACTTGTCCGGCTACATCTTCTCCGGCGCGGACACCCCGAGTAGCCTCAAGCCGTTGGCGGCAACCGTCGCCACGGCGTTGCAAAGGAGTAGCCTCGCGGAGGTCAGCTCAGGGTCGTCGGTCACGACGCGGTTCTTGTTGTAATACGGGTGGAAGAGGGCCGCGAGGTCCATTAGGTAGAAGGTCACTCTGTGCGGCTCCATCGCCTCCGCGCTCCTTTCGACGACCTCTCCGAAAGAGCCCAGGTGCCTTATGAGCTCTGCCTCTTCCTTCTGGTCGAGGCGGGAAAGGAGGGCCGCGTCGAACGCCGTGGGCAGGGCAGAGCCCTTCTCCGCGGCAAAGGCGATGATGCTCTTTATGCGGGCGTGGCAGTACTGCACATAATAGACCGGGTTTTCCGGGGCCTGGCTCTTGGCAAGGTCGAGGTCGAAATCGAGCTGCGCGTCAGAGCGGCGCATGAGGAAGAAGAAGCGGCACGCGTCTTTTCCCACCTCGTCCATCACCTGCCGGAGAGTCACGAACTCGCCTTCGCGCTTGCCCATGGCAACCGGCACGCCGCCGCGAAGGAGCGCGACGAGCTGTATGAAGATTATTTTGAGGACGCTGTCGTCATATCCGAGCGCCTTGATAAGGGCCCTTATCCTGTTTTCGTAGCCGTGATGGTCAGCGCCCCAGATATTGACGATGGAAGAGAAGCCACGCTCTATCTTGTTCCTGTGATAGGCGATGTCGGAGGCGAAGTAGGTCCGCTCGCCGTCGGCCTTGATAAGGACCCTGTCCTTGTCGTCGCCGAACGCCGTCGTGCGGAACCAGAGCGCGCCTTCGGATTCAAAGACATGGCCTTTTTGCTTGAGCTCGTCTATGGTCGCGGCTACCATGCCGGTGTCGTCGAGGCTCCTCTCGCTGAACCAGCTGTCGAACTCGATGCCGAATTCCCTGAGGTCGCTCTTTATCCTCTCGAGCATGGCACTGGAGCCGAAGTCCTTGAGCCTCGGCGCGCCTGGCGCGTCAGCCGAGCCGTACTTTTCAATATAATCGGCGGCGATATCCTTTATGTACTCGCCCTTGTAAAAATCCTGCGGGAACTCTATCGCCTTGCCGGAGAGCTCTTCCATGCGGAGCCTTACAGACTCCCCGAGGGTGAGCACCTGGCGGCCAGCGTCGTTTATGTAATACTCTTTCGAGACTTCAAAACCGGCAAACTTCAGTATGTTCGAGAGCGCGTCACCTACGGCGGCCCCTCTGCCGTGGCCGACATGCAAAGGCCCGGTCGGGTTGGCGGAGACGAACTCGACCTGGACCTTGTGTCCCTTTCCAAGCCCGCTCCTGCCGTACCCTTCCCCTGTCTTTATGATGTCCTCGAGTACGGCGAGCCAGAAGGTCTTTTTCAGGAATATGTTGATGAAGCCGGGGCCCGCGACCTCGCATTTCTCAACGTAAGGGCTCTGGGATATCCTCTCGGAGATGGCCTTGGCTATCTCCCTCGGCGCCTTTTTCTCAAGAGGGGCAAGGAGCATGGCGGCGTTGGTGGAAAAATCGCCGAACTCTTCCTTCTTGGGCTTGTCGAGGACAATCTCCGGCATGTTGCCGCCGGTGATTGCGCCAGCTTCTCTCGCGCCTTCGATGGCGCCTTTTATTATACTTACAACTCCGGCCTTCATTCTTGTGCCTCTGTTATCTCAGTATAAGCGCCCGGGCGCCTGTCTTTCAAAAAAACCCATTCGTTGCGCACGGAAGCGACTTCGCTCAAAGCGGCCTCCGCCATCACGACGCCTTCGGAAGCGCCAGACGGCTCGTCGAGCATCTCGCCGTCAGGCCCGCAGCAAAAGCTCTTGCCGTAAAACTCCTGCTTATCGCTCTGTCCGACCCTGTTCACCCTGAAGACGAAAAAACCGTTGGCGTGAGCCGCGGCAGATATCGCCCTCTCCCACTTCCTGTGCGAATGGTCAAAGGCCGAAGCCGTTAGCGCGAAGACCATCTCCGCGCCCTTTAACGCGAGTATCCTGAATGCTTCCGGAAAGAATATGTCCCAGCACAGAAGCACGCCTATCCTGCCGAACGGAGTGTCAAAGACAGGGAAACCGAGGTCCCCGGGGCTGAAGTACGCCCTCTCCTCCCACAAAGGGATCTGCGGGACATGCACTTTCCTGTACCTGCCTATCAATCCGTCCGGCCCGGCGACTATCGCCGTGTTGAAGTACGACCCCCGGTCCTCCTCGAAGATGCTGCCGATGAGGACCGTGCCAAGCCTTGCCGCCGTCTCCCTCAAGAACACAGAGGTTGGCCCGCTCTCCAGGTCCTCGGCCAGGGCCATGTTCTTCCTGTCGATAGTAGCGGGGAACCAGGGCAGGCTGAAGAGCTGCGGCAGGGCGATTATCTTCGCGCCCTCTCCTGCGGCCACCTCGGCGAGCATCCCGGCCTTGGCGAGGTTCCTGTCCCTGTCAGGGGTAGGCGCCAGCTGTACTCCGGCGGTCTTTATCTTTCTCGTCATCCAATTCCTTTGATTGCATTAAAGAGGGGTTTTTCGGAAAGGCGCGCTCTTTACCCTGGCGCGTCAATTTCTGGCGGGGGCCTTGTCCTTGCCGGCTGGCTCTATCTTGTAGACAAGCTCGTTTCTCCCGAGCTTGCCCAGCTCTTTTCTCGCTATCTGCCCGATGTACTTCTTGTCTGTCTCAAGAAGCCTTATCTGTTTTTCCAGCTCCCTGTTCTCAGACTCAAGGGAATGGTTGAAGGCGAGTATGCCGTCGCGCTCCTGGCGTACCTTGTAGAGCTCGTAGATGCCCTTGTCGCCAAAGACAGTCACCACCGCCACAAGGATGAGCGCGGCCAGGAGTACATATTTACGCTTCAGAAGGTCTATCGGCTTCATCACAAGTTCCTTTACCAGAAGCATAAGGATTATCAGAGTGAACCGCAAAAGTCAAGGCTCCGCCTCGCCTCCGGCGGGCCGCATGGGCCAACAGGCGGTTTTTTTCAAAAAACCCTTTCGGAAAAAGGGATTTCAGGACTAAAGACTATTGACAAAAGTTACGATATTGTTATCATAGAGTTGCCAAGAACCATTACAGCGCAAGTCCTTAGAAAATCGAGTCAAGCCATAAACAAGGCGGCTAATATAATGAACAGACTTAACTGTCCCAGGTGCGAGAACTCTTTTTTCACCGCCGCCAGGAATTCCAACCTGCCCTGCCCGCACTGCGGCTTTGTGATGAAGTCTCACGAACCTGACAGAAGGTACGGAAACAGACAGCTCACGCAGAAGGTCGCAGACCTCCTCAAAGGCGAGGTCAAGGTGCCGGTCAAGACCGTCGATGTCTCGGACACGGGCCTGGGAATAAAGATGATGGGCTATCTGCCCTTTGACCAGGACGAGACAGTCGACGTATACATCAAAGAGCTCGAGATAGCGAGGACCGCGAGGGTCATCTGGACAAAGAAGTTCTACGGGATCTCCAGGGCGGGGCTCAGGTTCGAGGACCACTCGCAGGTCGCCTGAAAAACAAAACAAAAGCCATGAAGCCCGGCCGACTATGGCCGGGCTTTTTTTCATGAAGGCCTCAACTATGACCTTCCATTCTCCGCTCCTTTTTTGTATGATAACCGTTGCTTAATAAACCATTCAGGACTCTCCTTCATGCCAGAGAAAAACCCGGGCGTCTTAAGCTGCCAGGCAATAAAAAAGGCCGTATCAAGCGGACATATCATCTCCAGGTCAGCCCCCATAGATGACGGCCAGATACAGCCCGCCTCCATGGACCTGCGTCTCGGGAAGAAGGCTTACAGGCTCATATCGAGCTTTCTGCCAGAAGACTGCGACGTCATGGAAAGGCTCCACACGCCGGACGTCTACGGCTCTGACCTGGTCATGTACGAAACAGACATCTCAAAGGGCGGCATCCTCGAAAAGGGGCACGTCTACCTCATACCCCTCATCGAGGAGTTGAAGCTCCCCAACGACATGAGGGGCAGGGCAAACCCGAAGTCAACGACAGGCAGGCTCGACGTATTCGCGAGGGTCCTCACCAACAGGAGCCCGAGGTTCGACGACATCTCATGCGGCTACGAAGGACAGCTCTTCCTCGAGGTAATGCCCAGGTCGTTCACCATCAAGGTAAAAGAAGGGCTCTCGCTTGTCCAGCTCAGGCTCGTAAGAGGAGAGTGCGCGCTTTCCGATTCCAGGCTCAAGAGCCTGCACAAGTCGTCCCGGCTACTGTACAACGGGGACGAGCACCTCTCGAATGACGAAGTGAAGGTCTCAAAGGGCCTTTTCATGTCGGTCGACCTGAGCGGGGACAACCCGAACGGCATAATAGGGTACAAGTCGAAAAAGAACAGCCATGTAGTCGACCTCACAAAAAAGAACCACTATAATGTGGCCGACTTCTGGGAGCCCATACAAAAGAACAGCCGCGGCACGCTCATACTCGAGCCTGAGGAGTTCTATATTCTCTCCTCAAAGGAAAAGATACGCATCCCGCCCAGGTACGCGGCTGAGATGGTCGCTTATGAAGCGGGCTCAGGCGAGCTGCGCACCCACTACGCCGGCTTTTTCGACCCGGGCTTCGGCTTCGGCGCGAACGGCGAGGTAAAGGGCACGAAGGCGGTCCTCGAGGTCAGGGCGCACGACGTCCCGTTCATGATCGGCCACGGGCAGACCTTCTGCAAATTGTTTTTCGAGCGCATGGCCGGTGTCCCTGACAAGATCTACGGCCCCAAGATAGGCTCGTCATATCAGTATCAGGGCATAACCCTCAGCAAGCAGTTCAAGAGCCTTTACTGAGCCCCTGTCACCCTTAAACAAAATCCGGAGAGAGATGGCCAAACCCAACGCAAAGCTCGAAGAAGGGAAGGGCCTCAGGCAGGAGATCCTGGGCATCATCCTTTTCGCCCTGGCCCTGTACTCGGGCGTCTCGCTCGTCTCCTCAGCGGCTTCCGCGAACTGGGGCGGGGTCATTGGCTCTTACGCCTCAAGGGCCCTCCTCGGCTCGATAGGCTACGCTTCCTACGTCTTCCCGTTGATTCTGCTCATAATCTCGGTCCAGTTCCTCATGCGCCGGTTCGCCTCCTTCAGGGTCGTCGTCCCGGCAAGCTTCCTTATCTTCGTCCTTGCCTCCTCCGCGCTCCTGAGCCTCGGCGCCTCGACAGAGGAAGCAGGCGGCGCGATCGGGACATTCATCAGCAGGCTCCTTACCGACCTGGCAGGCGCCACCGGCGGCGCCATCTTCCTTTGCGCCACTATACTTATCGCGCTCCTCATAGCCACCGGCATATCGATAGTCCAGATAGGCGGCAAGGTGCTCCCTCCGACGGCCTCTCTATTCAAGGCCCTGGCCGAGAGAATCCGCCAGAGGAAAGAAGACGGCGTTGAGGAGGATGAGGAGGCAGGAGAGATTGAGACGCCGAAAAAAGAACTGAAAAAAGAAGAGCCGCCCCGGAAGGGGGCACCTGCCATAGTCGCGCCCAAGATACACAACAGGAGAGCGCCCGAAGAGCCGGCAGAGCCCCTTGAGTTCGCTACCCCCAAGGGCAACTTCCAGCTCCCTCCGTTGACGCTCCTCGACCCTGTGCCCAAAAAGTCGACTTCCATCGACGATAAGGCCCTGCTTGAGAACTCGAAGATACTCGAGAAAAAACTCCTCGACTTCGGCGTGGAAGGCCGCGTCCTTGAAGTAAGGCCAGGCCCTGTGGTCACCATGTACGAGTTCGAGCCTGCCGCAGGCGTGAAGGTCGGAAGGATAACAAACCTCTCAGACGATCTGGCCCTTGCCATGAAGGCGATGTCCATAAGGATAATCGCGCCCATACCGGGCAAATCTGTCGTAGGAATAGAAGTCCCGAACCAGACGAGGGACACCATCCTCCTTCGCGAGATGATGGAATGCCCTCTTTTCGGCAAGAGCCGCTCACGGGTAACCCTCGCTCTCGGCAAGGACATATCAGGCGCGCCTTATGTCTCCGACCTCGCGAGGATGCCCCACCTGCTCGTCGCGGGCGCGACCGGCACGGGAAAGAGCGTCGCCGTGAACGCTATGATACTGAGCGTCCTTTTCAAGGCAACGCCTGAGGATGTGCGCTTTCTAATGGTCGACCCGAAGATGCTCGAGCTCTCGGCCTACGAGGGCATCCCCCACCTCATAACGCCTGTCATAACAGACCCCAAGAAGGCGGCTAACGCCCTTCGCCACATAGTCGCGGAGATGGGACGGCGCTACAAGATGATGGCCGAGCGCGGCGCCAAGAACATAGAGAAGTTCAACCAGATGGTGGAAGAAGGCGGCAAGGAGGGCGAAAAGAAGCTCCCCTTCATAGTCGTCATAATAGACGAGCTCGCGGACCTCATGATGACCTCTGGCAAGGACGTGGAAGAGTGCCTCGTGCGCCTCTCGCAGATGGCCAGGGCCTCAGGCATACACCTCCTTATCGCGACCCAGAGGCCGTCGGTCGACGTCGTCACAGGCCTCATCAAGACCAACTTCCCGGCGAGGATCGCCTTCCAGCTTCCGTCGAAGACAGACTCAAGGACAATCCTCGACGCTGGCGGGGCTGAAACGCTCCTTGGTCAGGGAGACATGCTCTTCTTGCCGCCAGGCACCTCGAAGCTCATGAGGATACACGGGGCCTATGTCTCCGAGCCTGAGATAAAGAAAGTGACAGACTTCTGGAGGAAGCAGGGCAGCCCCACCTACGAGGAGATAACCGCCGACGCCCCTGACTCAGGCCTTACAGACGAAGAGGCAGACCTCGGGGAAGAGTTCCTCCGCCGCTACGACGAGGCCGTGGCGCTCGCCGCCCAGCAGGAGATGATATCCACCTCGTACATACAGCGCAGGTTCAGGATAGGCTACAACACGGCCGCCCGCATAATAGAGAAGATGGAAAAAGAGGGCGTGGTGGGCCCGGCGCAGGGGTCCCGCCCAAGAGAAGTGCTCTTAAGGAAACAGCACTGAGGCCGCTGGAGGCTTCAGCCATTACAAACAGCTTGTCATTTTCAGGAGCCGCGACCCAAGAATCTCGTACTTTTCAAGTCCATCAGCTCCGGGATTCCTCTAAATAATTTTTTCAGTAAAACGCCAGAGATGAGGCACAGCCATGAAAAACCATTTCCATAAACGTTTCGCCGCAATCATAGCGCTCGCGGCCTCCTTCTTCCTCCCTGCCCTCTCGCATGCAGAAGATGTCTCCGAGGTCGTCGCGAAGCTCCAGAGAAAATACGACTCCATCACCTCCATAAAGGCGGACTTTGACCAGGAGGTCTCTTCAAAGGGGATGCCGGCGGCAAAGTCCAGCGGCAAGGTCTGGCTGAAAAAGCCGGGCAAGATGCGCTGGGATTACGAGGAGCCTGCCAGGGACGTCATCGTGAGCGACGGCAAGACTATCTGGCTATATCAGCCTGACCTGAACCAGGCCATAAAGAGCGCCGCCTCGACAGGCGCGTCCTCTATGGCGACCGACTTTCTCTCAGGCATAGGCAAGATTGAAAAAGAGTTCATCGTGCTCCTTTCAGCGGCAGAAGGGCCGAACCATGTCCTCACGCTTACGCCAAAGAGCGAACAGCAGAACCTCAAGAAGCTCGTACTTGAAGTCGGCAAAAAGAGCTCTCTCGTGGAAAAGACGATCATCAACGACCACTTCGGCAACCAGACCTCGGTCAGCTTTTCCAATATTACGCTCAACTCGAAGATAAAGGACTCTCTTTTCAAATATGCGCCGCCAAAGGGCGCGACGATCATAAAGCCATAACAAGTCATAATGCTGTTAAAAAAACAATTCGATTAGGCTGTTCAAAAAGCTCCATATGCAAGGCGTCGAGGAGCGAGGAATGAGGCGTACTTTTTTGTACGCCGCAAAGACACGCGACGATGACAACAACGCAGATGGACTTTTTGAACAGCCTGCAAACCATAGGGAGGAAAAAACATGCCGTCATTCGACATCGTCTCCAAGACAGACACGCAGGAAGTGGACAACGCGGTAAACCAGGCAATAAAAGAGATGCAGCAGAGGTACGACTTCAAGGGCTCCAAGAGCGAGCTCAAGTGGGAGAAAAAAGAAGAAATAACCATCCTCGCGGATGACGACACCAAACTTAACAGCATAACGGACATCCTCCAGACCAAGCTCGTCAAAAGGGGCGTATCCCTCAAGTCCCTCGAGTACGGCAAGGTCGAGGACGCTTCCGGCAGCATGAAAAAACAGGTCATAAAAATACTCCAGGGCATACCTTCGGATAAGGCCAAGGAGATAACCAAGCTGATAAAGGACAAGAAGCTCAAGGTCCAGACCCAGATGATGGACGAGCAGATAAGGGTCACAGGCAAGAAGATAGACGACCTGCAGGAGGTCATCCAGACGCTCAAGGGAGTTGACTTCGACCTCGCGCTCCAGTTCATCAACATGAGGTCATGACAATCGTGTCAGGCTGGATAGAGATACGCGCCACAGGCCCTCGCGCCTCAAAAGACCTCGCCACAACGCTCCTCATTGCCTCAGGCAGCCCCGGCGTGCAGGAAGAGACGGTTGACACAGCCGCCGGAACGCTCGTCTCCCACAGCCTCTGGGAGGAGGAGACAAGGGAAGATGACGAAGACACCTCCCCTGTAAGGGCTCTCAAAGGCTATCTGCCGGAAAGGGACAACGCCGCGCTCGCAACCGTGAAAAGCGGCCTTGAACAAATAGGCTGGGCGCTTGAGACCTCTTTTTTAAAGGACACCGACTGGTCGGAAGAGTGGAAAAAAGGTCTCAAGCCGATAAAAGTACGGCACAGAGGCTTCTCTCTAACCGTAAAGCCCACATGGCACAAGATAAAACGCTCGCCAGGGGAGATCGTAATAAACATCGACCCCGGCATGGCCTTTGGCACGGGCGGCCACGCGACTACCAAGATGTGCCTGAAGTCGATATTGACTCTCGTGAAGGGCGGGAAACTTCCAAAAGGGCCGTCCATACTCGATGTAGGCACGGGAACTGGAGTCCTCGCCATAGCGGCGATGAAACTCGGCTTCAAAAAAGCCGTGGGCACTGACATAGACAAGGTCGCCGTCAAAGTCGCCAGAAAGAACGCGGACCTCAACAAAACAAAGCTGACTCTGAGCGCCAAAGACCTGTCCGGCATACCCGGTAAATACGACCTCGTCGCGGCCAACATACTCGCCGGAGAGCTCAAAAAACTCTCCGCCGCCCTCTACAACAAGATAAAGCCCGGCGGCTTCCTCATACTCTCAGGCATACTCGAGACTGAAAAAGATTCGATAGAGTCCGCGTTCTCCTCCATCGGCCTTGAAAAGGCCTTCTTGCTCACCGAAAAGGAATGGGTCGCCTTCGCTTTCAGGAAACAAAAAGCATGAGGCGTTTTTTCCTCGAAGGGATAGACAGGTCGACTAAAACTGCGGAGCTTACCGGCGAAGAGTTCGTCCACCTCAAGAAAGTTTTGAGGCTCGGGGCTGGTGACGAAGCCTCGGTATTCAACGGCCTTGGTTTGGAACTTATGGGCAGGATAGAGTCAGTCGGGGCCCGCTCGGCCGTCATCTCGATAGAGGGCGTGTGCGAAGGGGCGAAAGAAAGCCCTCTCGAATTGACACTCCTTCAGGGGCTCTTGAAGGGCGACAAGCCGGATTTCATAGTGCAGAAGGCGACCGAGCTCGGCCTCACGGAGGTCTGCTTTTTCACGACTGACAGGACAGTGCCACGGGTCGATGGCGAAGGCGCCGAAAAAAAACTCGGCCGGTGGAAGAAAGCCGCGATAGAGGCGGCCAAGCAGTGCGGCAGGACGACCCTGCCGAAGATAACCCTCGCCCCCTCGCTCAAAGCCGCCGTTGAAGGCGCCCAGGCAGGATTAAAACTCCTCTTCTGGGAAAAGAAGGACGCAGCCGGACTCAAAGACATCTTCACAGGCAAAACTCCGGCGTCTGTGGCGCTGCTCGTCGGCCCTGAAGGCGGCCTCTCTGACGACGATGTCCTCATTGCCGAAAAGGCGGGCTTTGTAAAGGCCGGGATGGGCCCCAGGGTCCTTCGGGCCGAGACAGCGGCCATTGCAGCGGCCGCTCTCGCGCAGCACGCCTTCGGCGACCTCGGATAGACAAATATGGCTTGACAACAGGGGCTCGTTAATATTATTTTATTCGTCTTAGTTCTTGCGGCCAGGTAGCTCAGTTGGTAGAGCAGGGGACTGAAAATCCCCGTGTCGGGGGTTCAACTCCCTCCCTGGCCACCACTAAAATCAAGGGGCCGGGCTGAAAAAGCCTGGCCTTTTTTTTATTTCGGCTCATGGCGTCAGGCCGGCGGCTTCCCCTCCC
>JADLDY010000075.1 GCA_020846435.1 Deltaproteobacteria bacterium
AACGACGGCATGCCGTAGCCTGTTGGCAGGAAGTTCTCGACAACCGCGAACTTGCCGTAGGGGTAGGGGCCTATCATGCCGGAGTATATGTCGAGGTACTCTTTTGTCTTGTCGATGTACGTCCTTGAAAGCGCCGCGTCCTCCTTGAAGAAGTAGGTGTATATGTCGACCCCCTTGTGGGAGTCCTTCTCTATTTTGTACCTGCCGGCTATAAGGTCAATGCCGTCGATAGGCTTCCATTCAATCCACTTTTCAATGACGCTCAAAGCGTCTTCGTTCCGTTTTTCCAGAGTGCCCTGCATCATCGAGGAGTAGCCCTTGGGAAGGCTTACCGTCGCCTCGAATGACGCGAAGCTCTCGCCGGGCTGCGGGTACCAGAGGGCAGATGACGGCAGGAATACGCCTTCTTCGCCTATGATGCCGTCCTCGAGGTAGGCGACCCCGCGCTTTATCTGCCCCTGCGCCTCGTTCGGAGACTGGAAAGAGCCCTTGAAATGGACTCTCAGCTCCCTGAGAGAGCCGCCAACTGGCGCTTTGACTTTTATCTGCCTGAAGTTATCACCCTCGGCAATCTCAAAGGGCAATGAGGCCTGCCCGCTCTCTACTTTCGTTATCTCAGAGCCTTTTCTGATGATGAGGCTT
The DNA here is from genome assembly GCA_020846435.1 of Deltaproteobacteria bacterium. GTDB lineage: Bacteria > Desulfobacterota > GWC2-55-46 > GWC2-55-46 > GWC2-55-46 > GWA2-54-12. The sequence goes on from JADLDY010000075.1 coordinate 643, forward strand.
ACTTCTGAAGGGGCGCTGTCGATGGTCATCCTGTCCACGCCGGAGATCGAATGGCCGGGTATGTCGACCTTTATGTCGAGCGAATGGCGCACAGAGCTGCCCTGTGGGGCCCCGTAAGAGACAAACGGGAAAAGAAGGAAAAAAAGAGCGGAAAACACGAGTGATTTCAGGGCCATATTCTCTCCTGTGGTACCATTAAAGATACCACATAACCCCTGAGAGGTCTATCAGGCCAGCCGTGTTTTAGCGTATCTTAAAATATTCTAATCTTGCCTTAATATTGATTTTCGTATGTTAATGTTATAACAGGAAGCGGGCACAAAGACGTCCGCCACTCCACGCCTTCATACTTTTCATACTCAACGGAGAGAGAAAATGGCAAAAAAGATGGATTTCGTGGAGTTTATCTCTGACTTGCCGGATGAAGAGGTGGATGAGCAGGAATTCGAGCTTGCCAATGAGCTGCAGGGGCCGATACCGCCCGGCGTTTATTACAGGGTAAGCGGCTCAAAGGTGGTCCTTGTCAAGAACAGCTGCTGCAAGAAACAGCAGTAGCCTTTTATTTTCCCAGAAGTTTTCTTATGGTCTCGATGTGGTCCTGGGCAGTGCCAGCCGGGACCACGTCGTTTCTTTTTATGAACGCCGGGTCTATCTCGTCGATGAACCTCGATTTGAGCTGCAATAAGGTCTCTTTCCCGGCGCTCCTGTTTTTAGCAGACAGGAGATAAAGCTGCCTCTTCGCCCTTGTCATCGCAACGTAGCAGAGCCTTCTTTCCTCTTCCAGCGAGTCCTCGTCCATGCTCCGCTTGTGCGGGAATATGCCTTCTTCCATCCCGCCGATAAACACGAACGGGAACTCAAGGCCCTTTGCCGAGTGTATCGACATGAGGGTCACCCTGTTGGATTTGCCGTCATAGCCGTCTGAGTCGCTCATGAGCGCGACCAGGTTCAGGTATTCCTTGATGGTCGCCTTGGGGTGGTTTACTTCGTAGTTCTTTATCGCGGCGACCAGGCTTTCGAGGTTCTTGAGCCGCTCTTCCGCGTCTTCTGTCCTTTTTTTCTCCCAGAACTCCATATAGCCTGTAAGGTGCAAAACCCGGGAAGTGAACTCGTGCAGGCTCTCGTTGTTTATCTCCCGTTTGAGCCCCTCGAACAGGCGTATGAAGTCAGGGACGCTGCCGCGCTGAAAAACTCCGTCCGCGACCGTCTTTTTGAACGCCTGAAAGAGGGTGAGGTTGTGCCCCTCGGCTATCCTGTGCACCTTGTCGAGCGAGGATTTGCCTATCCCCCTTGGCGGGACATTTATTATCCTGAGGAAGTTGAGTGAGTCTTCCGGGTTGGCGAGGGCTTTGAGGTAGCTGAGGGCGTCCTTTATCTCTTTTCTGTCGAAGAAACGGAAGCCGCCGACTATGTTGTAGGGGATGCCTTCCTCGAAGAAGAGCTCTTCGAATGGCCTTGACTGGGTGTTAGTCCGGTAGAGTATGGTGAAGTCCTTGAACTTGAGGGACGGCTCCTTTGACATCGCGGCCCGAATCTTGTTCACGACGAACCTTGCTTCCATGTACTCGTTCAGACATTCCTCGTAGACGACCGGCTCTCCCTCGGTGGTGAGCGTCCACAGGGACTTTTCTATCCTTTCCGAGTTGTTCTTTATCACCGAGTTCGAGGCTGAAAGTATGTTCTTTGTCGATCGATAGTTCTGCTCGAGCTTTACCACTTTCGCGTCAGGGAAGTCCTTCTGGAACCTGAGTATGTTTTTTATGTCAGCGCCCCTCCAGCCGTATATGGCCTGGTCAGGGTCCCCGACGACGCAGATGTTCTTCCTCGTGGAGCTCAGGAGGCTCGTGAGGGCGTACTGCGACTGGTTGGTGTCCTGATACTCGTCTATGAGGATGTATTTGAACCTCTCCTGGTACCTTGCGAGCATGTCCGGGTGGGCGGTGAACATCCTTATGGGCCTGCAGATGAGGTCGCCGAAGTCTATGGCGTTGAGGGCCTGGAGCTTCTTCTGGTACCTCTCATATATCGGGGCTATCGTCCTTTTGAAATTGTCGTCCGCCTTCTCAGAGAACTCCTGCGGGGAGAGGTTATCATTCTTCGCGAGGTTTATCTCGTAAACAACCGATTTGAAAGGCAATTCTTTATCGTCTATGGAGAGCTCCGACATTACGAGGCGCACAAGGAGCGTCTGTTCCTCCTCGTCGTAGATCGTGGGTACTGGTATGGAAGAAGTTTTTGCCTCTTCCCTCAGTATCTTGAGTCCGAGGGTGTGGAATGTTCCGACGGTGAGCTCCTTGACCTTGTCTCCAACGAGGTCTTCGAGCCGCTCCCTTATCTCTCCGGCGGCCTTGTTAGTGAAGGTCACGGCGAGTATGGCCGAGGGCTCGACGCCTCTTTTAAGGACAAGGTGGGCGATCCTCGCCGTAAGCACGCTAGTCTTGCCGCTCCCGGCTCCCGCGAGTATGAGCAGGGGGCCTAATCCGTGGGTCGCGGCCTCGAACTGCAGTTTGTTGAGCCTTTTGAGGTATGGCATTTAGTTCCTTCCAGGGGTGAAAAGGGGGTTATTCTAATCGATTTCACAGTTGCTTTCAACTGCCTTCTGGGGAGGGTGCGGTTATTGTGGGCTTTTTTGTAACTATCTGATTATTTTGAGTTTTTGAAGCGCCGTGTGCCGCGAAAGGTAAAAGAATTCGCTTGAACTCAGCTCTTGAAGATGCTTACATTACAGGAAAGACAGGAGGGCCAGCCATGGAGATGATAGACATAAACGAGAAGACGGGTTTCAGCCCTGAGTTCATGCCCAGGATACTGAGGGTCAAGCCCGAGTACAAGGTGCCTTTGATATGCATGGAGCCGGGCCAGGAGATAAAGCCGCATCAGAGCGGCACTGGCGTTTTTTACGTCGTAAGCGGCAAGGGCGTCATGACTGTCGAAGGGAAGGAGTTCGAGGTCGGCCCGGGCAAGATGGTCTTTGTCGAGAAGGGCGAGTCAAGGGGCTTGAAAGCCACTTCAGAGAGGCTTGTGGCCTTTGCCGTGCACATGGGCTGAAAATATGTCCAGAATGAAAAAGGGGGTTAAGCCAAAGCTTTCCCCCTTTTCTTTAGCGGCTGAACCCTATGGGCTCCTTTCCACTGGTCAGTGGGCCGCAAATGGATTTTGAGCGTAAAGCCTACACGCTTGCCTCCAAAACCGCTGAACAGGCTTTTTCAAAGATCCTGTCAGAACGTTAAGAAGAACGCGCCAATTACCATCAAAGCGGTCAGCGTTACTACGACCGCCACATAAATCTCATCGGCAAGTTTGAATTCCTTGTCGTGCCAGTTGAACATCCTGGTTGTGAGCGGCATATAACCCACCTCCTTGCGCTCTTGTATCTAATATAATTATACCACGCTT
>JADLDY010000076.1 GCA_020846435.1 Deltaproteobacteria bacterium
GCTAAAAAACCCTGCTGAGGAGCCCGGAGGTATAATCCACAAGAGGTATTATCTTCGAGTAGTCCATCCTCACCGGGCCGACCACGCCGAGCGTGCCCAAAACCTCTCCGTGCCTGCCGTAAGGGGCGGTGACGAAAGAGAGGCCGGAGAACTCTTCGACCGCGTTCTCAGAGCCGAGATATATCTTGAGGCCGCTGTCGTCGAGGCTCTTGTCGAGGATTTTCACGAGCAGGCTTTTTTCCTCGAAGGCCGAAAAAAGGGTCTTCATCCTCTCGAAGTCGTCCCTGAACTCGGGCTGCTCCAGGACCTTGACCTTGCCCTCGACTACGAGGTCGTTCTCGCCAGTTCCGCTGTCCTCGAGGGCCGCGGCCCCGAGCCTCAACGCGCGGGCCAGAAGCTCGTCATAGAGGTTCTTGTCCCTTTTCATCTCCTCGACTATCCTGGCCCTGAGCTCGCCTATTGTAAGGCCCGCGCCAAGGGCGTTCAGGTAGTTCGAGACCTTCTCTATCTCGAGCTTTTCAATGCCTGGAACAGGCACGAGGCGCGAGTGGACCATGCCGCAGTCAGAGACAAGGAGGACCATGAGCCCTGCCGCGTCTATGGGAAAGAGGCTTATGTGCTTTATGGTGAAGCTTTCTTTTCTCGGTATGAAAAGGACCCCGGCGCAGTTGGTTATGGCAGAGAGGACCTTCGCGGTGTTCGAGAGCACTTCGTCTACGGCGGCCGACCTCTCGCATATGCGCTTCAGGAGGTCTTTGGCGTCCTGGCCCGGCTCCTCCAACTCAAGGAGGCTGTCCACATAGAACCTGAAGCTCTTTTCGGTCGGCACCCTTCCGGCCGAGGTATGCGGCTGGACGAGATAGCCGAGGGACTCGAGCTCGGCCATGACGCTCCTTATGGTGGCAGGGGAGACGCCGAGCCCATAGCTGGTCGCGAGGGCTTTCGAGCTTACCGGCTCGGCCGTCCTGATATAGTCCTGAACAAGCGCTTTCAGGACCTTTCTCGTGCGTTCCTGGAACTGTTCCATAAGCATCCCAAAAGGTTGAAGAACTCTGATGGCTATTATATACGATTGCCAGCCCAACTTAAAATAACAATCGGCCAAAACATTGTCAAGAGCATAAAAAACCCCAAACCCTGCAATTATCAAGAAGAAAGCGCCACTTTACGCCCCTTTCAAGGAGAGCTTCAGGAGTATCTCGTTGAGAAGAAGGAGCCCCTTGCGGGTCAACACGACCCTGTCTGAGAGGGCCTCGACGAGGCCGTCAGACAAAAGCCCGTCCCATCCAGAGAAGGCTTCCATGGGGGAGAGGCCGAACCTTTGCGTGAAGGGGCCGGTCTTTAGCCCCTCTTCCACCATCCTCAGACCGAGCATCAGGGCTTCCAGCATCGCCTCTTCCCTTGTAAGGGCCTCTTTTGCCTCAATCGGGCTCTCGCCCCGCTCGACCAGGTCCATGTACTCGTAAGGCCCGGCTATGTTCCACCAGCGAGAACCCCAAAGAGGCTTTGACAAGTACGAGTGGGCTGACGGGCCTAACCCTAAATAGTGAGCCCCTTTCCAATAAGAACTGTTATGCCGGCTCTCAAACCCGGGCAGGCTGAAGTTCGAGACCTCGTAATGGCAATAGCCTGCCGCGGTGAGCATATCCTTTGCCATGAGGTACATGCTCGCCTCAATCTCTTCCGTTGGCAGGCCCACCCTCCCTTTAGCGTAACGGCCATGAAAGGGAGTGCCCTCCTCTATGGTCAAGCCGTAAAGGGATATATGCTCGGGCCTCAGGGCTGATACTTTACGGAGGGTCGCCTCCCAGTCGGAAAGCGTCTGCCCGGGTATCGCGAACATCAGGTCTACCCCGGCATTGGTAAAACCAGCCTCCCTCGCAGACGAAAAAGCCCGCAGGCTGGCCTCAGCCGTATGGGCGCGGCCGAGGAGCACGAGATGCCTGTCATCGAGCGCCTGAAAGCCAATGGAGAGCCTCGTTACGCCGCTACTGCGAAAGCCGGTCAGTTTTCCGAGGTCAACGGTATCAGGGTTTACTTCGAGAGTCACTTCAAGATCTTTATCCGGCTTGAAAAAAGATCTTATCGAGTCGAGGATACTGGCGACAGTATCTGGAGAGAGGATGGACGGCGTGCCGCCGCCCAGGTAAAGCGTTGAGAGGCGGGCCTCATGAAGGCCCGCCTCTCCGGTGATCTTCTCAAGCTCTTTTGTGAGACAGAGCGCGAACCTCTCTTCAGGAGCGCTCTTTGTCTCTATGGATTTGAAATCGCAGTACGGGCACTTCCTCCTGCAGAAGGGCACATGGCAGTATACGCCTACTTTCTGGCCTTCTCCGAGTAGTCCCACAGTCTCTTGAACACGTCCCACGGAGAGATTATACCAAGAAGGACCCTCTTGTCGTCAACAACAAGAACGCTCTCAACATGTTTTTTCAAGTTGATCATGAGAGTGGAGACCTCCATGACCGAAGTCTCCGGGGAGACCGCGGCAAAGTCCTTTTCAAGGAGGTCGGAGACCTTCTTCGAGGCAAGAGAGTCTATGTGCCTGACGAAGTCCGGGAGCTCCGGCGCGAATTTGACATCGGAGAGGAGCCCCTCGGTTATGTAGCTCGGGAGTATCGCCTTCACGAGAGAGCGCGGCGTGATTATTCCCACCACCCTCTTTTGCTCGTCAAGTACCGGGATCTGCCTTACCCTCGCCTCCTGAACGAGCTTGAAAGCGTCATACATGGTGCCGGATACGGAGATGCTGAGCACCTTTGTCGTCATTATGCTTGCGGCTGTCATCTAATCCTCCTTTTCAGGCCCCGGCCTTTAGCCGAGGTACCTCAAGTACATGTACACTGTCGAGATCGCTATGGACAGGAGCATCAACGGATAGGCTATGAGCATGTATTTAAAGAACTTCATCTCATGGCCGTTCCTGTGGGCTATGCCAGAGACGACGACGTTCGCCGACGCGCCGATTATCGTTCCGTTGCCGCCGAGACACGCGCCAAGGGACAGGGCCCACCAGAGCGGAAGGACAGCGGCGTCCCCGCCGAATGCCGGGGCCATGTTCTTGATGAGCGGGATCATGGTCGCGACGAACGGTATGTTGTCGACTATGGAAGAGGCTATGGCAGAGCCCCAGAGTATGGCGTAGCCGGTGACAGCCATGTCGCCGCCCGTGGCGTCCAGCATCAGGTCAGCCAGGTACCTTATGAAGCCGACCTCAACGAGCGAGTGGACGACTATGAAGAGGCCTATGAAGAAGAATATCGAGGTCCACTCGACCTTCTCCATTACATGGTGCAGATCCTTCTTCGATATGAGGAGGAGGATAGAGGCGCCGAACAGGGCGATTGTAGCGGGCTCGAGGTGGAGCTGTCTCTGCATCATGAAGCCGCCTATGACGAGGGCGAGCACAACGAGACACTTCTTCAAAAGAGGTATGTCGGTCAGGGTCTCGGACTCCCTGAACTGCATTATCCTCTTCTTCCTGTCCTCGGAGACCTTGAAGGAGCTGCCGTAGATGAAACGGAGCGGGATGATCGTCGCGATGAATATTATCGGGATGACCGGGCCCACGCCGAAGACGAAGTCCATGAAGGTGAGGCCCGTGGCGCTTCCTATCATGATGTTCGGCGGGTCGCCGATCAAGGTCGCCGTGCCGCCGATGTTCGACATCAGTATCTGGGATATGAAGTAAGGGTACGGGTTGACTTCCAACTCCTGGGTTATGAGGAGCGTTATCGGGACAGTGAGGAGGACGGTAGTAACGTTGTCAAGAAGGGCCGAAAGAATAGCCGTGACGATCGAAAGGGCAACCAGTATCTTCCAGGGGTCGCCTTTGGACATCTTCGCGCCTCTGATGGCGACATACTGGAACATGCCCGTGTCCTGGCAGATGAACACGATGACCATCATGCCGATGAGAAGGCCTATTGTGTTGAAGTCGATCCCGTGTACAGCCGCCTCCTGGTTCAAGACTCCAAGCAGGATCAACGCTGAGGCTCCGAGAAGAGCTACGACGGCCCTGTTGAGCTTGTCCCAGATGAGGAGGGCGTACACCGCCACGAATACAGCTATGGCAATGTAAAACGTCTGCGCCATTTTAGGATACTCCATTAGTAAGGTTTTTTTTGGAAGAAGCGGTATTATTATAAAAAACAGTAACAGATGTCAACAGGGACATCGATGCACAAAAAGACCTTCTAAAATCAAGGCGCCAAACGCTTACAGAACTTTCCCGGCCCTGTACTTCTTTACCTGTCCGACCGGCATCCAGCTCTCTTTCGAGTGCCTGAGGCCGTCCTCTCCAAGGTCCTGCTCCCTGTTGATGAGACGGTAGCGCGGCGGCAGAATCGAAGCGAAGCTCTGGTTGACGAACTGCAGAAGCCCCTTTACTCCTGAGACGCCTTTTTCAAAATGTATGACAAAGGTCTCGGAGTTGAGCTCCTCGCCGAGGATGTAGGCCGCGGGTTTTCCGTCGACATAATAGATGCCTCCGCACAGCTGGAGCTCTTCAGAGCGCTCAAGGGCCTCCTTTGCCGCCACATAGTCTCCGGGGCCGTCCTGTCCGGCCCTCCACGCCTCCAGCACGGATAAAGCGTCGCCAATCCTCTCGTCGGTCAACGGCTCTTCCCCGTGTTCGTATCTCCATGTGAAGAAGTTGACGAGGTTCTTCTTTTTGTGGAATTTCCTGCCTGAGAGGGAAGAGAGCTCTTCCCTGGAGTACAGGTAGTCGAAGTTCGCCCTGTCTTCGGCGACGCTATACCCGTATTTTTTGAGGGCCTCGACATAATGTTCAGGCACGCACTTCATAAAGGAGAAGGCGTTGAAAAGCTCTTTCAGAAGCCCTTCGCCGGGCAGGGCGAACGGGAGCATGAAAAAGCTCTTCCCCTCATCGATGCCCGCTATGACATGGTTGTTGTCAGGGAGGAGAGAGAGCTTATAGGCGTGAACTCCCCTGAAAAGGTAGATGTTGGCGAAGGTGAACTCTGATATGGATGGCCTCAAGGCCCAGAACCTGGGATGAAGGATGGGCCTCGCGCCTGTCTCAAGGGCCGTAAAATCAGGGTACAAGGGTATTGTGAAAGAAGTCATAAACCTGCAGACGCCCCCTCGCATTGAATCACTCGGTCGAGCATACCATGACAGGGGCTGGCTGCCCAATTGTTTTCAGGCAGATTGTTTTCAGAGGCGGGCCTCATCACTGTCCGTTGAGCCCTAAATTCATCGTGACATTAGTCACTGCCCGGTTTTTCACGCAATGCTATAAATTATACATGTTCCAATCCTAATTAAGGAGGGACAAGCGGTCTAAAGCAGACGAACGCGGCCTTCTTTGTTCTCTACCCCGCAACCGGTCAGGCCGTCTCTACTGTCACACCGAGATCCCGCACCAGCGCACCCGTGACGGTGCGCGCTCAAGGTGCCGAAACACCAAAGCCAGACGCAGATCCCCCATTCCCTATTACCCCCCATAATGCAGGGAGGCTGAAGACGGCCCCTGCGGTCAAAAGCTGCTCTTGTTCAGGCCCCGCGCACTTGGCGGGGCCTGACCCACCACCCTCTCATAAACCGCGTTTCAAGCGCCAGGAACCAACAGACCTCGCAACTCGAACCGCTCAGTTTTTATCCGGCCCTGTACAAACTTATGCCCGCCGATTGAGCTTCTTTAATAATCCCCTCAATCCCCCTTTAGAAAGTTAGAAAGGGGGAAGTTAAAACCCGGCTTGCGTCCACCACCGGACACTTTTTGCCAATCCCTGTTTTAACCGGCGTCAGGCAAAAAAAAGCCCCGCATGGGAACATGCGGGGCTTTCGTAATAATATGTTCTTCTCAAAAACTCAGACGACCATCCTGTCCGCTATCATGCCGAGGAACTTGTTCACCGGGTTAGTCCTCTGGAGAAAGCCTATGACCGGCTTTCTCCTGACGCCGAGCCTTCTCATCTCGCCAAGGATCCCGAAGTGAGTGGAGTCGAACTTGAGCCCCTTCCTGAAAGCCCTCACCGCCACGGACTTCTGGCCGTTCAGGAGGAAGATCCTGCCGAGGTTAAGGTAAATCTCCGGGTTGTAGAACTCTTTTTCCGCGGCCATGAGACAAAGCGATATGGCCTTGTCAAAGTTCCCCTCCACGTTCGCGAGGCATACGGCGTAGTACGACATCGCCGTCGGGTGCTGGGTGAAGCACAGGTCATGGTCAAACACCTTTATCGCCGCCTCGAAATCCCCTTCACGCGCAAGCCCTATCCCTTTTTCAATGACTTCACTACCGCTCATCGATCTCCTCCTGCATTGGTAATTGAACCGCAATTATGAATGATAGGCACTGCCGGATACTGAAAGCCCAATGGCTGCTCAATGTCAGGACCACTATATAAGAGCGATGTTTTTTTTGAAGTGACCGGCGTCACCGCAGGGGGCCAGGGCGGCAGGAAGGCAGGAAAAATGCTAAAAAAGCCTTACAAAACAACTGGTTAAAAATTATCTTACTGGAGCCTCAGTCCGGTTTCAACCTGTTTGCCGTCGGCTCCGTACTTCAATGTAAGAGCGCCGGAAAGGTCGACGCAGAAGGTCACGAGGACCTCTTCCGCATCCACCTGCGGGAGAGGCATTGTCACGGGCTTCAGGCCGCTCAGGGAAAGGTCCGCGGCCTCCTTCATGTCCTGCTTTAAAAACTCTATACCCTCTTCCGAGACCCAACGCCGGGTAAGGAGGTTTTCCGGGACCTCGAAGAGCTCTACCGTCATGTCGGTCTGGAGGCCGAGCTTCCTCGCGGGCCTCATCTTAAAGGTCTTCTCAAGTGGGAGCTGCTCGCCCTTTTCCAGGATTATCGAATAAGACTGTACGGCGTCCTTCCCGGGCGGGACATACTTCATCGCGTAGGCGACGGCTATGTGCCTGTCTGTTATGTCCCTTGTGCCGTAGAGGGCCGCACCGAGGGCGACGGCCGTGAGCGGGCTGTGGTCATAAACCTGGTTTCTGGCCCTGAGCTCGGGGAAAAGGTGGCTTATCTTGTCCTTGAACGACGGTATCTGCGAAGAGCCGCCCGTGAGGAGCACGGCCTGTATGCTCTCCTTCTTGAGGCCGACCTTCTCGGCGCGCTTCAGGACGTTCAGGATAGTCCTGTCGATCGTCTTGTAGAACTCGTGCCCGTCGAGGACCTGCTCGAGGTCAGCCCTCGTCACCTGGCATACTTCGCGCCCCTCCCAGACAAAAGTCGCTTCCTTCCTCTCGGAGAGCCTTATCTTGATCTCTTCGGCCGCCACAAGAAGACTGTACGGCGGCGTCCCTGTCACGCCGGCCTTTGCCGCGAGAAAGTCCGCGAGCCACACGTCAACGTCGTGCCCGCCAAGGAGGGCCGCCCTCTCAGGCTTGGCGACGACGTGCACCTCGTTGAAGTTTACGCGAAGCAGCATTGTGTTGAGTGTCGACCCGCCGAAGTCGATGACCATTATGACCTTGTCGACCTTGTCGACCACCTGGTACCCGACAGCCGCGGCTAAGGGCTCCTCTATCAGCTCCACCCTGTTGCCCTTCATCACCCTGCCCGTAATATCACGGAGGGCCGCCGTATAGTCCTGATAGCCTACCGGCACGGTCACATAGATGAAGTCAGCCGAGCTCTTTGGCCTGAGCTTGAGCCAGCCCTGGTTGACCATCATTACCTTCTGGAGACGCTGGAAGAGGATTCTGACGAACCTCTCCATGTGCTCTTTTCCCCTGGGGTTGCCCTCAAGGAGCATCTGCTTTATGTTGGAGACCGGGCTGTCCCCGGCCTCGGCCCCTATGGTGTTGGTGTCTGCGCCAAGCAGGGTCGGGACGATGAGGACGCCCTCGTACTGGCGGGCTATTGTGCCGAGGTTCAAAAACTCCGGCTCAGCAGAGCCTTTCTTGAGCATGACAACGGTGTTTGTCGCGCCAAGGTCTATGGAGATGCACTCAGAGGGCTGAAGGTCTTTTTTGCGGACCATGTTCCCCTGCGAGTCAGCGTGAAACTCCGCGACGAAGACAGGCCTTCCGACCTCGGCGCCGTGGAAAGTGTTCTTCAGGGCTTCCAGCCTGTCGACGACCTTCTTGACGGCTTCGCGCAGATGTCTGGGCTGCACCCAGACATGCGTGTACGGCTTCAAGGTCTCTATGAACCGGGTGTCGTCGAGCTCGCCACCGAACTTCTCGAGCTCAACGGCGAGTATCGTCGAGTACTTCTCGCGCAGACACCTGTTCTTCTTGGAGTCGGTCAAGTGGTGGTCTTCAGCGGAGAGTATGTAGTCGACTACGTCGAAGACCTCGACGTCGTCCATCCACTTTCTGACCGTGAAAAACGAGAGGCACTCTTCGAGGACCTGCTGGAGGAGAAGGAAGAACTCCCTTGCCTTGGGTATCCTCTGGAGGAGCTCGATGAGGCCGAACTCCCTCGCGAACGGGTCTTTCATCTCAAGGCTGTACTTGAAGGCGTCGCGCAGGGCCTTGAGGTAGAGGTCGGCGAACTCAGGGGACTTCGGCAGCTCGGCGCTTATGCCGAGGCTGGCGTACCTCCTGTAAAAGGGCTCGTCTATGACGGCGGCGGCGCTCATGGCGAGCTCTATGGCTTCCCTGTAAACCTTGGCGAACGGGCCGTCCTTCGGCGCCATTCTCGCGATGCCGAGGAGCGTATAGCGGGTGAAAAAGCTCAGGTCGCTCGACTTCGGCAGCTCTCTGGCTATCTTTTCAAGTGGCGGGGCGGCAAACCGCGGCCTGTCCGGCAGGTCGAGCGCGAGGCGCCACGCGAGCACACGCAGCTCTGTGAACTCCGGGCTCTTCGGCATATCCTCGGCGATCCTCGTGAGCTCGACTATCCTCCTGTAACTCTCGTCGAGCGCGTCGGCGGCTATGATGGCGGCTTCAGCCGCCTTTAAATAAAGTGGTATGAAAACGGTAGTGGACGGTATCTCTTTGCTGTACTCGAGGAGAGCTCTGGCGCGGCTCGAAGGGTCTTCTATCCTGTCAAGGAGCTCGTAGCCGAGACGAAAGAGCTCGAATGACTCAGGCGTCTTGGGCAGCTCCCTGGCGGCCATTATGAGGAGAGGCCTTATTGATTTGTTGTCGTCAGTGTCCCTGGCGGCGTAGATGTTCTGCCTGCAAGTCTGTATGTCGCTCATCTCTAAGAAACCGTCATCCAGGCCATTTAAGGCCGGTTATTGTTGTTTCAAAAGCCTTTGGCGTCACGCGTCAAGGCTGGAAAAACCCGTTTTTCTGACGACGCCGTCGGCGCCGATTATGACCTCTGCCCTGCCCTGCATGTACAGGTCGCCGATAACGTACCTTGAGGTGAGAAAGTGTATCCTCTGGTTCGTGGAGCCCCTCGCGAGAAGCGTCGGCTCTATGAGATCGCTCGCGAACGGGCTGTCGATGAGCACGTCGACAAAGGCCAGACAGGCGTCCCTTGCCTCGTCCTCCATCACCTCTTCGAGCTTGAAGCCGGTGTAGACAAGGGTTGAAAGCCCGCTCGAGGCCGCAAGCTCCAGGAGCCTTAAAAGCCCCTTTGGCTGCGCGAACGGCTCGCCTCCGCTAACCGTTATGCCCTCGATCCCTTTTGAAAGGTGCCTGCCGAGAAGGGCTTCAGGGGTTATTAGCTCCCTTTGCTCAAAGGAGTGTGTCGCCGGGTTAAAACACCCTTCGCAGTGGCGGGCGCAGCCCTGGAAAAACACGACGAGCCTTGTGCCCGGGCCGTTGACCCTGGAACGGGGAATCACGGCGTGTATGTTGAGGTTGTCCCCCAAAGGGACCTCCGCGGTTGCCTCAATCTTCCCATCTGCCATGTCGTTTTCAAAGCTTGTCCGGCGTGCAGCTTAAGTGGCTCACGCCTCGCTTCTCGACTCCTCGCATCTGGAACTTTTTGAGCAACCTTATGAATACATCCTGAACGCGGCGTCTCTCACAATATCGCTATTCGCCGGTTTCGAGCTTTACGTCTACCTGCGTGCCAAGGACCTCGTCCTTTTCCGCGAAGCTCTCTATCTGGCCGAGGTTCTTCGTGAGGTGGCGCGCCACGTCCTTGCAGTCCTTGTAGACGCTGGAGTCTATCTCGACCTTGCCGTCAGGGGTTATCCTTATCTTTATCTGCCTGTCCATCGGTTCCTCCTGACAGGCTGCTGAAAAAGCCCCATCTTCGTTGTCGTCTTTAGCGCGAGTTCACTGCGGCGTACTACAAAGTACGCCTCCATCCTCGCGCCTCGACTCCTGTAATCTGGACCTTTTTGAGCAGCCTGAGCCAAATAGGTATTTTCAGCGCCTAACCCTTTAAGAGGATCTGTATCTCGCCCTCTGTCTCGACCTCGCTCGCTATCTCGAAGTCAAGCGGCAGGTTGTCCTTGATGGACTCGTAGGCGTAGATCTGCTTGAGCCTGTTGGTAAACCTGTTCAAGACCCTGTTGTCGCCGCCGAGCTGGTAGCTGCCGGCCTTTTCCTTGATAACATTTATTATGTCGCCGTCCCTGTTTATCTCGACGGTCTCCTTGCGCTCGTTGGCGACGAAGCTCGTTATCTCGCCCCTTTTCTTCAATTCCTCGAGAGCGCAGATCAGGTACTGTTTGTTGGTTATCTCGGTCTTTATGACTGTGTAAAAAGACATGTCTGCCTCCTCAAGTCAGCGGGTTCTCCCTGAAAAACGCGTTCAGCCCCTCTCCGTTGATGAGGACGTCCTTCATGAGCCTCCCGATGAGGGTCTCTATAATGTCCTTGTTGTCGGAGATTATCTTGGAGGTGGCCTCCTTGGCGTTGTCCAGTATCTTCTGGATGTCCTCGAGCACGTCGCTCCCGGAGGTGATGGCGTAGTCCTGGAGGACGATGAGGCTCTTGTTCTTCATTATCTCGCCGAAGCCGTACTCTATGACCATCTTCCTGGCGATCCCTGTTGCCTGTATGAGGTCATGGGACGCGCCTACCGTCTTGGAGTCCCCACCTATCATCTCGTCCTCTGCGACCATTCCGCCCATTATGACGCCTATCTCCTTTTCAAGGTCTCTCTTGGTGTAGGTCGTCCTTACGGCCTCGTCGACCGGGATGAAGGCGGCGTAGTTCTTGTAATTGTCGATGCTTATGAAAGCCGGGGTCTTGTTGAAGTGGTACTTCATCAAAACGACATGGCCGGCCTCGTGTATGGCGATGCCGCGCTTTTCCGTGTCAGAGAGAGACTCCGCCCTCTGGAGGAACAGAGACTTGGAAGCCGGCCTCGCCCGCTGGTGGCTCCACGCGCGAAGCTCCTCTATCTCCTCTTTTTTCAGCACGGAAAGAGGGGTTATGTTCCTTATGGCCTTGAGGAGGGCGGCCTGGGTGACATCGAGCGACAGGAGCCCCTCGATGACCTCGTCGACATTGCGGCCGATGTGCGTCTCGTGCAGGTTGTTGAAGGTCGTCACTACCGCGTCCTTCACCGCCTGCTCTATCTCCGCGCCGGTAAAGCCCTGGCTGTTCTGCGAGAGCTCCCTGATGTTGAGCCTGGAGAGGTTCTGCACCCTTCTTTCAAGGTGTATCCTGTATATCTCTTCCCTCTCCTCGACGCTCGGGAGGTCGACGAAGAAGACCTCGTCGTATCTGCCCTTCCTCCAGAGCTCAGGGGGCAAATTCCTCGGCTCGTTGGCAGTCGATATGACGAAGACCGGCTGTTCCTTTTCCTGGAGCCAGGTGATGAAGGTTCCGAATACCCTTAACTGAGTGCCCGAATCTCCCTGATAGCCGCCGACTCCGCCGAAGGCCTTGTCGATCTCGTCTATCCAGAGTATGCATGGGGCGACCGCCTCGGCGAGCTGTATGCACCTTCTTATATTCTTCTCCGACTCTCCCACGGTCGACCCGAAGAGACGGCCGACATCCATCCTCAGGAGGGGCAAATTCCAGATGCCGGCGAGCGCCTTGCAGCAAAGGCTTTTTCCCGAGCCGGGCACGCCTATAAGCAAAAGGCCCTTTGGGATGTCCAGGCCCAGGGTTTCTATCTTATCCCTGGAGAGCCTGAAGACCTGCTCCCTTTCGATGAACCACTTCTTTATCTCGGAGAGGCCGCCGATGTTCTCGATCATCTCCCTGTGCGGGTAGTAATCGAGTATCTTCTGCTTCTTGATTATCTGCTGCTTCTCGTCCTGTATGTAGGAGATGCAAGTCTCGTTCAAAAAGCCGTTGTTGAGGCTTATGGCCTTTCTTACGACCCTCCTGATGTTGTCCATCGAGAGGCCCTGAAGAGACTTGTATAGTATCGACCGGGTTGACGCGTGCCAGCTCGACGGGATGAGGTGGCCGTAGGTCCTGGAGACCATCTCGGCTATCTCGTCGTAATCCGGGAGCGAGAGCTCGAGGACGACTATATCCTCTTCGAGCTCAGGGGGTATGTCGCTCAGTGTCGGCGAGAGTATGCAGATGGTGTTGACCGCGTTCCTCTCGTCAATAAGGGCAGGCAGATCGCGGAAACGCCTTAAAAACTCGTGCGAGCTGAAATAAGAGGCTATGTCCTTCAATATGAAAAGGTTATTTACATTCTCGCCTTTGGTGATCTTCTCTTCTATTACCGGGAGGATTTTTTCCCTGCCGATGGGCTCTCTTTTCTTCTTCTCGCCGCCGTACAGTCCGCGCGAGACTGACCAAGTCCAGAAGTTGAGCTTCATGGAGTCGCTCAAATTCTCCATTATCCGCTCAACCCTGCGTTCCTCAAAGGAAACAAGCCAGAGGATGGGGTATCTGGCCTCTATATGTATGCGTATCTCGTTCTCGAAGTCCCTTGTATTCATAGGCACACCCTTGGAGGTTTTCTTATATTATATCACAACTTACCTCAAGCCGGAAAACCTTTGAACCGTAAGGTCTTGCGGCCTTCAGAGAACAGGCGTTGAAATTTACAGGAAGGATTTGAAAAAATATAGCACAACCGCCACGCATGATGACACAAAAAAAATGGCGGCAAAGGCCTTTGCAAACGGCAAAACAGGGTTGGATAAAAGCGCGGGCAACCGGCAGAAAACCCTCTGGCATAAGACTGTCGGCTGTTGACTCCCGTCATGTTTGTATCTTATATTGTCTTCTCGAAAGGAGATACAATGGAGCTTCTGCACGATTTCATACAGATATTTTTGCACCTCGACAAGCACCTCGCGGCCGTCATACAGGCCTACGGAGGGTGGACCTACCTCATCCTTTTCCTCATAATATTCTGCGAGACGGGCCTCGTCGTGACCCCCATACTGCCCGGGGACTCGCTCCTTTTCGCCATAGGCAGCTTTGCCGCCCTCGGTGCGATAAAACTCGAATACCTGCTCTTCGGCCTCACAGTAGCCGCGATACTCGGCGATTCCGTCAACTACGCGATAGGCCACTACATGGGGCCAAAGGTCTTCTCGAAAAAAGACAGCCGGATATTCAAGAAAGAGTATCTCGACAAAACCCACAGGTTCTATGAGAAGTACGGGGCAAAGACGATTATATTCGCGCGGTTCGTGCCCATCGTCCGCACTTTCGCGCCGTTCGTCGCCGGAATCGGGGCTATGAGCTACGGCAAGTTTCTCACCTACAATGTCGTGGGAGGGGTGGCGTGGATCTGCCTGTTCGTGCTCGGCGGTTACTTTTTCGGGGGCCTTCCCATCGTGAAAGAGAACTTCACCGCGGTGATCCTCGCCATAATCGTCATCTCGATAATGCCCGGAGTCATCGAGTACATCCGCTCAAGAAGACGGTCAGCCGTTTGACCTTTCAATAAAAAAACGGGCGCCATTCGGCGTCCGTTTTTCTTATTGAATGGTGGGCGGTGCCCACCCTACAAGGCTTAAGTCGTTTAGGTTCAATTCTTATACGCCGTGTTCAGTGCCCTTTCTTTTATTTTTTTAATCCATACATCTATATTCCAAACGCTAAATTCGTATCGTTTGCCATTCCTTGTCTCCACTAGAAGGCGCTTTCTCAGACCTCCGGAAAAATGCTTTAAAAGATTTATGCCGGTCTTCGTTACCTGTTTAATCTCTCTAAGTGGCAATTCTATTTGAGCCGATTTTATGGCAAACCTGTGTGGTATAAACAGCACCGAATCATCTGTCAAAAAAAGGCCCCCGTATTTGATTCTTGTACCGCTTGCATTACCTGCAAGGCTTTCATAAAAGATATTTTCAACCTCACGGTCTTGCAACTGTTTGGGTATTTTGCTATAGAAAAATAGTTTCTTTTGGAATAGCGTTAGGCCGATTAATAAACACAATGCCATAACTGAGCCAGAAAGAATACCACCTAAAAAACCAAACGAAAATCCTTTGAGGATATTGCCACTAACTATGGACAACCCTATACCAAGACAAACGCCGAGGACTATTGAAAAATAGAAAAAAGCTCGCGTTGTTATTTTTAAATTGTCTCCCATTAGTTCCCCTGACATTTTTTTTTGCAGGTTCAGGGTTGCACCCTGAACCTTTAGTTCAAACTTGCAACGGGTCCGAAATATTCGGGTTCAGGTTACAAACCTGAACCCGCCAAAGATATGTGCCCCATCTTCATAAATCCAAATTTCTAAATTATCTACTGTGGCCTCAATAAAAACTTCTTTATCAGCGAACCATGTCGCTTCTCCCTCTTGCATCTTGAAATCAGGAATACTTATTCCTAATGCTTCTAATCTGTTAGTTAATTCTTTGCTTACATTTAATTTGAAAAAGTGTAAGTTCTTTCATAACATATATCCTTATTGCTCTTTTATTCGCCCAATTTTTTTTAAAACAATATGCCCTTCATTCTGCCAGCTTTGTAGGTTGAGTTACGCTTCGCCAACCCAACCTACGAAGCTAAAGAAGCAACACGGTATCTACACGGTTACCCTAAACAACTTATCCTTTGTCAAAGTGTATATAATTAGAAAAAATAAAAACACCACTGCAGTAATCAATGCGCTCGCTACTATCGGAATCCAAATATTCATAAGAATCTCTGACTTTGAAGCGATGATAGTTGTCTGATATTCAGTCAATAAGATAGGAAGATACTTCGACAAATAGAAAACGGTACCCATTGAAGTAAAAAAAATAGTTCCTTTTTTTGTCAAAGCCTTTTCTTTTAATCCATTTACCAAAAGATAGATAATTACCCAAAAAATATAAATTATGAGAGCTATTATGAATATGGAGAACACAAAATAAGATGTTTTAATATAATTACTTAAAAAGACTATTAGGATAATTTGCACGACTAAGGTCATGATCAACATTAATTTACTCAGAACTACAACCCAAAAATGTTTAGAACTTTTCAAAATGACGGAAAAAATTGTTAAAACTACAGCCATATCAACTCCGTAAAACCACCAATACAATGAAGCTTTGTCGACCCAAAACAAACCAGCGATTTTAAGATTGTCCCAAAGCGGACCAAGAAATATAGTTGCAACAATATAAAAAAGCTTATAGTCAATAATATGATGCCGTAATGAACTTAAGAGAGTCATAAAATTATTCTACACCGGCCTCACATCTCGCAAATTTACTCTTTGCGATTGAAGCACACATTCCTTTTTGTGCAACATCCTGACTGCCTGGGCTCATACATGCCAATGTCATTCCTGCGCCCGCAAGTATGCCGATGACAGGAGATTCTGTACTTGCAGTTTTGTTGGTTGGGTTAGCGAAGCGTAACCCTACAAATCATCTTTATTCGCGACCTTTAACTTTCCGAATATTCCGGCAACCTGTCACCCAGAACAGGGTTATTACAGAAGCGACCTGTTGGCCCTCTCCCAGATACTTGCCTCTTCGAACCTTTTAAACGCCCGCTCTTTTTCCCTGAACTCTCTTGAATGGACGACCCTCCTGCCGCCCTTGTCGCCTATGCCGACATGAGCGTGGAGCATCTCGTGGTAGACGATGAAATCGACGAACAGGACAGGCACTAAAGCATTGTCGAGAATCGGGTTTATCCTCACCGTGCGCGACAACGGGCAGTAGCTCCCGAGCGTTCTGCGGCGCACCCGGCCCGGCTGCTTTCTCGACCATGTGATAGAGGCATCGATTCGCCCTTCGAAATATTCGCTGTTTATCCTCTCGAAAGCAGACCCCAGGTCATGGTGACGGCCCAGAAGGCGCGCCTTCACCCTCCTCGGCTTCGCAGTCGTTGAAGCGGCAAGCCTCAGAAATTTGTTCATCACCGGCGTCGGCCCGCCACGGCGTCTTATGAAAGAAGCCGCCTCGATAAGGACTTCCTGCGGGGCCGAAAGAAAGACCCTGCTGAGCCTCATGGCAATGGAGGGGCCAATCGGCCTGAACGAGAGCATGCGGCTGGAGTTGTCGGTGATGACGATCTCGACCGGCCTTTTAAGGGCCGCCTCAAAAAACCTTTTGAGTCCAGGGCCGTCGGTTTCAATTCGCAGTTGAAGCTGTTCCATGACCTTGATTTTAGGGCCTTGGACGCTTTTTTTCAAGGTCGAAAAAGAGAAGTGTTATCTGTCAGCGGGAAAAGATACGCCGGGATGGATAATGGCCGGCGCGGGCCGCCCGATTAGGTAGCCCTGCGCGTAGTCGACCCCGAACTTCCTCAGATGCTCGAGTATGCCGTCTGTTTCGACGAACTCGCCTATCGTCTTGATGCCCATGCCCCTGGCTACCTCTGTTATGGCCTTCACGAAGAGCTGGTCGTTCAAGTTCTGGTCGAGCGCCTTTATGAAAGAGCCGGCTATCTTGATGTAGTCGACCTGCATCTCCCTGAGGTAAAGGAACGAGGTGAAGCCTATGCCGAAGTCGTCGAGCGCGACGTGGCAGCCGGTCGCCTTCAAAGCCGCGATAAAGGACATGGCCTTGTCGAGGTCGTGGATCGAGGCGGTCTCGGTTATCTCGAATACGAGGTTTGCCGGGTCGAGCCCTTTTTCAAATATGCTGCTCCTCAAAAAGTAGAGGAATTCCCTGTCGCCAAGCTCCTTGCCGGAGACGTTCAAACAGAGCCTCATCGGCCTGCCCTCTTTTTGAAGAGCGGCCTGGAGGTTGAACGCCTTTGTGAAGATGGCCCTGGAGATGGCCCCGACGAGGCCGAACCTCTCGGCGATGTCTATGAACGGGCCCGGCAGGACGATGGAGCCGTCGTAGTCGGTCATGCGCGCGAGCACCTCGTAGTGCGTGACACTGTTGTCAGCAAGGCCCATTATCGGCTGGTACCAGGGAGCGAAGCGGTCGTCCTTGAGCGCGGCGAGGATATTCTCCTTCCACTTGAGCCTCATGTGCATCTGCTCTATCTCGCGCTCTTCGGGACTGTAAAGGTGGAACCTGTTCCTGCCCTGGTCCTTGGCGCGGTACATGGCCGCGTCAGCCCTTGTAAGGAGCTCGCTCACGCTCCTGCCGTGTTCCGGGAAGAGCGCTATCCCGATGCTCGCGGTCATGTGACAGTGCATCTCAGGCTGGTAGAAGCATTCGATGGCGCTCCTTATGTACTCCGCGGCCTCTACCGCCTCGACCATGCCGGAAGCAGGAAGGAATACAGCGAACTCGTCCCCTGAGAGCCTCGAGATCAGTAGAGAGTCCTTCTCTTCCTTGAGCACCCTGGACAACAGGTACCTCGTGTTGAACTGAAGGAGCTTTGCCACGCGCCTCAAAAACTCGTCCCCCATGCCGTGGCCGTAAGAGTCGCTTATGAACTTGAACTGGTCTATGTCAAGGAGCAGCAGCGCGCCTGTGCCGTTGCCGGGGCGCGCGAGGCGCGCGTTCAGGAGATCTATGAAATGCGTCCTGTTGAAAAGGCCTGTGACAGGGTCGTAATGGGTCAGGAAAACGAGTTGTTCGCTCTCCGAGCTCTTCCTCTCGCTCAACTCCTCAAGGAGCTTCTGGTTTATATCCATAAGCTCGCACGTCCTTTTGCTCACGGCCGTCTCGAGCTCGTCCTTCGCGCCGACCTCCCTTGCTATTACGCATACGGCCAGAGCCTGGCCGCGGGCGTCAAGGAGCGGGAAGAGGCCGTACTGCCGGAGGGCAGCAGAGCCTTTGAGCGTGAGCCCTGCGGCAAAACTCTCCCTGCTCATTGCCCTGGAATGAAAAGAGATAGCCGTTTGCGCCTCGCTCTCTTCGAACAGGAGAGTAAAAGGCCTGCCGGCGCACCATGCGGCGCTCCTGCCGGAAGCCTTCTCAAGGGCTTCGTTGATGTGGATTAACCCGCCGGACGAGTCGATTACGCAGGCCGTCTCGTTTATCGCGTTCAGGATTGCCTTGCAGTTCTCAACAGAGTCCCGGATGCCTGAACTGACGAGCCCTTCCATCGCGCTGATGCTTTTCTGGATCTTCAGGAGATTATCGATGTTTGTGCGCGGCATGCTGTCCTTCCCGGTGAGAGCGGTTTTTCACAACCCTGTGCTTATAAACCAGCCGGTAAAATGAATACAACTTCATTCATATCGGAGCATCCTGTAAAAAATTAAATGGTTTCTTGACAGAGTGTGCGATTTTCCTGAAAAACAGACGGGCGGCGCTTTTTTTGACAAGGCCTGTCAAGAGAAGCTGGGAAAATGGAAGGTGTTTTAAAAACGCGATGGTCTCAGAACCCCGGGATTTTAAAGCCCTTTGTTGGAAGGCTTTTCGTTATCTCCTCGATGAGCCTGTCGGTAAGGAGGCCCCTCGAGTCAAGCTCATCTTTGACAGCGGTCAACGCCGAGAGCTCTGAGCGCATATCCTTGAGCTTCTTTCCGGCCTCCTCGTTTATCTCTTTGGTGAGCTTTGCCCTGAAGACGGACATCTTTTCAGCGATGACAGCGCCTGCCGAGGCCATGAGCACATTGTCGAGGTCTGAAGTGACGCTGAGGCTGTAATTGTCGACAGTGCCGCTGGCCCTGGCGCCGAGGCCGAAGGCCTTGACCCTTGATAGGGCTTCGGCGCCAGCCTTGAGGAACGGGTTCTTCTCATCGGCCCTGCCAGCAGTCAAGTCCAGTTTGGAGAGGCCCGCCTTGAGACCCGCGTCGAGTCCGTCACCCTTTATCTCGGCCGTTATCGAAAGGTCGGCTACTCCGGACCTCAACGCGAGCGGCATGGAAGAGCCCTTTGAAATATCGATATCCTTGATCCTGTAACCGCGCACGTCAAACTTCGCGTAATCAGAGGGCTGACCCGGGACTACGCGGTTTATCTCCCCGGTGAGAGACATCGAGTCAAGCCCCTTGAGCCTCTCTCCCGAGAACTCAAAGCTCATCGGAGAGCCGAGGATCTGCTGGTCGCCGGTAATGTTGCTCACCTTGCCGGAGATATCGCCGGAGGGAATGTTCACGGAGACAAAGGCCTTTCTGATCAGGAAATCAGGCGTGGGTTTTCTCTCAGGGAAGCGCACGTCAGCCCCATTGCCCCTGGGCTTTACCTCTACGCCTTCATCCGGCTTGTAGGCCTTCATTACGCGCTCAGCCCTCCCCCGCCACATGAGCGCCTTGTCAGTCCAAGCGATGAGCTCTCCGCTGAAAAAGAGCCTGCTCAGGTTCGCGAGCCCCTGAGGTGTGATGGCGTACTTATCAGTAAGCCTCTGAACGTCCCTCGCTGGCGCGCCAAGCGCGAACTCGACGCGCTCCCTGTAATAGCTTGCCGTCTTTCCGGCGTCCCTGGCGAGCGTCTTTATATTTGCCGCGTCTGCCTCTATCTCTTTTTTGAGGGCCATGAGGGAGCTTGCCTTTGAGAGTACCTCGGCCGGCCCATTGGCCCTCGTCTTCAAGGCGTTGAGCCTCTCCCTGTAAGAATCAAACTTCTTCTCATCCGGCAAGCCCTTCAACGCCTCGGTGAACTTCAATCTGTCAGACTCTATGCGCCCCTTTATCTCAGAGGCGAGCCTCAACGATTCAAGCTCCTCTTTTTTGAGGACCTCCATCACATCAGGTATCTCGAAAGTTAAAAACGGCTCCTCCTCCGGCCCGGCCTGCGCCGCCTTCTCTATGGCTCCCGAGCTCTCCCTCGGAGTGTTGAACCTCACGCCTTCAACGCTCATCTCGTCAATAGTCACCTTGCTCAAAAGCAGGTTCACGCCGTCCATGAGAAAGGCTATCCTTCCGGCTTCCAGAGCGTTCCTCATCGGGGAGGACGGGTCTGTAACCTGAAGGCGCGTAAGCGTAAGGCCGAGC
This sequence comes from Deltaproteobacteria bacterium, assembly GCA_020846435.1. GTDB lineage: Bacteria > Desulfobacterota > GWC2-55-46 > GWC2-55-46 > GWC2-55-46 > GWA2-54-12. Next base: position 20,057 of record JADLDY010000076.1, read on the forward strand.
GGAAAGAGAGAGAGGTCCGCCTTATCGAGCTCGACCTTCGCGCCGACCATCGATGTACCGGCCTTTTCAATGTAATGCTCAATAACTCTGTCTATGACGAGGAACCAGAAGACCGAGACAATTGCGGTGATGAGAACAAAAGCCCCGAGGCCGCGCCAGCGTATCCACTTCATAGGCGGCTCCTAAGGTCGCGGTAGCTCTCATAAGCCCTGTACACTCCGGTGGCTTTCCACGCCTGCATCACCCTAGTCTTTTCGACGAAGGCGAGGATATGCAGCCTGTACTTTCTTATGAGGAAGTTCGCGGCAAGCACGAAAGGAACGAAGAGCGCGATAGAGGCGGCGAAACTGCCCATGAATATAGTGTTGTTGAAGCGCGCCACGCGAAAGACTGCCATGTTGTACATCTGGGTCCATACGCCGCGCATGGCCTCCCATGTGAGGAGCTTCAGGCCTATTGTATGGAACAGCGGGTCAAGCCCGTACGCGAGAGCGCTGAAGGCGGCAGTGCCGAGGAAAAACGCAGAGAGGTTGACCCTCAGGACAAGCGCGAGAAAGAGGACAAAGAGGTTATGGACGCCGAAAAACGGGGTGAACCCGGCGACCATAGAGAAGGCAAAGGCCAGGCTTATCTGCGAGGGCTCGGTCTCGGAATTCAATATTGAAATGAGTTTGGCTACTGAGTTTATCATCCATGCGCTCTTTTAAAACATTCAGCAAGACAGTGCAAAATGGGATTTACCGCAAAGGCCCGATGTCAAAGTAGAACGTCCTGCCCTGAGCGGCCGAGCCCTCAAGCCCTGTCTTGACGACGACCGGCATGAAGACGCGGAGCCTGTATTTGCCCGAGGGCACGTCAAAGACTAGCCTTTTCGCGATCGGCGTCCTGGGCGGCATGTCATGGACAATGCCCTCCACGGCCTTTGGCTGGGAAAGTTCCTTTGAGGCCGTGTGCTCGCGGCCGGACTTATCTACAAGGGTAAACCTGGGCTGAAACTGCGACGGCATTGGCGTTGAATAAGTGTTCTTCAATGAAAGGTCTATTATGACGAAGACCCCGGCTGGCGCGACCTGACGGCCTGAAACGGTAAGCGGCGTGTACCTGTACTCCCTGGAGTTGACCTTGAACTCTATTCCGTCGGACACGACTGTTTCGGCCGGAGCATGCACGGGGCCGCTGTCTCCCATGTGGGCGCACGCGCCAAGAGAGAGCGCCAGAAGGACGATCACGAACAGTTTTTTCATTTTCATATTCCTCCAGCCAGAAGCGCAAAAGCGGCAGATGAGACTTTAACATAAAAAAGGCGCCAGGCCATATAGCCAAAAAAAACGGCTGGCCGTAAACCGGCCAGCCGTCGAGAAGAATCCTTTATTACCAGCCGAGTATCCAGGCGAAGATGAGAGGAGCGACAATCGTCGCGTCGGACTCTATCACAAACCTCGGGGTGTCGGTCGAGAGCTTGCCCCAGGTTATCTTCTCATTGGGCACTGCTCCTGAGTACGACCCGTAGCTCGTGGTCGAATCTGATATCTGGCAGAAGTACCCCCAGAAAGGAGTCTCTTCTTTCTTGAGGTCCTGCTGGAGCATCGGGACGACGCATATCGGGAAGTCGCCCGCTATGCCGCCGCCTATCTGGAAAAAGCCTATGCCCGGAGCTTTGCAGTTCTTCTGGTACCAGCCCGCGAGGAATACCATGTACTCAATACCTGCCTTCATGGTCGTGGCTTTCAATTCCCCCGTTATGCAGTAGGAAGCGAATATGTTGCCGAGGGTCGAGTCCTCCCAGCCAGGGACGATTATCGGCAGGTTCCTCTCGGCCGCGGCCAGGAGCCAGCTGTCCTTAGGGTCTATCTGGTAGTACTGCTTCAATATGCCGCTTTTGAGGAGTTCGTAGAAGTACTCGTGCGGCAAGCGGCTCTCGCCCTTGTCGTTCACTTTTTTCCAGAGGTCGAATATGTGCGACTCTATCCTTCTTATGGCCTCATCCTCGGGTATGCAGGTGTCGGTGACCCTGTTGAAGCCCTGCTCGAGGAGGGCCCACTCGTCCTGCGGGGAGAGGTCCCTGTATCCCGGGACCCTCTTGTAGTGGTCGTGGGCCACGAGGTTGAAGACATCCTCCTCGAGGTTCGCGCCTGTGCACGAGATTATGTCGACCTTGCCAGCGCGTATCATCTCGGCAAGGGATTTGCCGAGCTCGGCGGTACTCATCGCCCCGGCAAGAGTTACCATCATCTTGCCGCCGGCGTTCATGTGCGCTTCATAACCCTTTGCCGCGTCAACGAGCGCGGCCGCGTTGAAGTGCAGGAAATTATTCTCGATAAACTTTGAAATCGGACCTTTTGCCATCTCTCTCCCTCACAATGCTTTACTTTTCAACTCAATAAATGCCGCTTGCGCGGCCTCCAAAGGCAGCTATAAAAAATATGCTATTTCGAGCAGATATTCAACCCCATATTTGGCTTGAAGAGGATTTTATCAGGGATTTCAGGGAGATAAAAAGACGGTCAGCGGGTTACAGCCTTCATGATACCCTTCAAAATCTCTTCTGGCGATGGCGGGCACCCGTGTATGTACGCGTCAACCGGCACGACATTGCCGACGCTCCCCAATGACGCGTAACTTTCGCCGAAGACGCCTCCGTTGAACGCGCAGTCGCCGAGTGCCACGACGAGCTTGGGCGCGGGCATGGCGTCATAAGTCCTCTTCAACGCTATCTCCATGTTCCTCGAGACAGGCCCTGTCACGAGGAGCATGTCAGCGTACCTCGGGGAAGCGGCGAAATGGATGCCGAACCTCTCAGAGTCATAGACCGGGTTGTTCACGGCGACCAGCTCGAGCTCGCAGCCGTTGCATGAGCCAGCGTCAACGAACCTTATCGTAAGGGACCTTTTAAAGCGCTCGGCTACCTCTTTTTCGAGCCCTTCACCGACAAGCGTGACCCTTGCCTCGACCTCTGGCTTGAAGGGCTCGGTCACGATGCCTGTCCTGAATATCTGGTGGAGTATCCTTAGCATTCTCGCCTTCCTTAGAGGTCGTGGCCCGAGTACGACTGGTTGAAGCTCTTGTTGCACAGCGGAAAATCAGGGACTATGTTGCCGTGTATCGCCTGCTCGATGGCAAGCCAGTTGACGCTGGAGGCGTCCCTTATCATGCACCTGTTGATAAAGCCATTGGGGCCGCACTCGACCCAGTAGACGACCTCGCCGCGCCAGCCCTCTACAACGGAAAAGCCTGACGCCCCTGGCGATGGAGGGTTCCATTGGGCAGTGAGCGGCCCTGCCGGAAGAGCGGCGATAAGTTCCCTCATCAGCCTGAAAGACTCCCTCACTTCCTCAACCCTGACCCACGCCCTCGCGTGGACATCGCCTGAGGAAAGCACAGGTACTACAGGCGCATGAGAGTCGTACGGGGAGAAGGGGCTGTCTTTTCTTACATCGATATGCTGGCCGCTCGAGCGGGCAACGAAACCGACCGCGCCTATGGCCTTCGCCGTCTCAGGGGAGAGCACGCCGGTTGAGTAGAGCCTGTCTTCGAGCGAAGGGTTGTCTTCATAGATCCTGACGAGCCGCTCGAACTCCTCCATGATCGCCCTCGCCTCTTCGAGCATCAGGTCTACCCCTTTAACCGGGATGTCCCGCACAACCCCTCCGAGGCAGACAGAGTCCATCATCAGCCTGTGGCCGAAGACCTCTTTATTCGTCCTCAGCACCTTCTCGCGGAGTATCGAGAACTGGTAATGGAGAAAGGCAAAGGCGGTGTCGTTGCATATTGCGCCGATATCGCCGAGGTGGTTGGCTATCCTCTCCCGCTCCATCATTATGGCCCTTATGAAGCTGGCGCGTTCCGCCGGTTTGATCCCTGAAGCCGTCTCCGCGGCCATGCAGAAGGCAGATGAGTGCGCGACGGTCGTGTCCCCCGAGACCCTTCCGGAGAGCTTTACGGCCTCAATCCAGCCGAGGGCTTCAAACCTCTTTTCTATGCCCTTGTGCACATAGCCGAACCTCGTCTCGAGGTTCAGTATATTTTCTCCTACGGACTGGAACCTGAAATGGCCCGGCTCGATTATGCCCGCGTGCACAGGCCCGACCGCCACTTCGAAGACCCCCTCGCCTTCGGCCTTTATCCATTGGTACTCGCCAGAGGCGCGGCCCATGGGCTTTGTCCCGTCAAAGTCCTTTCTCAAAGGGTAGGCGTCTTCAGGCCAGTCCTCGTGGGCTATCCAGGGACGGAGGTCAGGGTGGCCCGTGGGGATGAGCCCCATGAGGCTCCTTATCTGGCGCTCGAAGCGGAAGGCCGCAGGAAAATAACGGGTAAGGGACTGGAAATGCGCCTCATCGCGCGGTATCTCCGTCCTTATGACAAGGTACTCTCCGCCAAGGCAATACGCGGCGAAAACGCAAAAACCCCTGTTGAACGCGCTCTCATCAATTGCCCATTCAGCCACAAGCCTCCAACCGGCGTCTTTCATGACGCGGGCTGCGTGGGCGAACATCTCCTTGCCTGCCCTGTAAGCGCTGGCCCCTTTTACCGTGCCGTCAACCTCGACCACGCCCTTCGCGGCTATGGCTTTTAAAACGCTTTCCGATCTTTCGCTCATCTCAATAGCTCCACTGCCTTATGGAACCAGTCGTTAAGAAAGACCGGCATGTAAAGGCCCAGCACCAGCATTATGACGAGGTGCGCTATCACAGGCACATTAGAGGCCTTTATCGATACCTGGTATGGAGCAGGCTCTCCGAAGACCATCGGCATGACCCTTTTGAAAAGGGCCGCGAAAGCGATTGCCAGGCCGAGGAGGAATATTGGCGCGAGGTACGGCGCGTCCTTCATGGCTGCCGTGAGGATAAGAAATTCGCTCGTGAATACGCCGAAGGGCGGCACACCGGCTATGGCCACGGTACCGAGCATCAGCCCCCAGCCGACCAGCGGGTTGCCCTTTACGAGGCCCCTTATGCCTGACATATCCTGAGTCGAGTTCATCTGGGAAGCCGTGCCAGCGGCGAAGAATATGGCCGACTTGGTTATGGAATGAACGAGCATGTGAAGGAGCGCGCCGAAGGTCGCGACAGGCCCTCCGAGGCCGAAGGCAAAAGTCGCTATGCCCATGTGCTCGATGGAGGAGTAGGCGAACATCCTCTTTATGTCCTTTTGCCTGAGCATGGAGACCGCCGCGACGATTATCGAAAGCAGGCCGAAGGCCATCATGATGTACCCGCTCTTGTTGCTGTGCGTCGCTCCGTCGACTATTACCTTGCACCTCACCAGCGCGTAGAGCGCGACATTGAGGAGCAATCCCGAGAGCACTGCCGATATGGGGGTGGGCCCCTCGCTGTGCGCGTCAGGCAGCCAGTTGTGAAGAGGCACGAGGCCGACCTTTGTGCCGTAGCCGACCATCAGGAATATGAAAGCGAGAGAAAGGACGGTCGGCTCGAGCTGGCCGGCAGAGGCGCTGAGGTTCGTCCACAGGAGCCCCTGGCTGCCCTCTCCAAAAACCTTCTCTGACGCGAAATAAAGAAGCACCGTGCCGAAAAGAGCGAGCGCTATGCCGACTCCGCAGAGTATGAAGTACTTCCACGCGGCCTCTATGGCCGAAGGCGTGCGGTAAAGAGAGACAAGCAGGACTGTCGAGAGGGTCGCGAGCTCCATCGATATCCAGAGCACGCCGACATTGTTGGTCAAGAGCGCGAGCAGCATGGCGAAGATGAAGAGCTGGAACATGGCGTGATAGAAGCGCATGGACTTGTGTCCGACCCTGCCGTGGCTCCTCTCGTACTTCATGTACCTTCTGGAAAATATGGCGGTGGTAGTCGACACGAAGGCCGTCAGCACGGCGAGATAGACGTTGAAGGCGTCGACAAAGAAAAAGTCTTCCACCGCGAGCATCGGCCCGTTCCAGTAGACCTCGACGGCCAGAAAGACGCTCGCGACGAAGGTCGCGGCAGAGCCCGCTATGTTTATCTCGTGCGCGTACTTCCTGTCCCCCACAAAGGCGAGGACAATAGCGGCGATAGCGCTCGTGCCGAGCAGAAGAAGAAGCGTCATCGGCCGCTCACCCCTTTTTCAAAAGCCGACATCACTCCTCCTCCTTGAGCTTTTCCATCTCTTTCAAGTCGAGGCTGTCGAAGGTCGTCCTTATCTGGAAGAAGAATATGCCGAAGATGAACGCCGCTATGAGTATGTCGAGGGCGACCCCGAGCTCGACTACGAGCGGCATGCCGTAGGTCGCGCTGGTGGCCGCGAAGAAAAGGCCGTTCTCGAGCGACAGGAAGCCGACAATCTGGGTTATCGCCTTCTTCCTCGTTATCATCATGAGGAGTCCGAGCATTACCGTCGAGAGGGCGACAGCCAGGGTCGAGCGCGTGACAAGAGAGGAGAGCTCCCTTACCGGCGACATGAGGTCATAGGAAAATATGACGAGCGCTATGCCGATGAGCATGGTCGTCGGAACATTGACCATGTCTTCGACCTCTTTATGTATGTGGAGCTTGTGTATGAGCACATAGAGTATGTACGGGAGCGCGAAGACCTTCAGCGCGAGCGTCAAAAGGGCAGAGATGTACAGGTGATGCAACCCTGTCGAATACCCCACGACCGCCGTGCTGATAGAGAGGAAGAGCCCCTGCCACGCGAATATGTGGAGGAGCCCGTAGACCCTCTTCTGCACGAGCAGCCCGAAGGAGGTAAGGAGTATGAGCGCGGCGAGGATGCCGTTTATCTGCGCGGCGAAATTGACGTCCATTCAATCACTCCAGTATGAAGTACGAAAGCATGCCGAGGGTCGCAAGGAGAAATGCCATGCCCAGAAATTCCGCCACCCTGAATATCCTCATCTTCGAAAGCCCTGTCTCAACGAGCACCAGACCGACGCCAAGGAGCGCGAGCTTTGCGGTAAGAGCGACCAACGCTACCGGTATCATGCCCGGGTCGTCTATTCCGGCTATTCCCCAGGGCATAAAGAGCGAGATGCCTAACGATGCGAAAAGAAAGAGCTTCATCATCGACGCCCACTCGATGAGCGCGAGGTGGCGGCCCGAATATTCCAGTATCATCGCCTCGTGTATCATCGTGAGCTCGAGGTGCGTCGAAGGGTTGTCGACCGGTATCCTGCCGGTTTCGGCTATGGCTATGAGGACAAAGGCCAGGAGCGCGAAAGCTAAAGAAGGGCGAAGGACAAACGAGACCGTCGTTATATCGTGCACCATGTAAGAAAGCGAGGTCGAATGGCTCACCAGAGAGACGGTGAAGACCGACATCAGAACGGCGGGCTCTGCAAGGGAGGAGACCATCATCTCTCTGCTCGTGCCCATGCCACCGAAGGCAGTCCCGACATCTAACCCCGCGAGGGCCGTGAAAAAGCGCGCGACCGCGAATATAGCGACAAGGGCGATTATGTCGGCCGTGGCCGCAAGCGGCAGGTCGGCCGAGACGACCGGTATTATCGCGCCAGCCACTAATGTAGCGCCGAAGACGACATAAGGCGTGGCCGTAAATATCCATGAGGCGTTGTGAGCGAGGACCGTGTCTTTCACGAGGAACTTCGATATGTCCCTCAAGGGCTGAAGGAGCCCGGCAGAGCGTCTCCCCTGCGTCCAGCACTTCACCATCCTCACCCAGCCCACGAGGAGCGGGGCCCCGAGAAGGACGATAATGACCTGAAGAGCCTCCAGAAGTATCGGGTAGTATTGTCCTGTCACGCGAACACCAGCAGCACCACGAGCGTTACGAACGAGTAAAGGAGGTATATCTGTATCCTGCCGTGCTGAAGCTTGCCGACGCGCCTGGCAAAATAAAACGAAGCTTCTGAGACAGGCTTGTAGAGGTAGTTCCAGACGCGGTCCCTGACTTTAAGGTGATAGATATATTTTTCAGGGAAAAAGAGGCTCCCCTGTCTGGCGACAGCCCTCACCGACTCTTTTATGCTGAAGACGAAACCGAATATCCTCCTCGTCGGCATCGACATCGAGGTGGCGGTGTACTGCATCCTCGGCGTCACCTTCTCGAAGCCGCAGTCCCACATCGGCGCCCTCCTTACATTCACCCTGCGGGCCTTGAAAGCCAGGTAGATGGCGCCTATGACAAAGGCGATGAAAAAGAAGACGAGAGGCGCGGAGTAAGAAGCCCGTTCGGATGCCACCGGCGTGAGCCAGAGCCAGCCGGAAGCGCGCGCGGTCATGCCTATGCCGCCTCCCACGAGAGACTGCGGCACGCTGTCGAGCCAGCCAATTACATGGGTCGGGAAAACTCCGAGGGCAAGGCACGACGCGGCCGCCATCATCATGGCCGCCCTCATCGGCCAGTTCACCTCGACGGCTTCAAAGCCGGCCTTTCCCCTCCACTGACCTAAAAATGTAATGCCGAATACCTTGACGAAGCCCCTCGCGCTCAGGGCCGCCGCGAGGGCAAGGGCCGCCGCGCCGAGCGGTATGAGGAGGTTCAAAAGCCTTCCCGGAAGGGCAGGCGTAAGTAGGAACGACTGGAAGATGAGCCACTCGGAGACAAAGCCGTTGAAAGGCGGCAGGCCGGAAGCCGCGAGACACCCCACGAGAAACAAAGGGGCTGTCCACTTCATCTTATGGATGAGCCCGCCGAGGCCTTCCATGCTCCTTTCGTGGGTCGCGTGCAAAACCGCCCCCGCGCCCATGAACAATAGCCCCTTGAAGACCGCGTGGTTCAACATGTGATAAAGGGCCGCGGCCATGGCCAGGGCAGCCAAAGTGTTCATCTTCACATAGGCGAATATCATGGCCAGGCCGACGGCTATGAGCGTTATGCCGATGTTCTCGACGGACGAGTACGCAAGGAGCCTTTTTATGTCGTCCTGCATGAGCGCGTAGAGTATGCCGAGCACGGCGGAGAAGAGGCCGAAGACGAGCACCATGCCTCCCCACCACCACTGAGGCTCGCTCGCGAGGTCGAACCCGACTCTCAAAATCCCGTAAATGGCGGTTTTGAGCATGACGCCGCTCATCAGGGCGGAGATATTGCTCGGAGCGGCCGGATGGGCCTCAGGGAGCCAGACATGCAGAGGGATGACGCCCGCCTTGGCCGCGAAACCGAGAAAAGCCGCGATAAAAACAATGGAAGCCCAGACAGCTGGCATCTCAGCCGAGCGCATGGCCTCGAAGGTGTACCCCCTGAAGCTCTCAAAGCCTGTCGCGAAACCAGCCATGATACCAAAGGACAACAGGATGAGGATGGCGCCGATGTGCGCTATGAGGATGTAGATGAACGCCGCCCTTCTATTCTGCACCTGTTCGTCCTCGAAGAAGACGAGGAAAAAAGAGGAGACAGCCATCAGCTCCCAGGAGACCATGAAGAAGTAGGCGTCGTCGGCGATGAGCACAAGGATCATGCCCGCCATGAAGATGTTGCAGAACACGATAAGCGGAGCAACGGACCTGCGGTCAAGGAAGCCGCGCAGATAGCCTGCCGAATATATGGAGACGAAAAAACCGAGGAGGCCAACAAGGGTCACGAAAAAGCCTGAGAGCGCGTCGAGCCTCATGTAAAAGGGCAGGTCAGGCAGGCCAATGGGGAGCACGAAAGCCTCGACTCCGCCGGAAAGGACCGCCAGAAAGCCGCCGGTTGCCGCCAGAAGGCAGGCCGCTGCAGAAAGCAGGCTCGAGAAGTTGACAAGGAACCGCTGATGCCTGGCGAGGAACGCCGAGACAAGCGAGATGAACAGGAAGGCGACGATTGAAGCGGATACCAGGTCAAACGGGGACGGCATCAGTTCACACGCCTCCCGCGAAAAGCCCCTGCCATTGCAGGAAGTTCCCGTTCAAATAGCGATGAAAAAATAAATAATCGATCCTCGTCGTACTCGTCCCGCCTCAGTTATTTATTTAAGAAAAAAAACGAATCACGAAAGGTGCCGCGAGGCATGAACTGAAAAAATACGCGGAAATGGCGATAAAAAAGGACTGGCTTCAAAACGGGAACAGCTTTTATCGTCAGCGTAATCATCGGGCTCGGCCCATTTTTACAGTTTGGCCATTCCTTGTCAATAAAAAAGCAGGGCTCTCCCTCATTTTTATCGGAGAATCCTGCCTGAAAAAACCGGGCGGCCCGTTGGGCCGCCCATCGTGGTTACCTCTTCCTGGTATAGGTCATCTCCATCATCTTCTCTTCGCGGCCGCCCCTGGGCGCCCCGTACATCTCAAAGGCAATGGTGTCGTCGTCCTTGATAGCGCAGACAGAACGCCATACCATCGGGCCCCTGACAGGGTCGTCAGCGCTGCACTTTTGAGTGAAGCCACTGCCGCCGGCGTCAGGTTTTCCCTCGAAGACATAGATGGCCGTGCCGAGAGAGTCCATCCAGGTCGAGACGAACTTCCCTGAGTGGTTGTCGTACCCGGTGAACCCGATACCAGTGAACGCACTCCCTATCATCTCGCCGCTGCACTCCTGCTGCAGGAAACGCCCGCCGAGTATCATCTTCTGCTCGCAGACGCCAGAAGACTCAACAGGGGGCTCGGTCGGCGAACCCCAGAAGGTTGACAGGGTTTTCCAGCTTCCGGCCATGCGCTCGAGGAGCTTGTGCTGCGCCCCGGGTATCCCGATCTTCTTGTAGATTTCCATCTCGACTTTCGGGTCGATCTCGATTTTCAGTTTTTTCGCGGTTGACATGACATGCCTCCTTTCATAAAAATGAAAGTGACTATCAATTTCATTACTCTTGAGTATAAACCCGGGAGGAGAGGAGGTCAAGGGAGGGGGAGGGATTGCTATGGAAACGGGGGGTTGGGGCATTTCGGGTGGCACTACGTGAGCACGCTCATACTTATGCCCACATAAATGTGCCATTGTTAGTTAGAACGGATGCTTAATTTTGAACATTTACTCTGTCTTTTTCTGATTTAATAAGGCCTTCAAATGATCGACTCCATCAGATGAAACTCTTAGATATTTCAATTTACCGATCTTCCTTGTCTGAAAAACGTATTTTTTTGATGATGATGAAAGTCTCCGCAAAACCTGCGATGGGTTTGAAATCTTAATACTATGATCGATCAATGATTTATTAACATCAGAAGTTTTGAAGTCGTTTCCCTCGTTCTGTTTCTGCACATAATAGGCCGTAATTAAAGCCTTGTCTGAATCAGAAAGGTCTCCTTTAAATTTATGTAACCATTCGCCAAAAGTACCTGGTATTTCAAGACCTTGCTCGCCAGTTTTCAATAGCTTTTCTTCTTCTGCTTCTGTTACAGCCTCTTCAACGGCTTCCTCTTCTGTAATTTCTGAAAATTGCCCCATCAGGCTTACTATCACATCCAATTTTTCAAGTTGAGCTTGCACAAAGATCTCGGTACCCTCTAATTCCATTTCTCCTGTTTTAAAATTGATTTTGACTTTTGTGTTGTTCATTTATTTGACCTCTTATTTTTTTAGACCTGCTTTATATAACAACTCTTCAATAGCCGCTCTATATTCAAGTATTACCTTTTTAATATCCGTTTTTTTTGCATTATAGAAAATCTTGTGGGCAGAAAAATTACCGATTACCCTAAAATCATCTAAACAATCTTTTGTATTCCGAGATAAGCCTAAAGTAGTATTATTTTTTGCATTATTTATTATATCTATCAGAAGCTTATAATTTCCTTCAGCATCTTTTATGGAATTTTCTATCTTATTGTATTCATAAGCATGTATTAAACAGACTTCAAGTAGCCTCCTCATTAGGACGGCGCTGACCTCACCCCTGAAATTAAAGCCACTTGAAAGTAGAGTCTCCGGGTGCTAAAACACCAAAAAAGGAGACCCGAAGATGGCGCGCAAGAGACACACACCCGAACAGATTATCGCTGTACTGAAAC